>NZ_JBYJEF010000002.1:0-573070 GCF_057732375.1 Tenacibaculum sp. M1.3A | reverse complement strand
TGAACTAAATGTTCCGCCTGCTAATCCTGTAATTGTTGGGGTTGGGTCGGTTGCATCTGCACAATAAGCAGCTGCGCTATAACTAAAACTTGCATCGTCTAATGCATTTATAGTTACACTTGTTGTTGCACTATTTGGACAGGTTCCGGCTGTTGTGTATGTTACAGTATATGTTCCTGGTGTTGATGCACTAACATCAATCAATCCTGTTCCTGATACAATACTTAATCCTGCTGTTGAACTAAATGTTCCGCCTGCTAATCCTGTAATTGTTGGGGTTGGGTCGGTTGCATCTGCACAATAAGCAGCTGCGCCATAACTAAAACTTGCATCGTCTAATGCATTTACCGTAATTGTTCCTGTGGCATTAACCGAAGGGTTACAACCACCTGTTAACTCAATACTATAATTAAAAGTTCCTGTAGCAGTTGGAGTACCACTAATAGTTATTATATCTGAAGCCCATGAAGCACTTACTCCTAAAGGTAAACCATTTGCTCCTGAAACACCGTCATTAGCAACACCTGTTGCTCCTGCTGTATTATGAGTAATATTTGTTAAAACTGTGTTTACACAAAGTGTTTCTGTACTAGAAGCTGCAGAAACTGTACAAGCACTACTTTTAATTGTTATGATTAGCTGTGCATCAGCAGGATTAGAGCCATCTGAAATTGTATAATCAAAATCTTCTGTAAGCTCATCTCCTAAGAGAAGAGCAAGAACATTTGGATTTGTTTCATCAACATCATATGTATAACTACCGTCAGGAAATATTGTTATCGTACCATAAGTACCAACAAATGTTAATCCCCCTGCTGGAACAGACGTACTCTCTAATTCTATCACAACAACCGAAGCTTCATCTTGCCAATATATGTCTGACACCCCTGCTATTTGACCATCTGGATCTGTTGCCGTTACATCAGGCCCATAACTATAGCTCAGTTTTAATTGATCTATTGGCTCTGTAAAAAAGACGTTTATATTTCCTGTAGCTTCTGTTGTTGGTGCAGATCCTGTTCCATAAAAGGTAGGATTTCCTGTTGCAATAACATCTTCTGTTGTTACATAATTAAAAGTTGACACAACAGTACCTGCGGCTGTTGTTCCTTCTATCTTTATTTGATCTTGCCAAGTATTATTTTGAGAGTAATCAATATCAGTTACTAAGAAACCTAAGTTAAATACTGGCTTATCAAAATCGATAACCAAATCTGTAGTTGCTCCAGGCGTATTTGCTGCTGGATCTATGTTATAAAATAAATACCCTGAATGACCTCCGTTAGTCCCATAATTAACTGTCTGATTACCAATAACACCAATAGCATTAACATCTATTGTCGTAAAATCTAATGTTGTTCCTGTGATGGTCCTAGATTTTCCGTTAACTGTTTCTCCATTGGTAAATTGACTTTCCCAAATTAGTTGTGACAATCCTCTATCGATCGCATCAGCTCCATCAGGTCCTTCATCTGTAATAACATTACCAACTACATTATTATTAGCAGCCACTACTGTATCTACAATGATATCCTGCAAATTATTTTTAGCAACCGGCGGCTCTGTAACTCCATTTATATCTATAGAAAGAATACCTGTATCTGAGCCAACATTATCAATTGCTGTATATGAAAAAATATCTTGTATTGTTTCTCCATTTTTTAAACCTGTAACTGTAGTATTTTCTTCATCAACATCGTACACATAACTACCGTCTGCTTGTATTGTAATACTACCATAAAGAGTTGTATAGACAACACCTACAGAAGATTGATATAAATTAATATCATCTACTTGTAAGACACCTTGACTTGTTGAATCATTAGATAAGACATTACCAACAATAGTACCCGTATTATTAGCGGCTACTGAATTTGTGTCATCTACAACGTTTCTGACGTATTTAATGAACGTAGATGGTGGGTTAGCACCCTGTTGCCCAACGTCATCAAAAGTAAAAAAAGTAAAGATCCTGTCAATATTAACATTAGTGACAGGCACAGCCGTATTTCTATAAAATAACCTATCTTGTAAAAGATCTTGAAAGTTAATTGGAGCTGTATTTATATAAGCAAAAGTAAAGGGATTATAAGCGCGAATGCTATATTGCGTAGCACTATTTTTACTAATCTCAAAATTAACTCCATTTACAATTATATCGAAAAAAGAACCATCTGCACTACCAGAATCAAAATCAAAATAATTAATTCCATCATCTCTTAAAATAGTAAAATCTTCATTAATACCATCTTGAACTCCATTTATTAAAATAATTACTGATTGAATATCAGTGCTCGATGTTAGCACTGGATTATTTGTTAATGGCACATAAGCATTAGAATTATAATATTCCACAACATAGTCGTTTCCTCCAGAACTTGTATCTAAATCGAACGCAGTCACAGCAAACATTGCTGAAGAATTACTTCTTAAAAAAGTATTACTTACAGCTATTTTTGTTGTTATTTTACCGAAATACCCTTCCCACCAATTAGCGTTTGAAACCTTAATAGGATCAATAGGCTTACCATAAGAAAACATGGTAACAAATAGAAACAGAAAGAATGTAGAGACTACATTCTTCGGGGGGTAAATGTAATTTTTTTTCATAAAAAAACAATTTAAATTATAATAAACTCCTATAGTGTTCAACACTATATTATATACAATAAATAACACCTTTTGGTTTTTAAAAACTCAATAAAGTAGTTATTTCCTTTAATTATCTTTAAATTTTTAACAGGTCTACCAATAAATTAAAACCTGCAATAGCATAAAATCAGTTTTTAAAAACTGAATCTATTTAAACATTTCTTTACTCAAATAACATCATCTTTTTCAGAAAGTTGCACTAAAAATGAACAGCTTAAACAAACTTAATAAAAATAAAAGACTTTTTTGTATTTTTTTTAACATTTTAAAAAAGGCCTTAAAATTAATATTTTAAGACCTTTTCATCTAACCAAACTTAGTATAAAACTAACTACTACTATTTTTAAATCCTTATAACGTGTTTATGTAAATACTTCTCTTTTCTAACAAGATCTAAAAAAGATCTAAAGGGGTTTTGTTTTACTCAGAGAAGTTCTTTACGTTAAGGGATGATTTTTTATTTTAACTAATTGCATTACTTATACACTTGTTATGACACCGCTTTTTTTAAATAGTCACATTAAAACAAAAAAAAACCTCAAAAAAGTTTTTTTTGAGGTTTTTTAATCTAAATATTTTCTTAAAATTATTCGATGCTCTGGCAATGATTTATCGTAATCATTTATCAATAACTCTAATATTTCAGGTGGTTTTAAACCAACTTCTTTTTTTGATTTATACTTAGAAACATATAAGTTATAGGTTTCTTTATTTTTTTCGAAAATTAAAAAATGTTCTTCATTTAATATCGAAAAACAAATTTCATTTCCTAAAAATGCCTCCGATTCGTCTTTTAAAAAATCAGAAAACTCATAATATCTAAAAACATTCTCCATACTAAACAATCTCTACTGATAAACCTAATTGCAATAATTTAGAACACATAGCTTCTAACTCTTTATATTCACCTGTTTTTACAGCACACTTACCTTTATAATGAACTAAAAAAGAGCATTGCTCTGCTTGCTCTAAAGTATGTTCACAAACATCTACTAAGCTATCAATTACATGATCAAAAGTATTTACATCATCATTATGTAAAATAATTTCGTGCTTTTTTGTTTCTTGAATTAAGACATCTAGCTCTTCTTGTATTTTTTCTATTGTACTCATCTACGCTATTTTTGATACTGCAAAGCTACCCAATTATTTCTGTTAATTGTTTTATTTAATGTTAAACCGTGCTTTGAAACCTCGGCGTCTATAATAGAAATATCTTCTTTATAGAATCCACTTAACAATAAAACACCGTTTTCATTTAAGCAACTTGTGTATGTTTTCATATCACTTAACAAGATATTACGATTAATATTTGCAATAATAATATCATACTTTTTATTCGTTAAAAGAGAAGAATCTCCTTCATAAACGGTAATATTTTTACATCCGTTTCTTTGAACATTTTCTAACGAATTCTCGTAACACCAAGCATCAATATCTATAGCATCTATTGGATTAGCGCCTTTCATTTCAGCAAAAATTGCTAAAATTCCGGTTCCACATCCCATATCTAACACTTTTTTATTGGCTACATCTAAATTAATTAAATGTTGCACCATCATATGTGTAGTTTCATGATGCCCTGTACCAAAACTCATTTTTGGCTCTATAACAATATCGTACTTTAAGTTAGGATTTTCATGAAATGGTGCTCTAATACTTACCTGGTCATCTACCTGAATTTGATTAAAGTTTTTTTCCCACTCGGCATTCCAATTTGTTTGTTCGATTTCGTTGTGTTTAAAATTGATTGAAAATGCGTTTGATTTTAGAATAAAAACGTTTTCTAATAAGTTTTCTTTCCAATCATTTTTCTGAATGTATGCGGTAACTCCGTTTTCATTCTCTACAAAACTTTCAAAACCAATTTCACCTAATTCAGCTATTAAAATTTCAGTTGCTGGTTCTTTAGGTGATACTTCAAAAATATACTCTATATAAATATTATCCATTAAATTGATTTAATTATAGCTACAAAATCATCAGCTTTTAAAGCTGCTCCTCCAATTAATCCTCCGTCAACATCTGGTTTAGAAAAAATTTCTTTAGCATTTGTTGGTTTTACACTTCCACCGTATAAAATTGAAATATTTTCAGCCACTTCGCCTCCATACTCATTCGCTATAGTTGTTCTAATAAAAGCGTGCATTTCTTGTGCTTGCTCCGGCGATGCTGTTTCTCCGGTTCCTATTGCCCAAACTGGTTCATAAGCTAATATAATTTTAGAAAAATCGGCTTTTTTTAAGTGAAACAATCCTTCTTTTAATTGATTTTCAACAACTTTAAAGTGATTTTCTGATTTTCGATCTTCTAAAACCTCTCCAAAACAAAAAATTGTTTCTAAATTATTCTCTAACGCTGTGGTTACTTTTTTAGCAAGCAGTTCATTTGTTTCTCCAAAATATTCTCTGCGCTCAGAATGACCAAGAATCACTAAACTTAACCCTAAAGAAGTTAACATATCTGCAGAAACCTCTCCTGTAAAAGCACCATTTTTAGATTGATGCATGTTTTGTGCTGCTACTTCAATTTCAGATTTTTTAGTTCTTTTAATTGCTGTATTCAAATTCACAAAACTAGGTGCAATGATTACTCGCGTATCATCACCTATTTGCTTTTTTGTTCCTTTCTTTATCTGCTTGATTAACGCTTTAGTTTCATCAAGATTTTTATTCATTTTCCAGTTACCTGCAACTATTTTTTTTCTCAAAATTACTATATAATTTATGTTTTTATTACTTACTTAATGCCGCTTTCATCCTCGGATCTATAGATTCTGCTACGTGCGCCAAAGATGTAATTCCCTTTTCATTTACAACCATATAACTTGGCACATCTTTTATACCTAAACCTTTTGCATACCCTCCTTTAAGAGCTGCTGGCAAGAAATAATGGTCTCCTTCTATATTAAAAAATCGTTCTTTTCCTTTTTTCCACTGCTCAACTGTTTTATCTATTGATAAGAATACAAAAACAACATCTGGGTTTTCTGCTTTTAATTTTTTTATATCCGGTATTCCTGAAATACATTCTGCACACCAAGAAGCACAAAGCTCGAACATTATTTTTTTCCCTTTATGTTTTGCTAAAATCTCTTTAAACGTGATTGATTCTTCGTCTAACGTTAAAAATTTCTCATTTAAAACATCTTCTGAAAAAGCAGCTGGTTTCTCTGCGTTACAAGATGCAAATAAAACAAAAACGAATACGTAAATAATTTTTTTCATAATTTTTTTTTAAAGTTTTGGTAAAATTTAACAGTTAAAAATACATTATTTTTTTAACTCCTTAATAATTTCGATATCTGTGATCTTTGTTTTGTTAAAAATTGCTATTTTTCCTTCTTTGTCAATCACTAAATAACGAGGAATCCAACTTAGCGCTAAAAACTTCCCGAAACTACCTTCCCAACCAGATTTCATAAAATAATGCTGCCCTTTTAACCCCAATCTTTTAACTCCTTCTTTCCAAGAATCTAAATCTCTATCTAACGACAAATATAAATATGCAACTTCACTATTTTCTTGTTGCTGCTTTTTAACGTCTGGTAAATTTTCAAGGCAATCTTTACACCAAGAAGCCCAAACATCAATTACTATTTTTTTACCTTTATTTTTAACTAAAATTTCTTTAAATTTTACTTCTTCGTCATTCATAGATGTAAAAACATCATTTAATGCTTTTTCAGAAAACTCCGTAGGATTTTCAACAGAACAGCTTACTAACAGCATTGTTATAAAAACGAATACGATACTTTTTTTCATACTATTTAATCTTATTTTTAATTTTATTAGACACATTTGATGATTTAAAAAGTTTAATTTCTCCTTTTTCATCAACAATCATAAACCTAGGAATTGTTTTTAAGTTTAAAAATGCACCTAGCTTCCCTTTTCCTTTTTTTGGGATGTAATAATGTTGTCCTTTTACTTTAATATTCTCAAGTCCTCTTTTCCAGTCGAAATAAGAATGATCTACTGACAAAAAAACATATTTAATTGATGGATTCTCTTTTTGCAACACAGCAACATCTTCAAAACTATCTTGACTTACCGGGCAATACGTTGCAAAAACTTGCACAAACTGCTTCGTCCCTTTATTATTTGCCAAGACCTCTCGTAATGTAATAGAATCTCTATCAATTGTAACCAATTTCTCCTCTAAAGCATCATTTGTAAAAGATGTTGGTTGAAAAACTGCACAACTATTCAACATTAAAAGGGCTATCAAAAATAAAAATATTCTCATTTTAGTTTAATTTAATTCGCGGGTCTAACCAACTGTAAATAACATCAACCAATATATTTATCAATATAAATAATGTTGCAACGACTAACACGCTTCCCATAATTACAGGTAAATCTAACGTGTTTAGCGAGTTTACTATTTCTTTACCCAAACCATTCCAATTAAAAATATACTCCACAAAAACAGCTCCTGCTAACATCGATGCAAACCAACCAGAAATTGCAGTTACTACCGGATTTAATGAGTTTTTTAACGCATGTTTACGAATTACCTGATACATAGTTAATCCTTTTGCTTTAGCGGTTCTTATATAATCTTGATTCATCGTTTCTAACAACGAGTTACGCATTAATTGTATTACTACCGCTAACGGACGAATACCTAATACAATTGCTGGTAACAACAAGTTTTTCCATTGAATACGCATTCCTTCTCCGAAATCATCAACTTCATACAAGCTACCTGTCATTTCTAAGCTCGTATATTCATGTAATACAAATCCGAAAAGCCAAGCAAACAAAATTGCCGAGAAAAAAGACGGAACACTCATTCCTAATGTACTTATTACCGCTATAATTCTGTCGAAAAAAGTATCTTTATATAAAGCTGATAAAATGCCTAAAGCGATTCCTAACTGCAACGCTATTACAATTGCAAAAATTGCTAAAACTGCGGTATTTGGTAATGTTTCTGCAATTACTTCGGATACATTCTTTCCGTTTTTTTGAAATGATTGTCGTAAATATGGATATTTAACCACCAAATGCACTTTACCTATCGTAAATAATTTTTGAGCAGTATATTTTCCTTCGGATAAAAAAGTATAATCATCAGTGTTATTGCTATGTAACGATAACGGCGAAACATCATTTAAATAATACAAATATTGTGTAAATATAGGTTTATCAAAACCATACTTTTGTCGTATATTCTTCAGCTGTTCAGTATCTTCTCGTTGGTCTAACATCATTCTTGCCGGATCGCCTGGCAATACATTAAACAAAAAGAAAATAACTGTAACGACTCCAAATAAGGTTAAGAATCCGTAGAGAATTTTATTAATTATATATTGAAACATATATAACAAAGATAAAAGAAAGTGTTAAAAAAGTGTACTTTTGTGTAACTTTTACAACAACACATGACTACACAACAATTAGTTAACGAAATTAAAAGAAAAAAATCGTTTTTATGCATCGGCCTAGATGTCGATTTAACCAAAATACCACCACATTTATTAAAAGAAGAAGATCCTATTTTTGCCTTTAACAAAGCAATTATTGATGCAACTCATCATTTGTGCGTTGCCTACAAACCGAATACTGCTTTTTATGAAGCTTACGGAATTAAAGGTTGGAAATCTTTAGCGAAAACAATAAAATACTTAAACGAAAAGTATCCTGAAATTTTTACCATTGCAGATGCAAAACGTGGCGATATCGGAAACACCTCAACCATGTATGCTAAAGCTTTTTTTGAAGATTTAGCATTCGATTCAGTTACCGTGGCACCTTATATGGGAAAAGACTCTGTAGAGCCTTTTTTAGCTTTTAAAGATAAACACACCATTATGTTAGCGTTAACATCTAACCAAGGCGCATTCGATTTCCAGACGCTAAGCGTCAATAATAATGAATTATATAAAGAAGTTTTAAAGGTATCAAAAAACTGGAAAAACTCAGAAAACTTAATGTATGTTGTTGGTGCTACCAAAGCCGAATACTTTAAAGAAATTAGAAAAATTGTTCCTGATAGTTTTTTACTAGTCCCTGGTGTTGGCGCACAAGGCGGAAACCTACAAGATGTTTGTAAATACGGAATGAGCGAAAATATTGGCTTGTTAATAAACTCTTCTCGCGGAATTATTTACGCATCTAACAACGAAAAATTTGCTAGTGAAGCAGCTAAAAAAGCAGCAGAATTACAGTTACAAATGAGTGTTGTCTTAAACTAAAAACATGGAGTTCAAAGACCAAATAAATAGAGTTTTTGAATTGCCAGAAACTCCAAAAAGAATAATTTCTTTAGTTCCTAGTCAAACAGAATTACTGGTTGATTTAGGTTTAGAAGATTTTATAGTTGGTGTTACAAAGTTTTGCGTTCATCCAACTTATTTAAGAAAAAACAAAACAGTTGTTGGCGGTACAAAGACCATAAATATTGATAAAATTAAGGCTTTAAAGCCTGATATTATTCTTTGTAATAAAGAAGAGAACACCAAAGAAATCGTAGAAGCTTGTGAGAAAATTGCTCCAACACATGTTTCTGATATTTTTACCCTTGATGATTCAAAAGAGCTAATACTTCAATACGGAGAAATTCTTTCTTGTAAAACACAGGCAAGTAGAATAACGGAAGAATTAGACGATAAATTGAATGATTTTCAATTATTTATCAAAACCAAAACAGCTAAAAAAGTAGCTTATTTTATTTGGAAAAAACCATGGATGGTTGCAGGAAACAATACTTTTATCAACCACCTTTTAGCGTTAAACAAGTTTCATAATATCTACAACAACAAAGAGCGTTATCCAGAAATAGATTTACAAGAGCTTGTTAAAAATGACGAACCTGATTTAATATTACTTTCATCGGAACCATATCCGTTTAAAGAAAAACACATTGAAGAGCTAAAAAAATACTGTAATAGCGCTAAAGTAATTTTAGTTGACGGCGAAATGTTTTCGTGGTATGGTAGTAGATTATTAAAGTCTTTTAATTATTTTAAAAAACTACATAATATAACTTGATGTATCTTTATCTAAATATTTAACTCTATTCAGTTTCTCTAACACTTGCATTGCTTTAAAAGCGGAACGATCGCTTTTGCATTCATCTTCATACTTATAATCATTCGCTCTTTCCACCAATTTACGATACCTTTCCTCTAGATGCTTTCTATATGTTTTTAGCTGATTAATTCTTGACATTTTAAATTTAGTTATGCGGTTCATAAATATACATAAATATTTGAATTACAACCACATAAAAACAAACTGCTTTAAAAAAAAGTGTTTTTCCTATTCTAATAAAAAAAGCCTCACAAATTTGTGAGACCTTTTATTAGAATTTTTTAAGATTAATAACTTACTAATCTTGCAATGCAAATACTTGGCGTAATAAAGCTGTGTTACGCAAACCTGCTTTTTCACGAATACCTTTTTCTTCAACTGCTATCATCGTAAAAACACCTTTTAAAGCTTGTCCTGTAACATAATCTGTTAAATCTGGATTCACTCTTTTTACAAAAGGAATACTATTGTATTTATTTATTAAGTTCGACCAAATTTTATCTGCTCCTACTTTTGCAAAAGAATTTTTAATAACCGGATTAAATTGATTGTATAAAGCTGTATTTGTTTTTCCTTTTAAATAAGAAGTCGCTGCATTTTGCTCTCCTAATAAGATGTTTTTAGCATCGTTAAAACTTATTTCTTTAACTGCATTTACAAAAATTGGCGTTGCTGTTTTAACTGCATCTTCTGCAGTTCTGTTAATTGCTTTTAATCCTTCATCCGCTAAACTACTCAAACCAATCTTACGCAATCCTTTATCTACCGCTTGTAGTTCTTTTGGTAAAATAATTTTTACTAGTTTATTTCTATAAAAACCATCTTTTGCTGTTAGTTTAGAAACCTGATTTTCGATTCCGTTATCTAATGCTTGGCGTAAACCATTTCCTATTTGTTGCTGTGACAATACACCTCCTTGTGGTAATTGGTTTACAACTTTCTGTAATTCTGCGCATCCTGTAAGTAAAACAACAAATGCTAATGCTATAATTTTTTTCATGTTTGTTTGATTTAATATATCTTTTAGAAACAATTAAGCTGTAATTGTCACATTATTTAATGTTTTATTGAAAGCTATCTGTTTTTTTATCATAGCCATATGGGCAATGTTTACAGCCACTTTTACAACAGTAACCTCTCCTTAAGTGATAGGTTTCTTTAAAAACCCTATATCCGTCTTCGTTAATATAATACTCTTCAGGAGTTGCCCTTAAAATTTCATTTCTCATAGTACAAATATCAAAAAAAGATACATTAAATCAGCATTTATTAACTGTTGATTTAATGTATCTCTTTATTTTTTATAGAAGAATTATTTATTTCCTTCCTTTTTCTGGTGGATATTTAGCCATTATTTCATTCACAAATTCTTTAACGCGAGCTTCTCTTTTTTCAACATTACTCGTTTTTAACGCTCCCGTACCAACACCTTGCCAAACTAGTTCTTTCTTTTTCGCATCTAACAAATCAACAAATAAGGTTCCTTCTGTATACTGAGAAACGCTCATTCGATTCATCCCGTAATAATATGGATAATAAAATCCGCCATACATATTATCATTTATATTTATTTTTTCACGCGACTTTGTAAACAGACTCACTAAAATATCTGGTGTGGGTGATTTTGTCATTCCTTTTGCCATTAATTCTGATTCAACAGCACGCATAATTCGTTTTTTATCTAAATCTGAAATAGTTGCTTTATCGATTCCTTTTTTATAAAAAGCAAAAGTTTTGTATTGATTAAAATCAACTTTCGTATCATAATCTGTTGTTACTTTAACAGCACTACATGACGTAATAATTAAAGCGATGATTGACAAAAAAAGTAATTTTGATATCTTCATTTTCTTAGGATTTATAAATTATCTAATAATGCATCATCCACTAAATTAGGAAGGGTAACCTGCAAGTCATTTTCGGCTTTCATTGCTCGTTTTATAGCAAAAACAGCTTCGTCATTCCTTGCCCAACTTCTTCTTGCTATTCCGTTATTAACATCCCAGAAAAGCATTGATTTTAAGCGTCTTGATGCACTCTTAGAACCATCAAGAAGCATGCCAAATCCACCATTAATAACTTCTCCCCAGCCAACGCCACCGCCATTATGAATAGAAACCCAGGTAGCCCCTCTAAAGCTATCGCCAATTACGTTTTGTATTGCCATATCGGCCGTGTAGCGAGAACCATCGTAAATATTAGACGTTTCACGATACGGTGAATCGGTACCTGATACATCGTGATGATCACGACCCAACACTACATTTCCTATTTTACCTTTCTTGATAGCTTTATTAAAAGCTTCAGCAATTTTCGTTCGCCCTTCTGCATCTGCATATAAAATACGCGCTTGCGAACCCACTACTAATTTATTCTCTTGCGCTCCTTTAATCCACTGAATATTATCAGCCATTTGTTGCTGAATTTCTTCTGGAGAATCTTTTTTAATTTTTTCTAAAACTTTACAAGCAATCGCATCTGTTTTTGCCAAATCTTCTGGATTTCCACTTGCGCAAACCCAACGAAATGGACCAAAACCGTAATCGAAACACATAGGCCCCATAATATCCTGTACATAACTCGGATAGGCGAAAGCTTCACCTCCCAATTTTGACTCACTCGCCGCACAGAAGTTACCATTATTATCTTTATATACCATTGCTCCTGCTCTACTTGCTTCTAATAAAAAAGCATTTCCGTAATCAAAGAAATACGTTCCTTTTGTAGTGTGCTTATTAATAGCAATTGCATGACGGCGCAATGTTTCTTGTACTTTGTCTTTAAACAATTCTGGCTCGTTTGCCATCATTTCATTGGCATCTTCAAAAGAAATATCTGCAGGATAATAACCTCCCGCCCAAGGATTGTGTAACGACGTTTGATCTGAACCTAAATCTACATGAACATTCGTTTCATCGAATTTCTCCCAAACATCAACAATATTACCTAAATAGGCGATTGATACCGTTTCTTTACTTTCTTTTGCCAATTTTACTCTGGCAACTAACGCATCTAAATCTGTTATTTTTTCATCAATCCATCCTTGTTTTAAACGGATTTCAGTAATCTTTGCATTCACCTCAGCACACACCGTAATACAACCTGCAATACTTCCTGCTTTTGGCTGTGCTCCACTCATACCACCTAAACCTGCTGTTAAAAACAAGTTTCCTTTTGGTGTTTTATTGATTTTTCTAAATGCATTTAATACTGTAATCGTAGTTCCATGCACTATTCCTTGTGGCCCGATATACATATAACTACCTGCCGTCATTTGTCCGTACTGGGTAACACCTAACGCATTAAATTTTTCTAAATCATCTGGTTTCGAGTAATTCGGAATCATCATTCCGTTCGTAACCACCACTCTTGGTGCATCTTTATGTGATGGAAATAAACCCATCGGATGCCCAGAATACATGGTTAGTGTTTGTTTATCTGTCATTTTCGACAAATACTGCATCGTTAATAAATATTGTGCCCAGTTAGAAAAAACAGCGCCATTTCCTCCATAAGTAATCAGTTCATGTGGATGTTGAGCTACTGCATAATCTAAATTATTTTGAATCATTAACATGATTGCTTTTGCCTGTGTACATTTACCCGGATATTCCTTAATATCTCTTGCATGCATTTTATACGTAGGACGAAAACGGTACATGTAAATTCTACCATAATCTTCTAATTCCTTAGCAAATTCAGGTAGTAAAACTTCGTGGTGTTTTTTATCAAAATATCGTAATGCATTTTTTAATGCTAACTTTTTTTCTTCAGCCGTTAAAATATCTTTACGTTTTGGCGCTCTGTTTATTGAAGAATCATAAACTGGCATTTCAGGTAACTCGCTTGGAATACCTTGTTTTATTTGTTTTTTAAATGACTTCATAATTTCTTTTTTAACGAACTGTAAACTCTCTATTTTTAACCATACTTATTAATGCATTTATATCATCTTTAAGTACACGATCCTCTTCTAACTTAGCTACTTTATTTCTAATAATTTTGAAGTTTTCTTCTAATATTGGCGAAAATGTATTTGGTCTTCTAAAATCCATTGCTTGTGCAGCATACATTAGTTCTATCGCTAATATTTTATCAATGTTCCCTAATATCTGATTGAATTTTCGCCCAGAAACACTTCCCATTGACACATGATCTTCTTGCCCTAATGAAGTTGGAACACTATCTGCAGAAGGCGGAAAACATAACGATTTATTTTCGGTAACCAAAGCTGCGGTAGTATATTGCGGAATCATAAACCCTGAATTTAAACCACCAGCTGCTGTTAACAATCTTGGCAAACCATGTTTTCCTTCTAACAATAAATAACAACGTCTGTCAGCTATATTTCCTAATTCTGATGCTGCAATTGAGGTATAATCTAATGCCATCGCTAAAGGTTGACCATGAAAATTCCCTCCAGATATTGCTTCTGTTTCACTTAATACAATTGGGTTATCGGTAACCGAATTCATTTCTATTTCAGCTAATTCAAACAAATGTACATACGCATTTCTAGATGCTCCATGCACTTGTGGTATACAACGTATTGAATAAGGATCTTGCACTCTTGGAAAACTATTATCATCCGCATTTTTAGAATCTTTTAATAACATACGCATACGTTCTGCTACTTTTAAGTTTCCTTTAAACGGACGAATTAAATGCAGTTCTTCTTTAAATGGCGACACATTTCCTGAATAACCTTCTAATGTCATTGCTCCGACAACATCTGCTAAATCTAAAACATATTCCATTTTTTTTAATCCCAAAATGGCGTGTGCTAAAATAAATTGCGTTCCGTTAATTAATCCTAAACCTTCTTTAGCCATTAAAGTTAACGGTGCTAAATTGTGCTTTTTTAAGATTTCCTTTGCTGGAATGATTTCTCCTTCTTGCCAAAATTCACCTTCACCTAACAATGGTAAAAACAAGTGCGATAACGGCGCTAGATCTCCCGATGCGCCAACTGATCCTTGCTCTGGCACAATTGGTAATAAATCATTTTCTATAAAATAAATAATACGTTCTATTAATTCTAATCGCACTCCCGAAAAACCTTGACAAAGTGCATGTACTTTACAAATCATCATAATTTTAGATAATTTTTTATCAATAGGATTCCCTACACCAACAGCATGGGTAATTAATAGATTTTCCTGTAATTTACTTGTTTCTGCAGGTGAAATTTGCACATCACATAAAGGACCAAAACCAGTGTTAATACCATAAGTAGCAACATCAGAATTTGCCATTACCTCTACCTTTCTTCTACATTCATTTACTGCCTTAACAGCATCGCTGGTAATCATTGCTTTTAAAGTGCCTTCTGCAATTGCAATTACCTTATTTACAGTTAATTTATCTATTCCGTATTTAAACATCGGTTTCTATTATCTTTTTAACAAAGTTATTTTTATTTTTGATAACTAATAAGACTTAAATAATCAATATTTAATAACCATGAGTAATCAAATAGAATTAAGACATCTCCGTTATTTTTTAGCAGTTGCTGAAGATTTACACTTTCGAAAAGCTGCTGAAAGACTCTTTATTTCTCAACCAGGTTTAAGTAGACAAATAAAACAAATGGAAGAAGATTTAGAAATTCAATTATTTGTGCGTCATAATCGAAAGGTAGCATTAACCGAAGCAGGTATATATCTTAAGGGCGAACTTACCCAAAGCTTAAAAAACCTCAACCATATTTTTGAGAATGCTAAACTTTTACAAGACGGAAAAGACGGGCATTTAAACTTTGGTTACGTTGGTTCTGCAATGCAAAATATTATTCCTAACTTATTAGTTGAGTTTAAAAAAGAATACCCCAATATTCAGTTCGGGCTAAAGGAAATGGACAATAAAAAACAGATAGACAGTTTGCTTTCTAATGATATTGATGTAGGTTTTGTGAGGCTAGATCGTGTACCAAGAGGGCTTGCTATAAAACCTCTTTTAAAAGAATCGTTTTGTTTGGTTTTACCTAAAAACCATCCTGTGAATGAAAATAATTTTAAAGGAATGCATCAATTAAAAAACGAATCTTTTATTCTTTTTGATCCTTCTTACAGTCCGTCTTATTTTGAAAAAGTAATGCAAATTTTCGATGACAGTAATTTTACTCCCCTTGTTACGCACAATACCATTCATGCTGCATCTATTTACAAACTAGTAGAAAATAATTTTGGTTTATCAATTGTACCAAAATCATTACAACACGGCTATGACATGAACGTGAAGTTTATTCAACTGAAAAACATACCGCAACGTACCACTTTATCGGTAGTTTGGGATAAAAATAATAGAAATCTAGTTTTAAAATCACTTCTAAATAAGATTAAGTCATAAATAGTTACGGTATAAATGAGTATTTTTACCTATAAATCTCTCTTAATTATTGATGATTCTCGTTTCTAAACATATGGTTCCTAAAGGGTTTGTTGGAGTAACCTTATATCCTTTTATCTTTTTAAAAAGAAAAGATTTAAAGCATAACGCTGAACTTGTAAATCACGAAAAAATACATTTAGAGCAGCAACGAGAGCTTTTTATCATCTTCTTTTTTCTATTTTACTTTATAGAATGGTTTATTAAATTTTTAAAATATAAAGACAAATTTAAAGCCTATAAAAATTTAAGTTTTGAACGCGAAGCTTATCTAAATGAAAATAATTTATACTATATAGAAAAAAGAAAGTTTTGGGCTTTTCTTAACTATTTATAATCCATAAACAATTCTTATATCTTTTAAGAAATTCGTAAATTGCACAACCAATTTTTTATAAAATTTACGAATGGAACAAATAGCACCCTATAAACCTATACATAAAGTACGAATTGTAACTGCTGCTGCATTATTTGATGGCCATGATGCTGCCATAAATATTATGCGAAGAATTATTCAATCTACAGGAGTAGAAGTAATTCATCTTGGGCATGATAGAAGTGTTGAAGAAGTAGTTAATTGTGCTATTCAGGAAGATGCAAACGCGATTGCAATTACATCTTACCAAGGAGGGCACAATGAGTATTTTAAATACATGTATGATTTATTAAAAGAAAAAGGTGCTAACCACATCAGAATTTTTGGTGGTGGTGGTGGTGTAATTCTTCCAGATGAAATTAAAGAATTGATGGATTATGGAATTACACGTATCTATTCTCCAGATGATGGTCGTGAACTTGGTTTACAAGGAATGATTAACGATTTAGTAAAAACTTCTGATTTTGCAATTGGTGATGTTTTAACCGATGAGATTAAGCATTTAGCGGATAAAGAAATAGGAAGCATTGCGCGTATTATTTCTTCGGCAGAAAACTTTCCTGAAGTAGCGAAAGAAACTTTAGCGGCAATTCACGAAAAAAATAAAGATTCTAAAACGCCGGTTTTAGGAATCACCGGAACTGGTGGTTCAGGTAAATCGAGTTTAGTAGACGAGTTAGTACGTCGCTTTTTAGTCGATTTCCCAGAAAAAACAGTTGGATTAATTTCTGTTGATCCATCAAAAAGAAAAACAGGAGGAGCTCTATTAGGAGACCGTATTCGTATGAATGCGATTAATAACGATCGTGTATATATGCGTTCGCTTGCTACGCGTCAATCTAACTTAGCGTTATCAAAATATGTAAACGAAGCTGTACAGGTTTTAAAAGCTGCTGAGTTTAATTTAATTATTTTAGAAACTTCGGGTATTGGGCAATCAGATACCGAAATTATTGAACATTCAGATACATCGTTATATGTGATGACACCAGAATTTGGAGCGGCAACGCAGTTAGAAAAAATCGACATGCTTGATTTTGCGGATTTAGTTGCTCTTAACAAATTTGATAAGCGTGGTGCTTTAGATGCCATTCGTGATGTAAAGAAACAATACATGCGTAACAATAACCTTTGGGATGTTCATATGGATGATATGCCAGTTTTCGGAACCATTGCTTCTCAGTTTAATGATCCAGGAATGAATACGTTGTACAAACGTATTATGGATAAGGTTGTTGAAAAAACGGGAGTTGACTTAAAATCGAAGATGGAAATTACCAAAGAAATGTCTGAAAAGATATTTGTAATTCCGCCAAGCAGAGTTCGTTATTTATCTGAAATATCAGAAAGCAATAGAGCTTATGATAAAAAGGTAGATAGTCAGGTTATCGTTGCTCAGAAATTATATGGTATTTATCAAACTATCGAATCTATTACAAATTCGAATGTTGCCATTTCTAAAATTGGATTGGATTCGGATGTGATTCTGTCTCTCGACTCCGCTCGAGATGACAAAGAGTTCTTAAAATTATTGATCGCTCAATTCGATAAAGTAAAGTTAAATTTCGACCCTCATAACTGGGAGATTATTTTAAACTGGGCTGATAAAGTAAAAAAATATAAAGACCCTGTTTATAGCTTTAAAGTAAGAGATAAAATTATAAATATAGATACACACAGTGAAACTTTATCACATACACAAGTTCCGAAAGTAGCCTTACCAAAATACCAAGCTTGGGGAGATTTATTACGTTGGAATTTACAAGAAAATGTTCCAGGAGAGTTTCCTTATACTGCAGGATTGTATCCGTTTAAAAGAACAGGTGAAGATCCAACAAGAATGTTTGCTGGTGAAGGTGGTCCAGAGCGTACGAACAGACGTTTTCATTACGTAAGTTTAGGAATGCCTGCAAAGCGTTTATCAACAGCTTTCGATTCGGTTACTTTATACGGTAATGACCCAGGAGTAAGACCTGATATTTACGGAAAAATTGGTAACGCAGGAGTTTCTATATGCTGCTTAGATGATGCCAAAAAATTATTTTCTGGTTTCGAATTAACACATGCTTTAACATCTGTAAGTTTAACAATTAATGGTCCTGCACCAATGTTGTTAGGTTTTTTCATGAATGCAGCTATCGATCAGAATTGTGAGAAATATATCAAAGAAAACAAGTTAGAAAAACAAGTTGAAGCGAAGTTTAAAGAAATTTACGATTCAAAAAATTTAGAAAGACCTGTTTATCAAGGTAAATTACCTGAAGGAAATGACGGGTTAGGATTGATGCTTTTAGGTTTAACAGGTGATATGATTTTACCTGCAGATGTATATGCCGAAATTAAAAAAACAACCTTAGCACAAGTTCGTGGTACGGTACAAGCTGATATTTTAAAAGAAGATCAGGCTCAAAACACGTGTATTTTCTCTACAGAATTCGCCTTGCGTTTAATGGGAGATGTTCAAGAATACTTTATTAAAGAACAAGTTCGTAATTTTTATTCGGTTTCAATTTCTGGGTACCATATTGCTGAAGCTGGTGCCAACCCAATTACACAATTAGCGTTGACATTATCAAACGGATTTACCTATGTTGAATACTACTTATCTCGTGGTATGGACATCAACAAATTCGGACCAAATTTATCGTTCTTTTTCTCTAACGGAATCGATGCGGAATATTCGGTAATTGGTCGTGTAGCTCGTAAAATTTGGGCAAAAGCCATGAAACATAAATATGGTGCAAATTCAAGAGCACAAATGTTAAAATATCATATTCAAACTTCTGGTCGTTCTTTACATGCACAAGAAATTGATTTTAACGATATACGTACAACATTACAAGCTTTATATGCTATTAACGATAACTGTAATTCATTACACACCAATGCGTATGATGAAGCAATTACAACACCTACTGAAGAATCAGTACGTAGAGCAATGGCAATTCAGTTAATTATCAATAAAGAATTAGGTTTAACTAAAAATGAAAACCCTATTCAAGGTGCTTTTATTATTGAAGAGTTAACCGATTTAGTTGAAGAAGCAGTATTGTTAGAGTTTGATAGAATAACCGAACGTGGTGGTGTTTTAGGAGCCATGGAAACGATGTATCAGCGTTCTAAAATACAAGAAGAAAGCTTGTATTACGAGACTTTAAAACACACAGGAGAATTCCCAATTATTGGTGTAAATACTTTCTTAAGCTCTAAAGGTTCTCCAACAGTACAACCTGCAGAAGTTATCCGTGCAACGGAAGAAGAAAAGCAATATCAAATAAAAACAAAAAGCATTTTAAACAAAGCGAACGACGGAAAAGTGCAAGAACAATTGGCTATTTTACAAGAAGCTGCGGTTCAGAATGAAAACTTATTTGATAAGTTAATGGAAGCTACCAAGTTTTGTTCTTTAGGCCAAATTACCGAAGCTTTATTTAAAGTTGGTGGACAATATAGAAGAAACATGTAAATAGAGAACCAATTTTTATAAAAAAGTTAATGAATCATTTATCCGAAACTTGATTTGGGATCTTGCAAACAATGTTTGCTAATAATTATAAAACCTCATATTAATTTATGAGGTTTTTTTATTGATTTTTTTAGGTTCCTTTCCTCCTATAATTTGTAATGTTTTTGATAAAAAACAGACCAACTTAAAAAATAAATTCATGAACCTTACAGATCAATTAAAAGAGCACGCTGATAATAGTGCGAAAAACATGCCAGAAGAAGCTAATAACATCATGAAAACTGGTATTAAAAAACTAGAAGATACCGATATTATAAAAAATGCTACAAAAAAAGGGGACCATTTTCCTGATTTTTCTTTACCCAATGCAAAGGGAGAATTAACATCTCTTAACGAACTTCTTAAAAAAGGAAAAGTGGTACTTACTTTTTATAGAGGTGGTTGGTGCCCTTATTGTAATCTTGCTTTAAAAGCATTACAAGATATAGTGCCTCAAATTAAAGAGAAAAATGCAACATTAGTTGCTATTACACCTGAAACACCAGATAATACACTTACTATTAAAGAAAAAAACGAATTAGATTTCGAAATTTTAACAAGTAAGAATAACGAACTAGCACAATCTTTAGGTTTAACTTATAAGTTGCCAGAAGAGTTAGCTACTTTGTATAAAAAATTCGGAATAGATTTATTAGAAAGCCAAGGAAATGACTCGAATGAGTTACCTATTGCTGCGACCTATATTATTGGAACCGACAAAAAAATAACCTATAGTTTTATTACAGAAGATTATAAATTAAGAGCAGAGCCTTTAGATATTATTGCTGCACTTTAATTTACTGATTTAAAATTTAAAATCAGCTCAAGTACTTGAGCTGATTTTTTTCTTTTTATTGTTAAAAGAATCGATTTTAATTCCTATCTATTTTCAATTTCTAAAGTAGTTTGTTTACTTGCTTTTCTTCCTTTTAAAAAAAAGAGGATAAAAAATATCATTACAACTCCTAAATAAATAGAGAACCCTCCTATTTTAGCACTTAAGGTTTCTACCAAATCTTTATAACTAGCTAAACTATATATTTCTAAAATACGCAGCGCAAAACCAACATTTAATAAATAAAAACCAATTTTAAAAAGTTTATTTGTTGCCATTGCAATTTCTACCTTTTGATGAAAAATATCTAGCATAAATATTTTACTATTTTTAAAAAGGTGATATGATACAAACGTTGTTAATCCTATTGCTATTGGTAAATAAATAATGTAGGCAATTAATTCTAATGAAGTATTCATAGTTATTGATTTTTAAAGTGTTTGTGAATTAAATAAACTGTATAAATATTGATAAAATGGAGTGAGGCAATTATAAGAATCATATAACTTAACCTCTTTGTTATTTCTAGTATTACTTCTTCTAAACTATTTATATGATTCATTGTATTTAAACTCCAAACGATTAAACCAATGTTTAATAAATAATAAGCTATTCTTAAAAGGTTATTTATACCGTTTCCAAAATTGATTCTATCAGGAAAATAATTTAGAATATATACTTGTCCGTTTTTATAACAAGCCTCTCCTACCCAAAGAACAATTGTACTTGATAGTAATAGGTATATTATGTATGTGAATTGACTCATATTTCTTTTTTTATCATTTCTAAAATATAAGTCCAATGAATTGATAAGACTACAGGTATGGCACATAATATGTAATAAATAATATGATTTTTATTGCCATTATATTCACCAACAAAAAAACAAGCACCAAAATAAAGTACAACTGCTATACCATAAATCAACATTAATTTTCGTTCAAACTTGTTAATACTACCCGAATAAAACAAGGTAAATAAGAATGAAAACACTTGAAAAACTCCTATCACAAAGGCCAAAACAGCCGCTAAAGAGAGAAAATCGTTTTCTAAAATTGATAAAATTAAGAGTATTAAAAAAGGAGTCATTAAAACTCTATTAATCCATGTCATTATTGAGATATTTATTTTCATAGTTTCAGAAATATTTGAAAGTTTTATTTTAAATTTTTTTACTTTTTTATCATTTTGGTAAAGCTTGATAATAACCAATGCTCATCAGCCTTAATTGTTTTATCAAGAATAGTATTAACTGTATTTGTTACGGTAGCTAAATCTTTCATTACTTTTTTAAACTCCATCGCTTCATCAGAATTATCATTTACATCGTTTTGTAACTCATCTAAAACTTTTAAAACAGGTTCAATCTCTCTTTTTTTGCGTTCTTTGGTTACTTGCTTAAACAATTCCCAAATATCTTTATCAGCTACAAAAAATTCCTTACGCTCTCCTATTACAAACTCTTTACTTACAATTCCCCAATCTATTAATGCTCTTACATTCATATTTACGTTTCCTCTAGATATTTTTAGAGTTTCCATAATAGCATCTGCAGACATTGGTTTGGTTGACACTAACAATAAGGCGTGTACTTGCGCCATTGTCTTATTAATTCCCCAACTTGTAGCTAAACTTCCCCAAGTATGAATGTATTTTAATTTTGCGTCATCTAAGTTCATACGGCAAATATATAACTAATTATTAAATTTTCAATAATTATTGAAAATAAAATATTTAAATTTTATCGATTATCTTGTAATACTTTTAATTAAGCGAATACTAATTAATAAAACACAATTTTGAGTAACGATTTTTACACAACATCTATTGTACCTCATAAAGGTATTATAATTAAAATATGTAGAGCTTACACGGACTCTCAAGAGGATTTTGAAGATTTTTATCAAGAAGCCTGTTTACAAATTTGGAAAAGCAGAGATGCTTTTCAAGAAAAATCTAAATGGAGTACTTGGATTTATCGGATTACCCTAAACATATGCTTAACACTTTCTAAAAGGAATAAACGCAAGCACAATACTATTGAAGTTCTTCATGAAGTATCTGAGAAAAACACTGCTTTTCAAAACGAAAGTTTAAACTTGTTATATGATGCTATTAAAAAATTATCTGAAGTCGACAGAGCAGTAATTTTACTGCATTTAGAAGAGAATCCACACAAAGAAATTGCAGAAATCATAGGAACGAGCCCAAATAACATTGCCGTTCGTATTAACAGAATTAAAAAACAATTAAAAGTAATATTAGATGGAAAAATCAATTGAAAAAATATGGAATGAAGCCTTTATTAAAGAAGAAGCTTTAATTGCACCAAAAATAAATAATTTATACAATCAGAAATCTAAATCGGTCATCTCTAAAATTAAAAGAACTTACGAAATTGATAACAAAGGATTAATTCCTATGGCCATAATAGTTGCTGTAGGTATGACTATATTTTCTGAAGCTATTATAGGTTTTTACGGTGCTTTCTTAATTGTATGTCTCTATTTTTTTAATAACAATTTATTGAAAAAATTTAATACTATTGATGTTACATCTGACAACCTAACTTATTTAAAAAAATACAAAATCATTATAAATATAATAATGAAAGCTACTAAAAAGCTATTTGTATTTGTAATACCTTTAGCTGTTTTATCGATTTTCGCGCTTGCTTTTAGTATTAAAGAAAATAGTTTTTTATCTAAATTTATTTCTTCGGATACTTCTTTCTTAAAAATTATAGGCGTCGGATTGCTAGTTGCTATTGTCGTTTCAATTATTGGAAGAATCGTTTATACCGTTTCTACAAAAATAGTATATGCCAGCCTTATTTCGAAGTTAGATGCTATTATTATAGAAATGGAAGACTTAAAAAACGAACAATAGTTAAAGTGTTTTGTGTATATAGTTATTAGAATATAAAATGTATCGAGAAGTTGTTCATTAGCTCTCGATACATTTCAATTCCGTTTCACTACATTAAAATTACTCGAACTGACATTTTAATTGCATGATATATTCACAATTACTTTACACAAAAGACAACTAAAAAATACTTATCGCTTCTTCTGTAAAATCGTCAATCCAATTCGTATTTGCTCATAGGGAACTTTCTCTCCTAAAAATTCGAAATAAGGCTTTAAAGTTGGTTCATTTTTTAAAACTTTTTTAGCATTTGCTATTAACTTAATAGTTGCTGCATCAATAAATTTATCTAAACTCACATCTTTACCTTCTAAATACAATTTAGATAAATGCGAAAATATTGTTTGTGCTTTTAAGTTTCTCTTGTCTGCTATTTCATCAATCGAAAAACCTTCTTTGTACAAGTTATAAGTTTCGAGCGTTGTATCTTTTTTCCCTTTCTTTTTCTCTTTTACAAAAGTTTTAATCTCTTCCATAAATTCGCCACCATACACTTCTAATTTACGTTGTCCGACTCCACTAATCGCTAAAAAAGCATTATCCGTTTGCGGACGTTCATTTTCTAACTCACGTAAAGTAGCATCACTAAAAACTAAATAGGCTGCAATATTTTCTTCCTGTGCAATTCTGTATCGTAATTTACGTAAACGTTCAAATAATGTGTCTTTTACGACTGATTTCGATGTTTTTTTTCCTTTTGCTTTGATAGCTTTTTCAGTTGATTTGAATTCAACAGGAGTTGTTAATTGAATTTTTTCTTTATCGAAAAGTACTTTTTTAGAAAAATCTGTTAAATGTAGCGTATTGTTTAAATGAAAAGCTATTTGGCAATATCCTTGGTTTATCAATTGAACAATATAATGTTGCCAGTGTTGCCAAGAAATATCATTTCCTATTCCGTAGGTTTTTAAATTTTGATAATTCTTATCTAAAACCGCCGCATTTTTTGCACCACGTAAAACATCAATCACCGTACCCATGGCTTCTTTTTCTTGCAGACGATAAATTGCAGAAAGTGCTTTTTGCGCTATAATTGTTCCGTCGAAAAACTGTACAGGATTTTTACAAACATCACAATTACCACAATTTTTCTCAATCAGTTCTCCAAAATAACTCAGTAAAATTTTTCGCCTACACACAGTTGCTTCTGCAAACTGCTTCATTCTTTCTAACTTCGCTTCCTGAACTTCTTTATTACTTGTATTTGCAATAAACTGACGCAGCTGAATTACATCCGCATAACTATGAAAAAGTAATGCTTGTGCTGGTAATCCGTCACGCCCAGAACGACCGATTTCCTGATAATATCCTTCGATGTTTTTAGGCATGTTATAATGAATCACCCAACGTACGTTTGACTTATCGATTCCCATACCAAATGCAACAGTAGCACAAATAATCTGAACTTCATCTTTAA
Organism: Tenacibaculum sp. M1.3A; assembly: GCF_057732375.1. Taxonomy (NCBI): domain Bacteria; kingdom Pseudomonadati; phylum Bacteroidota; class Flavobacteriia; order Flavobacteriales; family Flavobacteriaceae; genus Tenacibaculum; species Tenacibaculum sp. M1.3A. The sequence goes on along the minus strand of NZ_JBYJEF010000002.1, from coordinate 547,930 downwards.
TAAAATCTTCTTGATTCTTGGCGCGTTCCTCAAAATTTAATCCCGCATGATATGCTTTCGCATTTATATTTTGTTGCTTTAATTTACTCGCTAATTGTTCTGTAGCTTTTCTACTTAAACAATACACAATACCAGCTTCATTCGGTCTTTTATTGATAAATTTAATAATCTGCTGAACTCTATCGTTTGCAGGACGAACTTCTAAACTGATGTTTTCTCTGTTAAAAGAACTTACATATTTAGTAGCATGCGGAACCGCTAATTGCTCTAAAATATCTTCTTGTGTAGCTTTATCTGCAGTTGCGGTTAACGCCACAATAGGAACATTTGGCAATGTTCTTTTTAAGAATGATAATTGTTTATATGACGGTCTAAAATCATGACCCCAAGCAGAAATACAATGTGCTTCATCAATCGCAATACAACTAACGTAATTTGGATTTAAAATATTTTGAAGCAACGATAAACTTTCTGGAGCCACATACAATAGCTTTACTGTTTTATTTATAACCGAATCAAAAACTTGCTGTTGTTCTTCGGATGATTGACTGCTATTGTAATAAGTAGCTGCAATACCGTTTGCTTTTAAACTATCTACCTGATCTTTCATTAAGGCAATTAACGGAGAAACAACTACGGTTATACCTTCAAAAAATAATGCTGGTAATTGAAAACATATCGATTTTCCTCCACCAGTTGGCATAATTACCAAAGTATCTTTATTGTTTAAAACATTTTCTATAATTGCTTGCTGTTGTAACCGAAAGCTATCGTAACCAAAATTTGCTTTTAATTTTACAAGTAAGTCTTTTTCTGTAAGCTGCATCATATTGCAAAAATAATCATAAAAAAAGCATAGAAAATAATTTCTATGCTTGATTTTATTTATTAATTATCACTTATAAATAAGGAACAGTTACTTTAAATCTTGTAATAAAACCTCAACTGCTTTTTGCAATTGAGCGTCTTCTCCTCTTTCTTTCCAACCCGGAGCATTTTTTACTAAATAATCTGGAACTGCAGGTGCTTCATTCTCCATGTTTTTTCCTGATTTCTTCACAAACCAAGCTCTAAACGGCATACGAATAGCTCCGTTTTGTAATCTTGCAGATCCTGTAGAAACTACGGCTCCGAATGTTGGTTGCCCTACTAATTTACCTAAGCCTAAGTTTTTAAATGCATGTGAAAAAATTTCAGCATTCGAATAACTATTCTCATTACACAAGGCAACTACTGGCTTTGTATTTACTGATAAAATTGCACGTTCGTTAAACGGATAATTTTTATTGAACTTCTTATTATTCTTTAAACTTTTAGCGGCTCCTCTTGGCACTGTATAGGCATGTTGATCTACATTTAAAACAGCCATTAATCGGTCGGTTGTCCAGCCACCACCATTATAACGCACATCAATTACAATTCCTTTTTTTCCGTAACCGCTTGCTTTTAACTCACGTTCAAAACGCTCGAAACTTGGCATATTCATTCCCTGTATATGAATGTATCCTAATTGCCCGTTTGAGTATTCATCAACTAATTTTTTACGAGACGTTATCCAGGCTTCATATTGCTGAATTCTAATAGATCGTTGCGGTCTTAACACAACATCTTTTCCGTTCTTTAAACTCAATAACACTTCGTTACCTTGTGTATTTTTCAATAGCTGATAAAAGTTAGTGTTTTTAGCTATTTCATTTCCATTTACAGCAGTAATAACATCGCCAACTTTTAAAGTGCTTTTCGATTTATCAGCAACTGTATTTTGTAAAATATAATTCACTTTTACGCCATCTTTGGTATTTACCACATCTAAACCTAGCAAACCTACTTTGTCGTTTATGGTTTTAGGAGCTGAACCTCTATAACCCATATGACTCGCATTTAACTGACCTAACAATAAATTATACATGTACGTATAATCTTGATGTGTTGTTGCTGATAAAACCCAAGGTCTGTATCTTTTCACCAAATTATTCCAATCATAACCGTGAAATTCTGGATCGTAAAAACCTGCTGTTAACACTCTAATACCTTCTTCAAAAACCTGCTCATATTCTTTCTTGCTGTTTGTTGTGTAGGTTGCAGCATGTGGTAACTTCGTTACTTTATCTGATTTGGTATCTAACTGATTTAAACTTCCTCTTGAAGTAAAATAAACTTTTTCTTTATTTTCTGATATTCCTCTTGCACCGCTTACACTTTTAATCGCTTTTGGCTTGCTTCCATCCCACTTTACTTTATAAGTGCTTCTTTTTTTACTTGCAGGATCAGTTGCTGAAAAATAAATAAATTTACTGTCGGCACTAAACATCGGACTGTATTCATTATCCTGTAAAGAAGTTACTTGCACTAAACGATCGTAAATTTTATCTTGATCTATTTTAACAACAACTGTTTTTTTATTCTTTTTCTTATCCTTTTTATCAGACTTATCTTCCTTTTTTTCTTTCTTCTTCGGATAATAACTTCCTTCTTCGTGATCAATTTTCGATTTTTCCCAATCTGTTTTATCTAACCAAACCATCCAAACATCATAGTTCATTCCGCTTCTATTCGATAAAAATGCTAATTTTTTACCATCTGCACTCCAAACTGGGTTTGCATCACTTCGTGGATGCATTGAAACGTTCATCTTTTTAGATTTATCAGCAATCGACTGAATGAATATTTCACTATCGAAATTTAAATCTTCTTGAGAATACGCTATATATTTACTATCCGGACTCCAAGAAACATCTTCGGTAGCAGCCCAAGAGTTTGAGTATTCTTTCGATTTAACAATTTTACCATCTTTTAAATCGGCAATCATTAAAATCCCACGACCAACTTGATAAGCTATTTTTTTTCCATCAGGAGATACTAACGACCCAATTACATCTTCCTTATGATTCGTTAATTTGGTCACCTTTGTTTTTAAACTTCGGTGTAAACCAACCAATGTATCTGTAGAAACTGCACTATATAATTGATAAACACCATCTCTATCCGAAGAAAAAACAACTGTTTTATCATTTATCCATTGCGGATTACGATCTCTAAACAAATGCTTGCTTACATTATTAGAGCGCTTCTTTTCTTTGTTGTTTTCTTTTACAAAAATTTCACCGTTAATTTCAAGTGCAATACTTTTTCCGTTAGGTGAAACTGCGTAACTACTAATTTCGTTAGTAACTGTTTTTGTTATTTCTTCCTCAAAACGATTATCCGAAGAAAGTTTTAAACTTATTTTTTGTGTAGAACCATTTTCAACTTTAAATAAATTTACACCACTTAAGTAAATAAACGCCCCGCTATTGCTTACTGAAAATTCTCTAACTCCATCTTTTTTCTCTGATGTTAATTGAGTTACGTTTCCATTAGCTGTTCCGTTTGAAGAGATTGGCTGTTTATATACATTATAACGTCCGCTTTTTGCGGCGATATAATATAAGTTTCCAGCAGCATCCCATTTAGGAGAATGGTCGTTTTTGTTACTTGTTGTAATTTGATTGTATTTTTTGGTATCTGTATTATAAATCCAAATATCTCTTTGTGCAGAACCCGAATAATCTTCACGCGCAATACGACAAGCTCCTTTGGTAAACGCTATTAATTTTCCGTTAGGAGAAACTGAAGCTAACTCGCCGTAAGCTGTTAATAATCGCTCTGGTGTTCCGCCATTTTCATTTACGGTATACATTTGCTTATCCCATTCTGGGCCGCGATAAACTCTACCTGTTGTAAATACAATCGCTCCTTCTGAAGTCCAACCTGTAGGAATATTCGCCGTTGGATAATACGTTAGTTGTTTTGGTACACCTCCATTAAGAGAGGTTGTAAACACGTTGTCATTTCCTTTTCTGTTTGATGAAAATGCAATTTCGGTATCATCAGTATTCCACACCGGATTACTCTCATAACCTTTATGAATTGTTAGCCTTTTAGATTCTTTATTATTCAAATTATACACCCAAATATCTCCATGATAACTAAAGGCCATTTTTGAACCATCATTGCTAATAGCAGGTTTTCGAATTAAAGAATTTTGAGAAACTAAAACACCAAAACTAAATAGCATTGCGAGTAGAAATAGATTTTTTTTTAACATCCGATTAATTTTATGCAAACGAAATTAAAGTATTCGTAACCTTATCAGAAAATTTTAAGACTTTTTAACAGTCTTAGAACAAATAACAACTGACATCTTTTCCGATTATTGATAAAATAAATGAATTAGATATGCTATATATAAGCGACTATAAATCATTATTCTCGTTATTAAGCTAAAACATTTGTCTTTTCAAATAAAAACATGCTACTTTTTCAGCTTTGGCTTGGTTTTAGTAGGTACTAACGCAGGATATTAAAATACTCACTACATAAAAATTATGTAAAAGGAGTATTTTTTTAAATTAAACAATCATAGTATGAGTCAAGTAAAAGAGAACAATACAGTTAAAGTAAACTACACAGGTAAATTATCTAACGGACAAATTTTTGATAGTTCTGAAGGAAAAGAGCCTATAGAATTTACTTTAGGAGAAGGAAGATTAATACCTGGTTTTGAAAAAGGTTTAATTGATATGAAATTAAACGAAAAGAAAACTATTACAATTGCTAAAGAAGAAGCATATGGTGATGTTAACGAGAGCTTAATTCAGGAAGTAAATAAGACTGAACTTCCACAAGATATGGCACCTCAAGTAGGTATGGGACTTGTTTCTAAATCTCCTGACGGACAAGAATTCAACTTAGTTATTACTGAAGTTAAAGAAGAAAGTGTTATTATTGACGGAAATCACCCTTTAGCTGGTAAAGAACTTATTTTTGATCTTGAGGTTGTTGCTATTAACTAACAACAAAAGATTAACATCTTTGTAAAATAACAAACCGCCTATTAAAAACAATAGGCGGTTTGTATTTATAAGAAATATTATTTTTTAATTGATTTTATAAAATTGCCAACTCCTGCAATTCCGTTTGTATCTAGTTCTTTAACAAAGGCCGAACCAATAATTGCTCCATTCATATATTTACAAGCTGTTGTAAAAGTTTTTTTATCAGAAATACCAAAACCAACAATCAATTTACTTTGTAATTTCATAGCATTAATTCGATTAAAATAATCGATTTGTTGTGATGAAATCTCTCCTTTTGCCCCAGTAATTGAAGCTGATGCTACTACGTAAATAAAAGCTTCTGTTAACGAATCTATTTTACGAATTCTTTCTTCCGATGTATTTGGCGTAATTAAAAATACGTTTGTTATTTCGTATTTCTTAAACAATTTCTGATAATGATTTTCATATTCAATCATTGGTAAATCCGGAATAATTACAGTATCAATTCCTGTTTCTTTTACTTTTTTACAAAATTTATCTTCGCCATATTTTATAATCTGATTCAAATATCCCATTAAAACTAATGGTGTTTTATTTGTGTCTTTTATTGCTAATAACTGCTCAAAAACTATATCAAGATTCATTCCGTTACTTAACGCAACAGCACTACTATTTTGTATCGTTGGGCCATCTGCTAAAGGATCTGAATAAGGCAAACCTACTTCTATAAAATCAACGCCACTATTACTTAAATCGGCAACAATTTTTACTGTGTCATTTAACTTCGGAAAACCAGCCGTAAAAAAAATAGATAATAAATTTTGACTTTGGTTTTGAAAAACCTTTTTTATTGAATTCATGTTTATTCGATTTTGTCAGTTCGAGCGTAGTCGATAACAAGCTAAAATTGTTACAACATTTCAACTACACTCAAAGTGATATTTATTTTAATCTTCTAAATGCTTAATGTAGGTTTCTAAATCTTTATCTCCTCTTCCCGATAAATTAATAACTACAACTTGCCCTTTTTTCAAATCCATTTTTGGCAAAACAGCCAAAGCATGTGCAGTTTCTAAAGCAGGAATAATACCTTCTATTTTTGTTAACTCATAAGCTGCATCCAACGCTTCTTTATCGGTTGCATTCATAAATTTCGCTCGTTTTGATTCATGCAAATAAGCATGTAAAGGACCAACTCCTGGATAATCTAATCCTGCTGAAATTGAATAAGGCTCCACAATTTGACCATACTCATCTTGCATTAAAATAGTTTTACTTCCATGAATTACACCTACTTCTCCTAATTGAGAAGTTGCAGCACTTTCACCAGAATTAACACCCAAACCAGCAGCTTCAACAGCAATTAGCTCAACTTCTTTATCATCTAAATAATGATAAAAAGCTCCTGCGGCATTACTACCTCCACCAACACAAGCGATTATTGTATCCGGATTTTCTTTACCTGTATATTCTTTTAATTGCACTTTCATCTCTTCTGAAATAACTGCTTGTAATCGTGCAACCATATCTGGATAAGGGTGTGGACCAACCACAGAACCTATTAAATAATAAGTTTCTGGGTGTTGAATCCAATAACGAATTGCTTCGTTAGTTGCGTCTTTTAATGTTTTACTTCCGCTTGTTGCTGGAATAACTTTTGCTCCCAACATTTTCATACGCGCTACATTTGGCGCTTGTCGCTTTATATCAGTTTCTCCCATAAAAACAACACATTCTAAATCCATCAATGCACAAACTGTTGCCGTTGCTACTCCGTGTTGCCCCGCACCTGTTTCTGCAATTATTTTAGTTTTCCCTAAATGTTTGGCTACTAAAATCTGACCAATCGTATTGTTTACTTTATGAGCTCCTGTATGATTTAAATCTTCTCGTTTTAAATAAATAGTTGCCCCATATTTTTCCGATAACCGTTTTGCTAAATACAACGGACTTGGGCGACCAACATAATGCTGTAACAAATCTTTATACTCTTCTTGAAAAGCATCTGAACCTAATATTTTTAAATAATTATCTTCTAATTCCTTAACGTTAGGATATAATAATTCAGGAATAAATGCACCTCCGAACTGTCCGTAATATCCTTCTTTAGTTGGTTTAAATTCTGATTTCATTTCTTTGTTTTTTTAACTTTTCATCAACCTGAAACAGGTTCTGTTAGACGATTTATTATAATTTTAAAGTTTCTTTAAACTTCTTTATGTCTTTTACTGATTTTAAACCAGCTGACTCTTCAAACTTGCTATTTACATCTAAAGCATAAATAGGCAAACCTGTTCCTTGTAATTTTTTAATTTCTGATACTTCTTCTAGTCCAATTCCGCCACTTAAAAAGAATGGTTTTTTAAAAGGATAATTCTCTAAAACCTGCCAATTAAAAGTAATTCCATTTCCTCCTCGTTCTTTTCCTTTTGTATCAAACAAAAAATAATCAACAGTTTCTAAATATGGATGTAAAGAATCAAAATCAAACGCATTTTTAATACCAAAAACTTTTACCAATTCAGGCATTTTGTACTTTGCCTTTTGATGTTTTTCTGCAATACTTTCTTTGAAAATTGATGTTAGCTTTTGTAAATACCCTGGTGATTCATCGCCATGAAGCTGTACCATATTTAAACCATACTCTTCCACTAATGAAACTACTATTTCGGGAATTTCATTTACAAAAACACCTGCTTTTTTTATTTCTTTTGGTAGATCAGGAATGATACCTTCAAAATTTCTTTTTGATTTCTCGTAGAAAATAAACCCCAAATAATCTGGCTGCAATGCTGCAACTTTTTGGATATTTTCTATGTATTTCATTCCACAAACTTTCAGTTTCATATGTATATTTTTGTCACTTCGAGTGATTTTCGATTTTAAGAGAAAATTGTATCGAGAAGTTAATTAACCCTTGCTACAAACTTATCCTTTCTAAAAATTCACTCGAACTGATATTAACTATCGTATTTGATCAATGAATTCCTTACAAGCTAATCCCGGATTATCGGTTTTCATAAAAGTTTCACCAATTAAAAAACCTTGAAAACCATGCTCTTTTAGCCCAGTAATAATCCTTGGATCAGAAATTCCACTTTCAGAAACCTTAATTGCTGTATTTGGTATTTGACTTGCTAGTTTTATAGAATGTTCTAAATCTACCTCGAAAGTTTTTAAATTACGATTATTAATTCCGATAATCTTATTATCCAAATCGTTAATTTTATCTAATTCTTCTTGCGTATGAACTTCATACAAAACCTCTAAACCTATGTCGTTTGCTAACTGACCGTAATTTTTAAGTTCTTGTTTAGTTAAACAAGCTGCTATTAATAAAATAACATCAGCACCGATTGCTTTAGCTTCAACAATTTGAAATCCGTCTACAATAAAATCTTTTCTTAAAATTGGTCGCAACTGATTTACAGTTCTAGCCTCTAATAAATCAGCCATGGTTCCTCCAAAAAAAGAAGTATCTGTTAAAATTGATTGTGCTGCTACATTTGCATCTAAATAACCCTCCGTAACTTCTAAGATAGTAGCTTTATCGTTAATGATTCCTTTTGAAGGAGATTGACGTTTAAATTCAGCTATTATACCTGTTGAACCAACTTTTAATAGTTCTTTCTTTAATGAGAAAGGGGCGTTTTTAAAATTCGGACTTTCTACCAACTTACTTACAGGAACTTCTGCTTTAATCTTGGCTATTTCTGTTTTTTTAAACGCTATTATTTTATCGAGTATTGTCATATTGCTATTCTTTGTCACTTCTATTTTAAATTTGTCTGCTCGAGCGCAGTCGAGATCTAAAACCTCTCGACTGCGCTCGAGCAGACATTATATATTTACTAATTTATTTAAACAATTTTTCGCTTTTAATCCTAACAAAGAATCTTTTGCTTCTTCGTAAGCTTCTTGAAAACTCTTCTTGTCATCAACAATTTTTAAGGCAAATGCTGCATTTGTTAACACCACACTATTTTGTGCCTCGGTACCGTTTCCTTCAATTATACTTTTGAATATTTTTGCAGCATCAGCAACAGATTTTCCTCCAAAGATAGCTGATTGTTCAATTCTTTTTTGCCCTACATCTTCTGGAATAATTAATTGTTCTCCTTTTTTGGTAAACAATTTAAATCCGCTTGTTAAAGATATTTCATCATAACCATCTAAGGCGTGAACAATACCATAATTTGTACCTTCTTCTTGTAAAATGTAATTATATAAACGGGCAACTTCTAAATTAAAAGTTCCTAATAATTGATTTTTAGGTGAACTCGGATTCACTAATGGCCCTAGCATATTAAAAAACGTTTTTAACGCTAATGCTTTTCTTGTTGTACTTACCGCTTTCATTGCTGGATGAAATTTTGGCGCGTGTAAAAAACAAATATTAGCTTGCTCTAATTGTGCTTTTAAAACAGCTTCATCATTGGTAAATTCATATCCGAAACTCTCTAACATATCAGACGAACCAGATTGAGATGACACCGAATAATTACCGTGTTTTGCTACTTTCTGACCTGTTCCTGCAACAATAAAAGACGTTAATGTAGAAATATTAAAAGTATCTTTTCCGTCGCCACCTGTACCAACAATATCGATGGTGTTATACTCAGAAAAATTTACTTTTATAGCTAATTCTAGCAACGCATTTCTAAAGCCCGAAAGCTCATCAACCGAAATAGGACGCATCATAAAAACGGTCATAAAAGAAGCCAAATGCGCTTCGTTAAATTTACCCGAAGCAATATCAATCAAAACCTGTTTTGCTTGTGATTTTGTTAATCTTTTATGTTGATATAAATCGTTTAATATTTGTTTCATAATTTAATCTTGTCATTGCAAAGCAAATGATAATTTGCCTTGCAACCTGTTTATCTATTAAGAGATTACTTCGTTGTACTCGTAATGACGTTACTTTTTAATATTCTCTAAAAAATTTCTAACAATCTGCTCGCCAACTTCAGTTAATATTGATTCTGGATGAAATTGTACTGCCGACATATTAAATACGCTGTGTTCAATTGCTTGAATTCCGCCATCTTCATCTATAGCTGTAATGTTAATTTCTGTTGGAAAGTTTTCATTTGAAGCAATCCAAGAATGATATCTTGCTGCTTTAAATTTTTGTGGAACTCCTTTAAAAATAACAGCCTCTTTATTCACAATTTCCATTTCTGTAGCAACACCATGAAAAACTTCTCCCATGTTTTCTATACTTCCTCCAAAAACTTCTGTAATTGCTTGTAAACCTAAGCAAACTCCAAAAATAGGTTTTTTACCTGCGTATTGTTTTATAACCTCTTTTAAAATACCTGCTTCATCAGGAATTCCTGGTCCTGGTGATAAAATAATGGCATCGTACCTATCTATTTCAGCTACAGAAATTTCGTCATTTCGATACACATCAGGTAAATTACCTGTAATATCTTCTATCATGTGCACCAAATTATAGGTAAACGAATCGTAATTATCTAGTATTAATATTTTCATTTTTTGTTTTTTTTGCGTTAAGGATTGAAACGGCATCCTTTTTATTATTTTCAATAAAAAGATATAGTGAAAAGCCTGTTAAAACGCCCTAAATATTTTCTGCTAAAGTCAACGCTTTTTTTAGTGCTGCTAATTTATTATTTACTTCTTGCAATTCTTTTTCTTCGTCGGAATGAATTACGATTCCTGCACCCGCTTGATAATACAACACGTTATTTTTACTAACGAAAGAGCGAATTGCGATGGCAAGATTTACTGAACCATCTAAACCGATGATTCCGACTGCCCCACCATAAAATCCGCGAGATTGATTTTCGTAAGTATCTATCAATTGCATGGCTTTGTATTTTGGCGCTCCGCTTAAAGTTCCGGCAGGAAAAGTATCTCCTACAATTTCTATCGGGTTTCCTTTAATACTTCCTTTTACGGTAGATACTAAATGAATTACATGGCTAAAATATTGCACTTCTTTAAAGACCTCAACTTTTACATTGTCGGCATGTTTACTTAAGTCATTTCTTGCCAAATCTACCAACATTACATGCTCGGCAGTTTCTTTTTTATCTTCGGATAATTGCTTGCCTAGTTTTATATCTTCCGCCATATCTCCGGTACGCCTAAAAGTTCCGGCAATCGGATTTATAATAGCTTTACCTTCATTTATTTTAATTTGAGCTTCAGGTGAAGATCCCATTAATTTAAAAGAACCGTAATCGAAATAAAATAAATATGGTGACGGATTTATAGAACGTAATGCTCGATACACATTAAATTCATCTCCTTTAAACTTTTGTTGGAACTGGCGTGATAACACCAACTGAAAAACATCGCCACGCTTACAGTGTGCTTTTGCTTTTACTACGTATTCTTTAAAATCATCATTGGTACAGTTTGATGTTTCTTCTCCGCTAATTTCAAATTTTTGCGTATTAAAAGCCTGCGCTTCTATTATGTTTTCAATTTCTGAAATTCTCGACTCCGTTCCTTCTTCAATATTTTCAATCAACGTCATTTCATCATTAAAATGATTGATTGCTATAATAAATCGGTAAAAACTGTATTGCATTACAGGTATCTTAGACGGAGCATCTTTTACATTTAACTGTATGTTTTCGAAATACTGAACACTATCGTATGTTGAATATCCGTATAAACCGTTAAATGACTTTAGTGCTGCAGGGCAATCTAAAGCGATCGATTTTGAAAAACCACCAAACAAGCTGTAAAAGTTCTTATCTATTTTACTTTCTGAAATTGTTTTTCCTTGTTTAGAAACAGTAAATTTATGATCTTCAACCTTCATGGTAATAACAGGTTCTATAGCAATAAAAGAAAAACTTTCTTCTTTACTATGGTAATCTGAACTCTCTAATAATAAAGTATTAGCATATTTATCTCTAAAGCGCAAATACAAACCTACAGGTGTAATAGTATCAGAAATTTTATTTTTTGTTATTGTATTAAATTTTATTTTTCCCATATTAACTTGTCAGGTCGAGCGCAGTCGAGACCAATTTAATCTCTTTTCTTGTCTATAACCTCTCGACTGCGCTCGAGGAGACAATAATTTAATTGTTAAAAAACAAAAAAGGCTTATCGTGAGATAAGCCTTTCCTTTATAATATATACATATAGGTATCTTCTCACTTAACTATTAAGAGAGTTCCACCACCATATGTTGTTTTGTTTCATCATTATACCACAAATGTATAAAGTGTTTTTGGTTTAGCAAAATTTATTTCACTTTTTTAATGAAGAAGTTTTAAAGCATTATGATATCAGATAAAAACACAACACATTAATTACACATAATACCTATTTACGTTTTTAATATTTAATATTGAAACTATAAATACAATTATTGTTTTTAAAAATAAACAAAATACCGTGATTTGCAGCATAAACAAGAACTAAACCCTCAATTTAACCGAGGAATAAAAATATAAATTATGTGTGGAATTGTATGTGCGTTTGATTTAAAAGAGTCTTCAGAGGTTTTAAGACCTCAGTTGTTAGAAATGTCTAAAAAAATTAGACACCGTGGGCCAGATTGGAGTGGAGTTTATAGTGATGCTAAAGTAATCATGACACACGAGCGTTTGGCAATTGTTGATCCCGCATCTGGGCAACAACCATTATTTAGTGCTGATAAAAAATTAATTTTAGCTGCAAACGGAGAGATCTACAACCACCGAGAGTTACGTGAAAAACTTGATGGATCGTATAAATTTCAAACAGCTTCTGATTGCGAAGTGATTTTAGCACTGTATAAAGAAAAAGGTGTTGATTTTATTGATGATTTAAACGGAATTTTCGGTTTTGCATTATACGATGTTGAAAAAGATGAGTACTTTATTGCTCGTGATCATATGGGGATCATCCCCTTATATATTGGCTGGGATCAAAACGGTACCTTTTATGTTGCTTCTGAATTAAAAGCGCTAGAAGGTATTTGTGCTAAAATTGAATTATTTCCGCCAGGACATTATATGTCGAGCAAAGATGGAAAGTTTGTGCAATGGTACAAAAGAGACTGGTCAGATTACGACGCTGTAAAAGAAAATGAAACAAGCATTACAGAAGTTAAAGAAGCGTTAGAAGCGGCTGTGCACAGGCAATTAATGAGTGACGTGCCTTATGGTGTATTACTTTCTGGCGGATTAGATTCATCTGTGATTTCTGCAATTGCTAAAAAGTATTCGCAAAAAAGAATAGAATCTGACGACACCTCTGAAGCTTGGTATCCACAATTACATTCTTTTTCTGTAGGATTAGAAGGCTCGCCTGATTTAGCTGCTGCTCAGAAAGTAGCTGATCATATTGGAACAATTCATCATGAAATAAAATTCACCATTCAAGAAGGCTTAGATGCTATTAAAGATGTAATTTATAACATCGAAACGTATGATATTACTACTATTAGATCTTCTACCCCAATGTATTTAATGGCTAGAGTTATTAAATCGATGGGTGTTAAAATGGTATTATCTGGTGAAGGAGCTGATGAAATTTTTGGAGGCTATTTATATTTTCATAAAGCGCCAAATCCAGAAGAATTTCATGAAGAAACGGTTCGTAAATTAGATAAATTACACATGTACGATTGCTTACGAGCAAACAAAAGCTTAATGGCTTGGGGAATTGAAGGACGTGTTCCGTTTTTAGATAAAGAATTTATAGATGTTGCTATGCGCATTAACCCACAAGATAAAATGATTAACGGAGAGCGCATGGAAAAATGGGTTATCAGAAAGGCTTTTGAAGGTATGTTGCCAGAAAGTGTTGCTTGGCGACAAAAAGAACAATTTTCTGACGGTGTGGGTTATGATTGGATTGACACTTTAAAGGAAGTAGTAGATAAGGAAGTTACAGATGAACAATTGGCTAATGCAAAATTTAGGTTCCCGATACAAACGCCACAAAACAAAGAGGAGTTTTATTACAGAACTATTTTTGAAGCCCATTTTCCTAGTGATACAGCTGCATTAAGTGTTCCGCAAGAGCCAAGTGTTGCTTGTAGCACAAAAATTGCATTAGAATGGGACGAAGCTTTTAAAAACATGAACGAACCATCAGGTAGAGCAATTATGAGCGTACATGATGATGCTTATTAAAAGCAGTTTTTAAACTGATTGTTAACAAACTATGACATTCTAATTTAAAAATTAATTGATAATTTAATTTGCGTTTATTACTTTTACAGCGAATGTTCGCTAACTTATTCCAAAACATACCACAATAAGAATGAAAATTAAAAAAGTACTTGTCGCAAATAGAGGTGAAATTGCTATCAGAATTTTTAGAGCCTGTACAGAAATCAATGTTAAAACAGTAGGTGTTTACACCTTTGAAGATAGGTATTCACTACACAGATATAAAGCTGATGAATCTTATCAAATAGGAGAAAATAATGCGCCGCTAAAACCGTATTTAAATATTGATGAAATTATTAGAGTTGCTTTAGAAAGTGGTGCCGACGCGGTACATCCTGGTTATGGCTTTTTATCTGAAAATGCGGGTCTTGCTCAGAAATGCGAAGACAATGGTATTATTTTTATTGGCCCCAAAGTATCTGTATTAAAATCTTTAGGTGATAAAATTACAGCAAAAGAGGTTGCTGTTGCAAATAACATTCCCGTAATAAGAAGTAACGAAAAGCCTTTAATAAATATTGATGTTGCTTTAAGTGAAGCCGAAATAATTGGATATCCGATTATGTTAAAAGCTGCTTCTGGTGGTGGTGGAAGAGGAATGCGTGTTATTAGAAAAGCCGACGAATTGAAAAGAGCTTTTAACGAAAGTAAGCGTGAAGCGTTAAATGCTTTTGGAGATGACACCGTTTTTTTAGAGAAATTTGTAGAAAACCCGAAACACATAGAAATTCAAATTGTAGCCGATAATTTCGGAAATACAGTACACCTTTTTGAGCGTGATTGTTCTGTGCAACGCCGTTATCAAAAAGTAATTGAATTTGCTCCTTCATTCGATTTAAAACAAACAATAAAAGACGCGCTTTATAAATATGCAATCGATATTTGCAAAGCTGTTGATTATAATAATATAGGTACGGTAGAATTTTTGGTTGATGATGATGACGCTATCTATTTTATTGAAGTAAACCCAAGAGTTCAGGTAGAGCATACGGTTACCGAAGTGGTAACAAATATCGATTTAATAAAAACTCAGCTATTTATTGCTGGCGGATATAAACTAGCAGATCAACAAATAAAAATACCAAATCAAGAAGCGGTAAAAGTAAATGGTTATGCGCTGCAATGTAGAATTACAACCGAAGATCCGCAGAACGATTTTAAACCAGATTACGGAGAAATTACTACTTACAGAAGTGCTTCTGGATTCGGAATTCGTTTAGATGCAGGTAGTGTTTATCAAGGCGCAGTTATTTCTCCATTTTTCGATTCGATGCTTGTAAAAGTTACTGCAAACAGTAGAACTTTAGATGGTGCTTGTAGAAAAGTTCGTAGAGCTTTAGCCGAATTCAGAATTAGAGGTGTAAAAACAAACATGCCTTTTCTTGATAACATTTTAAAACATGAAACCTTTAGAAAAGGAGAAGTTACTGTTAATTTTATTAAACAAAATCCTGATTTATTTATTTTTAAAGCTCCAAGAAATAGAGCTACGAAATTAGTTACTTATTTAGGAGATGTTATTGTAAACGGGAATCCGGATGTTAAAAAATTAGTCCCAACAAAAACATTCGTAACACCTATTGTTCCTAAGTTTGATGCAAATGCTAGCTTCCCTAAAGGAACAAAAGATTTATTAACAGAATTAGGTCCTGAAAAATTTTCTCAGTGGTTAAAAAACGAAAAGAAAGTTCATTTTACAGATACCACGATGCGAGATGCGCATCAAAGTTTATTAGCTACCAGAATGCGAACTTTTGATATGCTAAAGGTAGCTGAAGGGTACGCAAAAAACAATCCTGACATTTTTAGTATGGAAGTTTGGGGAGGCGCAACTTTTGATGTTTGCATGCGTTTTTTACAAGAAAATCCTTGGGAACGCTTACAACTATTACGTAAATCGATGCCCAACGTATTGCTTCAAATGTTAATTAGAGGTTCTAACGGAGTTGGATACACTGCATATTCTGACAATTTAATTGAAAGCTTCGTGCAACAATCTTGGGAAAAAGGAGTCGATATTTTTAGAATTTTCGACTCTTTAAACTGGATGAAATCTATAGCGCCATGCATCGAGCATGTTCGTAATAAAACAAATGGTTTAGCTGAAGGATCAATCTGTTATACGGGCGATATTTTAAATCCGAAGAATACAAAATACAACCTTAAATATTACACCACTTTAGCTAAAGACATCGAAAATGCTGGTGCACATATTTTAGCAATTAAAGATATGGCTGGTTTATTAAAACCGTATGCAGCTTTCGAGTTGGTTTCAGCGCTAAAGCAAGAAGTAAATGTACCTATTCATTTACACACACACGACACTTCATCTATTCAATCAGCCACCTATTTAAAAGCTATTGAAGCAGGAGTTGATGTGGTAGATGTCGCCCTTGGCGGATTATCAGGATTAACATCACAACCTAATTTTAACTCGGTTGTAGAAATGATGAGATTTAATGACAGAGAAAGTAATTTAAATATTGATTCTTTAAACGAATACTCTAACTATTGGGAAACAGTAAGAGAATATTATTATCCGTTTGAATCTGGTTTAAAATCAGGTTCTGGTGAAGTTTTTAAACATGAAATTCCGGGTGGTCAGTACTCAAATCTAAAACCACAAGCACAAGCATTAGGATTAGAAGATCGTTTTCATGAAATTACCAAAATGTATGGCGATGTAAATCACCTTTTTGGTGATATCGTAAAAGTTACACCAAGCTCTAAAGTGGTTGGAGATATGGCACAGTATTTAGTAAGTAATAACTTAACTGTTCAGGATGTTTTGGAACGCGGTGATACAATTTCTTTTCCGCAATCGGTAGTTAGTTTCTTCAAAGGAGACCTAGGACAACCAGTTGGCGGGTTTCCTAAAGATCTTCAGAAGTTGATTTTAAAAGATCAAAAACCATATACAGATAGACCAAATGCCCATATTGAGCCTTTAGATATCGACAAAGAATATACAGATTTTAAAAAAATATTTGAAAACGACTTAAGCAGACCTATAGATTTTACAGATTTCTTGTCTTATAAATTATATCCAAAAGTATTTACTGATGCTTTTAATAAACATTTAAAATACGACAGTTTATTAAACCTACCAACCAAGAATTTCTTTTACGGCATGGAAAGAGGCGAAGAAATTGTTGTTGAATTAGATAAAGGAAAAACTTTATTAATTACTTTAGATTCTGTTGGAAGACCGAATGAAGACGGAATGGTTACTGTGTATTTTAAAGTAAATGGGCAAGGAAGATCTGTGCAAATAAAAGATGAATCTATAAAAATTAACAAAGTAGCAAATATTAAAGCTGATAAAAATGAGCCAAAAGAAATAGGAGCACCTTTACAAGGAATGTTATCTACTATTTTAATTAAAAAAGGAGAGAAAGTAGTCAAAAACCAACCATTATTTATTATTGAAGCCATGAAAATGGAAACAACTATTACTGCTACAGAAGATACCACAATAAAACAAATCGTTTTAAAATCTGGAGTAATGGTTAACTCTGAAGATTTAGTGATTAGATTATCGTAATACTTTATTATCACAAAGCAAAAAACCTCGTAAATAGCGAGGTTTTTTGCTTTAATAACACAAAATACCGTTTTATTTTGAAATCAAAAAAATATTTATCATCATTATAAATAGATGAAAATCAAATATTTATTTTTTTTATCCTTGGTACTTTTTTATATTTAGGTTTATTTTCTACAAAACTAACCCCCAAAAAGAAAATGAGTACACAAACATTTAAAAAGAAAATCTTACTTGTATTTTTATTTATAGCAACAATACTCTCTTTTTCATATGCTTTTAATAAAAACTACGATTACAAAGTGGCAAAATCTAAACTTAAAGAATCTATTAAAGAGAAAAAAGAGCTACAAGAAGAGCTAGAAAAAACAACTGCAAACTACGAGAAGTTAAGTGCAAAAAACAAAAAACTCTCTAAGAGGGTAATTTCAGAAATTAATAAAATTATCAATCTAAAAGATTCGGTTGATGAATTAGATAGCGACTTAAGAAAAGACAAAAAAGCGCTTACCAAAAAAACACAATTAACTAAAAAGCTTTCAAATAAAATTAATGATTTAGCGAATAAAGTTGATAAAGCTAAATTATTAAAACTAAATATTGTTGAGATACTTACCATGAAAAAAAGAAATAATGGGAAATTTACAACAACGAATAACAAAAATAAAATAGATGCTTTTAAAATTAGTTTTCATGTTTTAAAAAACGAAATAACTAGCCAAGGAAAAAAACGTGTTTCTATAAAGATTTTGGACCCTAAAAACAATATAGTCACCATTAAGAACTCAAGTAACACGACAAACAAGTACAATAGTAAATTAACATTAGATTATAAAAACATCCCTTTAGATGTTGTTTCCCTCATAGAAGTAAACAGAGAAAATATAACACCAGGTATTCATAAAGTAATTATTTCTATAGAGGGCCTTTCTACTGCTCAAAAGACTATTAACCTGCGCTAAAACATTTTTTTAATAAAAGTTACAATTCAAAAACATCACTTCTGAGAGATTTTCGAATTATAATTTTCATTATCATACTCAAAAAACAAAACAATCAATATTAAAGTGCTTTTTAGCTAATTTAAGCCTCTTTTTTATTTTTATACAAATTAACAAAAATTCAGCTTCAATTACTTAAATCCTTTTATTTCTTACTTAATAAACGTAAATTTGTTAGGCTAAACTTTCTTTTTTTAAGACTGTTTATTACAATTAAAACTTAATTAATTCACTTATCATGAGCGAAGAGAAAAAAAATAATTATGATGCTTCTAGCATTCAGGCATTAGAAGGAATGGAGCATGTAAGAATGCGCCCTTCAATGTATATTGGAGATGTTGGTGTTAGAGGTTTGCATCATTTAGTATATGAAGTTGTAGACAACTCTATTGATGAAGCAATGGGAGGTTATTGTAATACAATTGATGTTACAATTAATGAAGACAACTCTATTACAACCAAAGATAATGGTCGTGGTATTCCTGTTGGGATTCACAAAAAAGAAGGCGTTTCTGCATTACAGGTTGTAATGACAAAAATTGGTGCTGGTGGTAAATTCGATAAAGATTCTTATAAAGTTTCTGGTGGATTACACGGTGTTGGTGTAAGTTGTGTTAACGCATTATCTGACCTTTTAACAGCTACAGTTCATAAAGAAGGTAAAGTTTGGCAACAAGAATACTCTAAAGGAAAAGCATTATATCCTGTTAAAACAATAGGAGAAACTGATTTTACAGGTACAATTGTAACTTTTTTACCAGATAAATCAATCTTTAAGCAAACCACAGAGTTTAATTACGATACATTGGCAACTCGTATGCGCGAGTTATCTTTCTTAAACAAAGGAATTACAATTACCTTAACGGATAAGAGAACATCGGATGATGAAGGTAATTTTATTTCAGAAATTTTTCATTCTGATGAAGGTTTACCAGAGTTTATTAAATACTTAGATTCTACACGTGAGCAGTTAACTGCCAAGATTATTTCTATGGAAGGTGAAAAAAATGGTATCCCTGTAGAAGTTGCCATGGTTTACAACACTTCGTATTCAGAAAACTTACATTCGTATGTAAACAATATTAATACGCACGAAGGAGGAACCCATTTATCTGGTTTTAGAAGAGGTTTAACACATACTTTAAAAAAGTATGCTGACGAATCTGGATTACTTAAAAATGTAAAATTCGAAATTGCTGGTGATGATTTCCGTGAAGGATTAACAGCCATTGTTTCTGTAAAAGTAGCAGAACCACAGTTTGAAGGGCAAACAAAAACAAAATTAGGAAACAGAGAAGTATCTTCTGCAGTATCTCAGGCAGTTTCAGAAATGTTAACTGACTATTTAGAGGAAAATCCTAATGATGCAAAAATCATTGTTCAGAAAGTAATTTTAGCAGCCAACGCACGTCATGCAGCACGTAAGGCACGTGAAATGGTGCAGCGTAAAACCGTAATGAGTATTGGTGGTTTGCCTGGTAAATTATCAGATTGTTCTGAAACTGATCCAGCACAATGTGAAATTTTCTTAGTTGAGGGAGATTCGGCAGGCGGAACAGCAAAACAAGGTAGAGATCGTAATTTTCAAGCAATTTTACCACTACGTGGAAAGATTTTAAATGTTGAAAAAGCGATGCAACATAAAGTTTTTGAAAACGAAGAAATCAAAAACATGTTTACAGCTTTAGGAGTTTCTATCGGAACAGAAGAAGATCCAAGAGCTTTAAACTTATCTAAAATTCGTTATCATAAAGTTGTTATTATGTGTGATGCCGATGTAGATGGTTCGCATATTGCTACCTTAATATTAACGTTCTTTTTTAGATACATGAAAGAAATGGTAGAGCAAGGTTATATTTATATTGCAACACCACCTTTATATTTAGTAAAAAAGGGGCAAAAAAGAGAATACGCTTGGGATGATAACCAACGTGATGTTATTGCTAAAAACATGGGAGGCTCTGTAAACATACAGCGTTACAAAGGTCTTGGAGAGATGAATGCAGACCAGTTATGGGATACAACAATGAACCCAGAATTTAGAACATTACGTAAGGTAGTTATTGATAGCCCAGCAGAAGCAGATAGAGTTTTCTCTATGCTTATGGGAGATGAAGTTCCGCCTCGTAGAGATTTTATAGAACGTAATGCGAAATATGCTAATATCGACGTATAATATTTTTATTATTACAAAACTAAAAAGCTCAATCTTAAAAGATTGAGCTTTTTTCTTACATTTGTCTAAATAAACAACTTTGTAAAATGAAAAAAATAATTTTATCTATAGTAACTCTTTTCACTTTAGTTTTTGGTGCAAAAGCGCAAGAACTGGAAACAATTCTTTTAGCAAAAGAAGATGCTACAAAATTAACAAATGCTTATTTGAATCCTGCGATGAAAGGATTTATTTACAGCATGAACAATGGTTGGTATCACACTGCTAAAGTTCACAAAAAATTTGGTTTCGATATAACAATAGGAGCTAACATTTCTTTTATACCATCAAAAGATGAAATTTTTAACATTGCTAAATTAAACCTATCAAGTAACACAACCGTTACAAATGGGGTTAGCTCATCTCCTACTGTTGCGGGAAGTGAAGATATTACACCTGTTGATTTAAGATATGAGACTACGGTAAACGGACAAACAGTTTCTGCTGATTTTACAATGCCAAACGGTGTAAAAGAAGACCTACCTGCAAGTGCTGTGCCTGCACCTTCTATACAAGTTGGTTTAGGACTTCCTTTTAAATTAGAAGCAATGGTTCGTTATGTACCAAAAGTTGGTTCTGACGATGTTAAGGGTAGCTTATTTGGTATTGGATTAAAAAAAGAAATTACAAGTTGGTTTGGACCTTTAGATAAACTGCCTTTACATGTTTCTTTATTAGCTGCATATACTAATATGAATGTAGATTACATAATAGGCGATGTAGATGGTAATATAGAGGTTAGAAATGGTATAACTCAGTTTAAATTAAACTCGTATACTGTTCAAGCAATTGCGTCTATTAACTTTCCTATTATTAATTTTTATGGAGGAGTAGGATACAATGGAGGAAGTACTGATTTAGATTTAAAAGGTGACAGCTTTGTTGCCAACTATGAATCTACAACTATACCTTCAATTACTGTTAGAGAAGATTTAGGTAAAAACCCATTATCATTAAGCACCAATACTAGCGGTTTTAACGCAACTGTAGGAACTCGCTTAAGCCTAGGTTTCTTTAAAATATTTGGAAGTTATACGATGCAAGAATACAACTCTATAAACGCAGGTATCGCTTTTAGCTTTAGATAATATTCATTCAAAATTAAATATCAAAAAAAGAATCTTATTTTATAAATAAGATTCTTTTTTATTTTTAAACTTTCGAACCAGAAATTAATTCACATACAAAAATTATGAAGAGAAAAGTTTTACTATTATTAATTATGATTTTCAGCATCATTACAAATGCTCAAAATAAAACTTCTGATAAATTAGAAGGGAAAGATCTTTTTGACAAAGTATACAATAGTTATTCAGGTAAAAAACTTTCTGTCGTTGTCTTAAAAGATGGCAAAAGAATAGAAGGATATAAAAAAGATGTAGATAGGAAAAAAGGTCAGATTTATTACATAAAAATTAAAGACGAACAAACAGGTAAAAAATTAAAATTTGATTCTGACCAAATAAAAGAAATGTATTTATTTCCTGGGGGAATAGAAAAATTCTCTAAATCTTTTAGACATATTTATGATGTAAGACAATGGGAAAGAACAGATTTAGATAATGAAATTATAAACCAAGGATATATATACTTTAAAAACCAAGAAGTTTCTTTAAAAAATAAAAAGAAAAAAAGAGAATATATGATGCAGCTAATCAACCCTACGTTTAGTAAGTATTTAGAAGTTTTTGGTGACCCTTTCGCTAAAGAAACAACCAAGCTTGGTTTTGCTGGTTTTAATGTAGCAGGTGGTCTTGCTAAATCTTATTATATTAAAAAAAATGGTGTTATTTTTTGGATGCATAAACGAGAATTAGATGTTAGATATGAAAAACTTTTTGGTGATTGTGAAGAGTTTGTTAAAAAGTACCCTTTAAAAGATATTAAATGGAGATATTTTAGTGAATATATTTTAGAATACACAAAAATGATGTCTAAAAAATAATCTCAACTAAGCACCAACAAAACCCCATTGAAATTTCAATGGGGTTTTGTTTTTATATCCATAGTCAAATCGTTATTTTTGTGAAACTTAAATTAATTCATCACAATTAAAAATATAAAAAAATGAAAGTAACAGTTGTAGGAGCAGGTGCTGTAGGTGCAAGTTGTGCAGAGTACATTGCTATTAAAAATTTCGCGTCAGAGGTTGTATTAGTAGATATTAAAGAGGGTTTTGCTGAAGGTAAAGCAATGGATTTAATGCAAACAGCTTCTTTAAATGGTTTTGATACA
Source organism: Tenacibaculum sp. M1.3A (assembly GCF_057732375.1). Classification (NCBI taxonomy): domain Bacteria; kingdom Pseudomonadati; phylum Bacteroidota; class Flavobacteriia; order Flavobacteriales; family Flavobacteriaceae; genus Tenacibaculum; species Tenacibaculum sp. M1.3A. Next base: position 524,963 of record NZ_JBYJEF010000002.1, on the reverse strand, counting down.
AAAATAACAGGTACTACAGGAGATTATAGCAAAACAGCTGAATCTGACGTTTGTGTAATTACTTCTGGTATTGCTCGTAAACCTGGTATGTCTCGTGACGAATTATTAGGTATCAATTCTGGTATTGTAAAGTCGGTAGCGGCTAGCTTAGTAGAACAATCTCCTAACACAATTATCATTGTGGTTTCTAACCCAATGGATACAATGACTTATTTAGTACACAAAGCAACTGGATTACCTAAAAACAGAATTATAGGTATGGGTGGTGCTTTAGATTCTGCTCGTTTTAAATACCGCTTAGCGGAAGCTTTAGGCGCGCCTATATCTGATGTAGATGGAATGGTTATTGGAGGTCACTCTGATAAAGGAATGGTTCCTTTAACGCGTTTAGCGACTCGTAACTCTGTTCCTGTTTCTGAATTTTTATCAGAAGAAAGATTAGAGCAAGTTATGCAAGATACTAAAGTTGGTGGAGCTACATTAACTGGTTTATTAGGTACTTCTGCTTGGTATGCACCAGGTGCTGCTGTTTCAGGTATGGTTCAAGCTATTGCTTGTGATACCAAAAAAATATTCCCTTGCTCTACTTTATTAGATGGCGAATATGGCTTATCTGATTTATGTATCGGAGTTCCTGTTGTTTTAGGTAAAAACGGAATTGAAAGTATCGTTGAAATTAATTTATCAGATGCTGAAAAAGCGCACTTAACTGCATCTGCAGAAGCTGTTAAAAATAACAATGCTGCTTTAAACTTATAAGATAGTTTTAAGCTCTTAAATATATAAACCCTGAATAATTTAATTACTCAGGGTTTTATTTTGAATAAATTTTAAAGTTTTATGACAAACGTGTAAGGTTCTTTAAAAGATAGCGTCTTTATTTATAAGGAAGCATTTAGTAGTGTTTCTTTTTCATAGTTTTTCATAGCAATTTTCCCACTTCATTCGTGAAGTGGGTTTTTTATTTAAAACTAAACTGCTTGTTGTTGCTGCACTTCAAACAATTCTCCGCCTTCACACTTAAGGGTTTTTTGCTTAAATTTTACAATTAACTGATAATCGTGCGTAGCCATTAATATAGTTTTTCCGCTTTTATGAATTTCATTTAATAAATTCATTACTTCAAGCGATGTTTTAGGATCTAAATTACCGGTAGGCTCATCTGCTAAAATTAACTCAGGGTCATTTAACAACGCTCTTGCAATTGCAACTCGTTGTTGTTCACCTCCAGAAAGTTCGAATGTTTTTTTGTAGTATTTTTCTTTCATTCCTACTTTATCTAAAACCTCGTAGATTTTATCTTTCATTTCGGTTTTATCTTTCCATCCAGTAGCTTTTAAAACAAATTCTAAGTTTTCAAAAACGTTTCTATCATTTAAAAGTTTAAAATCCTGAAAAACAATTCCTAATTTCCTTCTTAAAAAAGGAATTTCATTCTCTTTCATTTTTTTTAAATCGAAACCTACAATTTCACCCAAACCTCTTTGTAAACGCAAATCGCCATACAAGGTTTTTAACAAACTACTTTTTCCGCTTCCTGTTTTTCCTATCAAATAATAAAAATCACCTTTATTTAATCTGAAATTAATTTTTGATAATACTAAACTGTCTTGCTGATAAATATCAGCATTTTCAAGATGTAAAACAGGTCTTTCCATATATCGATTCGTTTTTACAAATCTAAAATTTTATTACTTAATTCTATAACATTTCTTATTTTTGATGCATTGTTTACCAACAAAAACAAAAAAGGTACGTTATACCTTTTAGAGAACTAAGATATATGAAATTTATTTGTTACAAAAAAAGCTGTTATTTATTGTTTTTAATTGCTTTTTCAACAACTACAATAGCACAAGAATCTGCTATTAATTCAGAAATTACATCTGATTATCACAAAGCTATAAAACTATACAACAACAAAGCGTACGCTGCTGCGCAAGAAGTGTTTAGTAAAGTTTCTAGAAGTGCTAATCAACATGAAAATCGAAAAGCTGATGCCGATTATTATGATGCAATGTGTGCTATAAAATTAACACAAGACAATGCAGATGATAAAGTATTAGAATTTGTAGAAAACTACCCTTATAATAACAAAAAAGAGAAGGCTTTTATAAATGTAGGTAACTATTATTTTGCTAACAGAAAAGCAGCACACGCGTTAAAATGGTATCAAAAAGTAAATGACAAGTTATTAAGTCAACCAGAAAGAGATGAGTTAAATTATAAAATGGGTTATGCTTTATTGGTCTCTAATTATTTAAAAGACGCTAAATCTCGTTTTCAAACATTACTTGGAAACCCTATTTATGGTAACGATGCGCGTTATTACTTTGGATATATTGCTTACAAACAAGAAAATTTTGGTGAAGCCGAAGATAATTTAAGTCAGCTAGCAAACGATGCTACTTATCAAGCAAAAGCAAATTACTATATTTTAGATATTAGTTTTAAAGCTGGGCGTTTTGATAAATCTGTAAAAATTGGAGAAAACCTTTTAAAAGAATCAAAAGATGAAAAAGAAATTTCTCAGGTTTCTAAAATAATTGGGGAGAGTTATTTTAATCTTAAAAAATATGATGAGGCAATTCCTTATTTAACAGCATATAAAGGTAAAAATGGCAAGTGGACTAATACCGATTATTATTATTTAGGTTACGCTTATTATCAACAAAAAAACTACGAAGAGGCTATTGGTAACTTTAATAAAATTATTGGTGGTAACAATAAAGTTGCTCAGAATGCTTACTATCATTTAGGTGAATGTTATTTAGAATTGCAAAAAAAACCAGCAGCTTTAAATGCATTTAAAAATGCAAGCGAAATGGAATTTGATCTTAAAATAACGGAAAGTGCTTCGTTAAGTTATGCAAAATTGAGTTACGAACAAGGAAACCCGTATGAGAGTGTTCCTGATGTTTTAAAAGGGTTTTTAACTAAATACCCAAACTCACCTAATACACCTGAAATAAACGAATTATTAATCACCTCTTATTTACATCAACAAGACTATCAAGGTGCTTTAGATTATTTAAGTAGTGTAAAATCTTTAGAAAACGACAACATTGCAAATGAAGTATCATTGTATAGAGGTATTCAATTATTTAATGAAAATAAATTAGCAGCTGCTAAACCTTATTTTTACAAAGCAACTCTTTCTGAAAACACCTTAATTAATAATAAAGGGAATTTTTGGTTAGCTGAAACAGAGTATTTATTAGGTAATTATGACAAAGCCTTAACCAGTTTTTTATTAATTACAAATAAAGATTTAGAGGATACAATAAAACTAGATTATAATATAGCCTACACTTATTTTAAACAAAAAAACTATGAAAATGCAGCGAAACATTTTCAGCAATTTTTAGCGCTAAAATTAGATGACAATAATTTAAATGACGATGCTTCAAATAGATTAGGAGATTCTTTTTATGCCTCTAAAAACTATTTAAAAGCAATTAACGCTTATAAAAAAGTAATTAATGAAGGCGGTGTAGGTGCAGATTACGCACAATACCAAACAGCTATGAGTTATGGCTTTATGGGGCAAAATGACACAAAAATTAAAAACTTACAAACGCTTGTTAACGATTATGCAGGTTCTCAATTACAAGATGATGCTTTGTTTCAGTTAGCAACAACATATACTGCAACAAGCAACGCTGTAAAAGCTCAAAAAACGTATAATCGTTTATTATCTGAGCATTCTAATAGCAACTATATTCCTAATGTTCTTTTACGTCAAGGATTGTTGTACTATAACAGCAATCAAAATAAAAAAGCTTTAGAAAAATATAAAGAAGTTGTTGCAAAACACCCTAATTCTAAAGAGGCAAAACAGGCTGTTACCAATGTTAAAAATGTATATATTGATATTGGTAAAGTAGATGAATATGCTGTTTGGGTTAAAAACGTAAAATTTATAAATGTTACAGATGCAGAATTAGACAATGCTACTTATCAATCTGCAGAAAACAAATTTTTAGAAAACGATACCGCAAAAGCTATTGAAGGGTTTAATAAATATCTTTTAACTTTCCCTAACGGATTACATGCTTTAAAATCTCATTTCTATTTAGCGCAATCGTATAATAACAACAAGCAATTTAAAAATGCAGTACCACACTACACCTATGTTGTAGATCAAAATAAAAGTGAATTTTCTGAAGAATCATTAGCCAAACTTTCTAATATCTATTTAGAAGAAGAAAATTGGGATAAAGGAATACAGCTTTTAAAGCAATTAGAAACCGTTGCTAATTATCCGCAGAATATAATATTTGCGCAAAGTAATTTAATGAAAGGGTATTATAATAAAAAAGAATATGCCAACGCTATTACCTATGCCGAAAAGGTTTTAGGAACCGATAAAATAGATACAAACGTCGCTGAAGACGCAAAAATAATCTATGCGCGTTCTGCCTTTAAAACGAATGACTTTTTAACTGCTGAAGAGTTTTTTAATGAAGTTAGTAAAAAAGCTACTGGCGAACTAAAAGCTGAAAGCTTGTATTATAACGCATTCTTTTTAAATGAAAATAAAGATTATGAAGCATCTAACAAAGCAGTACAAAATTTAATCGCCAACTATTCTTCTTACAAATACTGGGGAGTTAAAAGTTACATTGTAATGGCTAAAAATTATTATGCTTTAAAAGATGCCTACCAAGCAACTTACATCTTAGAAAACATTATTAAAAACTTTACGCAGTATAAAGATGTTACAGAAGAAGCTACAAACGAGCTTCGTTCTATAAAAAATAAAGAAGCAAAAACAAACGAATCGGTAACTACCCAAAACTAAAATTTGTTAAACACAAAAAAGAGTTCAATGATTATATCAATGAAGAAGCACTTAGGTTTATTTGTTTTATTTGCAATATCAATTGCAAATGCACAAGAAAAGAAAACCACAGAAAAAGCAAAAGACACTATTATAAAAACAGAGGTAATTAATGTAGTTACATCATACGTTCCTAAAATTACCGATGCTTTTAAAATAAAGCAAAAACCAATTATAAAACACACAAAAGAAACCCAAAAAAAAGAATTAGAATATAAAATATTTTCAGTTCCTGTTGCCTCTACTTTTATTCCAAAAAGCGGTGTCATGAAAAAAGTAGATTTAGGTAAAAGAGAACTATTATTTCCTAATTACTTATCTGTTGGTTTCGGTAATAAAATATCACCTTTTTTGGAAGCTTATGTTAGAAGAAACGAAAGTTACGATAGTGAATTCGGAGCGCATTTAAAATTTCTTCTATCTGCAGATCCTGTTGAAAACACAGCGCTTAGTAGTACATATTACGATATGAGTTTAAACTTATTTTATGCACAACAAGAACGTTATTTAAATTGGAAAGCAGGCATAAGTGCAGAACGAAACAAGCATAATTGGTATGGTTTACCAACAAACATACCTTTTACTGACGCTACCATTAGTAATATTGAAGAAGAACAGGCCTATACTTACTTTAAGGTTTTTGGAACCATTAAATTCGATGATTCTTATCTTGAAAAAGCAAATGGTAGTATTTCTTTTTTTACAGATGCATTAAGTAGTAATGAGTTTTTAATTGATGGAAATGCGAAATTTAAATTCCCTTTGAATACTTTTCACCGTCAGTTAAATGATTTATATATAAATACAACATTAAGTTATTTAGGTACTAAATTCGAAAAAAACTACGAAACTCAAGCCGAGTTAAAACATAGTTTTGCTACTGCAGGTATTCACCCAACATATAATTTTAAAGTACAAGATTTAGCTATAAAAATAGGAGCAAAAACGTATTTCTCTTTAGATTTAGAGAATAACGAAACTAATTTCTTTGTGTATCCTGATTTAGAAATATCATATCCTATTGTTAACGATTTTGCAAGCGTTTTTATTGGTGCTTCAGGAGATTTAGATACAAACACTTACAAATCATTATCAACAAAAAACCCGTACATCTCTCCTACTCAAAACATACAGCAAACCAACAAGAAATACGATGTCTTTGCCGGAATAAGAGGAAAGTTAGATTTTCAGTTTAGTTATAATTTAAAAGCAAGTTATGCCGATATTGAAAACAATGCTTTTTTTGCTTTAAACCAATCAAAATCTAACGGAAATAACATTGCAGGAACAGATGCTTTTTCTTTCTCGGGATATGATTACGGAAACTCATTTAACACCACGTACGATGATATTAAACAAGTATCTTTCTTTGGTGAAATTGCTTTCGACGGAATTAAAAACTTAAGTGTAGGTTTAAACGGTCAATTCAATAAATTTACATTAACAAACGAATTAGAAGCTTGGAACGCTCCAAAAATAAAAGGAGAGCTTTTCGGTACTTATAAAACAAGAAAGTGGTATGCAGGTGCTAACTTCTTTTTTGTCGGCCAACGAAAAGGAAAATTATACGAAGTATTGCCTTCACAAAATTTCTCGACTGTAGACTTAGATGGTTATTTTGACATTAATTTTAATGGTGGTTATCATTTTAACGACTCGTTTTCTGTGTTTCTAAACCTTAATAATTTGCTAAATAACAGTTACCAAAGATTTAATAATTTTAATGTACAAGGTTTCCAAGCAATGGGAGGTTTAACCTGGAAATTTGATTCACTTTTCTAAAAAAACAATCTAAATATTATTAAGCCTAACTATTTACAAAGAATAGTTAGGGGTAACTTAAAGCAAACAACTACAAATCAAAATCTTTACGATCACTTTACGATTAAAAATATAAAACTTACATTTATGGCACTTTAAAACAGTGTCATAAATGAAAAAATTATCACTCTTATTAATTTCAGGGTTGTTTGTAATTTCTTGTAAAACAGAAAAAAAAGAAACACCTTTAACTTCTAATGTTTTTTCTGTTGAAGAAAAAATAGATTCAACTCAAATAAAACACTTATTCAACGCTGCCTTAACCGAAGGGAAATCTTATGAATGGTTACAAGACTTAACTTCGAATGTAGGTAGCCGTTTATCAGGTTCAGAAGGAGCAGCAAAGTCTGTTGTTTGGAGCGAAAAATTAATGAACGAAGTTGGTTTAGACTCTGTTTGGTTACAACCAGTTATGGTACCACATTGGGTTCGCGGAGAAAAAGAAGTTGCAAATTATAGCTTTAACGGAGCAGAAGTTAATGTTCCTGTTTGTGCTATAGGAGGTTCTATTGCAACACCAACTAACGGAATTACAGCAGAAGTTATCGAAGTAAAAAACTTAGAAGAAGCTGAAAAATTAGGAGATAAAGCCAAGGGTAAAATAGTTTTCTTTAATGGTGCTTTTGACAATACTTTAATTCACACTTTTAAAGCCTACGGCGGATGTGTTGGTCAGCGTTTTGGCGGAGCAGCGGCAGTTGGTAAATTCGGTGCAAAAGCAGTTATCGTTCGCTCTATGACAAACGGAATAGATGATTATCCGCATACCGGATCAATGGGTTATGGAGATATTCCTAAATCAGAATATATTCCTTCTGCAGCAATTAGCTCAAGAGCTGCCGATAACTTAAGCAAGCATTTAAAAGAGAATCCAACACTTAAGTTTTACTTAAAACAAAGCTGCGAAACACTACCTGACGCTCCTTCACACAATGTTGTTGGAGAAATTAAAGGAAGTGAAAATCCTGATAAAATTATGGTTATTGGTGGGCATTTAGATTCTTGGGATTTAGGTGATGGCGCTCATGATGACGGAACAGGAATTGTACAATCGTTAGAAGTAGCTTACTTATTAAAAAAGAACAACATTAAACCTAAAAACACTATTCGTATTGTATTTTTCATGAATGAAGAAAACGGTTTGCGTGGTGCTACAGAATATGCGCGTTTAGCAAAACTGAACAACGAAAATCATATTGGTGCTTTAGAATCTGATTCTGGAGGTCACACGCCTAGAGGTTTCTCTATCGATGCCAATGACAAGAATCTTCAATTATTACAAAGTTGGAAAAAACTATTAGCTCCTTACGGGTTACATGATATTACAGCAGGCGGAAGTGGTGCTGATATTGGTCCTTTAAAAGACGATCATGTTACTTTAGTTGGATACCGACCAGATTCTCAACGTTATTTTGATTATCACCATGCCGCTAGCGATACTTTCGATAAAGTTAACAAACGTGAACTAGAGTTAGGAAGTGCATCAATGGCAAGTATCGTATATTTAATGGACAAGTATTTATATAATAACGAAACCATAAAACCATAACGGATGACAATTTTAGTATTAATTCTTCGTGTAATTTTTGGTTTATTCTTTGCTTACATAGGTGTTATGCATTTTTTAAAACCACGTTTTTTTAATGGTTTTATTCCCAAACCACTTCCTAAACTAGCTGTAAACTATGTTGCAGGTTTTATCGAAGTTGCAATCGGAATAGGTCTTTTATTTAATGCTACTGCAAAAAATGCAGCTATCGGTTTTTTTGTTTTAATGATCATTTTTTTACCATTACATATATGGGATTTATGTAAAGAAAAACCTGCTATAGGATCTAAAAAAATTGCCATTATACGCTTACCCACACAATTTTTACTTTTATATATCGCTTATTTAATATATTCAAATTCATGAGAAATTCATTATTAATCATTGCTATTTCAATCGCTATTACCTCTTGTAAGCAACAAGAAAAAGTAGACACGATTGTTATTAATTCAAACACATATACCGTTAATTCTAATTTCGATAAGGCTGAGAGTTTTGCGATTAAAGACGGTAAATTTATCGCTATAGGAACTAATAAAGAGATACAAGATAAATACACCTCATCAAAAACTATCGATGCTGAAAATAAAGCTATATACCCTGGTTTTATTGATGGCCATTGTCATTTTTACAGATTAGGTTTACAGCAGCAAAAAGTAAACTTAGTCGGTACAAAAAGTTACGATGAAGTATTACAGAAGTTAGTTGAGTTTCAAAAAGAAAAAAATACCACTTTTATAACCGGTCGTGGTTGGGATCAAAATGATTGGGAAACAAAAGAATTCCCTACAAAAGAGAAACTAGATGCTTTATTTCCTAGTATTCCTGTGGCAGTTCGTAGAATTGACGGTCATGCAATGTTGGTAAATCAAGCTGCAATCGATTTAGCAAGTATTACAATTGATACTAAAATTGATGGAGGTGAATTCTTTAAAAAAGATGGAGAACTTACAGGTGTGTTAATTGACAATGCAATGAATTTCATTGAAGTGCCAAAACCGAATAAACAAGAACAGATTCAGGCTTTAAAAGACGCTGAAAAAATTTGTTTCGATTTAGGATTAACAACCGTTGATGATGCTGGTTTAGACAGGCAAGTAATTGAATTGATTGATAGTTTACAACAAACAGGTGATTTAAAAATGCGTATGTACGCAATGATTTCTAACAATAAAGAAAACTTAGATTATTACCTTAATAAAGGTGTTATTAAAACTGATAAATTACATGTTCGTTCGGTAAAAGTATATGCAGACGGAGCTTTAGGTTCTCGTGGAGGAGCTTTAAAAGAGGAATACTCTGATAAAAAAGGGCATTTTGGTGCTTTGGTAAATTCGTACGATGATCTTCAACGTTTAGCTAAAAGAATCGCTAGTTCTGAATATCAAATGAACACGCATGCCATTGGTGATTCTGCTAATTATGTAATGCTTAAAGCTTATAATAAATTCTTAAAAAACAAAGACAATCGTCGCTGGAGAATTGAACATGCTCAGATTGTTGATTTAAAAGATTTTCATTTATTTAAAAACATCATTCCATCTATTCAACCAACACATGCTACAAGTGATATGTATTGGGCAGAAGAACGTGTAGGTTCTGAAAGAATTAAAGGTTCTTATGCTTATAACGATTTATTAAAACAACATGGTATGGTTGCTTTAGGAACCGATTTCCCTATTGAAAACGTAAGTCCGTTACATACCTATTACGCTGCAACTATCAGAAAAGACTTAAAAGGATATCCAGAAAAAGGGTATCAAATGAACAATGCATTATCTAGAGAAAATGCCTTGAAAGGGATGACTATTTGGAATGCTTTTGCTAATTTTGAAGAAGCCGAAAAAGGAAGTATTGAAGTAGGTAAACTTGCTGATTTTATCATCTTAGAAAATGATATTATGACTGTTAAAGGCGACAAAATACCTAATACGAAAGTTTTAGAAACTTTTGTAAATGGAGAAAAAGTAAATTAATTTTTTATCAAACTATAAAAACTCTTTTATGAAATCTTATTTTTATACAGCATTAATCACCCTATTATTTATATCGTGTAGTGAAGATTCTATAAACTACGATGCTAAAAATGAGGCTGATATTATTGAATACATCGCAAATAACAATTTAGATGCTAAAAAAAGCGATTCTGGCTTATATTATGTTGTAAGTAATGAAGGCTCGGGCACAAGGCCTGTAAGCAACTCTAATGTAACCGTTGCGTACAAAGGTTATTACTTAAATGGTAAAACATTTGACCAAAGTGTTAGTGCTGGTATTTCTTTTAACTTACAACAAGTTATTAAAGGATGGACAGAAGGAATCACTTATTTTAAAGAAGGCGGAAGCGGTGTTTTACTAGTTCCTTCTAAACTAGGATATGGTTCTTCTACAACAAAAGGAATACCTGGTGGATCTGTTTTAATATTCGACATCGAGCTTTTAAAGGTTAATTAAAACGCATCTTTTTATATAAAAACTAGTCATCTTATTAAAAAATCATGACTAAATTACAACGTAAACAAGAATATTACAATCAATTAATACTCGCTAAAAAGGCACTTAGAAGCAATCGATTTAAAGTGTCTTTTTATCGTTTAGAAAATACTAATATTTTAGGTCAAAAACATTTATATAGACATGCGCTATCACATTACTGGATGCTTGTTTTCGGAATTAAGACAATAAACATTAAAGAAATAGCAGGTCAGTTCACTAGACTTTTAGCCGCTATTTTATTTACAAATATTTGGATTCCTAAAGGAAATACAGGTGGTTCAAATATTTCACTAATAAAATCAATACCCATTAGAAAAGAGCTACAAAAATACTTCCCTAAATAACTGCATCTTTTCTGATATTTAAAAGTCTATTACATGAATTTAAGAATTAAATATCATGAAATATAAAAACGAATGTACGTGTAATTGTTATGGTTGTAAAACAGGTAATTGCTCTAATTGTACCTGTGAAAATTGCTCTTGCAAAAACTGTAACTGTTAATAACATTTTTGTAAATTTATAGAATGACAACAAATCAAATTTACATAAAATATGCTGATGACGTTAAATATTTTATCTTAAGTAAGGTAAAGGATGAAACGGTTACTGAAGATATTTTACAAGACACGTTTATTAAAATACACACCAAACTTCATACTCTAAAAGACATTACTAAGCTAAAACCTTGGATATTTACCATTGCTAGAAATTCTATAATGGACTATTTTAAAAGCAATAATAAAACTTTTGAATTGGCTAATTCCGAAACAGAAGCAAGCATAGAAACAACCACACATACCGAAAAAGAATGTTTACGTGGTATCTTAGATAGTCTACCGAAAACATATAGAGATCCTTTATTTTTATCAGATATTAAAGGCTTGAAACAACAAGATGTTGCTAATATCTTAAAACAGCGTTTACCTACAACTAAATCGCAAATTCAACGTGCTCGTAAGCTAATAGCACAAGGCTTTATGGATTGCTGTGGATTTGTTTTAAACGAAAACGGCAAGTTAGTTGGTGAAATACAAGACAAAGGTGATTGTAAAGTTTGTGGTTAGGAAATTGCGCTATTTTTAATTCTTTTTTTAATAACTTTACTACTAATTTAGTAAATACTGCTCTTCTTGTTAACACTCAATAATACCACATCAAAATGAAAAAATACATACTACTTTTATTCATAAGTTTTTTAATTTTTAGTTGTAATGAAAAAAAAGCAATCAGTTCTATAAATCCAGAAAACTGGTCTAAAAGGCATGTAGATATAAGCACCAAAGACTCTCTTGAATACGGAAAATCGTACTTATCTATTTATTCACAAATTTATAGTAGTTCAGAACACAAAACACATAATTTAACTGCAATGATAAGCATGCGAAATACTAGCGACACTGATACTATATACTTATTAAAATCAGAGTATTTTGATACACATGGGAAATCTCTTCGCACCTATTTTAATAAACCAATCTATTTGAGCCCGATGGAAACTACCGAAATAATAATTGACGAAATAGATGTTGAAGGAGGAACGGGATCTAACTTTATAATCGAATGGAAAATTCCAAAAAACTGTCCTGAACCTTTGTTCGAAGGTGTAATGAACTCAACTATGGGACAACAAGGTTTATCTTTTACAACGCAATCAAAAAGAATAAAGTAAAACGATTATTTACTTGTAAAACAAATTTTTAAGTGCAACCACAAACTATTGTAATTAAACAAATAAATATTTCTGAAGCATTACCTATTCGTCACAAAATTATGTGGCCTAACAAGCCAATAAGCTATGTTAAATTAGCAGATGATGAAAAAGGAAAACATTTTGGATTGTTTGTAAACGAAGAAATAGCGTCAATTATTTCTTTATTTATATTAGATAACGAAGTACAATTCAGAAAATTTGCCACATTAATTGAATTTCAAGGATTTGGTTACGGGACCATGTTATTAAAAGAAATTATAAAATTGATGAAGAAAGAAGGTGTTAAGAAATTATGGTGCAATGCTAGAGTTGAAAAATCAAAATTCTATGAAAAATTCAATTTAAAAACAACAACCAAAAAGTTTAAAAAAGGTGGAATCGAATACGTTATTATGGAGCTTACTCTTACCTAAGCACACAAGTGTAAATACTTTCCTAAATCATATATAACTAAAAAATCGAGCTGTTTTAACTTAATCAGCTGTCAAAAACAATTAAATATCTAGGCCTCTTTTCAAAAATTCTATTTAATACTTATTTACTTTGTGAAAGTTTGTTTTTTATAATATGTTTGAAAAAAAGAAAAAATCAACAAATTATGAGTAATAACAACTCCAAATTAGATATTTTAAGTAACGAAATATCAATAATGATTCAAAATACCACTAATAGAAGTGATCATAATAAAAAAAAGTCTTTTAGAATTTATATTGGTATTGCTATTTCTTCTGCTTTAATTACCTTTTTAGTAGCTATAGCTAATGATGTCCCTAAAAACCTAAGTACTCCAGTAAAATTTATGACACTCTTTTTTAGTGCATTAACAACAATTTTGGCTTCTTGGGACGGATTTTACAACCATAAGCAACTTTGGGTTAATTACAGTGAAACTAAAGATCTTTTAAAAGAATTACAGTTAAAAATAAAATTAGCTTCCGAAGAAGATAAAAAAAAATCACTATTCATCACATATATACATCAAGAATATCAATCTATTGTTAACAAAAGTAATTTTAAATGGAAAGAATTAAGATTAGATGACAGAATGAGTTAAGCATCCCACCTTCTAATCTATATAACTAATTTTTTCTTTTCTTAGAACCACTCTTAGCCTTAGGAGCTCTATAGTTTTTACTTTTACGCTGATTGAAAGGAACCGCATCATCAAAAGTATTTTTTGTTTCTTTTGCTGATTTATTTTTCTTCCAAGAATTATTTTCAGGTAATAAAACTTTCAATAAATCTTGTCTTCCTACTTTGTTAAGTGTATTACGAATCCAATCTTTATTTTCTTTCTTATACCAGAAGAAAAACTTGTGTTGATCTTCTTTTTCTTTAGCTGTTTTAGGTGTTTTCGTTGGCTTTAAAGTGTACGGATGAAAACCACTATAGTAAATTACCGTTGCAACCGTCATTGGCGTTGGCGTAAAACCTTGCACCTGCTCTAACTGAAATCCCATCTCTTTTGTTTCGGCTGCTAAATTTGCCATGTCCTCTTTTTCACAAGCAGGATGATTAGAGATAAAGTAAGGTATTAACTGTAATTTTAATTTTTTCTTTATATTAATACGGTCAAAACGCTCTTTAAACATATGAAAATATTTAAATGATGGTTTACGCATCAATTTTAAAACAGGATCAGAAGTATGCTCTGGCGCTACTTTTAATCGTCCAGAAATATGTTTTGTCATCACCTCTTCGGTGTAGTCATCTAACTCTTTCGGATCTGCGTTTTTATTAAATTCAGGCACTAACATATCGTGGCGAATTCCACTTCCAATAAACGATTTTTTTATCTTCGGATGCGCATCAACGGCTTGATATAATTTTGTTAATGGCTTGTGTGAAGTATCTAAATTACTACATATTACTGGCGATATACAAGAAGGCGCAACACATTTATCACAGATAGATTGTATTTTCCCCTTCATCTTATACATATTTGCAGATGGCCCACCAATATCAGATAGATATCCTTTAAAATCATCCATTTGGGTAACTTTATCTACCTCTCTTAGAACAGATTCTTCACTACGACTTGCTATAAATTTTCCTTGGTGTGCAGAAATAGTACAAAAACTACATCCTCCAAAACATCCACGATGAATGTTAATAGAAAATTTTATCATTTCAAAAGCCGGAATTGGCCCTCGCTTATTATATTTTGGGTGTGGCAAACGTGTAAAAGGTAAATCGAAAGATCCATCTATTTCCTTTTCCGTCATTGTAGGATAAGGCGGATTTATCATCAACTTTTTATCTCCTACTTTCTGAAAAATACGACGTGCATTTAACTTATTCGACTCCTGCTCTATTACTTTAAAGTTAGAAGCAAATGTTTTTTTATCTTTTAAACAAGCCTCGTGAGAATTAATCTCTATGTCTTCCCAATTTTTATTCTTCGGAATTTCTTCTCCTTTATCAACAAAAACAGCTGTTTGTTTAATTGTTTTTAAGCTAGAAAAAGGCACTCCTTTTTGCAATAGTTCTACAACTTCACGCAAAGGTTGTTCTCCCATTCCGTAAACCAGCATATCTGCTTTAGAAGTTTCTAAAATAGTTGGTAACAACTTATCCGACCAATAATCGTAATGTGTTACTCTTCTTAAAGAAGCTTCAATACCACCAATTAAAATTGGAGTATCTGGAAATTTATCTTTTAATATTCTAGAATATACTGATGTTGCATAATCAGGCCTAAACCCTTTATCTCCGTTTGGTGTATACGCATCTTTATCTCTACGACGCTTACTTGCCGTATAGTTACTCACCATCGGATCCATACATCCGCCAGTTACTCCAAAAAATAATCTTGGTTTACCTAACTTCTCAAAATCCTGTAAATTATCGTTTACACTAGGCTGTGGTACAATTGCAACTCGCAATCCGTAACTTTCTAGTATACGTCCAATTACTGCAGGACCAAATGATGGATGATCTACATATGCATCTCCACTAAAAAGAATTACATCTAATTCTTCCCATCCTCTTAACTTAACCTCCTTATTTGTAGTCGGTAACCAATCTGAAACTCGTCTTATTCCCATGCGCTGCAAAGGTACAAGGTTTTTAGCAATAAAGTCCTCACTTTTAAACAAGTAATAACGTTTCGTTTTTTTCAAATTTTTCGATCTTATATCTAAAAAAAACACTTATTCTTTAACATTTTATTAAGAATAACAATAATTTGATTTAATTAATTTCGGAATTCATAATTCAAGCAAAATACAATGGCACAAAAACTACTTTCAAAAATATTGATTGTAATCTTTTTCTTAAGTTTCTCTGTAAATTCGGAAGCACAACGTAAAAAGAAAAAGAAAAGCGAAAAAAAAACAACAGATACAAAGCCTAAAAGCAAGCCAGATAAAAATGCAATTAAGCCTTATGGTAAAGTTGTAACAAAAAAACATAAAACGGATACCGGTTTATTTAAAGTACATTCAAAAGACAATAATTACTTATTTGAAATTCCAGATTCTTTATTAAATAGAGAAATGTTAATGGTTACCAGAATTGCTAAAACTGCAAGCGGAATTGGTTTTGGTGGTGGTAAACAAAACACACAAGTTTTACGTTGGGAAAAGAAACATAAAAAGATTTTATTACGTGTAGTTTCTCATAATGTTGTGGCCGATTCTATTTTACCAATTCATGAAGCGGTTACAAATTCAAACTTCGAACCTATTCTTTTTGCTTTCCCTATAAAAGCCTTTAGCAAAGATTCTACTGCCACTGTTATTGATGCTACACCTTTATTTTCTTCGGATGTTAAAGCAATCGGATTTCCTCAGTTTAGAAGAAAAGCTTATAAGATTACTAAAATGGATAAAGATCGTTCGTATATCGAACGTATGAGTAGTTACCCTCAAAACATTGAAGTTCGCCATGTAAAAACATACGTTGCAGGTAGCGCTCCATCAAACTCAAGTGTTGGTGCGGTTTCTTTAGAATTAAGTAATTCAATGATTTTATTACCAAAAACACCTATGAAGCGTCGTTATTTCGATGAACGTGTTGGTTGGTTTACAAGTTCGCAAACAGATTATGGTTTAGATACTCAAAAAAGTAAATCTGTTACTTATTTAGACAGATGGCGTTTAGAAGTTAAAGACGAAGATTTAGCGAAGTTTAAAAGAGGTGAATTAGTAGAGCCTAAAAAACAAATCGTTTATTATATTGATAGAGCTACACCTAAAAAATGGAGTAAATACATAAAAGAAGGAATTGAAGATTGGCAAGTTGCCTTTGAAGCTGCCGGTTTTAAAAATGCAATTATTGCTAAAGATGCCCCTACGAAAGAGGAAAATCCAGATTGGAGCCCTGAAGATGTTCGTTATTCTGTAGTACGTTATTTAGCGTCTCCTATTCCGAATGCAAACGGACCTCATGTTAGTGACCCTCGCTCGGGAGAAATTTTAGAATCTGATATCAACTGGTACCATAATGTAATGACTTTATTACATAACTGGTATTTTATTCAAACTGCCGCTATCAATCCTGAAGCTAGAAAAAACAAATTTAAAGATGAAATTATGGGGCGTTTAATACGTTTTGTTTCCTCTCACGAAGTTGGTCACACATTAGGTTTACCTCATAACATGGGAAGCTCTGTAGCATACCCAGTAGACTCTTTACGTTCTGCTAGTTTTACTAAAAAATATGGTACAGCACCATCTATTATGGATTATGCGCGTTTTAACTACGTTGCACAACCTGAAGATAAAAGCGTTGCTTTAATGCCTAACATCGGACCATATGATAAATATGCAATGAATTGGGGATACCGCCCTATATTAAACACAGCTGCTAAAGATGAAAAAGAAATTTTAAATAAATGGATTACTGATAAAAAAGGAGATCCTATTTATAGATTCGGACATCAACAAGTAAGAAATACAATCGATCCTAGTTCTCAAACAGAAGATTTAGGTGATGATGCTATGAAAGCAAGTGCTTATGGTATTAAAAACTTACAACGTATTTTACCTAGGTTAGAAGAATGGACTACCGAAAACGGTGAAGATTATCAAGAGTTAAAAACAATGTATGGTCAATTAGTTGGTCAGTTTAACAGATATATGGGACACGTAAGCTCTAATATTGGTGGGGTTTATGAAACCTTTAAAACTGCCGATCAAGAAGGCGCTGTTTATACGCATACACCAAAAGAACATCAAAAAAGAGCGTTAACTTTTGTGAATAACGAATTGTTTAAAACGCCTACTTGGTTAATCAATCAAAACATTATATCTAAAACGCAATATTCTGGTTCTGTAGATGAAATTAGAAGTTTACAAGTACGTACTTTAAATAAAATTTTAAAGACTGGTCGTTTAACTCGTTTAATTGAAAATGAAATTTTAAACGGTAACAAAGCTTATAGTATTGTAAATATGATGAGTGATCTTAGAAAAGGAGTTTGGTCTGAATTATACAGCAACAAAACAATTGATGGTTACAGAAGAAATTTACAAAGAGCACATTTAGATCGTTTATACTTTTTATTAAACAAAGCTAAAAATCAAAATGGTGTAAGAAGAAACGGTGGATATTTTAAACAAACCGCTGTAAACATTAGTCAGTCTGATATTAAAGCAGTTGTTAGAGGCGAATTAAAAAGAATCCAAAAAGACATTAAAAGAAGTATTCCTAACGCTCGTAACACAATTACGCGTTACCATTTACAGGATGCTAATGATAGAATTAATAGTATTTTAAATCCGAATAAATAATAAATACAACACCCCGAATTCGTTAAAAAACATCAGTAATATATATTACTGGTGTTTTTTTATTCCTTAAAAAAGAATTGCTACTTTTATAATTCGTTAATAATCAACAAAACCGTATGAAACACTTTTTAAAACTTGCTTTTTTACTACTTTTTATAGTAAGCTGTACTAAAAAAGATTTAAAACAAGCAACCACTCAAGCTCCTAAAGACACTTACGTAGCTGATAATTTCACAAAAAAAGAAGTAACCATTAGCATGCGAGATGGTGTTAAGTTACACACTACTATTTACACACCTATAGACACGAGTAAAACCTACCCGATTTTAATGCAAAGAACACCTTACAGTTCTAGGCCTTATGGAGACGGTAAATTTAAAACCAAAATTGGCCCGAATACCATTTTAATGAAAGAAGGGAACATTGTGGTATATCAAGATGTTCGTGGTCGTTGGATGAGTGAAGGTGTGTACGACAATATGCGTGCTTATATTCCTAACAAAACACCAAAGCAGGCTGATGAAACTACCGATACTTATGACACCATTGATTGGTTAATTAATAACACGCCGCATAACAACGGTAAAGTTGGTACTTGGGGAATTTCTTATCCTGGGCATTACGCTACCGTTTCTACTATCGATGCGCATCCAGCTTTAAAAGCTGCATCACCACAAGCTTGTATTGGCGATTTCTTTTTTGATGATTTTCACCACAACGGTGCTTTTTTATTGAGTTATTTCAGAGCTATTTCGTTATTCGGTACTTACAAAGATCAACCAATGGATTCTGCTTGGTATTCTTTTCCTAAAATGGATACACAAGATCAATATCAGTTTTTCTTAGATAAAGGACCTTTAAAAAACCTCAACGAATATTTTCAATATGATAAGTTAGATGTAGCTACAACTGAAAACAAAGACAAAATCGATGATTTTTTCTGGAAAGAAATTGTAGAACATCCAAATTATGATGAAACTTGGCAAAGCAAAGGAATTATTCAACATTTAGATAAAGTTCCGTCTACCGTAGCAACCATGATTGTTGGTGGTTTATTTGATGCTGAAGATTTATATGGCCCTTTAGAAACTTATAAGGGAATCGAAAAAAATCAACCAAATAATTATAACACGTTAGTTTTTGGTCCTTGGGATCACGGCGGATGGGCACGAAATAAAGTAGCCAACAAAGTTGGAAACTATTATTTTGGAGATTCAATTTCGTTAAAGTTTCAAAAGAATATCGAAACTAAATTCTTTAATCATTTCTTAAAAGGCGACGGTTCTAAAAATAGCGGTTTACCTGAAGCATATGTTTTTGATAGCGGTAAAAAAGAATGGAAATCATACGATGTTTGGCCTCCAAAAGAAGCAAAGAAACAATCGTTTTTCTTATCATCAAATCAAGAATTAACAGCATCAAAGAAAGACAATTCTAAAGTTGATTTCATCAGCGACATTAAAAGACCTGTACCTTATTCTGAAGATATTAAAACAGTTTTTACCCCAAGAAAATACATGACCGACGATCAGCGTTTTGCTGCACGTAGACCAGATGTTTTAGTTTATGAAACTGATGTTTTAGCTGATGATTTTACGTTAGCTGGAGATATTTTAGCTAAATTAAAAGTAGCAACAACAGGTTCTGCTGCCGATTGGGTTGTTAAAGTTATTGATGTACACCCTGCAGATTTAAAAAACGACAACAAAGAAATGCAATCACATTTAAAATTAAGCAATTACCATATGATGGTTCGTAGCGAGGTTTTACGTGGTCGTTTTAGAAATAGTTTTTCGAATCCGGAACCGTTTACACCTAACAAAAAAACGGATGTAAATATTAAATTACAAGACGTATTTCACACCTTTAAAAAAGGACATAAATTACAAATACAAGTACAAAGTACATGGTTTCCTTTAATCGATTTGAATCCGCAAACTTATGTAGACAATATCTATAAAGCCGACGCGAAGGATTTTAAAACACAAACACATTCAGTTTTTTCAGATTCTAGTATTGAATTTACGGTATTAAAAAAATAATGATGGCTACAAATCATACCGACGTATTAATTATTGGTGCCGGATTATCGGGTATTGGCGCTGCGTGTCATCTATCAAGAAAAAACCCTAACAAGAGTTATAAAATTCTTGAAATGAGAGCCGAATTAGGCGGAACTTGGTCGTTATTTAAATACCCAGGAATTCGCTCTGATTCGGATATGTATACCTTCGGATATTCTTTTAAAACATGGGATGCTTCTAAATCGTTTGCCGATGCGCCCTCTATTTTAGAATACCTAAACGAAGCTACTGACGAATATAAAGTACGTGATAAAATATGTTATAACGAAAAAGTGATTTCCGTAAATTTTGATACTAAAAAAGCAATTTGGACGGTAATTACTCAGCATCAAAAAAGTAACGAAGAACATACTTATACTGCTAATTTTTTATTTTCATGCAGTGGTTATTACAGCTATAAAAATGGCTACACACCCGATTTTGAAGGCGTAACTAATTTTAAAGGAACGATTATTCATCCGCAGAAATGGCCAGAAAACTTAGATTACACTAACAAAAAAGCAATTGTTATTGGTAGCGGAGCAACAGCTGTTACTTTAGTTCCAGAAATGGCTAAAAAAACAGCGCATGTTACCATGGTACAACGCTCGCCAACCTATATTGGTGCGTTGCCTAATAAAGATAAAGTTGCTGGTTTTCTAAAAAAAGCACTGCCTAAAAAAACGGCTCACAAAGTAATTCGTTTTAAAAACATTCTCTTTTCGATTGCTTTTTACAACACCTCTAAAAAGTTTCCGAATTTTATGAGAAACTTTATAATTAAAGGAGCGAAAAAGCAATTAAAAGGTTTTCCTGTCGAGCCTCATTTTACTCCGAACTACAATCCGTGGGATCAACGTTTTTGTGTGGCGCCTGATGGCGATTTATTTAAAGCCATAAGAGAGAAAAAAGCATCTGTTGAAACCGATCATATTGATTGTTTTACCGAAAATGGATTGCGTTTAAAATCAGGAAAAGAACTTGAAGCTGATATTATTATTACCGCTACAGGTTTGCAATTAGTTGCCTTTGGTGATGCTAAAATTAGTGTTGAGAATGTTCCTTTTAATCCTTCGGATAAATTAACTTATAAAGGTTTAATGTTAAATGACCTGCCTAACTTTATCTTTTTTGCGGGTTACACCAACGCTTCTTGGACCTTAAAAAGCGATTTAACAAGCGAATATGCAAGTCGACTTATTAATTTAATGGATAAAAAAGGACACAAAGTTGTGGTACCTAAAGTTAGTGATATGAATATGGAAACCGTACCACTTATTAATTTAAACTCGGGTTATATTCATCGTTCTACAGCAAATCTACCAAAACAAGGAAGTAAATTTCCGTGGAAATTATATCAAAATTGGATTTATGATTATTTTACATTACGTGTAAAATCGGTTAAAGATGATACTTTAAAGTTCAATTAATAGCTATTTTTAAATTAACTTAAATATCTTTTTCTAAACCTCGTAATTAAAATTACGAGGTTTTTGATTACTAAGTTAGTTTTATTTATATTTTAAAAGTATAACTTCATTAGTCCTTGATATTTAATTAAAAAAGAATATCATAATTAATTTTAAAACATAACCTTATGAATAAAGATATTTCAAATACCTTTTTAGATAAAATAAAAAAAGACATAAGAAGTCTTTTAGAAAAAAAAGACTTCTTATGTGAAAATACTTCACAAGGAATTTTAGAACTATCAGATCACGGATGGTATTTAGGGTATGATACAATGCCTTTAACTGCTTTAGAACTTGATAAAAAACTAAAAAAAGGATATTTAAAAGAAGTTGACGATATCTTAAGTCAATACTATGAAGAAACACTAAATTTTATAGAGAAAAGAGTCGTTTCTCTAAATCCAAATAGAGAGTCTATAATAAAAGAAGCTTTTGATAATCATAGAAATAAGAAATATCATTCTTCAATTGTTTTATTACTAACTCAAGTAGATGGTTTATGCTATGATAAGCATCAAAAATATTTTTTTACTAATAACACAAAACTAAGTAGAAAAAATATATACAAACCACAAGTAGAAGAAAAAATATCGGAAAGAGAAAAAAGAATTCTTAATGGTTTTAAAATTCCTCTACAACAATCAACAGGAATTAACGAACATACTTCAAATCTTTCAAAATTTCCTATTAGACTTAATAGGCACGATATATTACATGGAATGGATTACAATTATGGAACAAAAATAAATTCACTTAAAATTATTTCTTTATTAAATTATATAAATGATATTGTAGTACGTGAATAAAAGTTAATGTAACCTGTAAAAATTAATACAGAATCCACCTACAACATCCTCAAAAAATCATTTCTATCAATTTCACGAGCACCTAAACTTTCTAAGTGTTCGTTATGTACTTGGCAATCTATGAGTTTGTAATCGCCTTTTTTGGCTAAGTGAATAAAAGCAACTTTACTCATATTACTTGCTTTGCTAAACATACTTTCGCCACAAAAAACACCGTTTCCGGTATCAACTCCGTATAAACCAGCTACGAGTTTATCATCCATCCAAACCTCTATAGATTTTGCGATTCCTTTTTCGTGCAAATTAATATAAGCATTTTCCATATCGTCGGTAATCCACGTTCCTAACTGATCATTTCTATCAATATGGCGACAATTAAAAATCACCTCTTTAAACGCTTTATTTTCGGTAATAGCAAAACCTTCTTTTCGCAATACTTGGCGCATCGATTTAGAAACTTTTACCTCTTGCGGAAATAAAACCATGCGTTCTGGTGGCGAATACCAAACAATTGGTTCACCTTCATTAAACCATGGGAAAATTCCGTTTTTATACGCATGTATTAACCTTTTGGCAGATAAATCTCCACCAAATGCCAAAACACCATCTTCATTTGCGAATTCGTAAGGCGGAAACACTATTTCTTCAGGTAACCAAATCATATATCTAATTGTAAATTTTAATAAACGCTGTCAATTCGAGTGAATTTCACGATTAAAATGAGTGAAATTTGTATCGAGAATAAGAGTTTCACTTAAAAAACTAGTTCTCGATACTATTTTATATCGTTTTCACTTTATAAAACCACTCGTACTGACATTACTAAAACCATCGTAGTTAAGTTAATTATAATTGCAAAGATAGCATAGTTAATATCAGAATAACTGATAAAAAAACTGCTTTGATTTCATTTTTTATAATTCTTGCAGAAATAAAAACGTATCAATTCAATTTTGCATAATTTTGCAACATGGTAAAAGAACTTCAACTACGCGTTAATTTAATAGAAGAAAAGAAAGAAGATATCTTAAAAAAGAAAGCTTCTAGAAAATTAGACATCGCTATTACGAATATAACTACTGTAAAAGTGTTGCGTAAATCTATCGATGCGCGTAAAAAAGACGTGATTTTTAATTATAAAGTAGCGGTTTATATTAACGAACCTTTACCAGATACTCCTGATTATCTTTTTGATTATCAAGATGTATCTAACGCAAAAGAAGTTCATATTATTGGTTTCGGGCCAGCAGGAATGTATGCTGCGCTTCGTTGTATAGAACTTGGTTACAAGCCAATTGTTTTAGAGCGTGGTAAAAATGTACAAGATCGTCGTAGAGATTTACGTGCTATTAATCAAGAGCATTTTGTAAATGAAGATTCTAATTACTGTTTTGGTGAAGGTGGTGCCGGAACGTATTCTGACGGAAAATTATATACCCGTAGTTTAAAACGTGGTGATGTTCGTAAAATATTCGAAAATTTGGTACACCATGGTGCTGCTGAAGATATTTTAATTGATGCGCATCCGCATATTGGAACTAACAAATTGCCGAAAATCATTCAGAATATTCGTGAGAATATTATAAAATATGGTGGTGAAGTTCATTTTGATACCCGTGTTACCGATTTTGTTATTAAAAACAGTAAGCTACAAGCCATACAATTGCAAAACGGAAATGAAATGACTGTGAATTCAGTAATTTTAGCAACTGGGCACTCGGCAAGAGATATTTACGAATTGCTTGATAGGAAAAATATTTTATTAAAAGCTAAATCATTTGCAATGGGAGTTCGTGTAGAGCATCCACAAGAAATTATAGATCAAATTCAATACAACTGCTCAGGCCAAAGAGATGAGTTATTACCTGCCGCAGCATATAGTTTAGTACATCAAGTAAATGAAAGAGGCGTATATTCTTTTTGTATGTGTCCTGGTGGATTTATAGTGCCGGCTGCAACTGCAAACGGAGAAGTTGTTGTAAACGGAATGTCGCCTTCGCGTAGAAATAACAAATTTGCCAATTCAGGAATTGTTGTTGAAATTAATATCGACAAAGACTTGTACAAATATGAAAAATTCGGAGCGCTTAAAGGTTTAGAATATCAGAAGGATTTAGAAAAATTAGCTTTTAACGCTGGTGGAAAAAGTCAGGTTGCCCCTGCCCAACGTTTAACCGATTTTGTAGAAGGTAAATTATCATCTAGTTTAAATGAAACTTCTTATCAGCCAGGTTTAAACTCAGCACCAATGCATTCTTTATTGCCAAAGTTTATTGGTAGTAGGTTGCGTAAAGGTTTTGATGCTTTTGGAAGAAAAATGCACGGTTATTATACTGCCGAAGCAAATATTATTGGAGTTGAATCTCGTACCTCATCTCCAGTAAATATCCCTAGAAAAGAAAGCTTAGAACACCCACAAATAGAGGGTTTATTTCCTTGTGGAGAAGGTGGTGGTTATGCAGGCGGAATTATATCAGCAGCAATGGATGGAGAGCGCTGTGCTGAAGCTGCAACTGCTAACTTATAATTAACGATATTTCTTTGATTTATTTCTAATTACCTTGTATTTTTGCATTCTCTAAAAGAGACCCAGAGAAACTAGGAGATGAAAGTTAAGAAAAGAAGAAATAAAAAGAATGTAAAACCACATGTTGAGCGGTTACACAACTACTACCAACGTACTGGTTTTTACATGTTTATTTGGGAAAGTTTAAAAAAAGCTCTTTGGCCAATAGTAGCTGCAGTTTTAGGTATATTTTTATTTAATAAATATGTTTACAATATTAACGACGGTTTACAAACGGTTACCGAAACTTTTTCTAGACTAGGTGTATTAACTACTTTTTTCATTTCTGAAACAATACTAGGTTTAATACCACCAGAAATTTTTATTGCTTGGTCTAAAAAAACAGCAGATCCTGTTTTAAACTTATCATTATTAGCAACACTTTCTTATTTTGGTGGATTAACTGCTTATTTTATAGGGAGAGCTTCTTTAAAAATTGCTTCTGTAAAACTTTACTTAGAGGTTAAAATGGCTAAAAACCTTAAAAACACCAGTAAATGGGGTGGCTTTTTAATTTTAGTAGGTGCATTATTACCATTGCCTTTTGCAATTAGTTGTTTGACAGCAGGTATGATTAAATATCCTTTTAAAAACGTAGTATTATTTGGACTATTTCGTTTTTTACGTTTTGCCATTTACGCTTGGGCCATTTTTAAAATGGTTAATTAAAACAAAAAATATATTATTACTATGGGATTATCTAACAACGATATTTTTAAAAAATTAAGAGTAGCTCACAAATTTCGTGATACTGATATTATTGAAATCTGTGCTTTGGTTGACTTTAAAGTTTCTAAAGGTGAGTTAGGTGCTTTTTTTAGAAATGAAGAGCATCCTAAATATATGGAATGTGGTGATCAAATTCTTAGAAATTTCTTAAACGGATTAGTCATTCACTTAAGAGGACCAATGCCTAAAAAAGAAAAATAAAAATTACATAATATAAAATAATAAAAGCCTTCTGATATAATTATCAGAAGGCTTTTTCCCTTAAACACATTTTTAGTCTCTAGCTAATAAATGATACCTCAAATATATATCAACTTAGCTGTGCAACAAAAGGGATATCCGCATTTAAAAGTGTGGTTTTCCGTAAAATGCAAAAAGAGAGCCTTTAGCTCTCTTTTTTATATGTATTCCTTTTTTATATTAAAAAGGTAAATCGTCTGGTTCGTTAGCAGATAAATCTGGTGCTGGTTGAAACTGATCTACAGGTGGTGTATTTTGAGAAGAAGCTTGTGCTAAACTCTCAATTCTCCATCCTTGAATAGAGTTGAAGTACTTTGCAACTCCTTCTGGGTTAATCCACTCTCTACCTCTTAAGTTAATAGATACTTTTACATCTTGACCAACAGCATAACTATTTAAAACATCACATTTATCCTGTACAAATTCAATCATAATCATTTGTGGATATTGCTCATCTGTAGTAACAACTAATTCACGTTTTCTAAACCCACTTGCTCCAAATGTTTGTGTTTCGTTAATTAATTTAATCTTCCCTATAACTTCCATATTCTTATCTATTTAATTAAAAGCACTTTCCAAGCACTTTCTACATCATTACTCTTTAAATAATCTTGTGCAAATGTATGTTTTTTTTCAGTTGAAAGCGAAACATATTTTGGGTGTTCTTTCGCAAAGTTATTAACAGTTTCCTCATTTGGTAGTTGTTCCACATTACCTAACATCCCTAAATTATTACCTGTTAAAACAGCACTATTTCTAATTTCAATCGGTATTTGATCTACACCAATTCCTAAAGTTGAAATTGGTTTTGCTATTTCAAAAAAACCATCTCTTGCTCTAGAGTAGTAGTTTCCTCCTGCCCTAGCAACTAAGTCTATTTTATGTTGATCTATACTTCCGTCTTCAGCTAAAACATTTTCGTTAATATGTAACTTAACCACTTCGCAAACAATTAAATTTCCTGCGCCTCCTTCGGTTCCTGTATAAATAATATCGGTTACTTTACATTCAAATTGTACTGGCGATTCAGCAACTCTAAAAGGCTTTACTTCATCAGAAGGTAGCATTGTAAATCCTGCTTTTTCAAACTCATTTACACCTTTCGGATACATCGTACTGCTTAACGACATTTGTTGTACAATATTATAATTCACCACATTAATAACCACTTCTCTTGTTTCTTCAGCGTTGTCTAACGTGTGTTTTGTTTTATTACCTCTTACACTTCGTGCTGGAGAAAAAATTAACATTGGCGGATTGGCTCCGAAAACATTAAAAAAACTAAACGGTGATAAATTCGGATTTCCTTCTTTATCAATAGTACTTGCAAAAGCAATAGGTCTTGGTGCTATAGCGCCTAATAAATAACTATGTAATTTACCTACAGGTAATTCTTTAGGATCGAGTGACAACATATATATTCTTTTTAGATGTAAATATACTACCGTTTTACAAATTAAGTTATTGTATAGAATAGTTTATATTTGACTAATGACATTTTTTAAGAATACTTATTGGATAAAACGCCTTACTGTTTTAGTATCTATAGTAATCGTTTCGTTTATTTTATGGAACACTTATGTTTTTTTTCAAAAATTTAAGGAAGAAGAAAGGGGAAAAATAGAAATATTTGCTGCCGCCTTTAAAGAACTTGCCTCTAATCCCGATTTAAACGAAAACACCAACTTAATAAACAAGGTTTATGAAACGATTGAAAACATTCCTACAATTCTTGTAAATAAAGATGGAACAATTGATTTATATAGAAATTTAGATATTGTTAAGTCTAAAGATCTTAAATATCTTCAAGAGCAGTTAGCGCTCATGAAAGATCAGAACGAGCCTATTATTATTGAGTATTTCGGAATTACACAATATCTTTATTATCGAAATTCCGATTTATTATACAAACTTAAATACTATCCGTTAGCATTACTTTTAATACTTGGTCTTTTCTTAACCATTGTTTATATGGTGTATAAATCGAGTAAAGTTGCCGAACAAAATAAACTTTGGACAGGTATGGCCAAGGAAACTGCACATCAAATAGGCACACCGTTATCTTCCTTATTAGGTTGGATTGCTATTTTAAGATCTGAAGATGTAAACGAAGAATATATTGTTGAAATTGAAAAAGATGTTGATCGTTTAAGTACCATTGCCAATCGGTTTTCTAAAATTGGCTCTCTTCCTAAATTAAAAAAATACAATATTGTTTCAGAAACACAAGCAGCCTTTAATTACTTAAAATCTAGAAGTTCTAAACAAATTAATTTTTCTTTTTCTTCGGATAAAGAAACACTTTTGGCGTTGTTAAATATTGAATTGTATGGTTGGGTAATAGAAAATTTAATTAAAAATGCCATTGATGCTATGCAAGGAAAAGGTAGCATTTCACTTGAAATTAAAGAAACCAATAAATTTGTTAAAATTGTAGTTACCGATTCTGGTAAAGGAATTGCAAAATCTCAATTCAAGCAAATATTTAAACCAGGTTTTACCACAAAAAAACGTGGTTGGGGCTTAGGCTTATCGCTCTCTAAACGCATTATTGAAGATTACCATAGCGGAAAAATAATCGTTAAAAAATCTGAAATAAACAAAGGAACTACTTTCGAAATTATGTTAGACAAAGTTTAAAATAATTACTGCTGCTTTGTATCCTCTTCTTTTACATTAACCCGAACTAGTTTCAAGTTCTCCTCATAACCTGGTTGTTTGTAATACTGATGTGATTCTGAAATAAATTCAGATAAAAGCGCTGATACTTAGTTTTGATTCAAATTAGATATTTCTTTTAAGTTTAGTTTTCTTTAAAATCCTTTCTATAAGAATACCCATAAAACACACCTACAGTAAGCCAGATTATCGCTCCAATTAATACTCTCTTTAATATTATTTCCTTCTCTGTAATAAAAGGCAATAATAATTCTCCTACTAAAAACAACTTAAAAGCCATTTTTAATCCTGCTTTCTGCCATTTTTGTAATTTCATATTAACTAAAATTATTAGAAATGTTTTTTGCTATGGTAACAAACTCATCATTTGTTAATTTTTCTTTTTCTATAAATTGAATATCAGCCATGGTGTTTAACGGAATTAAATGCACATGTACATGCGGCACTTCTAATCCGATTACACTCATTCCAACACGTTTACAAGGAATTGTTTTTTCTATCGCTTTTGCTACGCGGTAAGAGAAAGACATCAACCCGCTATATTCTTCTTTCGTTAAATCGAAAATCTTATTTTCTTCTCTCTTAGGAACCACCAAAGTGTGTCCTTTTGCATTTGGATTCACATCTAAAAAAGCGATAAAACTTTCATCTTCTGCGATTTTATATGAAGGAATTTCTCCTAAGATTATTTTGGTGAAAACACTTGCCATAATTTTTGTTTTTTTTGTAAAACTATATATATTTAATTCAAAACTCAATATCAGTACTTCTTTCTAAATTTATTTCAGAATCTCATATAATAAAACAGCTGATCGTAATGAGAACCTGAAACAAGTTCAGGTTCACGTATTAATCAAAAATAAAAAAAGTGCTGCAATTGCAACACTTTTATCAATAAATATTTTTTTAAAAAAAAGAGGTTATCTAGAAATCTCCATAATTTCAAATTTCATTATTCCGTTAGGCACCTGAATTTCGGCGATATCTCCTACTTTATTACCTAACAATCCTTTTCCTATAGGTGAATTTACTGATAATTTTCCGTTTTTTATATCTGTTTCAGAGTCTGCCACCAAAGTATAGGTAAACTCCATACCGTTTGTAGTGTTTTTTAATTTCACTACTGAATGAATCAATATTTTAGAAGTATCTAATTGACTTTCATCAAGAATACGCGCACTTGCTACTACATTTTTAAGTTGTGCAATTTTTGTTTCTAATAACGATTGCTCTTCTTTTGCCGCATGGTACTCTGCATTTTCACTTAAATCTCCTTTATCTATAGCATCACCAATTTCTTGAGAAACTCTTGGTCTTTCAGTATGCTCTAAATGTGACAACTCATCTTTTAATTTCTTTAATCCTTCTGCACTATAATATGATACTTCACTCATAATTTCTAAACTTTAAAAATCTCATACCGATTAGGAATGAGATTGCTCTACAAATATACAAAATATTTGTAAATTCGTACCGTTACCTATATAACTCTATTTTAAAATAATGAAAAAAACACTTTACCTATTTATTATAATAATTACTTTGGGGTGTAGCGACAATACACCTGTTAATAATTGTTTTAGAGGAATAGACATGAATGCTATTATCGACTTAACATTACCTGAATTTCAGGGTTTACTGGTTCCTAGTGGTAGCTCTCAAAACACAATTCAAGGCCGTAATGTTTTCCTTTTTAGAACAGGTATTAATGGTTATAAAGCTTTCGATCAGCAATGTCCTGAAGTTACTTGTAACTCTTTAATGACTTTTAACGGCGTGCAAATTACATGCCCTTGTGACGAAAAACAATACAACTACTTAGCAGATGGCGCACCAATTGATAACGAAGGCTGCTCTGCCCTAATGTATCTTGTTACTAAAGTTAGCGCTTCGCAATTAAGAATATCTCGTTAATTGTATTTATACTATACTTTAGATTCTTATTTTTGCGATAACAACAACACACTAAAATATTTATCTTGAAAAATTATTTTTCTTCAGACTTTAAATTGGGCGTTCTCGGTGGCGGACAATTAGGTAGGATGTTACTTACCGAAACTCAAAAATTTGATATTCATACCTTAATTTTAGATAAAAATCCGGAGGCTCCTTGCGCACAAATATGCAATGAGTTTCATCAAGGAGATTTATTTGATTTTGATACCGTTTACAACTTCGGTAAAAAGGTAGATTTATTAACAATCGAAATAGAAAATGTAAATATTGATGCGCTCGAAAAACTACAGGCAGAAGGTTTAACTATTTATCCGAAGCCCGCTAATTTGAGAATAATTCAAAATAAAGCACGCCAAAAATTATTTTACAAAGATCATCAAATTCCTACTGCCGATTTTTCTCATTATGCTTTTCTAGAAGAGCTAAAACACTCTTATGAAAACAATATTATTGAGTTTCCTTTTGTATGGAAATCTGCACAATTTGGTTATGATGGCACCGGTGTAAAAGTAGTTCGCACTTATGAAGATTTACAATCATTACCCGAAGGAGAATGTATTGCTGAAAAACTGATTCCTTTTAAAAATGAATTAGCCGTTATTGTTGCCAGAAATTCTAATGGATCAGTAAAAACATACCCTGTCGTTGAAATGGAATTTCACCCAGAAGCAAACCAGGTTGAATATGTAATTTGCCCTGCAAGAATAGATTCTAAAGTAGCAGAAAAAGCGAGAGAAATAGCGTTAAAAGTAGCAAGTACTTTCGACTTCGTCGGATTATTAGCTGTTGAAATGTTTCAAACCAATGATGATAAAATCATAGTAAACGAAGTAGCACCAAGAACACATAATTCAGGGCACTATTCAATTGAAGCTAGTTATACAAACCAGTTCGAACAACATGTACGCAGTATTTTAAACCTTCCTTTAGGTAATACAGAAAGTAAAGTTGCCGGGATTATGGTAAACTTAGTAGGAGAAGAAGGTTATACAGGAGATGTAGTTTATGAAAACATGACTGAAATCTTAAAAATAGACGGAGTAACACCACATATTTACGGAAAAAAAACAACCAAGCCTTTTCGGAAAATGGGGCACGTTACTATTGTTAATAAAGACATTAATGAGGCGCGAAAAATAGCGCAACAAGTAAAAGAAACAATTAGAGTAATATCTAAATAATACGTCATTACGAGTATAAACGAAGTAATAATATAACAACAAATTATTTCATCATAGAACGCTCGAAATGATACAAAACATAAAAAATCAAGCTGAATTTATTTCAGCTTCTCACCCAAATTAATGAGATTCTGAAACAAGTTTAGAACCTCATTTTAAAACATAAATTATGGTAGGAATTATAATGGGAAGTGATTCAGATCTTCCAATCATGCAAGAAGCAATCGATATTTTAGAAGGTTTTGATATTCAAATAGAAGTAGATATTGTTTCTGCTCATAGAACACCAGAAAAATTAGTTGATTACTCTAAAAACGCACATACTCGCGGTATAAAAGTAATTATTGCCGGTGCCGGTGGTGCTGCTCATTTACCAGGAATGGTAGCAAGCATGAGTCCGTTACCTATAATCGGAGTTCCTGTAAAAAGCAGAAATTCTATTGATGGATGGGATTCTGTTTTATCAATTTTACAAATGCCAGGTGGTGTTCCTGTTGCAACTGTTGCTTTAGATGGTGCTAAAAATGCAGGTATTTTAGCGGCTCAAATTATTGGTGCTTCAGATAAATGCGTTTTAGATAAAATAATCGCATACAAAGAAGGCTTAAAATTAAAAGTTGAGCAAGCTTCAGAGAGAGTAAGAAAATAATCATTTGTCTCATCGAGCGCAGTCGAGAGGTTCTATTTAGATCTCGACTGCGATCGACCTGACATAAACATTAAAAAATGAATCCACTTTTACAAGATTTTAATACGCCTCCTTTTTCTAAAATTGCAAATGCAGACTATATACCTGCCATTGAAGAAGGAATAAAAATAGCCAAAGCAGAAATTGATTCAATTGTAAATAATACTGAAGCTCCTACTTTTAATAACACCACAGTAGCTTTAGACTTTTCAGGCGAAAAACTAAATAAAATCACCTCTATTTTCTTCAATTTAAACTCAGCAGAAACTAATGATGAAATTCAGAAAATAGCACAAGAAATTTCTCCTTGGCTAAGTGAATTCAGAAATGACATCACATTAAATGAAGCGTTGTTTAATAGAGTGAAAACTGTTTTTGACACGAAAAAAAACTTAGATTTATCTCCTGAACAACACACGTTATTAGACAAACAATATAAAAGTTTTGCTAGAAACGGAGCTAACTTAAACGAGACTGATAAAACTGAATTACGTAGTATTGATGCTGAATTATCTAAACTATCATTAAAATTCGGAGAAAATGTATTGGCAGAAACCAATGCTTTTGAAATGCATTTAACTGATGAGAATGATTTATCTGGTTTACCAGAAAGTGTAAAAGAAGCGGCTAAGGAAATAGCAGCGTCAAAAGAGAAAGATGGTTGGGTTTTCACTTTAGATTACCCAAGTTATATTCCGTTTATGACCTATGCAAACAATAGAGAACTACGTAAAAAATTAGCAATTGCTGCTGGTAAAAAAGGATTTCAACAAAACGAATTTAATAACGAAGAAACTGTTTTAAACATTGTAAAACTTCGTCATAAAAGAGCCAATTTATTAGGCTATAAAACACACGCTCATTTTGTTTTAGAAGAACGAATGGCAGAAACACCTGGGAAAGTTTTATCTTTTTCTAACGATTTATTAGCGAAAGCAAAACCTGCCGCAAAACGTGAATTTGATAATTTAGCCGCTTATGCTAAAAAATTGGATGGCATAACGCAACTTCAAAAATGGGACGGTGCTTATTACGCAGAAAAATTAAAGAAAGAACTATTTTCTTTAGATCAAGAATTGCTAAAACCTTATTTTAAATTAGAAAATGTAATTGACGGTGTTTTTGAAATTGCAAGTAGATTATTCGACTTACAATTTGAAGAAATCAACTCGATTGACACCTATCATGAAGATGTAAAAACGTACAATGTTACCGATATTAACGGAAATTTTGTATCGCATTTTTATGCAGATTTTCATCCGAGACCAGGAAAAAGAAATGGTGCATGGATGACCTCTTATAAATCTCAACAAATTAAAAATGATGTTAATGAGCGTCCGCAAGTTTCTATCGTTTGTAATTTTACTAAACCAACTGAAACAAAGCCTTCTTTATTAACTTTTAACGAGGTTACTACGCTGTTTCATGAATTTGGTCATGCTTTACATGGCATGTTAGCAAACACAACGTATAACAGTTTATCAGGAACTTCGGTTTCTTGGGATTTTGTAGAATTGCCTAGTCAGGTTTTAGAAAATTGGTGTTACGAAAAAGAAGCTTTAGAGTTATTTGCTAAACATTATGAAACCGGTGAAACGATTCCGATGGAATATGTTAAAAAGATAAAAGAATCGGCAAGTTTTCATGAAGGTATGCAAACCTTACGGCAGTTAAGTTTCGGTTTGTTAGACATGCAATGGCACGGTGGTGAATCAGCTGAAACAATTACTTCTGTTAAAGAATTTGAAACAAAAGCTTTTGCTGACACGCAATTATATCCTGATGTTGATGAGAATTGTATGAGTACGGCATTTTCTCATATTTTTCAAGGCGGTTATTCTGCTGGATATTATTCTTATAAATGGGCAGAAGTTTTAGATGCTGATGCTTTTGAGTATTTCTTAGAAGAAGGAATCTTTAATAAAGAAGTTGCCGATAAATTTAAAAATAATGTACTTTCTAAAGGTGGAACCGAAAAACCAATGGAGTTATATAAACGCTTTAGAGGAAAAGAACCAAAACCAGATGCGCTTTTAAAACGTGCTGGACTTTTAGGATAAAATGTCACTTCGAGCGCAGTCTAACTAACTTTACAATTGTAACATTAAAAGTTCTCGACTGCGCTCGAACTGACACTAATTTATAATTACTTGTTCTTCTCTTCAATCCACTTGCTCATGTATTTTGTAGCTTGTAAGGTTTGATGCTGCAATAAACTTCCAAGAAAATTTTGTTGACGATGTTCAATTAAGTTTTCTTGGATTTTTTTTAGTTGATTTATAAAAAACGGTTCAATATTATTTTTATCATAAATAGCATTGATAATTGCTATTCCGTTTAACTGAAACTCTTCCCATAATTTCTCATTAGAATATAATGTAATCGCTTTGTTAGAAAATGCTTCAAAATCATCCTCTATAAAACCATTCCAATCGAAACCATCATGCATTCCTTCTGCTCCGATATTTGTTGTTACACTTGGCGTTCCGCATAGCATCGCTTCGGTAAGTTTCCCTTTTATTCCTGCTCCAAAACGGATAGGCGCTAAAACAACTCTGGAGTTTCTCACAACTTGCATGGCATCTTCAGCAAAGCCTTTTACGATAAAACCTTCTTTTTTATTATGTAACTGATTTATTTGTTGCGTTGCATACGCTCCGTAAATATGAATTTCCGTTTTCGTTAGTTGCTTTCGAATCGATTTCCATAGTAATTTAAGTTGTAAAACAGCATCTACATTTGGTTGATGAAAAAAGTTGCCTATAAAAACAAAATGCTCACGTTCTTTAAAAGGCTTCCAGTTTTCAATAACCTTATCATCAATTTTATCTAATAAAAAAGGAAGATGATAGAGTAAATTTTCATCAATCTTAAAAACCTCTTTAAGTAATTTTACTTCATAAGAAGAAATAATTAAACTTAAATCGCATCGCAATATCGATGCTATTTCTCGTTTTGCATCCGTAGAGTTTAACAAAGCATCCGTAGAAAAAATTGCTCCTTTTTTTAATTGTTGATGACGGGTTTTACGCAAAAAATGTAAATCTTCAGTATCCAAAATTCTTAAAGCATCCGGACAATTTTCTGCCACACGCCACCCGAATTGTTCCTCCATCATAAAACGATCAAACAGCACCATAGACGGATTTAATTCAGAGATATAATCATCAAAAGAAGTATTATTCAATTCAATTGAAACTTCATTTACACCTAACTCAGTTAAATGAATTGCTTTTTCACTTTTTTGTGCTGGCGAAGCAAATGTTATTTTATAATTATTCTTTAAAAACAATTCAATTAATTGCAACATTCTACTTCCTGCCGCAGAAGAACTTGGCTCTACCCAAACATACCCAATAATTAATAGTTGTTTCATATTGGTTTCAAAGTTAAAATAATTAATGTTATTTATTGATAAAAAGTAATCGAAAACATACTTCAGCAAATCAACTATTATGTGTAATTTTGCAGTTATTATTCTGAAAAACAAAATATAAACTGATAAAACGTTAAATTTTATCAGACAAACATAAACAATAAAAACACGACTTATGAAATACGATTTAATCGTTATTGGTTCTGGTCCAGGTGGATATATTGCTGCCATTAGAGCCGCTCAATTAGGATCTAAAGTAGCTATCATCGAAAAATATTCAACTTTAGGTGGTACCTGTTTAAACGTAGGATGTATTCCTTCTAAAGCTTTATTAGATTCTTCTCATCATTATTACGATGCTGTACATCATTTTGAAGAACACGGAATTACTGTTGAAAAGCCTTCTTTCGATTTCGGAAAAATGGTAGACCGTAAAGCTAATGTTGTAGAAACTACCACAGGCGGAATTAAATATTTAATGGACAAGAATGATATTACTGTTCATGAAGGTCTAGGTTCTTTTGAAGATGCAACACATGTAAAGGTTACTAAAAACGACGGAACTTCTGAAGTTATTGAAGGTACAAACATTATTATTGCTACAGGTTCTAAACCATCTACATTGCCTTTTATCTCTTTAGATAAAGAGCGCGTTATAACATCAACAGAAGCTTTAAAACTTAAAGAAGTACCAAAACACTTATTAGTAATTGGTGGTGGAGTAATCGGTTTAGAATTAGGTTCTGTTTACAAGCGCTTAGGTGCTGATGTAACTGTAATTGAATATGCTCCGAAAATTACACCTACCATGGATGCTGACATTTCTAAAGAACTTCAAAAAGTTTTAAAGAAACAAGGTATGAAGTTTAACACCAGCCATGGTGTTACTTCTGTAGAAAGAAACGGAGATGAAGTTGTTGTAAAAGCAACCAATAAAAAAGGTGAAGAAGTTACTTTTAACGGAGACTATTGTTTAGTTGCTGTTGGTCGTAAAGCTTTTACAAAAGGATTAGGATTAGAGAAAGCAGGCGTTAAGCTTACTGACAAAGGAATGGTTGATGTAAATGAGCATTTACAAACTAGTGTTTCTAATATTTTTGCTATTGGTGATGTTGTTCGTGGAGCAATGTTAGCGCATAAAGCTGAAGAAGAAGGTGTTGTTGTTGCTGAATTTTTAGCAGGACAAAAACCACATATCGATTATAACTTAATTCCTGGTATTGTGTATACATGGCCAGAAGTTGCTGCTGTTGGAAAAACAGAACAAGACTTAAAAGATGCTGGTGTTGCCTACAAAGCTGGTAAATTTTCTATGCGTGCTTTAGGAAGATCTAGAGCAAGTGGAGATACTGACGGATTTGTTAAAGTATTGGCTGATAAAAATACGGATGAAGTATTAGGAGTTCATATGGTTGGTGCACGTGTAGCCGATTTAATTATGGAAGCTGCCGTAGCAATGGAATTTAGAGCTTCTGCTGAAGATTTAGCAAGAATATGTCATGGGCATCCAACATATTCAGAAGCTGTTAAAGAAGCTGCAAAAGCTGCTTGGGACGGAAAACCTTTAAACGCTTAACACAAAGCTTTAAAATATATTTTTAAAAAAGCAATCTCGTTTGAGATTGCTTTTTTTTGGTTTATTATTATTATTGCCAATAAATAAATTGTTACAAACTATAAAACTTGAGTTATGAAAACTAAAAAAATAAATTACTGGCATGTTTTAATCGCTTTTATAGCCATTATGCTAATAACTGGCTATGCTTTTGACCTTGGAGAAGCTTTGGGAAAAGCGATGGCTAGTTAAAGCTTATTAGCTAAGAAGAGCTCCTAAAAATAGATAAGTTATAACTTTATAATAAAGCACAAAAAAAATCCGAACTCAATGAGTTCGGATTTTTTATATTTTAACTTTTCTGACTACTGAATTCCGTAAAAAGAACTCATGTTATCTTCAATATTAGAAGCTTTTTTAATTGCTTCATACATTTGAAAAGATTTGTTTTTTCTTTCGTTTACTAAACGTTTTCTATAAGAATCGTAATTTGGCAAAGCTGTTGGTAATGTTTTTGATGTTACCTCAAAAGCAAATACCCCTTTATCTCCTGCCACGTTTTTAACAACAGTGTTTTCTTTAGCGTTTAACATTGCCCCTACTACTTTAGGCTCAAACCCTACACCCGAAATTGTTGGTGATTGTAAGTTAACATCTGCAGCATTTTTAACATTTACATCTACAGATTTAGCTATTTCTGCTAACGTAGCTCCGCTAATTTTAGCTTCTATTAATTTTGCTTTTCTTTGGTTTGTTAAAATAGGACGAACTCTTGAAATTGCTTTTTCAACTGGCATTAAACCTTTTTCAGTTTTACCTGTTAAAACAGCTACTACATATCCTCCATCAACATCAAAACGCTTAGAAGCTCCTTCGTTTACCTCTGTATCAAAAGACCAAGTAATAATTTGTCTTTCGTTACCAATTCCTGGTACAACTTCATCTAAAGGTTTTAAACCAACTGCTGGCTGAGAAACTAAATTCTTTTCTTTTATAACTTCATCAAAGTTTTTACCGTTTGATAAATCTAAAGAAAAAGTTTCAGCATTTTGAAAAATTGCATTTTCTGTAGCTTCTGATGCTTCAATCTTACGTGCAAATGTTGCTAATTTTACAACTGTTTGAAAATTCTTCTGACCATCAACTTTCATTACGTGAAAACCAAATTGAGATTGTACAACGCTCATATCTCCTTTTTCGCCTTCAAAAGCAAAGTCTCTAAAAGCTGGCACCATTCTGTTGTAACCGAACCAGTCGTAGAAACCTTCTTTGTCAGCAGAACCTTTATCTGAAGAAAACTCTTTTGCTAAAGCTCCAAATTTAGATTTGTTAGCTTTTAAAACAGTTAATAAACTATCAGCAGTATTCTTAGCTTCTTCTTCTGTTTGTGTTACCGTTGCATCTGCACTAGCTGAACCCACAAAAGGAATTAAGATATGACTTGCCTGAGCTGAATCTGGTAATTGAACAACCTTTGTAATTTTAGATAATTTAAAGTGGTTTGCGTCTTTATATGGCCCGAAAACATCGCCTTCTTTACCATTAAAAATTTCTTCAGCAATTACTTGTGGTACTTGAACCTTAAACTTGTAATTGTTATCTAAAGCGATATCAGAATCGTTTTCTGATAAAAACTCAGCATAATTAGTAGTGTTCTTTAATCCTTTAACAGCTATGTTAGCACCTGTTACTGAATCTTCAATTAACTTAGCAACTTCTGCTTTAACAGCAACTTCATCTTCAGCTGTAGGTTTGATATCAAACTTTACAAATTTAATATCTCTAGATGCTGTTACCTGAAATTGATTTTCGTACTTACTTATGTAATTTTTAATGTCGCTTTGTTTTAAAACAACTAAATCATCAGCAATTGTAGTATAAGGTACGTAAACATATTTACCAGAAACCTTTGTGTTTTCAGTTAAATATTGCGCTTCACCTTCTTTTAAAGAAGCTCCTAAACCTGCAGATACTAAAGTATCGTATGCTGCTTTTTCAAGTTCGTTCTTTAAAGAAAACATATAGTTTTGCCAATTACTCCAATCAGCTCCGTTTTCTTCTTTAATAGTTGCTAAGAACTCTTTAAGTTTATTTTTATCTAAAAGACCTGCACTTTGAAATCTTGGGTCGTTTTGAATAAACGGAGTTTCATACAATCTATTCATTATATCAGCATCACCAACAGTAACTCCTGCTTCTTCTAACTGAGTTTTGTATATTTTTTGTCTGATAATGTTATTCCAAACAGTTTTTGCTGCTTGCATTTCAGAAACGCTATTGCCTGTTTGTGCTTTATAAGCATCTAAAGCTTCTGCAAATTCTTGGCGTGAAACAGCTTCACCGTTTACTTCACCAATTTCATTTACTTTACTCGCATTAAAAAAATCTGATATTGTAGAAGGGTCTAATACAAAAGCAAAAAGTGCTAAACCAATTACAAGAATTAAGAACATTGAACGTTCTCTAATTTTCGATAAAATTGCCATACGTTATTTATTTTATTTACAGTGAGCGAAAATACAATTTCATAGTAAACAAAGCAATGTTTTTTTAAGCTGTTTTTTTTTGATTAAGAATCTATGCAGAAAAGCACGTTTTAATCTTCTATATCGACCACCTTTAAGTACAGATCATCAATTTTTGTAGCGCTTACTTTTAGTATTTTAATATAAAATTTATCGATGTGTAAAATTTCATCTTGCTCAGGTATCGTTTCGGTATGATCAATAATAAAACCACCCAACGTTTCATAAGCTTCTTCTTTAGGTATATTTAAATCGTATTCTTCATTTAAATAATCAACTTCTAATCGTGCAGAAAATTTAAATTCTTGTTCGCTTATTTTTTCTTCTAATAATTCTTGACTATCATGCTCGTCTTCAATCTCACCAAATAATTCTTCTACAACATCTTCTACTGTTATAATTCCTGATGTACCACCATATTCATCAACCACTATTGCAATACTTTTTCTTTTCTTTATTAAGCCATTTAAAACATCGTTAATAATCATCGATTCTGGCACAAATTCTACCGGTAATAATATTGATTTAATAGAAATCGGATTTTTAAATAATTCGAAAGCACTTACATAACCTAAAATATCGTCAAAAGAATTTTTATATACCAAGATCTTAGATAAACCTGTTGCTATAAACATATTTTTTAGATTCTCGACAGACTCATGTATATCAATTGCCATAATTTCTGTACGAGGCACCATAATTTCTCTGGCTTTTACCTTGTGAAATCCTAATGCATTTTGAAAAATTTGGATTTCTAAATCAATTTTATCCTCGTCGTTTCCCCCATCTAGTTGTTCAGAAATATAATTCCCTAATTCTTCTTTACTAAATTCTTTTTTAGCTTCTGCTTCTCTTATTCTAAAAAAAACAAATAAGAAAAAATCTGAAATCTTGGTGATAACCCAAGTTATCCCGTAAAACAATAAATAAAAAACATACGCTGGTACCACAAAAAGCTTAAGCATTTCATTTGCGTAAATTCTAAATATAGTTTTGGGTAAAAACTCTGCCGTTACTAATATAATAAGGGTAGAGATTATTGTTTGTGTAAAAAGATTTAAATCATCTAACAAATAATTTATTAATGTAATATTTGTAGGCAATGCTGTTTGAAACCAATTCATTAACAACTGCCCCATAAAGTAACTATATATTACCAATGCTACATTATTACCTACCAACATCGTTGTTATAAATTTCGATGATTTTCGGGTAAGAATTGTTAATATTTTAGGTAAAAAACCTTCTCTCTTTTTCTCTAGCTCAATATGTAATTTATTAGCTGAAACAAAGGCTATTTCCATACCAGAAAAAAAGGCTGAAAATAGTATAGAACTAAGAATTATAATGATTTCAAATTCCATTAACGTTGTTGATTTCTCTTTTCAACTTTTCTTCTAAAATGACGTTTAAAGAAGAATATTAAAGTTATAAAGATACCAAATCCAAATCGAATAAGCGCATCTTGTTTGCTTGTACTCCACTGAAAGGCTCCTTCAATAAAAAACAATGCACCAATTACTAGGTAACCGTACTGTAAATACTTCCAAAATGTATTCATTCTATTTTATTTTTGATTCGTTTGAATTTCACCTGTAATGTCTTTTGCTATCCATTTTGTAAGGCTTTCTTCAGATTCAAAACCAAAACCATTAACAGTATCTCTTAATGTTGTTAACCTAAAGCCATCTTCAGTAAAAAAGTAATGTTCTTTTTGATCCCAAAACAATTGATTGGTTTCTAACTTTCTGTTTCCAGAATGATTTAAGATTACCACATTTCCTTTAATTTCAGAAACACCCGTTTTACTATATGATAACGCATAGTTACCGGTGATTGTAGTAGAGTCTTTTCCTGTTTTATCAATAGTAACAATTTTTATTCCTTTAGGAAATTCGCTATATGGATGCTCCTCTCTATTAGAAAAATCATAAAAAAGAGATGCTTTTGTTTTTGAAGTAATTTTACCAGAATCTTTTTTAATGTGATAAATATTTATTGCCTTTCCTACAGGCATATTTTTATCCGCTAAAAAATCTCGTACTTCTTGTTTTGAATTTACACAAGAAAAAAGCATTGCCACCAAAAAAATGGCAGCAATGCTTTTATGTATATTTATTGAGTATGATTTCATCTAACTCTATTATGGTACACGAACTGTTTCACCAATCCAACAACCAATTTTATGACTAGCTCCTGAAGCAATACCTTTTTGAAATATTAATTTCTTTGATGGTACATTTTTAGTATAACTAGAAATATATCTATTCGCACCACAACCTGGATCAACTCTTTTAGCTTTTAATGCTTTATTTAAAGCTGCTACGTAAACCATTCTTTTTTCAAATTCATCACTACCACAAGAGTTTGCACTATTCTGATATAAACTTGCAATAAATAAGTACGCTTTACCCATGTTTGGGTTATATCTTAATGCTTCGTAAGCTAAAGATCTTGCTCTACTTCCGCTAGTATTCTGCGCTTCTCTTAATTTATACTTTGCCTTTACAAAAGGATCTGTTTCTAAATCAAATGCTTTCTTTTTCATTTCAGCTGCACCACTTCTATCTCCATTTTTAGCCAAAACCCCAGCTAAGAAGTTGTAAGCATCAGAAGACTGTGTAGTTTCAGCATAAGCATTTGCTAACTTCTCAAATAAAGGATCTGTTTGACAACCTTTGTTATACATTCTAGAAACTGCTCTTTTTAACCAAACACCATCTGTTTTTTTACCTTCAAAATCTCTAGTGTAAATAGGAATTAATCGTTCACAAGTAGCTATTTTAGAAATCATAGCATCTAAACCACCCTCAACCTGTCCTAAAGAACTAGAGTTGATTGTAAAAGCTTTTAAATTTCTTTTCTCTCTAGCACTAATAGTCCCTAAAGAATCCTTTTCTTGTAATTTAGCTACTT
Source organism: Tenacibaculum sp. M1.3A (assembly GCF_057732375.1). Lineage (NCBI taxonomy): Bacteria > Pseudomonadati > Bacteroidota > Flavobacteriia > Flavobacteriales > Flavobacteriaceae > Tenacibaculum > Tenacibaculum sp. M1.3A. The sequence goes on along the minus strand of NZ_JBYJEF010000002.1, from coordinate 482,053 downwards.
TCTTGTTATAGTCCTCTAATTTCTCTTCTACAGATTCCATTACATCATCATAAGTATCAAATACTTTTTGAGGATCGGTATCTTTATTTACCTCTGCTATAGTTTCAAAATATCTAAAGATATTTTTAACACCCATATCTTTAGGTGAAATATCATATGCTTTTTTTAAGATTTCGAAAACTTCTTCGTCTGTTGCTAATTTATTTTCAATTAAATAACTTGCATAATCACTATGTAATTTTGCAGCTCCATTTTCAGGGAAGTTTACTAATCTTGTTTCATAAACTTTCTTTGCTAATACAGGGTCTTTTAATTTCTCTGCTACTCGCTCTCCATACTTGTATATATTAACTGACAGCTTAGGGCAGTTGGTTAATAAATAATCTAAATTTTCTTTAGCAGCTGCATACTTCCCTGTAGTTGCATCACCTTTAAAAAGATTATACTTTACGTTACATTCTTGACTAGCTTGTGCTTTAACACCATTTACGGCTACGAACAAAAATAAACCTGTTAGTAAATACGTAATTTTTTTCATCTTGTATCAGTTTTTTTTATTAATCTATTTCTCTTTTCTGGAACCAATTAAGGTCATTTAATGATAAACTTAATCTAACATTAAAATACTCTTCTTTTACTAAGCTATTGCTTGATGTTCCTTTTTGCCCATATTCAAATCCAATATTTACATTAGATAATTGTCTTGGCAATGGTAATCCTAACCCAACATTTATGCCAAAGTCGTTAATTGAAGTAAAATCATTTGTAGTCTTAACTAGCAAACCGGTTTCCTCAAAACGCAAACCTGCCCTATAAGTAACTCTATCCCAATAACTTGATATTGAATTTACTTTTGGAATATAATAACCTCCTATTGACAATTTATTTGAATCATCATATTTGTAACCTCCACCATCTGAAATTAATGAGCTGTTACTACTTAACGCACTTTGAAATTGCTGGTTAATACCTACATACCATTTGTTCTCCTTTCCTAAACCTACTCCGAAAACAGTTTTTACAGGAATGTTTATATCTCCGCTTACAGCTCTATTAAAAAGTTCATCTCTTTGAATATCTTGTCCAGAAAACGAATACATTCTTTCGTTACCATTTGCAGATAAATCGCTATTTAAAGTAATTGATGCCCCAGTAAAAAAGTTTAATTTATTCTTCAACTCTCTTCTGTATTGAGCACCTAATTTAAACTGACCTCCTCTTATATTTACAGACTCTTCATGCTTTGTGCCTAAAGCAACATCAGCTCTTTGATTTATAATGCTATTATCAAGATTACCAAAAATATACCCTGCTTCAATACCTAACGAAAGTCCCTCTAAAACATACATACCAAAACTAGCATATATTTTATTAGTACCTCCTTCTCCTCTAAATAGGGTAACCTCTTCATCATTCTGATTATTTAATAAAGAATAACCAACTGATGAAAATGGTTGTAACCCAACAGAAACCCCTGCTTTTTCCCCTAACGGAAAACCTAAAGAGATATAACGCAAATTGGTTGACTTACCAGATTGTGATGCATTTCCTTCTTTTATAGTTAGAAAACTCATATTTCCTCCTATACCATATGTAGCCGCTCTTAAATCTGCATTTGAAGCTGGGTTTGTAAAATTTAAGTGGTGATTATCTTTTAATGCAACTCCAATACCTCCCATAGATGCTTGCTCTACAGTAACTGCTTCAAAATTTTCTCCAATTCCAAAATAAGAATAAGGTGACGCACTATTTCTTTGTGCTGATATTGTTACTGCGCTAAGCACAAGTATTCCTAATATAAATCTCTTAATCATTCGTTAAATTATATGTCAAAACGGTATGTAATCCTTCCAAAACAAAATTTGGATGGGCAAATATGCCACTTTTTAATTGCTTAGCCAAGAAATATGTGTCTCCTCCTGTTAAAACAATTGTTAAATCTCCATACTTTTTTTGATATTGATTGATAACGCCTTCAATTTCATTAATTACGCCGTTTACAACACCCGAATGTATTGATGTGTTTGTGTTTGTGCCTATAAAACTAAATACTTCACTCAACCCTAGCAATGGTAATTTAGCTGTATAATCATGTAATGCCTTATACCTCATTGAAATACCTAAAGAAATTGCGCCACCTAAATATTCGTTTTTATTATTGATAAAATCGAAAGTAATGCAAGTTCCTGCATCAATAATTAAAACATTTTTTTGTGGATATTTTTCTGCTGCTGCTGCTGCTAATGCAATTCTATCAACCCCTAAAGTTTTTGGTGTTTCGTATTTATTTATAAAAGGAATTTTAATATCGGAGTTTAAAAAGATCGGATTTAACAAATCAGTGATTTCTTTTAGTGATTTTTCTGATATATTAGACACAGAAGACACAATAGAACTTGAAATTGAAAAAGTTTTAATAATTTTTTTCAATTCAAATACAATTTCTGCCTTGCTAAAAACAAAAACTTCTTTGATTGTATTCAACTCAAAAACAGCTGCTTTAACTCTTGTATTGCCAACATCGATAATTAAATTCATCTTTACATTTCTTAGAATTCAAATTTACAATACATTTTTTTTAAAACAAATGCTTTGTATAATTAAAAAACGGTTGTATATTTGCATCCGCTTAACGAAAGTAGCAAACTGGTGCCTTAGCTCAGTTGGTAGAGCAAAGGACTGAAAATCCTTGTGTCCCTGGTTCGATTCCTGGAGGCACCACTATAATTTTCTCAATTTAATTGTGAATTTTATTTTGTTACTTAAATAAGCATTCAACGGTGCCTTAGCTCAGTTGGTAGAGCAAAGGACTGAAAATCCTTGTGTCCCTGGTTCGATTCCTGGAGGCACCACCGAAAAAACCCGAACATTTGTTCGGGTTTTTTGTTTTTGAAACATAAAAAAACTCATTGTTATAGCAATGAGTTTTTAAGTTTTATTTTAATCTGAATTGCATTTCTACGGGTAAATGGTCTGAAGCTTGCTCAAAATCATTCAATACTTTTCCACTTACATATTCAATAGAGTTTTCTGTATAAAAAATATAATCTATTCGCTCGAAAGGATTTTTACTATTAAATGTATTTGAAGGATTTACAGCGTTAAAAGCTGCGTTTCCTATTCCGTCCATTTTAAATATTTTTTGAACTGCTGAATTCTCATCTCTTGCGCTTGAATTAAAATCGCCTAATAATATTGTTGGATATTTATCTTTATATTGATTAAACAGCTCTAAAACATACTCAAACTGACGCACTCGTGTTGACTTATCAAAAGCCTCTAAATGAATGTTTATTAACACCACTTCTTTTCCTTCTAGAACAACTTTTACAACTTGCGCCAATCTTTCTAAATACAAAGCGTCTCTATAAAAAGGATTGTCTGGTACACGTTCTAAAACAATGCGTTCGTACTCTTTTAATTTATATTTACTGATAATTGATTGCCCTGAGATTACTTTTCCGAAATGCATGCTTGGTGGCCAATACGGAAAAGGTACATAACGCTCATCCCAATTTACACCTCTTGCCGCATAATTATATCCTAAATTCATAAACGCTTCTTCCTGATCTACGTTATAAGATCTTGAAGCCTTATAGTCAATTTCCTGAAAAGCAATAATATCCGGATTTACTTTTTTAAGTTCACTTTCTACCTTTTGCTGATTTTTATCAAACAACTCTTTTGGTTTTGCTACCGGTAAGTTATTTGTCATTCCACTTAAATAACCAACATTATAAGTTACAATACTATATATTGAATCATTTTTTACAACTGGCGAGTTTTCTTTTTCTATTAATTTAGTATACTCTTTTTCATCTATTGATGGTGATGATGCCCAGAAAAAAAAGAGCACAGAACCTACAAACATTAATAAAAGCAGCTTTAATAAAAATTTGACTGTATTTTTCATAAAAATTAAAGAAATGTTAAAGTTACTTTCAAATTTAAACTTTTTTAAAGAAGCATAGTCATAGATGTATAAATAATTAAAAAACTTAAATTTTATAAATATGAAAAAATTAGTAACAGTATTGGTTTTAGCAATTGGGTTTACATTAACAACTCAAGCTCAAAAAGGAAAAAGAAGTAACGTAGCGCAATTAACTGTGCAACAACAAACTGAGTTAGCGGTTAAGAAAATGACTTTAAAGTTGGATTTAACAGCTTCTCAGCAGCGAGATATTGCTCCTTTATTAACTGAAAAAATTGCAAAACGTAAAGAAATGCATCAGAAAAGAAAGGCAATGAAGGAAAGTGGCGAAAAAAGAGCCAAACTATCTACCAATGAACGTTTTGAAAAACAAAATAAAATGCTTGATGCTCAAATTGCTTTTAAAGCTGAAATGAAACGTATTTTAAACAAACAACAATACGAACGTTTCGAAAAAATGAGTGCAAAGAAAAAGCATAATGCTAAAAGGAAAACGAAACACAGAAAAGGTTTAAAAAAAGAACATAGAGAAAACCAAGAAAAATAATATTGATTGATAGTAGGTTAGTTTTGATTAAAAGCTCAGTTTTGGAAACAAAACTGAGCTTTTTTATGCGTTGTTGTGAGGTTTGCGTTAGGGATTGAAGTGACATCCTTTTTTGAGGCACGAAAAAAAGATATAACGTAAAGCCCGACCTTTAGGTAACGCCCAACGACTACTCTTTAAACCAACTTGAATATTTTACGTAATTATTAGCAATTCGATCGATTTCTCCTGAAATTAATTCTTTAGAAACATCTTTAATTTTTTTGGCTGGCACACCGGCATAAACACTTCCGCTTTTTACAATTGTATTTTTAGAAACCACGGCACCGGCTGCTATTATCGAGTTTGACTCTACAACACAATCATCCATAATTATGCTACCCATACCTATTAAAACATTGTCGTGAATGGTACAACCGTGCACGATTGCATTATGCCCAACAGAAACGTTATTACCAATTGTTGTAGGTGATTTTTGATAGGTTGCATGGATTATTGCGCCATCTTGAATATTTACTTTATTACCCATTTTTATATAGTGTACATCGCCTCTTATTACGGCGTTAAACCAAACGCTGCACTCTTTTCCCATTTGCACGTCGCCTACAATTGTGGCGTTTTCTGCTATGTAACAATCTTCAGGTATTTGAGGAGATTTACCGTTTACTGCTTTTATAATTTTCATTCTTTTTTATTTAAAATATGATAATAAATTTGCTTTTTTTGATGCGGATACCATTACTTCTTTTCCGTTAGATAAAAGTACGCTTCCGCCCTTACCTTTTTTATATTTTACAACTTCGTTTACGTTTACCAAATACGATTTATGCACACGTACAAAACCACTTTCTTTTAAAAGATCATCAAAGTGTTTTAAGGTTTTACTAACTACTTTCTTCGTGTTTTCGAAATAGATTTCGGTGTAATTATCATCTGCCTTGCAAAATAAAATATCTGTAACTGAAATAACTTCAAAACCATCTTGTTGCGGAATCGTTATCTTATTTAAATTAGCAATGCTTTTAGTCGTTAAAACAGTATTTTCTAGCGTTTGTTCTTTTGTTTTAATTTCTTCAACTAAGTTTACTGCTTTAATCAATTCATCTATAGAAATAGGTTTTAATAAATAATACGTTGCTTGATTGTTTAAAGCTTCTATTGCATAATGATCGTAGGCGGTTACAAAAATGGTTTCGAAGGTTTGGTTTTCTATTTTCTCTAACAAATCAAATCCGTTTCCGTAAGGCATTTCTACATCTAAAAACACCAAATCTAATTCGTGTTCTTCTATTAATGCTTGTCCGTCTTTTATATTATCCGCTTCTCCTAACAGCTGAACATTTGGGCAATATTTTGCTATATAATTGCGCAAAATATCTCTACCAATAGCTTCATCTTCTATAATGATTGCTTTTAACTTCATCTTTAATTTTTCTTTAAAATCAATTCGACTTTTGTTCCGCTTCCGTCTTCAAAAACATTCGAAACTGTAACATCAATTTTATCTTTGTACATACTATTTAAAATAGCAATTCTGTTTTCGATAGTACTTATTCCTTTCGATTTTTGCTTTAGCTGATGCTTTGTTTTCATTTCCATCGATTTCTTTCTACCAACTCCGTCATCTTGCACTGTTATTAAAATCGCATTCGCTGTTTGCTGACGCATAGAAATTTCTAGGTTCCCTTTTTCTTTTTTATAACGGAGTCCGTGCCAAATAGCATTTTCTATATAAGGCTGCAATAACATTGGCGGAATAGAAAAGTTTTCTTTTTTGATTTTTTCATCAATAAACATTACATAATCAAACTTGTCTTTAAATCGATTATGCTCTAATTTTACATACAATTCTAACAGTTCTATTTCTTTTGCTAACGGAATAAAATCTTCATCAGAATTTTCTAAAACCGATCGCATTAATACTGAGAATTCTGACAAATAACGATTCGCACTTCGCTCATCATTTAAAGCTATAAAATTATTTACCGAGTTTAGTGCATTGAATATAAAATGCGGATTCATTTGAGATCGCATCGATTTTAATGCCAATAAATTATTCGCTAATTTTTGTTGTTTATTGGTTCGAAACATAAAATATGCCAACAAACTCATTAAAAAGAAACCTCCGATTAATGAATAAATAATCAGTTTTTGCTGTTTATTACTTTCCTGTATTAATTGCTGATCTTTATATGCCAAGCTAATTTTACTATCGCTTAATTGCTTGTCTTTTTCTAAACTTCGGATTCGATTTTGATTATTTGCTATTTTTTTTCCGAATCTTTTTACTTGTTGAATTTCTTGTTCTTTTTTAGAATATAAAGTATCCACCAACTTCACATAATCTTGATAACTCTCTAACGCTTTTGTATAATCTCCCACAGTTGCATATACTTCTGATAGTTTACGCGTTGCATCTTTTTCGATAATTAAATCTTCTTTACTATTGGCGTCTTTTATACTTTTCTTTAAAAAAGGAATAGCTTCGTTATAAGATTCTTTTTGAATATAGGCGTTACCTATTTTGTAATTTATTTTTTGAGAAGTAATAGAATCTACCAACGATTCTTTTTCTTCCGTTTCTATAACAATATCATCTGTGGCAACTAAACTTTGTTTTCGCAATTGAATTTCATCATCATACCTACGAGATTCATTATAAAAATCAGCTACTTTTTGTTGTTCTTTTAAGGCTCTTTTTTTATTTTCTTTGGATGCTAATTTTAAAGAATTCTGAAAATAACCATCTGCTTTCTTTGTTTTACCCTGAGCAGCAAAAACTTCTGCCAACTTAGAGTTTAAATCTGTTATTTTAGGTGTTACATAATCGTTTTTTGCAATTTTTAAAGCTTTGGTATAATTAGTAGTAGCTTTAGCATAATTTTTCTTTGCCATAAATACATCACCTAAACCTTCATAGCCTTTTAACTTTTCGTAATTGGTTAGTTCTCCTTCTAAACTTTCTTGATAATTCTTTTCACTATTATCAAATTTATTTACTAAAAACTGTGTTTTAGCCAATAACAAACGAACACTTGCTTTGTTATCTTCTTTTAAAGACACGCTATAATTCTCAACTGCTAAATCATATTGTTTCCAGTAAAAATAAACATCTCCCAACTCTTTATAAGTAGTTGCTTTTCGGCTTTTAGACGATGAGTTTAAAAGCATTTTTTCAATAGCTGCTAAACTTTTATCAATATCTTTTTTCTTGTAAAAATTTACAGAATCTAAATACTTCGGATATATATCTACTTTTTTTTGACCATAAGAACTTCGTTTTGATTTTCTCTTCTGATTAAAATCTTCAACCAATACTTTAACATCTTCATCATCTATAATTGTATAATAAATAGTTTCGAAACCAGCATGCGACATTTCTAATTCACTTCCCTTTTTAGCCTCTACAACATAACTGCCTTTTGTATTTAAAAACTTAAAAACACGGCCGTTTACCGCAACTCTCGCGTCTTTAATTTGCTGACGCGTATTTTCATCTACCACCTGAACTTTTACAGTAAACTCACGTTCTCTTTCTTTAATTTCTTGAGAAAAAACAGAAGATAACGTAAGTAACAACCCTGCAAATACTATTTTAAAAAATCTATTCATCTTTTATATATTACTGTAAACATACACACAAAAACTGAGTTCAAAAAATGAGATTCTTTAAATAATAACACTTTTTAATACTAAATAGTTGCTTTCACTCATTTTACAAACCACTTCACTCATTCGTTTTACCCACATACTCATTCGCTGTTTTATAAAAAGATAGTTCCTTGTAGATTTGACAGTATAAAACAACAAATTATGAAAATATTAAAACTTATTATCCTCCTTTTTTTAACAGTATCCACTTTTAGTCAAACTGTAAATAACAATAAACCAATTATTGAAGTTACCGGAAGAGCTGAGTTAGAAATTAGTCCTGATGAAATTTACATAAATCTTTATTTAAAAGAAAAAATGAAAAATGGTAAAAAAATAACACTTACCTCTTTAGAAGACTCTCTAAAAAGGGCATTAGCAACTATTGAAATACCAAAAACAGATTTATTTATTTCTGATATTAACTCTACAATTGCTAAAACAGGTTGGTTTAGCGAAGAGGTTTTATCTACTGGAAAATATTCGTTAAAAATTACGAGTGCAAAAAAACTTAAAAAAGTATTTGAAATTTTCAAGAGGCTTAAAATCACTGACACCGAAATTACAAAAGCAACACATTCTAAATTAGACTTCTACAAAAAGAAAAATAGAATTTCGGCAATTAAAGCCGCAAAAGAGAAAGCTAACTATCTATTAAATGCTATAAATACAACCACAGGAAAACCTTTAAAAGTAAATGAAACAGAACATCAACTACAAAACTTCGCGCAATTAAATCACTTAAATGTAGCCTCTGAATATAGTAGTATATCTAAAATGAAAAATTACAGAAAAGATATTGTACAGTTCGAAAATATCAAATTAACCTCTTCTATTTATGTTGTTTTTGAAATTAAATAAAAACAATATAATTAAAAATACTTTAAACAATTTAAAACATAAAATCATGAAAAACTACATCTTAAAAACAATCTGCATTTTTACTTTTTTAATATCAATAACAAGTTATGCTGCTAATCCTAAGAAAAACATCAAAAAACAAACAACCAAAGTAGCCTTGTTACTAGACACAAGTAGTAGTATGGACGGACTAATAAATCAAGCAAAAGCACAATTATGGGAAATTATAAATGAATTATCGCATGCTAAATGCGAAGGAATAACTCCTAAATTAGAAATCGCTTTATATGAATACGGTAACAGCAAACTTTCATCTAACGAAGGTTATATTCGTCAGGTTTTACAATTCACAAGTGATTTGGATGATATCTCTGAGCATTTATTTTCTTTAACTACCAATGGTGGTAGCGAGTTTTGTGGACAAGCAATTCAGACTTCGTTAAATGAATTAGAATGGGGAAATAATAAACGTGATTTAAAAATGATTTTTATTGCAGGAAACGAACCTTTTACACAAGGAAAATTAAATTATAAAGATGCAATTACCAACGCCAAAGAAAATGACATTACTGTAAATACTATTTTCTGCGGTGATTACAACCAAGGTGTTTCTGGCATGTGGCAAGACGGAGCAGTTTACGGTGGTGGAGATTATATGACTATTAATCATACAAAGAACATTGTACACATTGTAACGCCATACGATAACGATATTATTATTTTAAATAAGCGATTAAACAAAACGTACATCCATTATGGAAGTGCTGGGTATTCTAAATACACAAATCAAGCGAAACAAGATGCTAATGCCGAAACTTTAGATGAAGTTGTTGTTGTAAAACGTGCTGTTAGTAAAAGTTCTAAATTATATAATAATGCCGAATGGGATTTGGTTGATGCATCTAAAGAAAAAGAAATGGATTATAGTAAATTAAAGAAAAAACAACTCCCAAAAAACCTACAAACAAAATCATCAAAAGAAATAAAAAAATATGTTGATGCCAAACGCAAAGAGCGTAATGAAATTCAACAAGAAATTCAGCTATTAGATAAAAAAAGAAAACAATATGTTGCTATAAAACAACGAGAAAACAGCTCTAAAAACGAATTAGAAAGTGTAATGATTAAAGCAATAAAAAAACAAGCTAAAAAGAAAAAATACTCTTGGTAATCGCTAACAAAAAAAGCGTCATTCTTAGCAAAGCGCTAAAAATGATGCTTTTTTATTATAAAAGACAAGCCTTTTATTTTACTAATAAATCTTGCCCAATACTAATTTCATTCGTGTTTAGTTCATTAATTTTTTTCAACTCACTTACCGATAAATCATATCTCCTTGCTATCGAATATAAAGTATCACCTTTTTCTACCTTATGGTAATCGTTTTCTATTGTCGCTTTGGTGATGGTAGTATTTTTAAGTTTAATTCTGTCGTATTTTGTTAAATTGTATTTATTTATAATCGATATTAATTTTTGTGGATATCGTTTATCTGTCGCATAACCTGCTCTTCTTAATCCGTAAGCCCAACCTTTATAATTTGTATGACCAAGTTTAAATAAACTAGCATAACGACTTCTTGTGATTAAAAACTGCGAATGATCTTCGTATGATGTTTGCGGGTATTTGTATTTTCTAAAACATTCTCCTTTTTCATCATCATCATGAGTTACACTTTTTCCTTGCCAACCTTTATGGCATTTTATACCAAAATGATTGTTAGATCTAATTGCCAAAGCACTTCTACCACTACCCGATTCTAAAACTCCTTGCGCCAAAGTAATACTGGCAGGAATGTTATGCTCATACATTTTCTTTACTGCAATTGGTGCAAATTTTTCAATGTATGCAACTGTATGATTTGAGCTTGTTTTTAAGGGTTTATTTACTTGTTCTAACTGAGGCATTACAGGATATACTTCTTCTCTTTCTTGTAACGCCACTTTTTTGCGATTTTTAGTAACCACATTTTTGTTAGAACCACAACTTATAAAAAAAAGAGTACTTATTGCTATGTATAAAACTGATTTTATTTTCATTAAATTTTTATTAATGCTTGATTTTTATTTTTTAATTTCTGATTACACCCTACAATTCCTTGTAAACCTCCTGTATGAATTGCTACAATTTTACTGTTTTCTGGAAACTCATTCTTTTTAATCATTTCTATAATTCCGAAAAGCATTTTACTTGTATAAATAGGGTCTAACTGAATTTTTGTTAGCTCATTAAACTCGTTTATAAAACGAATTAAACCTGTATTATATTTTCCATAACCCCCAAAATGATACTCGGTTTGTAAACTCCAATTATCTTTACTTATTGTCAATTTCTCAATTTCTTTCTGTAAGAAATCACCTTTTAAGGCAGGAAAACCAATTACTTTCTGATGCTTTTTCGCGGCATTTATCAACCCTGAAATTGTTCCACCAGTACCGATAGCACAACAAATATAATCGAAATTCTTATCTTCTTCTGTTAAGATCTCTTCGCATCCTTTAATTGCCAGCTCATTCGTTCCGCCTTCTGGAATTAAATAGAAGTCGCCAAACTCATTTTTTAAATCACTTATAAATTCTTCGGATGTTTTATTTCGATACGCTTCTCTCGAAACAAACTTAAAATACATTCCGTTTTTATAGGCTTCTTTTAAAGTTGAATTTCCTGCCAACGTTTTTTCGAAATTCTTACCCAACTCATCTCCACGAATAATGCCGATAGTTTTAAAACCAGATAAATTCCCGGCAACAGCTGTTGCTACAATATGATTAGAAAAAGCGCCTCCAAAAGTTAACAACACTTTTTTATCTTGATTTTTTGCAGCTTCAATATTATATTTCAATTTACGAAACTTATTTCCCGAAACAAAGGGATGTATTTTATCTTCTCTTTTTATAAAGAGTTCAACTTTTTTCTCTTCTAAAACAGGAAGAAATATTTGTTGATTTTCACTTGTAAAAACCTGACTAAATAAAAGATTATTAATATTGTTCAACTCATAAATTTTAATGACGTAAAAATAAGAGAAAGGTTTGTTAATAAACGACTATTTTAAAGTTGATTTTATAATAGAAAAACACAAACTTAGTTAACAATATCTCTAAGTCGTTTTTAAAAAATTAGTTGTTTTAACTTTACAAAAAAGAAGTTATTTATCGAGAAATTTAAGCTCTATAATAATTTTAAAAAGTAACAGCGGTTTTGTTTAAAACAAAACCGCTGTTACTTTTAGAAGAAAAAATGGATAAACTACTAAAAATCAGAAACCTGTTCTTCTATTCTCTCCCAGTCAGCCATTAATTTTTCTAAACTTGCTTTTTTAGCTTTATATTTTTCAAAGAAATTAGGACGAGCAGAAACTTCATCATAATTATTTGCTAATTCTAAATCTATTTTTTCAATATCTTTTTCTAAATCAGCAATATCTTTTTCAGTCTTAGAAAGTTTGTTTTTAAGTTTTTTTAACTCTTTTTCTTGCTCTCTAGATAACTCTTGTGCTTCTTTTTTAGCTGTTGGTTTTTCAGCTTTAACAACTGTTCTTTTTTCCGCTTCTCTAAGGTTTTCCATCTTATGTTGATCTAAGAAATAATCAATATCTCCTAAATACTCTTTAATAACCTTATCTTTAAATCCGTAAACAGTTGATGTTAATCCTTGTAAAAAATCTCTATCGTGAGAAACTACAATTAAAGTTCCGTCAAAGTTTTTTAAAGCTGTTTTTAATACCGTTTTAGAGGCAATATCTAAGTGGTTTGTTGGCTCATCCATTATTAACACGTTAAACGGTGATAATAACAATTTACATAAAGCTAAACGGTTACGTTCTCCACCCGATAGTACTTTTGCCTTTTTATCTACAGCATCTCCACCGAATAAAAACGATCCTAACATATCTCTAACGCGCATTCGGTTTGTATCCGAAGCAGCATCTTCCATAATCTCTAAAACTGTTTTTTCTGGTGGTAATTCTTCTGATTGATTTTGTGCAAAATATCCTATTTCTACATTATGTCCTAGTTTTAAATTCCCTATAAACGGAATTTCTCCAACCATTATTTTTGCTAAAGTAGATTTTCCTTGTCCGTTTTGACCAACAAAAGCAATTTTACTGTTACGTTCAATCATTAAATCAACATCTTCTAAAACATGCTTATCTCCGTAACTTTTACTTAAACCATCAGCTTCAACAATAATTTTACCTGGTTCTTTAGAGATATTAAAACGCACATTCATTGCCGCATTATCATCTCCATCAACCTCAATAAGTTCTACTTTATCTAATTGCTTCATTAACGATTGCGCCATCGAAGCTTTACTCGCTTTGGCTTTAAACTTATTAATTAAGTGTTGCTTTTGCTTAATTTCTTTTTCTTGATTCTTCTGTGCTTGTAATTGCTTTTCTTTTATTTCGGCTCTTAAAACCAAAAATTCAGAATATGGTTTTTTATAATCATAAATCTGCCCTAGAGAAATTTCAATCGTACGGTTGGTAACATTATCTAAAAACATTTTATCGTGCGAAACCAATACGATTGCACCAGAATATGATTTTAAAAAGTTCTCTAACCAAATAATAGATTCAATATCTAAGTGGTTTGTTGGCTCATCTAATAGTAAAATATCATTATTTTGTAATAATAATTTTGCCAATTCGATACGCATTCTCCATCCACCAGAAAAAGTGTTGGTTAATTTATCAAAATCTTCACGCTGAAAACCTAAACCTTGTAAAATTTTCTCTGTATCTCCTTGGTAATTATACCCACCTAAAAGCTCATATCGCTCTGTAAGATCCGTTAAATCTATAATTAACTGGCTATATCCTTCACTTTCATAATCGGTTCTTGTAGCTAGTTGATTGTTAATATCGTCTAACTTTAACTCGATTTCTTTTATTTCTTCAAACGCCTGATATGCTTCTTCTAAAATAGTTCTTCCTTCTACGAAATCAATGTCCTGACGTAAAAACCCCATTCGAATATCTTTATCAAAAGCCATCGTACCTCCACTGGTTTCAATGTCTTTAGAAAGCACTTTTAAAAGCGTAGATTTTCCGGCTCCATTCTTACCAATCAATCCGATTCTATCACCTTTATTTAATTTAAAAGTAATTCCTGAAAACAAATCAGTTCCCATAAAAGAGACTGATAAATTGTGTACGTTTAACATATTATTTGCGTAAATTTGAAAAGCGCAAAGCTACTTAAATTATGATTAGGAAAGGAACAAAGTTATACAGTGTTTTAAAAGGTAAATGCCCACGTTGCCACGAAGGTGAATTCTTTAAGCATAACATTACAATTAACCCTAAAAAAGTAACACAGTTGCATGATAATTGCCCTAGTTGCAACTTAAAATATATGATGGAACCTTCTTTTTTCTTTGGTGCCATGTATGTAAACTATGGCTTATCGGTTGCTTTGTTTGTAGGTGTTTTTATTATTTCTAAAATGATTTTTGGCTTAACAATACTGCAAAGCTTTATTTCAATCATTATAGTTTCTTTATTATTGATACCTTTTACGTTGCGTTTATCTAGAATTATTTGGATAAATATTTTTATTGGATATAATAAAGACGCGAAAGAACTGCAGACTGAAAAATAATTAATCTACAAATCTTTTTATATCAGTATCTTTATCTAGTTCATCTCCTTTTTCTAGGTGATTAAATAGGTTTTTAGCAATTGTTGGCCCAATCATAACGCCACGTGTTCCTAAACCGTTTAAAACAACTAACTGCTTGTGTTTTGGGTGAACACCTATCATTGGTCTTCTATCGCTTACAGTTGGTCTAATTCCTGCGGTATGGTCTTTTATAGTGTAAGGAACTGTAATTATTTTCTTTAATTTCTCTTCTAACTCATTCTTAGCTTCTACTGTCGGATCACATGTTTTATCTGTCCAATTAAATGTAGCTCCAACTTTATAGTTATCATTACCAATTGGCATTACAAAAAAACCTGATTTTAATAAAAAATCTATTTTTAAAGTCGGCGCATGAATTACGATCGACTCTCCTTTTACCTCGTTTAACGGTAAATAATTAAAAAATGGATTCTTTTTTATTCCAAACCCTTCACAAAAAACTATTTTATTCGCTTTTATATGCTGATATTTAACACCATCATGTGAAACTTCTAATTGATCATATTCAAAAGACTTTTCTATTAATCTATTCGAATTTTTAATATAATCTCTATATGATTTTACTAGTAAAGCAGTATCTATCCTACCAGTTCCTGTTAGTTCTCCAAAACCAAATTCACCAATAACACCTTCAATCTTTTCTTTACTAATTATAGGATTCATATAATGTAATAACGTTGGTTTATCTAAAGCTGAAAACCAATTATTACCATCACCAACACTTGTAAATGCTTTTTTTATAGAAAACTTGTAATCTAATTTTACACCTAACTTATCTTCTAAAGTTTTATAAAAAGGTAGTGCCGTTTTTATTTGTTCATGCCCATTCCATGCAGCATTAAAACGTTTTAATATAACTGGATTATATACACCTCCTGCAACTAAAGAAGAAGTTTGCGAGCTGTTTTCAAAAATCACAAACGATTTGTTTGCGAGCTGTAACTCTTCTGCAAAAGCGATTCCTGCCAAACCTAAACCTACAATAATATAATCTACATCAATATTCATGCTCCAAAAATACTATTTATTACAACAAAAAAGAGCTTGCATAGCAAGCTCTTTTTAAATTTTATAAGAAGTATGAAATTAGTAATTCCACATATCCATTTCACGGTCACGAATACTTTCTTTAACTCTATCCGCTTCTAATAACTGAAATAAAGAATTACCTCTAACATAATCTTTAATAGACCTGTCTCCGTAAATATTCTCTTCTTTCATTATAGTAGAAGTAAACCTTCTAGCGTTTAACAAGTTGTCATACGATAATGGATGCGCTGAGTTTTTAGGATTAAATACTTTTGAAGCATGCAATGTTTCTCTTGCATCTGGAAAAAATACCCAGAATAATTCGTAAACATTTTCTTTATCATCAATTTCTTCAACACCTAAAACTTGCACATCCGGTCCCATAGGCGCTAATGCAAGCATACGATACTTTAATTCTCCTCCACGCTTATCGAAATACCAAAGACCTTTAATTAAGTATCCTTTAATATCCGCAGATTTTATTGAGTAGGTATCCATATTTCCGTAACCATCGTCACGTTCATTAGAAGTTACTTTATCAATATCTTCCATCGCTATTTTAGTAGTAAAATAAGAATCACTATAAACCTCTTTAATTTCTCCATTACTGATACCTTTTAATAAGGTATCAAACAATGAACGTCTTGTTAAACCAGCATTTGTAGTATCAATTGGGTAATAATAAGGTAAATTAATTTTTTGATTTAAATCTACATATTCCCACACCACTTTAGACCATAACACATCTCTATCGCTTATATAGCCATAAGGAAGTGGTTTATCATCTTCTGAAGCAATTTGGGCTTCAGATTTAAATCCAATCTCTTCAACCTTTTGAGAATTTAAGAGGTTAGCTTGTGCACCTACAAAACTTGTTGTTGCAAGGGCAAATAAAACCATATAAAAACGCTTCCAATTCATACTTTTAATTTTTACTTATTAATTAGTAATCTCAATACTTACAGGTAATACTTTCTTAATCTTGTAGTTAGAACCTGAAACTGATGCTTTAATATCGTAAATAGTAATTACATCATTTCTTCTAGCTTTGTTAAGCGCCTGTTTTGCTCTAGCTGTTAAAGCTCTACCAGTTACTGGAATAGCTAACTGCCCTGGAACTTTAATTTTAAAACTAGATACATTTAATTTTAAATCGAATAAGAAATCAGGTAAACCTGCTGCAACACTAATTCTAGCAACACTTGCCTTAGGCATTTTCACTGTACCATACTGACCTCTTACCATACCTACCGCTGGTGGTATGTCTTTAATTCTGTATTTCTTAGGAGTACTAATTTTTCCTCCTCCTGGTAATGTTGCAGAAACTCTAATAGTTACTTCTGTTCCTTTACCTGGGTTCATAACATATTTATCTCCTTTAACTCTTCTTAAACCTGGTGCAGATGCAGAAACTTTGTTTCCTGAAACTCCTGGTACAGATATTGTTAATGGATTAGATAACCCACGGTATACAACATTCATTTTATCAGCAGAAACAACTGCTTCATTTGGCTTAGGAATAACTGAATAACCTCCTAAAATAGGAATTGTTACTAAAGAATCGTTTTCCATAAACTGAAACTCTCCTTTTAATTCCTTATCTCCTACAGAACCTGCTGGCCCATCTAAGATAACCTGACCTGCTTGAATTTTATCAGCTGGCATTTCTTCACCGTTAACGATAACTTTTTCTGCCGTTAAGTTAGGATCATTTTTTCCTAAAACAATTCTACCAGATAATTTTTCACCAGGATAGTAAGCATTTTTATCAAAAATAACCATGGCATCATAGTTCGTCATTGATACTGCACTTTCTAACTCACCTTGTAACAATGCTGTTAAAGCATCAGCCTCAGTAGTTTTAATATCTGCCTGAATTTGTGTTAACTTTGTTAATGATGCAATTAAAGGAAACCCTTCATAATTATACTTTAACCAGTTTTTTGTTACTCCCTGACTTTTAACATCATTTGTATTAAAACGAGCTGCTACTACACTAGATAATTCCGATTGTCCTAAAACAGCTAAAGATTGTTCTCTAAACTGATTCATTTTATCTACAAATTCTTTTCCTTTAGGGGTAATTTTTCCACCTGCGAAAAAGTATTGATCTAAAAACCCAGACTTATCCATAGATTCATAAGCTTTCTTATCTTCTATCTCTGTAGTCATTTGAGTTTTCAAATCTCCTATATAGACAAAAAACTCATCAGCCATAGCTCTAAGCTTATCTGTTTTCTCTTTTGCCTCACCATATTGCTTTGCTTGTTCAGCTGCTTTAAGTGCTAAAAGATCGTACGATGCTTTATTTTTCTCGGTTGCTCTAATATTAGATTCCGATAATTTTTCATTCATTAATCCAAATGCTGATAAAACTTCTTTACTCATATTCATTGCTAACATCGCAATAAACACAAGATACATTAAGTTTACCATCCTTTGCCTTGGTGACTGTTTTCCTCCTGCCATCTTTAATTAGTTTGTTTAGTTAATAAAAATTAGATAAAACTAATTAATTATTTAGTTGACATTGCCGTTAACATTCCACCATATACTCCGTTTAAAGAAGATAAGTTAGTTGCTAATGATTGCATTTGTTCTTGTAAACGTTGAGAATTCTCTACTAAAGAAGAGTTTAAATCTGCTTGTTTACCTGCATTTTCTACTTGTGTAGTATACAATCCGTTTAAAGATTCTAATTTTGCAGCTGCCATAGACATTTGCTCGTTATACTGGTTTGTAGAAGATACTGTTTTAGAGGTAGCTGTTAATCCTTCTGCAGCTCCTTGGAAATTTTTAATACTATCTCCTAAACTAGAAATTAAAGTTGCATCTAATTTTGCTTCTTTTAAAATACCATCTAATTTTTGAGATAACATACTTTGTGCTTCTTCTGGTGAAGCTTCTTTTCCTTTTTTACCTAAAGATTGTCCGTCTGATAATTCTGGATACACTTTTGTCCAATCTAATTCATCTTCAATAGGTTCAAATGCCGAAATAGCAAAAACTAATGCTTCTACAACAAGACCTAAAGTAAGTATCATACCTCCTGTAATTGGTCCGAATGAAAAGTGCTGAATCTTACAAAGAGCTCCTATAATTACTACAGCTGCTCCTAGTCCATAGACCATGTTAAAAATTTTCTTAGTTGATTTTGATTGTGACATAATTTTTTTGATTTTTTTGGGGATTGTTATATTTATTCTTGTTTATTTACTTACTCTTATTTGTTCCTAAATAATCTTGTACAGTTCTAAAACCAATGTAACTTCTAGCAGTATCAGCATATTCCCAGTCACGAGAACTTACTTCTAAAAAGTATGCTACATCTTTCCAAGAACCACCTCTAATTATTTTTCTTCGATTTTCTTTAATCTCTACATTAGGATTCATTGTTGACCCCATGTAGTAAGACATTTGATTGTACGCTGTATTTGTCCATTCGGCAACGTTACCAGCCATATTATACAATCCGTATTCATTCGGATTAAAAGAAACAGCTTCTACAGTATATAAAGCGCCATCAGCAGCATAATCTCCACGAACTGGTTTAAAGTTTGCTAAAAAACAACCTCTATCACTTGTAGTACTAGGTCCACCCCAAGGGTATTTACCATAATTTAATCCACCACGAGCGGCATATTCCCATTCCGCTTCAGTAGGTAATCTAAAAGAAGGAACTAATCCTAATTTCTTTCTAGAACGTTGAAAATTATTTTTTGTTTGAGTTCTCCAGTGACAAAATGCTTTTGCTTGGTTCCAAGTTACACCAACTACAGGATAGTTTTCATAAGCTTTGTGTGCAAAATATTCTTGGTGCATCGGATCATTATAAGAATAATTAAAAT
The DNA here is from genome assembly GCF_057732375.1 of Tenacibaculum sp. M1.3A. Classification (NCBI taxonomy): domain Bacteria; kingdom Pseudomonadati; phylum Bacteroidota; class Flavobacteriia; order Flavobacteriales; family Flavobacteriaceae; genus Tenacibaculum; species Tenacibaculum sp. M1.3A. The sequence continues at coordinate 462,535 of NZ_JBYJEF010000002.1, read as the reverse complement.
CTTTAATCCAAACAGTAGTATCAGGATATACATTAATAACTTCATCTTTCATAAAGTCTTTTCTGTTTTTACCTGTTTTTGCAGCTTGTTCGTTATCGAACCAATAATATCTATAATTTAATAACTTCGTGTTAAATGTTCTTATTCCGTTTAAAGCTTCGTCTTTTTTAAGATATAAAGAATCCATCACTTCAACATAATCAACATCTGGATATTCTTGCTGTTCCCAAATAAGTTCTTCTTGCCAGTTTAATGGTTTTAAAGAATCTAATCCTTCACCTAACTCATAATAATTTTCACGCATATACTTTGCATATGGTGATTCGTTAATTGTATCTGACGAGGCAAATGCATATAACTGAATACCTTCTGGATTTTTACCTGCATTAGCAGGATCTATGTCTCCTCCTGAAGCAAATTCAGCTTGGTACGCTAATTTTGTTCTTGTAATAGAATCTCTTACCCAAAACACAAATTGCTTGTATTCACTATTAGTAATTTCAGATTCATCCATATAAAAAGGCTGCACTGTAACTGTTTTAGTTGGTGCATTCATAGCTCCTAATGGGTCTTCATCTTGCTTACCCATAGTAAAAGAACCTCCAGGGATCTTAGCCATTCCGAAAGGTTTTTCTGCAAACCATTTTCTTTTCGACTTCTCTCCTACTAACTCTCCTCTATCTCCACTTGAACCACAAGCGTAAATCAGAGATACTAACAATGCAAATACTACTATTTTTTTCATATTATTCCTTTCTTATAAAAGAGGTCGTAAACCTATTATTTTTTTTATTAAAAAACAATTACGTGCTATAATTTTTTCAAAAACAAATACAAGTAGGTTTTTAAACAAGCTTTTGCTGTGCTTTAAACCACCTATTAGGCATTTTACCTTTCAATGCCTGCTCGTAATCTTTATAGTTACATGGTATTAACGCATGTCTTTTGTGTTTATTATTTGATATTAAATTTATTTCCATCCACCAACGACCACTTTTATCACTTTTATAAAAGTTTATTGGGTCATCATCACTTAAAAGCACCGTGAATTTCTGATAATTTTCTTTTGTTACAAACGGATAATCTTTTGCTCTGGCATTAACTCCTTCAATAAAATACCAAATCATCTGAGCAATTAAGCTTGCTGTTTGATTATTTGAATCTAACCTATGATTGTATTCATAAATACCAAAAGAGGTTACCTTATCGCTAATTCCTGCATATCTTGTGATTGCACAAATTTCTTCTCCGTAAAAACCATTTGGTGATGCATTATTATTTGCCGGCGCTTCGCTTTGACGAACACAACCAATATCGATACTAACAATATCCGCATCTCTCATTATAGGTTCCACTAAAGTTACATCTTTTACTTCACCTAACCTAAAAGCATCAAAATATAATTTATCAAGTAGTTGTATTTCTTCTTGCGAATTAAAATACGTTTGATAGCCAATATTACTATAATTAAACAAATTATTTGGCTGCTCCATAATCACTTTACTTAAAAATGATTTAGAAGACAACTCCTCATCTATAGAACCAATATCAAATCTACTATCTACAGACACTAAGTTTACCGTTTGCTCTAAAGAATCGTAAGCTCTATAATTTGCGTACGTTATATCTTGACTTCCGCCAATTAATATAGGGATTATATTTTTCTTTAATAAAGCTTCAACAGATGATGCTACTGCAAAACATGTATCTTTTGGAGTACTACCTTGTTCTATATTTCCTAAATCGGCTATTTGAGTATGCCAATTACCAGGGAATAATTCATATAGTTTTTTACGAACAGATTGTAATTCTTCTCCACAACCGTCATTTTGATGAGCTCCTGTACCATCTTTAACACCTATGATGGCTATATTTACTTTAGATAAATCAGGAAATCCTTTTTCTTGTGTATGTATCTCAATATTATGACCCAAAGATGGCGTAGATTGCGACATTAAATGTGCAACCACGGTACTTTTTATAGGTGTAATAAAATTAAAACTCATTTTTTGGGGATTAGGGAACTCGCAATATACTAAACTCTTTTTCTTAAAAAAGTACTTTATTTCTTTTTCACTACTTTCTTCTTAACAACTTTCTTTTTGGCTGCTTTCTTTTTAGGGGTTTTAGCCTCTATTAACTTTACCGCTTCTTCTTTCTTCATCTTCTCTATCTCTGTAGTTTTAGGCAATTCAACTTTAATTTTACCTTTAATCACGTTGAAACGCCCCCAACGTGCTTTTTCTACTCGAATACCAACATCTTCCCAATTATGAAGAACTTTATCTATTTCTTTCTGCTTTTTAGCTTCGATCAACTCAATAATATCTTCATCAGAAAGATTATCGAAATCGTATTTTTTACTTACGTTGATAAAAATTGAGTTCCATTTTAAGAAAGGACCAAAACGACCTACTCCTTTTTGAACTGGTAAATCTTCGTAATGATAAATTGGCGCATCCGCTTTTTGTTTTGCAACAATCAACTCTTCTGCTCTTGGTAAATCTACTTCCATCGGATTTTCGCCTTTGTCTAAAGACACGAACATTGCTCCGAATTTAATATACGGCCCAAAACGACCGTTAGAAACAATTACTTCTTCATCCTGAAAAGACCCTAAGTTTTTCGGAAGCAAAAACAATTCTAATGCTTCTTCCATAGTTATCGTACCAAGGTTTTGGTCTTTATTTAAACTTGCAAATTGCTTTTCTTCATCTTCGGGAGCACCAATTTGTGCTATCGGACCAAATTTACCTAAACGTACTAAAACTGTTTTTCCAGATTCTGGATGTTTTCCTAAAATACGTTCTCCGCTTTCTCTCTCTGCATTTTCTTTAACATCTTCTACATTTTCATGAAATTTAGTGTAGAAACCTTTTATCATTTCTATCCAATCTTCATCCCCTTCAGAAATATCATCAAAAGAATTTTCAACCCTTGCTGTAAATCCGAAGTCAAGAATATTTGAAAAATTAGCTACCAAGAAATCATTTACAATATTACCTATATCTGTAGGAATTAATTTATTTTTATTTGAACCCGTTTTTTCGGTCAACATTTCACTTTCTACAGTTCCGTTCGACAAAATCATTTGTTCATAATTCCTCTCTAATCCTTCGTTTTCTCCTTTCTCTACATAACCTCTTCGCTGAACGGTAGAAATTGTTGGTGCATACGTAGATGGCCTACCAATACCTAGTTCTTCTAACTGCTTAACTAAAGAAGCTTCAGTAAAACGGTAAGGTGCACTTGTAAAACGTTGTGTTGCGTTTATAAATGTATATTCTAAGCTTTCACCTGTTTTTAAATTTGGCAGCATTCCTGCCTGCTCTTCTTCTTCGTTATCTGTTCCTTCTAAATACACTTTTAAGAAACCATCAAACTTTATCATTTCACCGTTTGCAGTGAATATCTTTTCGTTATCTGAGTTCTCTATTTTAACGTTAGTACGCTCTAATTGTGCATCACTCATTTGAGAAGCCAACGTTCTTTTCCATATTAAATCATACAACCTTGTTTGATCGTATTCACTATTTATAGCATGTTTTTTCATCTCTGTAGGACGAATTGCTTCATGGGCTTCTTGAGCTCCTTTTGCCTTTGACTTAAAAACACGTTGCTTACTATATTCTTTTCCGTAATAATTACTAATTTCTTCTTCGGCTGCATTTCTAGCATCTACAGATAAGTTTACACTATCTGTTCTCATATAAGTAATTAAACCGGCTTCGTATAAACGCTGTGCTACTTGCATGGTTTTCGCTACAGGAAAACCTAATTTCCTAGAAGCTTCTTGCTGCAATGTTGATGTTGTAAATGGTGCTGCTGGAGATTTTTTTGCTGGTTTTTTAGTTAAATCAGCAATAGAGAAATCTGCTTTTGCACAAGACTTTAAGAAATCTTCAGCTGATTTTTTTGAATCGAAATTCTTCGGAATCGTTGCTTTAAAAGTTTTTCCTTCTGTATTAGAAAACTGAGCAACTACCTTATAATGAGTTTCTGATTTAAAATCAAGAATGCTTCGTTCTCTTTCTACAATTAAACGAACTGCTACAGATTGTACTCTACCTGCTGATAAACCTCCTTTTACTTTACGCCATAAAACAGGTGATAATTCATACCCAACAAGCCTGTCTAAAACTCTACGTGCTTGTTGTGCGTTTACCATATTATAATCGATATCTCTTGGATTTTCGACTGCTTTTAAAATGGCGTTTTTTGTTATTTCATGAAAAACAATACGTTTTGTATTATCATCATTTAATTTTAATTGTTCTTTTAAATGCCAAGCAATTGCTTCACCCTCTCGATCCTCATCACTCGCTAACCAAACAGTTTCTGCTTTTTTCGCTAAGGCTTTTAACTTCTTAACAATGGGTTTCTTATCATCAGAAACAATGTATTTCGGACTAAAATCGCCATCAACATCAATTCCTAATTCTTTCGAAGGTAAATCTGCGATATGACCATAGCTAGATTCTACTTGAAAATCTTTACCTAAAAATTTCTCAATTGTTTTTGCCTTTGCAGGTGACTCAACTATAACTAAATTCTTTGCCATATCTCTTTTCAATTATCTCTTTTTACATCACATATATAATGATGCTTGGAATTTGCAAAAGTAGAATGTTTTTTTTAAAAAAAAACTTTTTGTTGCATTTAAGGTTTAAAATCGATTATAAATTAACAATAAATTTCTGCCAATTTGTCATAATTTTTATATTTTGGTTGTATCTTTGCCTCCATTTTTAATATGAATATGGAGCACACTGAGAAGGTTATAGATGAAAAAGTACAAGGGCAAGCTCTTGTTACTGAAACGAAAAAAGAGAACACTAAAAAATTATTTATAGAAAGTTACGGTTGTCAAATGAATATGAACGACAGCGAAATTGTAGCTTCTATTTTAGCAGAACAAGGTTTTAACACCACACAAGTTCTAGAAGAAGCCGATTTGGTTTTAGTAAATACGTGTTCTATTAGAGAAAAAGCCGAAACTACAATTCGTAAACGTTTACAAAAATACAACGCTGTTAAAAAAGTAAATCCTAACATGAAAGTGGGGGTTTTAGGTTGTATGGCCGAACGTTTAAAAGAAAAATTTTTAGAGGAAGAAAAAATTGTTGATTTGGTTGTTGGACCAGATGCATATAGAGATTTACCAAATTTATTAGAAGAAATTGATGCTGGTAGAGATGCCATAAACGTAATTTTATCTAAAGAAGAAACTTATGGTGATGTTGCTCCTGTTCGTTTAAACTCTAACGGAGTTTCTGCATTTGTATCTATTACTCGTGGTTGCGATAATATGTGTACTTTTTGTGTAGTTCCGTTTACACGTGGTCGCGAAAGAAGTAGAGATCCTAAAAGTGTTTTAGAGGAAATTAAATCGATGCATGATCAAAACTTTAAAGAGATTACTTTACTTGGTCAAAATGTAGATAGCTATTTATGGTATGGTGGCGGATTGAAAAAAGACTTCACGAAAGCTTCTGAAATGGCACAAGCTACTGCAGTAGATTTTGCTCAATTATTAGATATGTGTGCTACTGAGTTTCCTAAAATGAGATTCCGTTTTGCAACTTCTAATCCACAAGACATGAGTTTAGATGTAATTCATACCATGGCAAAACATAAAAACATTTGTAAATACCTTCACTTACCTGTTCAAAGTGGAAGTAACGCCATGTTAAAGGCCATGAACCGCCAACACACACGTGAAGAATACAAAGAGCTGGTTGACAATATCTTTAAAATAATTCCAGAAATGTCTTTATCGCAAGATATGATTGTTGGTTTTTGTGGTGAAACAGAAGAAGATCATCAAGATACTTTAGATTTAATGAGGTATGTAAAATATGACTTCGGTTTTATGTTTGCTTACTCTGAAAGACCTGGTACATTGGCTGCTAAGAAAATGCCAGATGATGTACCATTTGCAACAAAGAAAAGACGTTTACAAGAAATTATCGATTTACAGCAAGAACACGCTTTATATAGAACACAACAACATTTAGGTAAAACGGAAGAATTCTTAATTGAAGGAACTTCTAAAAAAAACCCGAATGAATGGAAAGCGAGAAACACGCAGAATACCGTATGTGTTTTTCCTAAAGAAAACTATAAGTTAGGTGAATTTGTAATGATAAAAATAGAAGATTGTACTTCAGCTACCTTAAAAGGAACTGTGCTTGGCTATTCAGATAATAATTAATTTTTAGAAAAGAGAAGCAAGAGAAAAGACCCGCTCTTTTCTCCCTATTCTTTTTTCTCTATTCTAAAGAAAAAATATGGAAAACCTACAAGCTATAAAACAACGTTTTGGAATTATCGGTAACGATACACAATTAAACCGTGCTATAGAAAAATCTATTCGTGTGGCTCCTACTGATATTTCGGTTTTAGTTACCGGAGAAAGTGGTGTAGGTAAAGAAAATATTCCTAGAATAATTCATCAATTATCACACAGAAAACACGCTAAATATATTGCAGTAAACTGTGGTGCAATTCCTGAAGGAACAATTGACAGTGAACTTTTCGGGCACGAAAAAGGTGCTTTTACAGGAGCTACTGCTGCTCGTAAAGGATATTTTGAGGTTGCCGATGGCGGAACCATTTTTTTGGACGAAGTAGGTGAATTACCGTTAACAACACAAGTACGTTTATTACGTGTTTTAGAAAATGGTGAATTTATAAAAGTAGGATCATCACAAGTACAAAAAACAGATGTTCGTATCGTTGCTGCTACCAATGTAAACATGCAACAAGCTATTTCGAAAGAAAAATTTAGAGAAGATTTATATTATCGTTTAAGCACTATTGAAATCGATTTACCTGCTTTACGCGACCGTAATGAAGATATTCACTTGCTTTTTAGAAAATTTGCTTCAGATTTTGCTCAAAAGTACCGAATGCCAACAATTCGCTTAGATGATAATGCTACAAAAGTATTATTAAACTATCGCTTTCCAGGTAACATTCGTCAACTAAGAAACTTAGCTGAACAAATTTCTGTTGTAGAAGAAAGTCGTTTAATTACTGCCGAAAAACTAGTACAATACCTTCCAAAGAACAATGGAAATCTACCTGCAGTAATCGGTAATCAATCTAGCAATTCTGATTTTGCGAACGAACGAGACATCATGTATAAAATCTTGTTTGATATGCGTAACGACATTAACGATCTAAAAAAATTAACCTTAGATTTAATGCAAAACGGAGATGCTGAACAGGTGAAAGAAGAAAATCACGGATTAATAGAACGTATTTATCAAGAAACAGAAAAACCAGAAGACCATAACTTCGAGGTTGTTAAAATTCCGCAATCATCATCTTCTACTCAAAATAATTACGAGTATGCTGAAACAATTGAGGAAGACGAAAACTTATCACTACAAGAAAAAGAAATTGAAATGATTCGAAAATCGTTAGAAAAAAACAGCAACAAACGTAAGTTAGCCGCTAAAGAATTAGGTATTTCTGAACGAACTTTATACCGAAAAATAAAACAATACGATTTATAAAATATTCGTTAAAATTATATTCTTTGAATTGTTTACTTTTGATTTTATGAAAAAACTTTTTTACAATATTCTTTTTATTACCACATCAATTATATTAATAAGTTGTGGTGCCTATTCGTTTACCGGAGGAAATACAGGAAATGCTAAAACCATTCAGATTGATTTTTTCCCGAACCAGGCTCCTTTAATAGAACCAACCTTAAGTCAGGAATTTACACAAAATCTTCGCGATTTATTTACTCGTCAAACAAATTTAACTTTAGTTAGCTCTAACGGAGATTTGCATTTTTCTGGTGAAATAATCGATTATCGAATTACACCAATGAGTGCTACAGCGAATCAAACAGCAGCACAAAACCGTTTAACAATTTCAGTAAACGTTATTTATGAAAACAAGTTAGAAGAAAAAGATAATTTCGAAAAGCGTTTTTCTTTTTACTATGATTACGGTGCTACACAGCAACTGTCTGCCGGTGTATTAGACACTGCTTTAAAAGAGATTTTAGAAAGAATAACACAAGATATTTTCAATGCATCTGTTGCTAAGTGGTAAATAATTGGATAAAAAAAAATACATACATGTTTTAGAGAAGCCTGGTGCTATTTCGCAAGAAATTAGTCCTGAGCTTAAGAATATTATACAACAATACCCCTATTTTCAATCGGCAAGAGCTTTAGAGTTAAAAATTTTAAAAAATAAAGACAGTTTTAAATATAATAACGAATTAAAAACAACAGCAGCTTACACCACAGATCGCAGTGTTTTATTTGACTTTATTACGTCAAAGTCTTTTAAAGAAACCTCTCATCTGAAAGAGAAAAAAGCAAGCTTAAAAGAAATTCTTTATCCTAAGAAAAAAGAAATTAAAAGTATTGAAGAAGATTTAGCGATAGGCAAACCTTTAGCTTTTACTAAAAACGAATCATTTTCATTTAACCAGTGGTTACAAATTTCATCTAAAAAGGTAATTACAAGAGATACTGTTTCAAGTGAAAAAGAGGTAATTACTCCCGAAAACCTAGTAAAAAATGCAATTATTGAGCGTTTTATAGAGAAATCACCTAAAATATCTCGCCCAAGTAAAACAAATCCATATGAGATTAAAGCCACTTTAAGCAAGCAAAACTCACAATTAGCAACAGAAACATTAGCTAAAGTTTACCTTGAACAAAAGAAATATGAAAGTGCTATACAAGCTTATAAAATATTAAGTTTGAAATATCCAGAAAAAAGTGGTTTCTTTGCAGACCAAATTAAAAGAATACAAATTTTACAAAAAAATAAATAATGACAACTTATACTCTACTTTTGGTGTTAATATTGATTGTTGCAATAGCATTAATCTTAATCGTAATGGTACAAAACCCTAAAGGTGGCGGATTATCTTCTTCTTTTGGAGGTGGTGGAGCTCAAAACATTGGTGGTGTACAAAACACTAATAGTTTTTTAGACAAAGCTACTTGGACTTTAGCAATTACAATGTTTGCTTTAATTTTAATCGCAAACTTCGCTATTCCTAGAGGAAATTCAGCAGATGCTCCTCAATTAGATAGTACTTTAGAAAATGTAGAAACTACAGCTCCTGTTGCAGCTCCTACAACAAACGATACTACAAAAGATAGTGTAAACTAATCTTAACAACATATAATATCAAATGCCAACGTAATGACACGTTGGCATTTTTTTTATGTATAATTTTCATTGATTTAGAAAAAGTGGCATATAATTTTTAATGGCATAATTTCTGACTATTTTTAACCAATAATAACAACTACTTAATCATAACTTATATAAAAATGGGATTAAATATTAAACCTTTAGCAGATAGAGTTCTTATAGAACCAGCTGCAGCAGAAACCAAGACAGCATCTGGACTTATAATTCCTGATAACGCCAAGGAAAAACCACAAAAAGGTACTGTTGTTGCCGCAGGAAACGGAACCAAAGATGAGCCTTTAACGGTAAAAGTTGGCGATACTGTTTTATACGGAAAGTATGCTGGTACAGAATTAAAGCATGAAGGAAGTGATTATTTAATTATGAGAGAAAGCGACATTTTCGCTATCATATAATTTATTCACTCACCTAATAATTAATAAAAAATAGATCATAAAATGGCAAAAGATATAAAATTTGATGTAGACGCTCGTGACGGTTTAAAACGTGGAGTAGATGCATTAGCAAATGCAGTAAAAGTAACTTTAGGACCTAAAGGGCGTAATGTAATTATTTCTAAATCTTTCGGTGCACCACATGTAACTAAAGATGGTGTTACTGTTGCAAAAGAAATTGAGCTAGAAGATCCTTTAGAGAACATGGGAGCTCAAATGGTAAAAGAAGTAGCTTCTAAAACCAACGATTTAGCTGGTGACGGAACTACAACTGCAACTGTATTAGCACAAGCAATCGTAAAGGAAGGTTTAAAAAACGTTGCTGCTGGTGCTAACCCAATGGATTTAAAGCGTGGTATTGACAAAGCAGTTGCTGCAATTACTGAAGACTTAGCGAAACAAGCTCAAGAAGTTGGTAACTCATCAGAAAAAATACAACAAGTAGCTTCTATCTCAGCAAACAACGATAATGTTATTGGTGATTTAATCGCTACCGCTTTTGGTAAAGTTGGTAAAGAAGGAGTAATTACTGTTGAAGAAGCTAAAGGAATGGAAACGTATGTTGACGTTGTGGAAGGAATGCAATTCGACCGCGGATATTTATCTCCGTACTTCGTTACTGATGCCGATAAAATGGTAGCTACTTTAGAGAATCCTTATATTTTATTATTCGATAAAAAGATTTCTAACTTACAAGAAATTTTACCAATATTAGAACCTGTTTCTCAATCTGGAAGACCTTTATTAATTATTGCTGAAGATGTTGACGGACAAGCATTGGCTACTTTAGTTGTTAATAAATTACGTGGTGGTTTAAAAATTGCTGCAGTAAAAGCTCCTGGATTTGGTGATCGTAGAAAAGCAATGTTAGAAGATATTTCTATCTTAACTGGTGGAACTGTTATTTCTGAAGAAAGAGGTTTTTCTTTAGAAAATGCAACTTTAGATTTATTAGGAACTGCTGAGACAGTTACCATCGATAAAGACAACACGACAATAATTAATGGTTCAGGTAATGAAGAGCTAATTAAAGGTCGTGTAAACCAAATTAAAGCGCAAATTGAAACTACTACTTCTGATTACGATCGTGAGAAATTACAAGAGCGTTTAGCGAAGTTAGCTGGTGGTGTTGCTGTTTTATACGTTGGTGCTGCTTCTGAAGTAGAAATGAAAGAAAAGAAAGATCGTGTTGATGATGCTTTACATGCAACTCGTGCTGCTGTAGAAGAAGGTATTGTTGCCGGTGGTGGTGTTGCCTTAGTGCGTGCTAAAAAAGTACTAGAATCATTAGTTACTGAAAACTTAGACGAAACTACAGGTGTACAAATCGTTAATAAAGCTATTGAAGCGCCTTTAAGAACAATTGTTGAGAACGCTGGCGGCGAAGGATCTGTTGTTATTAATAAAGTGTTAGAAGGCAAAAAAGATTTTGGTTACGATGCTAAAGCCGAAGTATATGTTGATATGCTAGAAGCCGGAATCATCGACCCTAAAAAAGTTACTCGTGTAGCGTTAGAAAATGCCGCTTCTGTAGCTGGTATGATCTTAACTACCGAATGTGCTTTAATCGATATTAAAGAAGATGCTCCTGCAATGCCTCCAATGGGTGGGGGGATGCCAGGAATGATGTAATGGCGAGTCGCCATAGACAATTATAGAAAAACCTCGATAATTAATTATCGAGGTTTTTACTTTTTACTGAAAAATTAATCATTTCCAAAAGAGTACTTCTTTTAGTTTTTTTTGTATAATTGACATAAAAAAAAGAAGCTATGGATAATAATAAAATAAAAGAAGACATACGCCATTATAAATTATATAAAATTCAAATAACAGATCAAAAAATACGCGAATTTGAAAACACTTTTAAAGACATAGAAGAAAAATCTATCTATAGGATTATTAAAGGTTTTTCTTTAAAATCTATCAAAATAATTTTATCCTTATTAGCAATTTTAACCACAAGTTTCTCTCTAACATTCTTCTTTCCTGAGCTTATAATTTCCGTAATAGAAGAATCAATAGACTCCTTTATCACACAAGACAATAAGACTATTGTCTCTTTAAATCACAACATGTTTTCTTACATTTTCTTTACTATTAGTATACTACTATTTGTTTTAGCATATACTGTAAATAAAAATATAAAAAATAGAAATTACACTTTTAAGTTACATCTATTAACAAGTGATATAATAAACCACTTAAAAGACATATCAAAAGATGAAAAAACAAAATATGAAGCATATGTAGAAAACTCCAAATAACTACATAAAAACGTTTATGTTAAACAATTATATTTTACGTTCTACAACATAATCAATCATTTGTTGCAATGAGTTTTTGTATTCTGAATTTGGAAAGTTATTTAATATAGCTAATGCCTTATTTTTATAACTATGCATTTTAGTTGTTGCATACTCTAAGCCGCCATTGGTATTTACAAAAGCAATTACTTCTTTTACACGTTTTTTATTGGTGTTATGCTTTTTTACAGAGTTGATCAACCAAGATTTTTCTTTTTTAGAACAGTTGTTTAAGGTATAAATTAACGGCAATGTCATTTTCTGCTCCTTAATATCTATTCCTGTAGGCTTCCCTATTTCATCTTCGGTATAATCAAATAAATCATCTTTAATTTGAAAAGAAATTCCGATATACTCTCCAAACTTTCGCATTTGTTGCACAACATCATTGCTTGCGCCAACCGATGCAGCGCCAATACCACAACAAGCTGCAATTAAGGTTGCTGTTTTCTGTCGGATGATTTCAAAATAAATTTCTTCGGTAATATCTAGTTTTCGTGCTTTTTCTATCTGTAATAACTCACCTTCACTCATTTCACGCACTGCGATAGAAATCAGTTTAAGAATATCAAAATCTTCATTATCTATAGAAAGCAACAATCCTTTCGACAATAAAAAATCACCTACTAAAACGGCAATTTTATTTTTCCACAGCGCATTTATAGAAAAAAATCCACGACGACGATTGCTATCATCTACCACATCATCATGTACTAAAGTTGCAGTATGAATCAATTCTACTACAGAAGCTCCACGATATGTTCGTTCATCAAAACCACCATCAGAAACCATTTTGGCTACTAAAAAAACAAACATCGGTCGCATTTGTTTTCCTTTTCTACGAACGATATAATAGGTGATTCTATTTAATAAGGGAACTTTTGATAACATCGAATCTTTGAACTTAGTTTCAAAGAGTTCCATCTCATTTTTAATAGGAAGTTTAATTTGTTCTACTGGTTTCATTGTTTATCAAAAATAAGAATTTTTTAGTTTTCAATAGCTCTAATTCTTTTTAATCTAGCCCAGGCTAATTTATGTCTTCTTTTATAAAAAGACATGGTTCCTCTATCTAATCCATAATAAAACAAACAAATTCCTGAAGGAGGGTTACCACTTGGCAAAAACTCAAAAGTATTAAATGCAATTTTTGGCCAAGACCAAGTATTTAATGAGGTTCCTATAAGTTCTGCATACACAACTACAACATACATTGTTAAATAAAACAATTTTTCTTTAGGATACTTTCGTAATAAATAGAAAACCAGAAGAGTCATAACAAAACCAAAAACATCGTTTTTAAATACTAAAAAAACGAATGCATATATAACTATGAATATGGTTAGAAAAAGGTTTATTTTTTTTGCATTTAATTTTACTTTAGATTTTTTTGAAAAGCTATAAACTCCCAAAAATACTAATGCATGTCCAAAAGGAATATAATGTGGTATATTATACAACCTGTAAGAATACATCCCTAAAATTAATGAAAAAAAATATTCTCCAATTACGCCAATAAATAATGCATAAATAAGCTGTTCTTTAATTCTTGATGTGCCATTATAATAACAATAAATAAAAACTAAAATTACACAGACAGTATTAATCCATTGAGAGTGTTCAAAATAATTTTCTGAAAAAAAAATACTATCAAAAAACAACCCTAAAAAAAGGATAAAAAGAATCCAGCCTAAAGACTGGAACGTTTGACCTAATAGAGTTTTTGAATTCATTACGATTTATTAGCTAATTGGCCACAAGCTGCATCGATATCTTTTCCTCTTGAACGACGAACATTTACCGTAATATCATTCATTTCTAAATTCGAGATGTAATTATTTATAGCTTCTGGGCTAGCTTGTTGAAACTCGCCATCATCAATAGGATTATATTCGATTAAATTAACCTTACAAGGAACGTATTTACAAAATTGAATTAAGGCATTGATATCTTCTTTTCTATCGTTAATTCCGCCCCAAACTACATATTCGTAAGTAATCATTCTCTGGGTCTTCTCATACCAATACTCTAACGCCTCTTTTAAGTCTTTTAAAGGAAAAGTTGCATTAAATGGCATGATAGACGTACGAACCTCATCAATAGCAGAATGTAATGAAACAGCTAAGTTAAACTTAACCTCATCATCTGCCATTTTCTTAATTATTTTAGGCACACCTGATGTAGAAACTGTAATACGTTTAGGAGACATTCCTAAACCTTCTGGAGAAGTAATTTTATCGATTGATTTAATTACATTATTATAATTCATCAAAGGTTCTCCCATTCCCATAAAAACAATATTAGATAGCTTTCTATCATAATATAATAGGCTTTCTTTGTTAATGGCTGCTACTTGATCATAAATCTCATCTGGATTTAAGTTTCGCATTCTTTTTAAACGAGATGTTGCACAAAAACGACAATCTAAACTACAACCAACTTGGCTAGATACACAAGCAGTTGTTCGTGTTTTTGTTGGTATTAAAACCGACTCTACCACTAAACCATCGTGTAAACGAACTGCATTTTTTACGGTACCGTCTTTACTACGCTGCATATTATCAACCTTAATATGGTTAATTACAAAGTTTTCGTCTAGCATTTTACGAGTATCTTTTGATAAACTCGTCATATCATCAAATGAATGTGCCGATTTACTCCACAACCATTCATATATCTGATTACCACGAAATGCCTTATCTCCGTTTGCCACAAAAAAATCACGTAATTGTTCTTTTGTTAATGCGCGTATGTCTTTTTTCTTAACTTCCATTGGGTACAAAAATACATAAAACCTCACAAGTAATCTTGTGAGGTTTTATAATTCATTTAAATCTATAGTACTATAAAATCAACATCGCATCTCCGTACGAGTGAAATTTATATTTTTCTTTAATTGCTTCTTGATATGCTTCCATCATAAAATCGTGTCCTGCAAAAGCAGAAACATTCATCATTAATGTTGATTTTGGTGTATGAAAGTTTGTAATCATGCAGTTTGCAACACTAAAATCAAACGGAGGAAAAATAAATTTATTTGTCCAACCTTCAAACTCTTTTAATTTACCTTTAGATGTAATTGCAGATTCTGTTGCTCTCATTACAGTAGTACCAACAGCACAAACTCTTTTCTTTTTAGCTAAGGCTTCGTTTACCATACCTGCAGTGGCTTGCGTTACATTAATCTTTTCAGAATCCATTTTATGTTTTGATAAATCTTCTACTTCAACCGGATTAAAAGTACCTAAACCTACATGCAACGTAATTTCTGCAAACTCAATTCCTTTAATTTCTAGACGCTTCATTAAGTGTTTAGAAAAATGCAAACCTGCTGCTGGTGCTGCTACAGCTCCTTCATGTTTTGCGTAAATTGTTTGGTAACGGTCTTCATCCGAAGCTTCTACTTCACGCTTTATATATTTAGGCAATGGTGTTTCGCCTAACTTTACTAACTTTTCTCTAAACTCTTCGTAAGGACCGTCGTATAAGAAACGTAATGTTCTACCACGAGATGTTGTATTATCAATAACCTCAGCAACTAAACTTTCATCATCACCAAAAAACAATTTGTTTCCGATTCTAATCTTTCTTGCTGGATCTACTAATACATCCCACAAACGATTTTCAGCATTTAATTCACGTAATAAAAATACTTCAATACGTGCCCCAGTTTTTTCTTTATTCCCGTACATACGAGCAGGAAAAACCTTTGTATTGTTTAGCATCATTACATCTCCTTCATCAAAATAATTGATTAAATCTTTAAATAATTTATGCTCAATTTTTTGAGTATCTCTATGCAACACCATTAAACGTGCTTCATCTCTATGCTCTGATGGATATTCTGCTAATAATTCATCTGGTAATTCAAAACTAAAATTCGATAACTTCATAAATCTTTTTTTCGTAAGTGCAAATATACGATTTGGACATAGGCCTTGTCAAGTGATTCACCTTTTATTTTCCTTTAATCGTTTCAATTCCCACTTGTTGCATGTCTTCCCAAAAATTACAGTATGATTTTGTTACCACTTTGGCATCTAAAATAACAATTGGTACTTTTAATGCTAAAGGCGCAAATGCCATTGCCATTCTATGATCGTTATAAGTTGCAATATTTATATTTTTATTGATGCTATTTGCAACCTTTAAATGCAAACTATGATTAGTTATACTAATATTTGCTCCTAACTTAGTTAATTCTGCTTTTAAAGCTTCTAATCGATCGGTTTCTTTTATTTTTAAGGTATGTAATCCTGATAAATCACAAGCAATTCCTAACCCAAAACAAGTTACTGTAATCGTCTGAGCAATATCTGGCGCATTTTTTAAATCTTCATTTAAGATAGCTGTATTATGTACTGCTACTTTAGTTAAAATAATGGTATTTTCTTTAAACGTTGTTACAACTCCAAAATGATTATAAATCCTAGCCAGGCAACTATCTCCTTGTAAACTATCTTTTTTATAGGCCGATAATTTAACTGATGCTCCTATTTTACCCAACGCTATTAACGAATAAAAATAAGAAGCAGAACTCCAATCTGATTCTACTACGATATTATGAGTTGAAACTTTAATTTGGTGTTTAATGGTAATAACATTGTCCTCAAACTTTGCAGAAACACCTATTTGATGTAACAAAGTTAATGTCATTTTTATATACGGAATGGAAGTAATATCTCCTTTCAATTCAATTGTTAATCCGTTTTTTAAACTTGGTGCAATTAACATTAAGGCAGAAATATACTGACTACTTACATTGCCATCAATAACAACTTTAGCTATCAATAATTCTTTTCCTATAATTTTTATTGGCGGATATCCGTCTTCTTCTAAATACTCAATATCGGCACCTAAATCGCGTAATGCATTTACGAGAATTTTAATCGGTCGATTATGCATTCTGTCGGATCCTTGCAAAGTTTTTACAGCACCTTTTTTACTTGCAAAAAAAGCAGTTAAAAAACGCATTGCAGTACCTGCATGACCAATATCTGTAATTTCATTTTCTGACGACAACGCCTCTTGTAAATGGTGTGTGTCATCAGAGTCTGATAAATTCTGAATAACAATATCCGGATATAATTGTTGTAAAATTAATAACCTGTTAGATTCACTTTTTGAACCCGAAATAGTTACTTCTGTATTGATTTCTGAAGCTTTATTAGTCGCTAGATGTAAATTCATAAAAACTATTTTGTTCTTTTATTTACCACATATATGGCGTAAAAAATACTAACGGTTACTTTAGTTAACCAAAAACGTTTCCATTTTCCTTCTGAAAAATTAATAGTATGTACAGTTTCAAAATCCGCAGAAAATAAAGCTTCTCCACTATTTACTAATAATGAAAATATTGCTACAACCACTAAAAAAGGAACACCTACTTTAAGTACATTAATCCAAAAAGATCCTTTTTGTATATTTTTAATAAGACTCATCTATTTTAATTTTTCGTTGTTGTGATGACGATCGTGATCACGTTTTGTTTTTATATCTAACTTTTTATCGAAAGCCTCCTGAAGATTTATACCTGTTTGATTTGCCAAACACAACACCACAAATAGTACATCTGCTAATTCTTCACCTAAGTCTTTATTTTTATCACTCTCTTTTTCACTTTGTTCTCCATAACGGCGTGCAATAATTCTTGCTACCTCTCCTACTTCTTCCGTTAATTGCGCCATGTTTGTTAACTCGTTAAAATAACGAACTCCATGATTTTTAATCCAATTGTCAACTTCTTTTTGAGCGTCTTGTATATTCATTTTTACTTCAGAATTTAAAATTCAAATATAAATATTTCTTTTGGGCTAATTAATTCGCCAAGGCGGATTTTTTCTATTCTTTCCTGCTTTAAACAAAATAATCTTATTCCCATCTAGATCTAACAAATGAGCTTCTCTCCATAACCATATTTCATCTTTTGGCAATTGCGTAAAAACGATTCCTTTTTCTTGAAGATTATTAACTAACTTATCTATGTTTTCATCTTCAAAATACACATTTACGCCATTCCCTTTTGGTAAATCTGCTACTTTGTGAATAGAAAAAGTAGCAACTCCATCAGGAACTTGAAAACGAACATATTTAGGACTTGCATCTACAATAAGATGTAAGCCTAATTTTATATAAAATTTTGTAGATTCTTCTACATTTAAAGACGGAATTGTAACTTGATTTAAATTCATGCGTTTGTCTTTTCTTTACTTACAACGTTACTCAACATCAACAAGAAAAACAATCCTATTACCGACATAAAAGTAATGACCCACCATGTTTTATCAAAACCTAAAGCAGCTACCATTTGCATTCCTGAATTGTGTCCGAAAATATGAGCCAAAGAAAAAGCAATGCTATAATATGCCATGTATTCTCCTTGATTTCCTTTTTTAGCTCTCTCCATTACGAAGGCATTCGAAAACGGAAAAGCAATCATTTCACCAATCGTCATAAATAACATTCCTACAATTAAAATACCTGTCCAACCTGTTAGATTTAACACTAAAAAACTTATTCCTGTTAAGAATAATCCAACAAACATTAAGCGTTCTTTTGAATATTTACTTTCTTCTAACCATTTAATTAATGGCATTTCTAATAAGAAAATTAAAAAACCATTCATTCCCATTAACAAACCAATTTCTAATTCTGATAAATGATGTGTATCTTTATAATATAATGGTATGGTTGAAAAATATTGTAAAAACACAAATCCGAAAATAAACATCGCTACAAAAAACACCCAAAATGCCTTGTCAGAAAATACCGAAACAGGATTATCAACCTTCATTTCATCTAAAACTTTTGCCTTTTTAGGATTCAATACTTTTACAAGTAATAATGTTGCTAAAATACATGTAACACCATCAACCCAAAACAATCCGCTATAACTTAAAGTGGTTATAATGATTCCTCCAACCGCTGGTCCTGCAGAAAAACCTAAGTTAATTGCCAAACGAATTAAAGTAACCGAACGCGTTTTATTTTCTGGCTTACTATAAGCACTTAAAGCAACAAACATTGCGGGTCTAAAAGTATCGGCTACTAACATTACTAGAAAAATACCAATACAAAAGCCGTAAAATGTAGTTACAAACTGTAAGGCTAAAAAAAGTAAACCGGTTAAAAACAAACTAGTCTTCATTACTTTATAAGATCCTATTTGGTCTGTTAGTTTTCCTCCTAGCCAAGATCCAAAAACTGACCCAAGACCAAAGCAACTCATAATCCAACCTACATCTTTTAAGCTAAAATCTAAATTTTTAGTCAAATACAACGATAAGAACGGAATTACCATCGTACCTGCTCTATTTATTAAGGTAATTAAAGCAAGCCACCAAACTTCGGTAGAGAGCCCTTTAAATGTCTCGATATAATTAAAGTATAATTTTTTCATAATATTTGGTTTAGTAGTTTTTGGTACTCTTAAAAATAAAAAGTCCGACTGTGAAGTCGGACTTTTTATAATTGATATATTTTATACTTAAATAATCATAATACATAAATAGCCCAACATGTTCCGTATCTCACGGTCCATTTACATTGCTTGTATGTATAAAAATTTGTCATTTTATTATTTAATTGAATTGTAAAATTATAAAAAAAATAAATAGGTTTTACAAAACGTTATTTTAAAATCTTATTTCATACTGATTCTAAATAAATTAACTATAAATTTTATATACTACTTAGTATATAAACTGCTAAGATTCCTTCATTCCTCGCAATGACCAATCTAATTAAATTACCTCATATAAAATAGGTTTGCTTGGAGTTGCATCATTTTCAAAAGGAGCAACCATTAAATTTAAAAAATATGCTCCGTCTTTTATTGATTCTTTTACATAGATAAATTCTGTGATCGTTGCATCAAAACGAATTTCATTCGCAGTATTCCAAAAAGCATTGTGAGCTAATAATTTCCCTTCATCTTTTTCTTTATCTACCGAAGGTAAATCAATTAATAAATGCTTCACTCCTATTTCTTTTAAATAAGCAGCGGCAGCTTCTAATACATAGGGCGGATTTGTATTTGAATATCGTGCCGTCGTTTTTTTATCTGAATTTGGCAGAGTTCTAATTACAACTGCTTCTCTACCTTTACCTTTTAAAGCTATTTCTAATTGTTTTTTTGTTATTACAAAATCTCCGTTTTCTAACTCCTTAGGTATAATTGTTATTACCTCAGCTAAAAAAAAGAATTTGTTTAAATTTTTATTTACAGAATGTACTTGTTTTGTAATATGCCCAACACACTCGGTATGTGTTATATGCGCATGCGGGTTAAAAGAAATATTGTTAAAATTAACATCTGCTCCTTTAGAAACACTACCTACCCAATCACCTTCTTTTACTGGCTTAATTTCAGGTTCACCAACATACCATGCATTGATATTTTCTTTTAAAACATCTATTGAAATAGAAATATCTAAGGGTTTTGATAAATCTATTTTATGTTTTTCTGAATTGTAAGTTATCTCTGCAATCATGTTTTTATCATTTAATTATAAATAATTCTGATGCCAAACCATCAGCTAAAAATTTTCCCTTTGGGGTTGTTTTTAATACCCTGTCGTCATTACGAGGAGATAACGACGAGGTAATCTGATTAAAACCTACAGATTGCTTCGTTTCTCTCTCAATGACAAGCAAACCTTCATCTATAAACTTTTTGGACGAGGTTAGTAATTGCTCTTTAAAATCTTCATCAATCTTATTTAATGATACTCCCCAAATAGTTCGCAAACCAGTCATTAAGTATTCATTAAATTGATCTTCTTTTGTTAGTTCTTCACTTTCGTTTGGTAGGTTTCCCTCTTGAAGTTCTTTTACATATTTTGTGTTATTTGCTATATTCCAACTACGATGCGTTTTACTAAACGAATGCGCAGACGGACCGATACCTATATATTTTTTACCCAACCAATAACTTGTATTGTGTTTCGAAAAGTAATCCGCTTTTCCGAAATTTGAAATTTCGTAATGTATAAACCCGCTTCTGGCAGTTTCTGCTACTAAAATATCAAAATGTTCTTTTGCTTCAGTTTCATCAGGTGCAGGGTATTTTCCGTTTTTAACAAAGCTATCCAACACTGTTTTTGGCTCAACCGTTAATGCGTAGCTTGAAATATGATTCACGCCAAAATCGAACGCTATTTGTAAGTTCTCTTTCCAGCGTTCATTACTCATATTCGGAACACCATAAATTAAATCGACCGTAATATTATCAAAATGGCAGGTCGCCATAGATAAGCATTCTTTTGCTTCTTTTGAATTATGTGCGCGATTCATGCTTTTTAAATCTTCTTCAAAAAAAGATTGCACGCCAATACTTAATCTATTAATTGGTGATTTTGCTAATTCTAAAATTTTAGCTTCAGATAAATCATCTGGATTCGCTTCTAAAGTAATCTCTGGGTTTTCAATTACGGTATAATTCTGATGAATCGCATTTAATAAAATTTCTATTTCTTCTTTTGATAATAAAGAAGGAGTTCCTCCTCCGAAATAAATAGTTTCTATCCTTTCGTTTGATAATTCTTCTTTCCGTATTTCAAGCTCTTTTAACATGCATAAAACCAAATCATCTTTCTTTTTTAAAGATGTTGAGAAGTGGAAATCGCAATAAAAACATGCTTGCTTACAAAACGGTATGTGTAGATAGATTCCTGCCAAATTAAATTACTTTTTAACTCTTTTTTCATTCTGCTTCACAAAACTTGCCCAACCTGTATAATTTTTACCCCCAACAACTCTTCCTGAATTGTAATGATGGCAAACTGCTGCCGCTAAACCATCGGTTGCATCTAAATTTTTAGGTAATGTTTTTAAATTTAATAACGATTTTAGCATTAACGCGACTTGCTCTTTACTTGATTTTCCATTACCTGTTATTGCCATTTTTATTTTTAAAGGAGCATACTCTGTTACTGGTATTTCACGTGACAATGCTGCTGCCATAGCAACCCCTTGCGCACGTCCTAACTTTAGCATCGACTGTACGTTTTTACCAAAAAAAGGAGCTTCTAAAGCAACTTCATCTGGGTGATACGTATCTATTAATTCAATTGTACGCTCAAAAATTAATTTTAGTTTTATATAATGGTCGTCATATTTTTTTAACATCAATTCATTCATCTGAACGAATTCCATTTTCTTTCCCACCACTTTTATAATTCCGAATCCCATAATAGAAGTTCCGGGATCAATTCCTAAAATAATTTTTTCTGTCTTCAAATTTTAATTTCTATAAAGCTAAACTAATCAACTAAATAATGATTTTATTAAGTAGTATTTTACTGAACTTCTAAAGAAGTAAACTTAAATGTATTTCCGTCAAACAATCCTTTATCAGATAATTTTAACGCTGGTATTACCAACAATGCCATAAAAGATAAACTCATATATGGTGCTCGTAATTTACTTCCCATTTGTTTTGCCATTGCATCTAATTCAGCATACGCTTTACCTATTTCTTCAGCTGACTTATCAGACATGATTCCTGCTACAGGCAATGAAACTATTTTTTCTTCGGATGCTGAAACGGCACAAACTCCTCCTTTATTTGCTATCAATAAATTTACGGCTTTGCAAATAGCTTCGTCAGAAACTCCGACTGCTATAATATTATGAGAATCATGCCCTACTGAACTAGCAATTGCCCCTTCTTTTAATCCGAATTTCTTTATAAATGCGATTGATGGCTCAGCATTTTTATAACGATTCACAACCGTCATTTTTAACACATCTGTTTCTGTGTTAGAAACTAAATTACCCTCTTTTATCAAAGCATCCGCTTTAACTTCATTCGTTACCAATTCACCATCTAACGCTTCAATAACTCTAATTTTTGCAGCAGCAGATTTAAACTCAAAATCAGCTACTTCCTTTTTATCTGTATTAAAATTATTCAACACTTTAAAAGGAACTGACTTTACAAACGATTTTCCGTTTTCAGCAACCAACTCTCCATTAATATATGTTTGTAAAACATTAAAACTCATTAAATCTTTAACTACGATAAAATCTGCGTCATCTCCTTGTTCTAACAAACCAACATCTAAATTATAGTGTTTTACAGGATTTATACAAGCTGCCTGTAAAACTTTAAAAACATCAATGCCTTTTGCTACTGCACGCTCACATAACTCATTTAAATGACCTAATAATAAATCATCCGGATGCTTATCATCAGAACAAAACATCATATTTTCGAAATGCTCAGGTAATAAATCAATCAATGCTTCGAAATTTTTCGCAGCACTTCCTTCACGAATAATTACTTTCATTCCTTTCTGAAGTTTCTCTAAAGCCTCATCATAAGTAAAGCATTCGTGGTCGGTAGAAATTCCTGCCGATATATATTTAGTAACATCATCGCCTCTTAAACCTGGCGCATGACCATCAATAGGTTTGTTATTATTTTTTGCATGTTGAATCTTTTTTAAAACCTCTTCATCATCAAACAAAACTCCAGGATAATTCATCATTTCTGCTAAATACTTGATATCAGGATTTTCTAGCATCAATTTAATATCTTCAGAATCGATAATTGCTCCTGCACTCTCAAAAGAAGTTGCAGGCACACAACTTGGTGCTCCAAAATTAAACTTCAACGGAACTTTCTTTCCGTTTTCAATCATAAAATCGACTCCCTTTACCCCTAAAACATTTGCTATTTCATGCGGATCAGAAACAGTTGCAACCGTACCATGAACAACTGCTATTTTAGCAAATTCTGAAGGCACTAACATTGAACTTTCAATATGAATATGAGCATCTACAAAACCAGGAATAATATAATTCTCTACAGCATGATTTACCTCTCTTACTGCTATTATTTTTCCGTTTTCAACCTCAACCTCTCCTTTATAGATTCGTTTATTTTGTATGTCAACTATATTTCCTTGTACAATCATGCTATTAGTTTTAAAGCTACAAAAATAGGTAGTATTTACGCATAAAAAAAGCATCCTTTCGGATGCTTTTAATTATTTATTTTTTAACATTTGGTGGTCCACCTGCTAAAATTTCAGCATTTGCATTTTCTTCAAATTTCTTAAAGTTTTCTCTAAATGAATCTGCTAATTTGTGTGCTGTTTTATAATACTCTTCATCATTATCCCAAGCTTTTCTTTGGCTTAACATTTCAGAAGGTACTCCTGGACACTGTCTTGGCTGTGCTAAACCAAATACTGAATGTGTGTGATAATTTTCTTCGTTTACATCTCCTAAAGCTCCGCTTAATGCTGCATTAATCATAGCACGCGTATACTTTAATTTCATTCTGTGACCAATCCCGTAAGGACCTGCTGTCCATCCAGTATTTACCAACCAAACATTTACATCTGATGCTTTCATTTTTTCGCTTAACATTTCTGCATAACGAGTTGGATGTAACGGCATAAATGGTGCACCGAAACAAGCTGAAAAACTTGGTAATGGCTCTGTAACACCTGCTTCTGTACCTGCAACTTTAGCTGTATAACCAGAAATAAAGTGATATGCTGCTTGCCCTGGCGTTAACCTAGATATTGGAGGCAATACTCCGAAAGCATCTGCCGTTAAGAAAAATATATTTTTAGGATTTTTTCCTGTTGATGGTGTTTGAATATTTTCGATATGATGTATTGGGTAACTTACACGTGTATTTTGTGTAATTGATGTATCATGAAAATCTACATTTCCTTCAGCATCCATTGCAACGTTTTCTAGGATTGCTCCTCTTTTAATGGCTGCATGAATTTCTGGTTCTTTATCTTTAGATAAGTCGATTACTTTTGCGTAACAACCTCCTTCAAAATTAAAAACAGTGTTTTCAGAAGTCCAACCATGTTCATCATCACCAATCAAACTACGGTTTGGGTCTGTAGATAAAGTTGTTTTTCCTGTACCTGATAATCCGAAGAAAATAGCCGTATCACCTTTTTCACCAACGTTTGCAGAACAGTGCATTGGTAAGGTATTTTTAAATACTGGTAAGATAAAGTTTAAAGCAGAGAAAATTCCTTTTTTGATTTCACCAGTATAACCAGTTCCTCCTATTAAAGCAATCTTTCTCTCGAAGTTTAAAATAGCAAAGTTGTGCTGACGTGTTCCGTCAACTGCTGGATCTGCCATAAAACCTGGTGCATTAACTACTGTCCATTCTGGAGAAAAATCTTTTAATTCTTCTTCAGTTGGGCGTAAAAACATGTTATATGCAAACATGTTACTCCAAGGATATTCGTTTACAACTCTAATATTTAACTTATAATCCTCATCTGCACATGCATAGCTATCACGCACAAAAACCTCTTTATTAGAAAGGTAGCTAGTTACTTTATCGTAAAGTTTATCGAATTTAGCAGAATCGAAAGGTATGTTTATATCTCCCCACCAAATTTCATCTTTTGTAATATCGTCTTTAACGATAAAACGATCCATTGGTGAACGACCTGTAAACTCTCCTGTTTCAACAGCTAATGCTCCAAAACTTGTGTTTACACCTTGTTCTTTTTCTATAGTAATATCTTGTAATTCGTCTGAAGTTAATTGATAACGAATCGTAGCGTCCTTAATACCTAAGTTATCTAATGATATCGTTTTCTTATCAATATTTGTCATCTTAAATTAATTTAGTTGTGTTTAATTTCTCACAAAAATAGAACTTTTTGATTAAAATCATTAGTCATTGAAAAGTTTTATCAACTATTATTGATTAATAACTTTTTTTTTAAGAAATGAAAAACCATCAAAGACCAACCTATAATTAGCATAACTCCTCCTAACGGAGTTGCAAACCAAATTGATTTTGCGGGCACTTCTAATAAGTATATTGCGTAAATTGAGCCTGAAAAAAGCAATATTCCACCAATTAAAAATAAACTAATAGTGTTTTTCTGTTTTAATGTAAAATCCTTAAACATATTTATAAACAGTAATAATAAAACATGAATAAACTGATATCTTACTGCTGTTTCAAAGCTTTGCATTGCTTCTGCGCCTAATGTTGCTTTTAATGCGTGCGCACCAAAAGCTCCTAAAATTACTGCGATACCTCCTAATACGGATGCTATTGTTAAATTTTTATACATTTACGTTGTTTTTGTTTAAAATTAAACTTTTTTAGCGATATTGTGCTTTTAAATTTTTAAGACAACAAAAGTACATTATAAATGAGAAAAATATTAATTATTGGCGCTGGTAGATCTTGTTCATCTCTTATAAGATATTTATTAGATAAATCTACACAAGAAAACCTACATATAACTATTGGTGATGTTTCTATAGAAAATGCTAAAAACCAAATTAACAACCATAAAAATGCAACGGCCGTTGTATTAGATGTTTTTAATGCAGCACAACGTGTTGATGCTATTAAAAATGCCGACATTGTTATCTCTATGCTTCCTGCTCGTTTTCATATCGAAGTAGCAAAAGATTGTGTTACTCACAATAAACACATGGTTACAGCTTCGTATGTTTCTGATGAAATGAAAGCTTTAGATACCGAGGTTAAAGCAAAAGGATTAGTGTTTATGAATGAGATCGGTTTAGATCCTGGGATTGACCATATGAGCGCAATGCAAATAATTGATAAAATTCATGATGAAGGTGCTGAAATGTTACTTTTCGAATCTTTTACTGGTGGATTGGTTGCTCCTGAAAGTGACACCAACTTATGGAACTATAAGTTTACATGGAACCCAAGAAACGTAGTATTAGCAGGACAAGGAGGCGCTGCTATGTTTATTCAAGAAAACACCTATAAATACATACCTTATCACAAACTTTTTAGAAGAACCGAATTTTTAAATATTGATGGTTACGGGAAATTTGAAGGCTATGCAAATCGAGATTCTTTAAAATATAGAAGTATTTATAATTTAGAAAACGTGCCAACAATGTATAGAGGTACGATTAGAAAAGTTGGTTTTTCTAGAGCTTGGAATGTATTTGTTCAGTTAGGTATGACAGATGACTCTTACACTATTGAAGATTCTAAAAATTTAAGCTACCGCGATTTTACTAATTTATTTTTAGCGTATTCTCCTACAGATTCTGTTGAGTTAAAATTCCGTTCTTATCTAAAAATAGATCAAGATGATATTATGTGGGATAAATTTTTAGAGTTAGATATTTTTAATGCTGATAAAAAAATAAGTCTTACAAATGCTACTCCTGCCCAAATATTACAAGAAATATTATCAGAAAAATGGACTCTTGAAGCTACTGATAAAGATATGATTGTAATGCATCATAAATTTGGGTACGAACTTAACAATGAAAAACATCAAATAGAAAGTAGTATGGTTATTAAAGGTGATGACCAAACTTATACTGCAATGGCAAAAACTGTTGGTTTACCTGTAGCAATGGCTACTCTACGTATTTTAAATGGTGACATTACAACTCCTGGTGTTCAGCTACCTATTACAAAAGAAGTGTATGCGCCTATTTTAAAAGAACTAGAGGAATACGGAATTACTTTTGTAGAGAAAAAAGTACCCTATTTAGGCTACAACCCAGAAACTATAAAGGGGTAAATTAAACTTTATACTGTATTTATTTTCTAATAACTTAGCTAACTATTGATATGGCGAATTAAAATTCGTCATATCATTAAAGCTATTAATACTATTCGAAAATGAAAAAAAAAGTAAAAAAACCAATTCATAAAAGAAAGCGTTACATAATTCCTGCAACCTTAATTATATTATTGATAAGTTTTAGACTCTATTTACCAACGTTAGTTAAAAACTATGTCAATAAAAATTTAGCAGAAATACCTGGTTTTTACGGTCAGGCTAAAGAAATCGATATTTCTTTATATCGTGGCGCTTATATTATTGATGGATTGTATTTAAATAAAGTAAACGCCAAAACACAAGTTCCTTTTTTAAAATTCCCAAAAACTGATATTTCTGTAGAGTGGAAATCTTTATTTGAAGGAAAAATTGTAGCGGAAATAATAATGGATAATGCAGAAATTATCTATGTTTTCGAAGATCAAGAAACAATACCTGAAGAAGGAATAGCAGATGTAGATGATTGGACTAAAGTTTTAACAGATTTAGTTCCTTTAAAAATAAACCGTTTTGAGATGCACAACGGAAAGTTTGCCTTTGTGCAATTATCTGCAGACCCAAACATTGATTTATCAATTAGTAAGGTTAAACTTACTGCTAAAAACTTACGCAATGTTGCCGAAAAAGGAAGAACGTTACCATCAACAATAAATATTACGGGAGTTTCATTTGGTGGCGGTGACTTAAAACTTGAAGGTAAAATGAATATCATAAAAGAGATACCAGATATGGATATCGCTTTTTCTCTTAAAAATGCAGATGCTAAAGCATTAAATGATTTTACAAATTTTTATGCTGGCATAGACTTTGAAAGTGGTAAAGCAGAACTATACAGTGAAATAGCAATCGCAGACGGATATTTAAAAGGTTATATGAAGCCGCTTCTAACAAACAGCAAATTTATTGGCAAGGAAGATGGTTTTTTAGAAACACTATGGGAAGGTTTTGTTGTCTTTTTTAAAACCATATTAAAAAACCACAGCACAGATACAATTGCTACAGAAATTCCGATTGAAGGTGACTTAAATAATGTTAAAGCCAGGATATTTCCCATTATTGGTGGAATTTTTAAAAATGCCTGGATTAACGCTTTTAAAGGAGAAACTGATGGTTCTATAGAGTTTAAAGATGCTTTTAAAGAAAGTAAAGAGTCAAAAGAAAAACTTAAAAGTAAAAAATAATATTCATAAATTATACTACACTCAAAAAATTAAAGTTTTAAAAAAAAGATATCAATATATTGATATCTTTTTCAGTTAACTTCAAATAACTTAAAGAATATATAGTTTGATTTTTAAATATATTAAAGTTAATTTTGCATCCCCTGAATTCTACTAATTAAAACAATATCATAACTTTAACACCTTTCCGTTAAAATTCAAAAATCAACAATGAAAAAATCAACTTTTCTTTTATTCGCTTTCTTTCTTTTAATTTTCCAATCTAAAACAACCACCGCACAAGACAATTTCAAAACCCCTTATGGTAACAACAAAGAAGTTGGTAAATATGTTAAAATAAATGGCGCTAAAATTTATTATGAACAATACGGAAAAGGAGAACCGTTATTAATAATACATAGTTGTGGTACTGACATTAAGGCGATGGAATATCAAATTGATTATTTTAAAGACAAATACAGAGTAATTGCTGCCGATAGTAGAGGGCAAGGAAAATCTGAATTAAAAACGAAGTCTTTAACATATCTTAAAATGGCAAAAGATTTAGAAGGTCTTGCCAAACATTTAAACTTAACTTCTATAAACATTCTTGGTTGGAGTGATGGTGGAATTATTGGTTTAAAAATGGGTATTAGAAACAAAGTAAAAATTAATAAAATTGTTACTATGGGTCCGAATTTAAGATTCGACAATACTGCGGTTAACGATTGGGCTATTCAGCAAGTTAAAGACATGCATACTGAAACCTTAAAAATGATAAAAAAAGGTGACACCTCTAAAAACTGGAAAAAAGAATTACAGTTAGATGAATTACTTTTAAATCAACCCGACATAAGTCATGCTGATTTACAAAAAATAACGGCACCTGTCTTAATTACAATTGGTGATAGAGATATTATTAAAAATCAACACGCTGTTGAGATTTTTAATAATATTAAAAAATCTCAATTATGTATTGTTCCGGGTGCAAACCATGGAATACCTCGTAACAGTGCAAAAAACTTTAATGAAATAGCTGAGAAATTTCTAACAAATGATTTTGATTATAGCGATAAAAACTAACTATAAAAGTTACATTTTTAAATAAAAATCTTTAGTAAGGGTAATATAGGCATCAGTATACTGGTGCCTTTCTTTTTCTATAACTAAATCTTCTTTTACTATCTCTTTTTGCTCAAAAGAGAAGGACAATAAACTTCTTTTTACTTCGGTCTTTTCGTTACCTTTTACATGGCAAACTTTACTTAAAAACAAGTTGCAAGTATTCGCAAGTT
Source organism: Tenacibaculum sp. M1.3A (assembly GCF_057732375.1). NCBI lineage: Bacteria > Pseudomonadati > Bacteroidota > Flavobacteriia > Flavobacteriales > Flavobacteriaceae > Tenacibaculum > Tenacibaculum sp. M1.3A. Next base: position 432,564 of record NZ_JBYJEF010000002.1, on the reverse strand, counting down.
TCACAAAATTTTCTTCTTCTTTAAAAGGAATCACAACAGAGAAAACTCCTTGCTTAGATAAAATTTTAGAAACCCCAGTTAGCAATTCTTCAAAAGTTAATGACGAAGTAAAACGAGCTTTGTTACGAGCTTCATTTTCAGTTTGAAAATCATCCGTATAAAATGGCGGATTAGAAACAATAACATCGTACAGTTCTTCCTCTTCTTCCATTTCTTCTACAAAATGATTAAAAGAGGCATTATAACAAAACAAACGATCTCCCCAATCTGATTGCTCAAAATTTTCTACTGTTTGTTCATAAGCATTTTCATCGATTTCAACAGCATCAATAGTCATTGCAACACTTCGTTGTGCTAACATTAACGCAATAACACCTGTACCAGATCCGATATCTAAAATAGCATCCGGGTATTCTCCTAAAGAACACCAAGCTCCTAATAAAACGGCATCTGTACCAATTTTCATGGCTGTTTTATCTTGATTTACTGTAAACTCCTTAAATTGAAATGGTTTCATTTAGAAAAATCTTCCGATTATTTTATCTGCATTAAAAAACAAGTACAATATAACAACTAAAACTAGCATTAGATACAATCCTTTTTTTGGTTTTGTTTCTCTATTCTTACCAAAACGTCTTTTAAATTTCATTTTTATTATATTTTATGATGAACAAAAATCTCACGAATCTACTCTGCTCTTAAAATGAGCAAAATAATTTTAATTTGCAGGTTTTGTTGCTCGCAACATTTCTCTTTTACCAGGAGGGCCAGGCAAACGCTCTACAGTAAAGCCTACTGCTTGCATTGCTCTACGCACACTTCCTTTGGCTGAATAAGTAACTAAAATTCCGTTTTCTTTCAACGCTTCAAACATACGTTTAAAAATATCCTCTGTCCATAAATCTGGTTGATGCTCTGCTCCGAATGCATCAAAATACACTAAATCAAATGCTTTTTTATCTTCTATATCTTTAAAAAACTGTTGACGCTTTGTTAAATAAAAGTCTTTCGTAATTTCATGTTTATCTTCCCAAGATAGCGAATGCATCTTATCGAAAACCGCTTGTTTACTTGTTGCCTTTAACTCAGCAACATAATTTAACTTTGCAACTTCCTCACTTACTACCGGATATGCTTCTACACCTACATAGTTAACTATTTTATCACTTTCTAAAAAAGTGATAAAACAGTTTAAACCTGTACCAAAACCTATTTCTAAAATAGAAATTTCTGATTTATTTTGCAGCGCTAGTCCGCTTTTTATAAAAACATGATATGCTTCTTGTATTGCACCATGTTTAGAATGGTAATGCTCGTTCCAGTCTGGCAAATGGATCGTTGTAGAACCATCAGACGTAATTATAATTTCTCTTTTAATAATAAAAAATTTATTTTATTAACACTCCGTGCGCTAAAAAAGCATATTCTTTTTTAGGAACCGTAATTTTTGCTATTTCTTCTTTTGTCTTACCTGCATCTTCTGCATAATGGCGTAATTCTTCAACAGGTGTTTCTTTTACAAATGCTTTTCCTTCAACAATAACTTCACTTCCTTGGCTATCTAAAGGCATAAAAAAACCATAATCTTTAAATTTAACCATTGTTTCTTTATCCGCCGCAGGCAAAACCATCCAACATCCTTTTTTTGTACAAACTTCCCTTATTTTAGATGCAAACTTTACGTTTATTGTGTCTCCCATTTTTAAGGCATCAAACTTTGCAGACATTTGTGCTTCAGAGAGCGCATTTGCACTTTCTATTTTTTCACCAAACGATGTATATTCGGTTTTAACGGTTTCATTTTCTTTTACTTCTTGTTTCTTTTCTGCTTTACAAGCTATTAACAGGAAACTTAAAAACAGGCAATAAGTTAGTATTCTTTTCATTATCAAAAGATTAAAATTAATTTATAGCAAATATAATTATAATTAGTGAAGTGGTTACTTTTAACAAATCTTTATGTTCTTGTTTTTGTATCTTTGCAGCACTGCAAAAACAGGATTTTATGAACATAGATATTCAGCAAATAGCACAATCAAAAATAGCTTCAGTAGATTTTAACAACTTAACTTTTGGTCGCACATTTTCAGACCACATGTTTGTTTGTGACTTTTCTGATGGAGAATGGAAAAACGCTACAATAAAGCCTTATGGCCCAATGTTGTTTGAACCATCGGCTAGAGTATTTCATTATGGTCAAGCTGTTTTTGAAGGTATGAAAGCTTTTAAGGATGATAATGATGATGTTTTTTTGTTTAGACCTGAAGATAATTTTGATAGAATAAATGCTTCTGCAAATCGTTTAGCAATGCCATCTGTACCTAAAGAGGTGTTTTTAGAAGGATTAAACGCTCTTTTAAAGTTAGATAAAGAATGGATAAAAAAAGGATTAGGTAACTCTCTTTATATACGTCCGTTTATAATTGCTACCGAAGGTGCTATCGCAGCTTCACCTGCCGACGAATATAAATTTATAATTATATGTTCGCCTGCACAATCATACTATGCTGGTGAAGTTAGAGTTTTATTTGCTGAAGAATATAGCCGTTCTGCAAATGGTGGTGTTGGTTTTGCAAAAGCTGCAGGTAATTATGCTGCACAGTTTTACCCTACACAATTAGCAAACAAAGAAGGTTTTCAACAAATAATTTGGACAGATGCTGATACACACGAGTATTTAGAGGAAGCTGGTACCATGAATATCTTTTTTAGAGTTGGTAATACGTTAATTACAACACCTACTAATGATCGTATTTTAGACGGAATTACTCGTAAATCTATCATACAACTAGCTGAAGACAATAATATTAAAGTAGAAGTTCGTAGAGTATCTGTAGCTGAAATTAAAGAAGCTGCTCGCTTAGGTGAATTAAAAGAAATTTTTGGTTCAGGAACTGCAGCTGTTATAAACCCTATAAAAGGATTTAAACACCAAGAAGATGTTTTTGAATTACCTAATATTGATGATTCTTATGCTACTCTTTTTAAAGAAAAGCTTGTAAACATACAATATAATAAAGCCGAAGACAAGCATAATTGGAGAGTTAAGATTTAAGGTTAATCAAAAAAAAAACTATCTTAGTAATTCAGAATCAGATTTTTAAAAAATTATATGAGAGGAATTAAAAATATTATACCAGCTTTATTATCTATTATTGTAGGTTTTGTTTTGTCTTTTTTTGTTTTAAATACTTATTTCAATACAACTGAAAAAGTAGATAAACCAGAGACAGTTACCGAAACAATAGAAGAACCTAAAGAAGAAGCTGTTGTAGATGAAGATGAAAGTGATAATGAAGATGAATCAACTATAGATACTGAGAGTGAAGACGAGGCTGCTATTAATACTGAAAATAAAGATGAAGTAACTACCGAGATCGAAACAGAAGATAAAGTTACAGAATCAGAAAGTACTACAGGAGATGAAAGCACTCCTTTAGAAACTATAAACATAGATGATATTCAGAACAGTTTTGATAACTGGAATAGCTACAACAAGAGAAACATCGACTTAATGTCAACCTTTAATCCTCTTGATAATATGGGGGCGATTATGGAAAAAGGAATGTTCTTAACACTATTAAGAACAGGTGGCTATATTGCTGTTAAATCTGAAAAGGAAGGTAAAATTCAATATCAATTAACAAATATTGAAGGAGATGATCAGGAAAAAATAAAAAAATCAATTGTAAGTAAAGCTACAATTGCGCATCAATATTTTAAGATGGAAGGTAAAAAAATTCCTAGTTATGATTTTGTTGATTTAAAAGGTAAATCTCATAACAAAGCAGATACTAAAGGGAAAATAGTTGTTTTAAAATGTTGGTTTATTACCTGTAAAGTTTGTGTTGAAGAGTTTCCTCAACTAAACAATTTGGTAGATAAATATAAAGATGACAATATTGAGTTTATTAGTTTAGCTTTTGATGAAAAAGAAAAATTAATTGAGTTTCTAAAAACAAAACCTTTTAAATATGTTACTGTACCAAATCAAAAAAAGTACATGGCTAAGAAATTAAAAGTAAAACAATACCCTACGCATCTTATTGTAGATGCTAACGGAATTATTATTAAAATGGTTAACAATGTAAAAACCTTAACGTCAGAATTAGAACGTATTTTAGGTAAGTAACAGACTATACAATATTGCAAAAAAAAGTTCCTCATTTAAAAATGAGGAACTTTTTTGTTATTCTAGAATCTCTTTTATATTTGGTTTAAAGTAATTTGGCCCTTTTAAAACTTTACCATCTTTACGATAAATAGGATTACCATCTTCACCCAACTTACTCATATTACTTCGTTGAATTTCATTAAAAACTTCTTCTATTTTATCTTGCATTCCGTGTTCTATAATCGTTCCGCATAAAATATATAGCATATCTCCCAAAGCATCAGCAACCTCAACTAAATCATTGTTTTTAGCAGCCTCTAAATACTCTTCGTTCTCTTCTTTCATTAACTCAAATCGCAACTGTTTTCTATCATCTGTAATAGCAACCGTTGGTTTATTTTGAATATTTAATTTAAACGCTGAATGAAATTCATGCACTGCTTTTATTTTGTTCTTCATTTTAAATAACTTTAGTTCTTTTATATTTTAATTACGTTCGAATAATTAGTTTAATTTTCTCCGTTATAAAATCATTCTTTAACTTTGCTAAAAATATAATTTTATGTTTAATCTTATCGCTGCAAAAATGTTTACTCCTGGCAGAATTGTTTTTGCTAGTATATTTGTTATCGCTTTTATCATTTTAATGATTTATAGCTACAAAAAAGATGCAAGAAACAATAATAAATATTACAAAAATGCTGCTATTTATGTTGCTATAGGAATATTGAGTTTAATCGTTCTTTTATTTCTTGCTAAATTTTTGATTAAAGGTTAATCCATTTTTTGCACTTCACTTAATTTATCGTGATTTAAAATTGTATAACCTTCCTCATCAAAATAAGAAGAAGAGGCATATTTCATATCTATTTCTAAATTAGAAAAATTATATGAGGTTGCTTGATATACTTTTTGCCCAAAAGATTCTTCGTAATATTTAAGTAAAATATATACTTGCCCATCCATTTCTTTTATTTGCTCTTTTGTGTATTTGAATAGCGGACTTTCTTTACCTATTTCATGTACAACCGTCCAAATTGTTGGTAAATACATTATACTATCTCTTTCTAATTTTAATTCATAAAATTCTCGTTTATAATCTCCTTCTTTATTTTCTTCATTCAAAACCAATGTAACTTTAATTTCTGGCTCAATCATTACCGTTTTTCGGTTATTCATTAATCGAAACATCAATGCTTTGTGTTCTTTAAAATCTCTTAAAACTAAATTATCACTAAAACGGATGGCTGCCTTTGGTTTAGAAAACCGACCATATAATAGCCCCGTAATAAAAGAAAAGGATAACAAACCTAGCATTGCCTCGAAAGAAGCAACTACATTAGATGCTATTCCTTGCGGAGCAATACCACCATAACCAACAGTTGTTAATGTTTGTGCACTAAAAAAGAATCCATTTAAAAAATCATATAAAAAAAATTCATTGGGTTGTGTAATTTCTTCAATACCTATTAAAGTATATACCAATCCGAAAAAAATATTTAAAAAAGTGTATCCTGAAAAAACTAAAAAGAAAAATTTACCCCAAGACATTTCAACAAAATAAGTGTATAAATCGTCTATATTAACGTTTTTGTTTACATGAATTACATTAGAACTTCCGTCTTTATTAATAAGACCTCTACTGTTTTCTTGAGAATTATAACCCAATCCTGGGTCTTTAATTTTTCTTGCCATTACATTATTTTACTTTGTAAAAATACAAAAACCGATTCTTTATTAAAGAATCGGTTTTTTATGAATGAATTAAACTATTTACTTAGTTTTTTTCTGATAAAAAATTATAGTTTTTAGCGTAAAAATTCATTTGCTCTTCAAATGTTGTAGGCTGTGTAACTTTTACATCTGTAATATTACCTTCTTCATCCACTTCTGTTACTAAAACAGGATTTACAAATCCGCTATAAGGAGCAGATGTAAATTTTTCATTACGAGCTAAAACCTCTTTATGAATTGCCTGATTTACTTTAACACCGTAACCTTCTACTAATGCTTTAGCTGCTTCAAAATCTCCTTCAGATTTAATTCTTTGCGTTTCTTTTAATAAACGCCCAAAAATTTCACGAAGTTTCGTGTAGTCATTTACAACAAAATAAGTTTTACCGTCTTTGGTAACTTTCTCTATTACGTTTTCTTTTTGTCCTTGCTCAAAAGACCAAGCAGAAACCCATTGGCGATTTACCATGTGATCTTCTTCAATATCATCTCCTAATTTAATACGAATTAATTGTGCCATTAATCCGTTTCTGATATAGCCATCATAAGCTGCCTTACCAACTTTTTCCCAATCACTTACCAAGCCTAATTCTTGTAATTTAGGGTCCATTAAATAATATAAACCAACTAAATCTGCTCTACCCTCTTCCATCGTAGATGCATAGTTTTTTAATGTTTCTTTTGGCTGTCCTACTCCTTCATTTATCTGACCCGAAGCATGACCTATTACTTCATGTAAAGCAGTGTGTAACTTATCGGCTAATTTTCCGTATTCAAGTTCTAATTTCACTTCTTCTTCACTATATGCAAACTCTTTTAATCTACCAGAACCACCAGCATTGTTATAAGCACCAATAATGTTTCCTAATGAAACTGATTTAGAACCGTGCTCTTGACGAATCCAATTATTGTTTGGTAAATTCACTCCAATTGGTGTACTTGGCGATGCATCACCAGCTTCACCAGCAACATTTACTGTTTTATAAGAAACTCCTACTACGTTTTTCTTTTTATGATTTTCATCTAACGGAGAATTATCTTCAAACCATTGTGCGTTGTCAGATAAAACTTTCATCTTTTTAGACATATCGAAATCTTTAATCTGCACAACCGTTTCGTAAGAACCTCTATATCCTTTAGGATCATTATACACTTCTATAAAACCGTTTATCCAATCAATATTTCCTTCTGTTGACGTAGCCCAAGAAATACAATATTTATCCCAAACATCTAAACTTCCTGTTTTGTAATACTCTATTAACAACCCTAAAGTTTCTCCTTGCTTTTCATTTTCTGCAACACCCTGAGCCTTCTCTAACCAATACACAATTTTATCGATCGCAACACCGTACATTCCGCCCGATTTCCATACTTTTTCTACTAATTTCCCGTTTTCACGAACTAGTTTAGAGTTTAATCCAGCTTCTATCGGTTGTCCTTTTGATCCTTTATATGCTGTTTTATAAAAAGTTTCAACATCTTTACTTGTAATATCTGGCCCGTAAAAATTAATTGCTGACGCTAACACATTATCAACTCCTGCTTTTTTATTTACCTTTTTAGCATCCTTTTCATTAAAAATAACATCTAAAGCTTCTGTAGATAAAGTAACATTCACTTCTTTTAATAAACCAACTAAATAATCTTTAGAAAAAATAGGCTTAATTTTATCGTTAGAATAATGGTGATGAATTCCGTTTGAAAACCAAACACGCTTTAAATAAGTGGTAAATTCTTTAAAGTCTTCCGAGTTTTTATCTCCTTTATAATTAGTGTTTACGTTCTCTAAAGCAGTTCTAATCTCTAAATTATGACGGTAGTTTTGATCCCACATAATATCCCGACCCGATAAACCTGCTTGCGTTAAATAGTACACTAACTTTTTTTCTTTTAAGGTTAATTCCTCAAACCCCGGAATTTGATATCTTAAAACTTTTATATCCGCAAATTGCTCAACCTCATGGTTAAACTTCACTTCAGTTTTCACTTCTTCTTTTGTTTCTTTAGCTTCTTTTTTATTTTCCACTCCACAAGAAACCAATAAGCTAACTGCAGCTGCAGTATAAAGCATTTGTTTTAATTTCATTTTTATAGTTTTAAATTGATTTTTCAGTTGATAAATGTACAAATTTTAAATTTCGTTATATCTAAAACAATCGGTTGTATGATCGTTCACCATACCTGTAGCCTGCATATAAGCATACATAACCGTAGAGCCCACAAACTTGAATCCGCGTTTTTTTAAATCTTTTGATATTTTATCTGACAATGCTGTTGTTGCGGGAACGTCTTCTCGCTTATCGAAACTATTTTTAATTGGCTTACCATCAACAAACCCCCAAATATATTTCGAAAAAGAACCAAATTCTTTTTGAACATCTATAAAAAGCTGTGCGTTAGAAATTGCCGATTTAATTTTTAACTTATTCCTTATAATTCCGCTATTCAATAGCAGCTCATTATATTTATGTTCATTATAAGCTGCAATTTTTTTATAATCAAAATCATCAAATGCTTCTCTAAAGTTTTCTCTTTTCTTTAAAATGGTAATCCAACTTAAACCTGCCTGAAAGGTTTCTAAAATTAAAAACTCAAATAAGGCTTTATCATCATAAACAGGAACGCCCCACTCTTTGTCGTGATATAATACATATAACGGATCATCACTTACCCAAAAACATCTTTTCTTCATTTTCTTGTCTTTAAAGTTGAAAATTACTGTTAAACAAACTAAAAATCAATGAAAACCGGAAAAATTTTTGCAACTTTATAGGTATATAATTTACAGATTATGAAAACTTTAAAATATTTTTCGACAGTAATCATCTTAATAATTTTATTTTATGCTTGTGGTAGTTCGCCTATAAAAAGTAAAACTATTGTAAAAGAAGAACCTGTTGTTATTAAAAATGACAGCTTAGAATATGAAATTACCATTATTGATATTGGCTTTACAACTTACTTAAACACCATTGCAAGACCGCCAGGATTTCATTCTCAGTTTTATTTAGAAAACAAAAACCGTGTTTATGTTTCTATATGGAACTCTAGAGTTAATAACCCTATTAATTTTAATAATAACATTTACGAAAACAATATTGATTACAACTTAAACGTTAATTACGGCTACGATGTAAACTATAAACTTTTTAATTATTTTGAGTTTGCACAACGTAAATACCGAATGACTTTACGATAAAAAATGAATCATCTTGTAAAAATGTATATTTGCCAAAAATTAACAGCATAATATGAAGTTTTTACGAAATTTACTAGCATCTATTCTTGGTTTTTTTATAGCCATTTTTTTAATCTTTGCCTTTTTTATTGCCATCGCCTCTATTGTTGGCTCTGACGAAGAAATTGTCGTAAAATCGAATTCTATTTTAGAATTAGATTTATCAGCAACTGTAAAAGATTACGCTCCTAAAGACGATAATCCGTTAGCCGAAATTTTAGAGTTAACAGATGAAAAGCTAGCTTTAAATAAAATAATAAACGCTATCGAAAATGCTAAAACAGATAGTAATATTAAAGGAATAAGTATTAAAACAGCACTAGTAAACGCAGGTGTAGCACAAACGCAAGCCATCAGAAATAAAATTGAAGATTTTAAAGAGAGTGGTAAATTTGTATATGCCTACAACGATGTATATTCACAAAAAAACTATTATTTAAGTTCGGTTGCCGATAGTTTATTTTTAAACCCTGTTGGTGCTATTGATTTTAAAGGTTTATCTACCGAAGTTTTATATTATAAAGATTTTGAAGATAAATACGGAATTAAAATGGAAGTGATTCGTCACGGAAAATACAAAAGTGCGGTTGAGCCATATTTAACGAATAAAATGAGTGATGCTAACCGAGAGCAAACTACTTCTCTTTTAAAATCTATCTGGTCAGAAATTACAGACGATATTAGTAAAAGCAGAAATATAACTACCGAACAATTAAATTTAATTGCCGATAATGCCAATGGTAGAAATGCAATAATGGCTAAAGATCATAAATTAATTGATGCAATTATTTATGAAGATGAATACGAAGCAAAACTAGCCTTAAATGCTGATAAAAAAATAAACACAATCTCTTTAGCTGATTATATTAAGTCTGGAAAAGGAAGAATTTCTTCTACAGCAAAAAACAAAATTGCTGTAATTTATGCACAAGGAGAAATAATGTATACTGAAGGAAATGAAAATATTATTGGTCAAGGAATTATAAACAAAGCTTTGCGCAAGGCAAGAAAAGATAAAAATGTAAAAGCAATTGTTTTACGTGTTAATTCACCTGGAGGTAGCGCTTTAGCCTCTGAATTAATTTGGCGCGAGTTGGAGTTAACCAAAAAAGAAAAACCTTTAGTAGTTTCTATGGGTAACGTAGCCGCTTCTGGTGGTTATTATATTGCTTGTAATGCTGATAAAATACTAGCAGAACCTACTACAATTACTGGGTCTATAGGTGTATTTGGTGCGATTCCGAATTTTAACAAATTTGCAGATAATATTGGTATTAATGCCGAGCAAGTATCTACAAACAGTAATCCTAACTATAGTGTTTTTGAACCTATGGATAAAAAATTCTACGATGTTACTAAAGAAGGTGTCGAATACATTTATACGACTTTTGTAAATCGCGTTGCCGTTGGACGTAACATGACTTTCGAACAAGTAAATGAAATTGCCCAAGGAAGAGTTTGGACAGGTAAAGAAGCGCTTGAAAATGGTTTAGTTGATAAGCTAGGAAACCTAAATGATGCGATTAAAATTGCAGCTGAATTAGCTAAAGTTGAAACATATAAAGTTCGTAATTACCCTAATTATAAAAAAGATTTAAAGGAAGCTTTTAATTTTTCTCCTTTTGCAAAAGCTTCTAAAGAAGAAATTTTAAAAGAAACATTAGGTGATGAAAACTACCAACTATACAACAATATCAATCAGATGAAAAAACTAAAAGGAATTCAGGCGAGAATGCCTTATATTCTTCAAATAAAATAAACATAATAAAAAAGCCTTGACAATGTCAAGGCTTTTTTATTATAAGTAATTTCTAATTGTTTTTATAAACCGAAACTCTCTTTTACTTTCGCTACATAATCTAGCTTTTCCCAAGTAAATGTTTCAATTTCTCGCTCAACAATTTCTCCCATAGGGTTAGAAAATGTTACCGTTTTCTTTTCTGGTGTTCTCCCCATATGCCCATATGCGGCAGTTTCAGAATAAATAGGTGATCTTAGCTTTAAACGTTGCTCGATGAAGTATGGACGCATATCAAAAATAGTTTCTACTATTTTACTAATCTCTCCGTCTGTTTTATCAATCGTTGCAGTACCATATGTTTCTACATTAATACTTGTTGGCTTTGCAACACCAATAGCATAAGAAACTTGCACTAAAACTTCTTTACATAATCCTGCGGCAACTAAATTCTTTGCAATATGACGTGTTGCATAAGCTCCAGAACGATCTACTTTAGAAGGATCTTTTCCTGAAAATGCTCCACCTCCGTGTGCTCCTTTTCCACCATAAGTATCTACAATAATTTTACGTCCTGTTAAACCAGTATCTCCATGAGGACCACCAATTACAAAAACTCCTGTTGGGTTAATGTGGTACGTAATACTATCTGTAAATAATTTCTGAATATTAGCAGGCAATTTAGCTACAACTCTAGGTATTAAAATCGAAACAATATCTGTTTTGATTTTAGCTAACATTACATCATCATTCTCATCAAAATCATCATGTTGTGTAGAAATAACAATCGCATCAATTCTTTGCGGTACGTTATCATCAGAATACTCAATAGTTACCTGAGATTTAGCATCTGGTCGTAAATAAGTAATATTGCTATTCTCTCTACGCAACTCAGCTAACTCAATTAACAAACGATGAGATAGTTCTAATGCCAACGGCATATAGTTTTCAGTTTCATCGGTTGCGTAACCAAACATCATTCCTTGATCTCCTGCTCCTTGATCTTCTGGATTTGCTCTTACAACACCTTGGTTAATATCTGGTGATTGCTCATGAATTGCAGAAAAAACTCCACAAGAACTGCCATCAAACATATATTCGCTTTTGGTATACCCTATTTTATTAATTACATCTCTTGCAATTTGCTGAACATCTAAATATGTTTTAGACTTCACTTCTCCTGCCAACACTACCTGACCTGTAGTAACTAATGTTTCACAAGCAACTTTCGATGTAGGATCAAAAGCTAAAAAATTATCGATTAAAGCATCAGAAATCTGATCCGCTATTTTATCCGGATGTCCCTCAGAAACACTTTCTGAAGTAAATAAATATGACATAAAAATTCTTTTTAAAAATTAAATAAAAGAAAAACTTGGATTGCTTGGTCGCTTAAAGGAGTAGATAATTACTGCTTTAGCTTTTTATTTATGAACTCACGCTCAAAGAGGTTGCAATCAGTCAAATTTTTCCTCAAAATTATATTGCAAAGTTATGCATTATTTAACACACAGAAAAACAAACGGCTAAGGAAATAGAAACTATTGATGCTACGATAATAAAAAGTAATTTTCGTAAAATTGTTTTGGTCATTTTTTTGATTACTTTTGTAATGTAGAAAACAAGACATTAACTTAATTAAAACATAACAAAATGGCATTAGAAATTACAGATGCAAACTTCGAAGAAGTAGTATTAAAATCAGACAAACCAGTATTAGTTGATTTTTGGGCAGCTTGGTGTGGACCTTGTAGAATGGTTGGGCCTATTGTAGATGAAATTCATACTGAATACGACGGTAAAGCAGTTGTTGGTAAGGTTGATGTTGACAACAATCAAGAATTTGCAGCTAAATACGGTGTAAGAAACATACCTACTGTATTAATCTTTAAAAACGGAGAAGTTGTAGACAAGCAAGTTGGTGCAGCTCCTAAAAAAGCATATACTGATAAAATTGATGCTGCTATATAAATAGTACATTCATAATATATTATTAAAAAAGGTTTGGCTAACGCTAAACCTTTTTTTATTTTAGAGGTATATGATTGATTTAAACAATACTTCATCAGAAATAAAAAACTTAGAGCTACTTGCCAAACAAGTTGTTGAAGGTTTTATTACAGGAATGCATAAAAGTCCGTTTCACGGATTCTCTGTAGAGTTTTCAGAACACAAACTATATAATAAAGGAGAAAGCACCCGCCATATAGATTGGAAGTTATTTGCAAAGACCGAAAAACTATATATTAAGAAGTACGAAGAGGAAACCAATTTACGTTGTCATTTAATTATAGACAATTCTGCTTCGATGCACTACCCTATTCTTAAAACCCAATCTATACACAATTTAAATAAAATTGGTTTTTCTGCGGTTGCTGCTGCATCGTTAATGGAAATTTTAAAAAAACAACGAGATGCGGTAGGTTTAAGTATTTATTCTGACACTTACGAATACTATGCTCCAGAAAAAGGAAGCGAGCGTCACCGTAAGATGTTATTAAACCAATTAGAAAGTTTACTTACCTCTAATTCTAAAGCATCAACAGAAACCTATAAGTATTTGCATGAAATTGCAGAAAACATTCATAGACGTTCTTTAATATTTCTTTTTACGGATATGTTTCAAACATCAAAAGATGATAATGAACTTTTCGATGCCCTAAAACACTTAAAATTTAACAAACACGAAGTGATATTGTTTCATACTTATGATAAAAAAACAGAATTCTCGTTCGATTTCGACAATAAACCTAAAAAATTTATTGATGTAGAAACTGGAGATGAAATAAATTTACATGCCGAAAATATTCAAGAAGATTACACAAACCTAAGCTCTAAATTTTTCAATAATCTAAAAAACAAATGCTTACAATACAAAATAGATTACATACCTGTTGATATAAATGAAGGGTACAATAAAGTACTAACCGCTTATCTTATCAGTAGACAAAAAAAATATAATTAATTTCTTTTTTATTTAATAAAAGGTCTTATATTTGCAACCGCTTAGAGCAATTAGCAACGGTCTGGTAGTTCAGCTGGTTAGAATACCTGCCTGTCACGCAGGGGGTCGCGGGTTCGAGTCCCGTCCAGACCGCAAAAAGCTTCTCATTTATTTGAGGAGCTTTTTTAGTTTTAAAAAATTTATTTTTCTTAGCAAAAATACTTTTTAACTTAAATATTTGTTTTTCTCATTTTAATCTTTAGATTTGTTTCGTACAAGAAATACAAAAATGACGTTACAAAATACTTGGCAAGGTTTCTATTTTTACTTTTATTTTTTAAATAAGAGCTGAGACTTTATACCATATTTTTAACCAACAATATAAACTATAAAGCCTCGATGTATCGAGGCTTTTTTTTTGACCAAAAATGAAACAAACAATCGCTATTCAAGGAGCAGAAGGATCTAATCATCATAAAGTTGCTCGCAATTTTTACGGTACAACAATTCAATTAAAAGAATGTATGTCTTTTGATATTTTGGTACATAGTTTATTAGACAAAACAGCTACTATTGGTATTATGGCGCTAGAAAACACAATTGCTGGCTCTATAATTCCAAACTACGCTTTAATTGATAAAAATAATTTACACATCGTAGGAGAAGAATATTTAAATATTCACCATCATTTAATGGCGCTTCCAAATCAAAAAATTACAGATATTAAAGAAGTTTGTTCGCATCCAATGGCACTATTACAATGCAAAGAATTCTTTAAAAAACATCCACATATAAAATTAGTAGAAGATGTAGATACTGCTGAAGTTGCTAAAAGAATTTCAATAAATAAATTAAAAGGAATTGCCGCAATTGCTCCAAAAATTGCAGCCGATATTTTTGATTTACATATTATCGAAGATGAAATTCAGACTATAAAAGACAACGCTACACGATTTGTAATTATACAAACAACAGCTCCTAATAACGGAATAGATCAAATAAACAAAGCCTCTTTAAAATTTCAGTTAGATCATAAAAGAGGAAGTTTAGCTGCCATTTTAAATGTGTTGAGCGACTGCAAAATGAATTTAACAAAAATACAATCGCTACCGGTAATAGAATCACCATGGAAATATTCATTCTTTGTTGATGTTACTTTTAATGATTACAAAGATTACCAAAAAGCAATCGCTATTATAAAAATTATGGCATTAGAAACAAAAGTATTAGGAACCTACAAAAACGGAAGGAAATGATTCAACCAGCAAAAAGATTAGAAACCGTTCAGGAATACTATTTCTCTAAAAAATTAAGAGAAGTAAGAGCGTTAGCCGCTGCCGGAAAACCTATAATTAATATCGGAATTGGAAGTCCGGATTTGCAACCACCGACTAAAGTTATAACTGCAATTCAACAAAGCTTTAACGATGCCGCTGCTCATAAATACCAAAGTTACCAAGGCTTACCTGAGTTAAGAAATGCAATTAGTAAATTCTACCAACTGCAGTTTAAAGTTACTTTAAGTCCCGAAAACGAAATACTTCCTTTAATGGGAAGTAAAGAGGGTGTAATGCATATTTCTATGGCTTTTTTAAATGAAGGCGATAAAGTTTTAATTCCGAATCCGGGATACCCAACCTATACTTCTGTCACAAAATTAATAGGTGCCGAACCTATTTTTTATAATTTAAGTGATCAGAATGATTGGCAGCCAAATTTTGAGGAATTAGAAAGGTTAGATTTAGCTGATGTAAAAATTATGTGGGTAAACTACCCGCATATGCCAACAGGTGTAAACGCAACTATAGCAACTTTTAAAAAACTAATTGCATTCGGAAAAAAACATCAAATTTTAATTGTAAACGACAATCCGTATAGTTTTATTTTAAATGATAAACCTCTTAGTATTTTACAAATTGATGGTGCTAAAGAAACTGCTTTAGAATTAAATTCTTTAAGCAAAACCTTTAACATGGCTGGTTGGCGAGTTGGTATGGTTTTAGGAAACGCTAATTTTATCAATCAGATACTAAAAGTAAAAAGCAATATGGATTCTGGTATGTTTTACGGAATTCAAAAAGGAGCAATTGAAGCCTTACAATTATCTGATGATTGGTTTTCAGAACAAAATAAAATTTATGAAGAACGTAGAGGTTTAGTATTTCAACTAGCAGATAAATTAAACTGTACTTATAACAAAAACTCAACAGGATTATTTGTTTGGGCAAAAATTCCCGAAGGAAAAACATCCGAAGAAATTGCTGATGAAATTTTATATCAAAAAGATATTTTTATCGCTCCCGGAACCATTTTTGGTTCTCAAGGAGAAGGCTTCATACGATTTTCATTATGTGTATCAAAAGAAATAATTAAAGAAGCTATCAATAGAATTTAGCTATCAATGATACGCTACCTGACAATTCAATTGTCCTTTCGAGCGGAATCGAAAATAAAAAACAAAAAAATGAATGTATTTGTAATCGGTGTTGGTTTAATTGGCGGAAGCATGGTTTTAGATATTCAAAGAGAATATTCTGAAGCTGTTATTTACGGAATTGATGCGAACGAAAATCATTTAAACAAAGCTGAAGAGGTTGGTGTAATTCATCATAAAGCAACATTTAGCGATTTAAAAAAGGCGGCTATTGTAATTATTTCTGTTCCTGTTGATGTTCAGTTAGAAATACTTCCTAAAGTATTAGATACAATTTCTGATACTTGCTTGGTTTTAGATGTCGGCTCTACAAAATCTCAAGTATGTGAAGTTGTTAAAAACCATCCGAAGAGAAGAAACTTTTTAGCAACCCATCCTATTGCCGGAACAGAGTTTTCAGGACCAACAGCTGCTCATGAAAATTTGTTTCAACAAAAAACAAATATCATTTGCGAAGTAGAAAAAACAGCTTTTAAACTGCAAGAAATTGCTTTAGAAATATTCTCTAAACTAGGAATGCGAATTCGATATATGGATGCAAAATCACACGACAAGCACATTGCTTATGTATCTCACCTATCACACATAAGTGCTTTTATGCTTGGAAAAACCGTGATAGAGAAAGAAAAAAATGAACGCGATATTTTTGATATGGCAGGTTCGGGTTTTGCCTCTACCGTTCGTTTAGCTAAAAGTTCGCCTGCCATGTGGACACCCATTTTTAAACAAAATAAAGAGAATGTAATTGAAACATTAGATGAATATATTAACAATTTACAGCAATTTAAAAAATTGATGTTACAAGACGATTTTACTGAAATTTATAATGAAATGGAAAGTACAAATCACATAAAAAAAATATTAAACGGTATAAAATAAAAGACCAAAATAGTTGTAATTTTGAGCTTTCTTTTGAGTCTAATATACTTTGATTCAAAAAACAAAGTTTGCTTAAAAAAGCAGCACAAATAATTAATTAGAATGGAGAATACAAAAGAGTTAAGAACCTGGTTAAACGACATGAAACTTGCGCACCCATTGGTAATCGCAGGACCTTGTAGTGCAGAAACTGAAGAACAAGTTTTAAAAATTGCTCACGAATTAAAAGATTCTGATGTAAATTATTTTCGTGCTGGAATTTGGAAACCAAGAACTAGACCTGGAAACTTTGAAGGTGTAGGTGCATTAGGCTTAAAATGGTTGCAAAAAGTAAAGGCAGAAACAGGTATGAAAACCTGTACAGAAGTTGCAAACGCCGCACACGTAAAGTTAGCTTTAGAGCACGATATCGATTTATTATGGATCGGAGCACGATCTACAGTTTCTCCTTTTATAATGCAAGAAATTGCTGATGCTTTACAAGGAACCGATAAAATTGTTTTGGTTAAAAACCCTGTAAATCCCGATTTAGCTTTATGGTTAGGTGGAATTGAAAGATTATATACTGCCGGAATTAAAAATTTAGGTGCAATTCACAGAGGATTTTCTACTTACGAGAAATCAAAATATAGAAATATTCCTGAATGGCAATTGGCTATTGAATTTCAAAACAGATTTCCTGATTTGCCTTTAATTTGCGATCCTTCCCATATTACGGGTAACAGAGATATGATTTTTGATGTTTCGCAAACTGCCTTAGATTTAAATTTTGATGGCTTAATGATTGAAACACATTTCGATCCTGAAAATGCTTGGTCTGACGCTGCCCAGCAAGTAACGCCTGCTAAATTAAAGGATATTATGGAAGATTTAAAAATCCGTAAAGAAACCGAAACCGACTCTTCTTACAGAGAATCTTTAAGTAATTTAAGGGCTCAAATAAATGTTATTGATGATCAGCTTATAGAAATGATGAGTAAAAGAATGAAGGTTGCTGATAAAATCGGACTTTTAAAGAAAGAGAAAAATGTGGCCGTTTTACAATCTAGACGTTGGAATGAAATTTTAGGAAAAATGATTTTAGAAGGTGAAACAAGAGGTTTAAGTGAAGAGTTTGTTTTAAAAATGTTTAAGGCAATTCACCAAGAATCTATCAATCATCAAGAAAAAATTATTAAAGGATAGTTTTAGAGCGTTACCACAAGGGTCAGGCTTTCGTTACTCGCTTTTTTTGCTTTTTAAGCAAACAAAAAAGAGCTCAAACAAGTCACTAAATCCTTAACGCGTAACACTTTTTAACAACGTAAATTTTTAACATAAAAAAGATCCTTTAGGCATAAAAAACCTAAAGGATTTTTTTTATATTATAATTACATCGTTTTCATAAATATTCGTTTGGATTCATAATTTAATATTAATGCGTCATTCTTAATTTATTTCAGAATCACATCCTCATAATAAACAATAAATTCTAATGAGAACCTGAAACAAGATTAGAAATCCGTAAAGTGAGTATTTATAAATTACACACAATCATTTTTTTGTTATAAAATTGAAAATCAATAGAAGTGTCACCATTATTTTTTAAAAATTTCTCATCTTTGCAATATGACAGGAACGGTATATAAATCTACAGGAAGTTGGTATTTGGTTAAGTGTGAACAGGTTTTATACAAATGCCGTATTAAAGGTAAATTTCGTTTAAAAGACATTAAAAGCACGAATCCTATTGCTGTTGGCGACAAGGTAGATTTTGATCTTGAAACTAAAAACAATGAAGAAACTGGTGTAATTACCAATATTCACGAACGCGATAACTTTATTGTTCGTAAATCTGTTAACTTATCCAAGCAAACACATATTATTGCATCTAACATCGATCAGGTTTTTTTATTAATTACCATTAACAACCCACCTACTTTTACCACTTTTATCGATCGTTTTTTAGTTTCAACAAGAGCTTATCGAATCGATACTATTTTAGTTTTTAACAAAATAGATTCTTACGAAATAGAAGAACGTGGAGAGATTTTATACTTAAAAGATATTTACGAAACTATCGGTTATAAATGTATAGAAGTATCTGCAAAAGAAAATACAAACGTTGATCTGATTAAAAAAATAATGCTCGAAAAAACATCTATGTTTGTAGGGCATTCAGGAGTAGGAAAAACAACTTTAGTAAATGCAATTGATGCTTCTTTAAATTTAAAAACCAAAGAAATTTCTGACCAGCATAATCAAGGGAAACACACTACTACATTTGCTGAAATGTTCGATTTAAATCTCGAAAACTCGCAAGATGCAAGAATTATTGACACTCCGGGTATTAAAGGTTTTGGTGTTGTTGATATTGATAAAGAAGAGTTAGGCGATTATTTCCCAGAATTTTTTGCATTAAAACAAGATTGTAAATTCAATAATTGCATTCATGTTAACGAACCAAAATGTGCTGTAAAAGATGCTTTAGAAGAAGATACTGTTTCATGGTCTCGCTATAAAAGTTATTTGCAAATTTTAGAAGGAGAAGAAGAACATTATCGTACTGATATTTGGGAAAAAGATCAAGAATAAATGAAAGCAGTTATTCAAAGAGTATCTAAAGCAAGTGTAACTATTGAAGGTAAAAAAGTTGCTGATATTAAAAGCGGATTACTTATTCTTTTAGGTATTACGAATGACGATGCGAAAGAAGATATTGATTGGTTGTCTAAAAAAATAAACAATCTTCGGGTTTTTAATGATGCCGATGGCGTTATGAATAAATCGTTAATTGATAGCTTAGGAGACGCTATTATTGTAAGTCAGTTTACTTTACAAGCTTCTACTAAAAAAGGCAATCGCCCAAGTTACATGCAAGCTGCAAAACCAGAAATTGCAATACCTTTATATAAAGAATTCATTCATCAGTTTGAACAAGATTTAGGTAAAAAAGTACAAACAGGTGAGTTTGGTGCCGATATGAAAGTTGAATTATTAAACGACGGTCCTGTTACTATTATTATCGATACTAAAGACAAAGTATAAAAACGTTGATTATGAAATTTATCAACGTACATACGCATCATAAACCTGGCGACAATTCAACCATATCAATTTTAAATTGCGAGCCCAACTCAACAGATTTTAGCATTCCTTTTTCTATTGGAATTCATCCATGGAATATTAATGAGGAAGAGATTGATTCCGAAATTCATTTTATCAAACAACAATTACAACTTAAAAACTGTTTTGCTATTGGCGAATGTGGTTTAGATAAGTTATGTAAAACGGATTATGAACTTCAATTAACAGTTTTTAAAAAACAGGTTCATTTATCAGAAAAATATCAAAAACCATTAATTATACATTGTGTAAAATCATTTGAAGAGCTATTTCATTTAAAAAAGACACTAAAACCTCAACAAAAATGGATTATCCATGGTTTTAACAAAAATAGTCAAGTGGCTTTATCACTTATAAAAAATGGCTGTTTTTTATCCTTCGGAAAAGCATTAACTACTGCTACTAAATTGCAAAAAACTTTTAAAGATATTTCTTTAGATACTGTTTTTTTAGAAACTGATTCCGATGAAATTGATATTAGTGCTATTTATCAAAAAGCAGCTTCAATAAAAGCGCTAAAAATTGAAGAATTAACAAGAAAAATACATCAAAATTTTAATACGTTATTTATAAAATGAGTTGGTTAGAGAGAACGGAATTATTAGTTAAGAAAGAAGGAATTGAAAAGCTTCACAAAGCAAATATTTTAATTGTTGGTTTAGGTGGTGTTGGTTCATTTGCTGCAGAATTCATAGCAAGAGCTGGTGTTGGAAAAATGACAATTGTAGATGGTGATGCTTTTGATGAAACGAATATAAACAGACAATTACCTGCTTTAAAAAGCACCATTGGCAAATCGAAAACAGCTGTAATAGCTAACAGGATTAAAGATATAAATCCTGAAATAGAACTAAAGGTGTTAGAAGAATTTTTATCCCCTGAAAGGGCTTTTGAAATAGTAAGCAAGGAATACGATTACGTTTTAGATTGTATCGATAGCATTACGCCTAAAATTAATTTAATTGTTGCGGCTAGAAGAAAAAAAGTAAAGCTAATTAGCGCAATGGGTGCTGGCGGAAAGCTAGATGCAAGCAAAGTTGTTGTTAAAGATATTAGTAAAACTAAAAATTGCAAAATGGCACGCGCACTTAAAAAGAGATTAAAAAAATTAAATGTAAACAAAGGTGTGATGGCTGTTTATTCTGAAGAAGTTCAGATTCCAGAAAGTTTACAACTTACAAACGGTACAAATTTTAAAAAATCGTTTTACGGAACTATTAGTTATATGCCTGCTGCTTTTGGCCTACAAGCAAGTTCTTTTGTTATAAATAAAATCTTAACAAAAAAATAACTTCCACGGAAACTATTTTTTAATTACATTTGTAGTCAATAAAATCAATAATTAAAAATCAATCATAATGAAAAAATCAATTTTAGCCATTGCTCTTATCGCAATTACTGCTATTTCTTGTAAATCAGAAAAAAACAAAGTAACTGCTAACGAAGAAGTTAAAGATGTAAAAAAAGTAGAAAATGTAATTAATTCTTACAAAGCAAACATTGCTGAATCTACTGTTACTTGGAAAGGAAATAAACCAACAGGTTCTCATAACGGAGTTGTTAGTATCGAAAAAGGTTTATTTGATATTAAAGATGGTGTACTTAATTCAGGTGAATTTGTTATTAACATGAATTCTATTTCTTGTTTAGATTTAGAAGCTGGTAACGGTAAAGAAGATTTAGAAAAGCATTTAAAAAATGAAGACTTTTTTGATGTAGCTAAATTTCCTACTGCTAAATTTGTAGTTGCTAGTTCAGAAACTAAAGATGGTAAATTACATGTAACTGGTAATTTAACACTTAGAGGAACTACAAAAAGCATTACAATACCTGCTACAGTATCTGAAAACGAAGGTACTGCTACTTTTAAAAGTGATGTTTTTAGTATTGACAGAACTGATTTTGGTGTTACTTATAAGTCTAAGAAAATTGATGCTGCCTTAAAAGATAAATTCATTAACGACTTAATGGAACTTTCTTTTGATATTAAAGCTCAAAAATAATTTTAGAATTCCACATAAAAAAAGGGTTGACAATGTCAACCCTTTTTTTATGCTTTAATATATTCTTCAACCTCGAAGAGTGCTTTAAAATGTTTTAATATTTTTTCTTTTACTTCTTCTTCTGATATTTTTTTACCGAGTTCAACTTCCATAGAAGTAACCGCTTTACCTCTAATTCCACACGGAATAATATTATCGAAATACCCTAAGTTTACATTTACATTTAAAGCAAAACCATGCATGGTAACCCACCTACTTGCACGAATTCCCATAGCGCAAATTTTTCTAGCAAATGGTGTTCCAACTCCAAGCCAAACTCCGGTTTCACCTTCACTACGCTCTCCTTTTAAGCCATATTCTGCTATTGTTAATATAATCGCTTCTTCTAGTAAACGCAAGTATTTATGAATATCTGTAAAGAAATTCTCTAAGTCGATAATAGGATATCCCACTATTTGTCCAGGACCGTGATATGTTATATCTCCTCCCCTATTAATTTTATAAAAAGTAGCATTTTTTTCTTTTAATCCTTCTTCATTTAACAATAAGTTACTCATGTCTCCAGATTTACCTAGTGTATAAACATGGGGATGTTCAACAAATAAAAAATGATTTGGTGTTATAACTCCATCTATATTATTTCTTTTTTCTCTTTTTAAGGAAACAATTTCATCTAACAGCTGAGCTTGGTAATTCCAGGCTTCCTTATAATCTTTTTGTCCTAAATCACTGACTCTTATTTTTTTATTCATAAATTTGTATCTAAACAAGTCCCCAAAGGTAGGGAAAATTAGCTTTAAGCTGTTATATTCTATACCGATTAACTAGATAATTATGATTAAAAAGACCACGCTTTTAGTAGTATTAATTTTTACTTTTTTTGCAAGTAATTCATTCTCTCAAAATTTTTGGAATAGCACAGCACAAAAAGCCGGCTCTTTTCAAAAGAACGAAATTCTTGCTAGAGACAACAACCCTGATAAATACGCTTTAGCATCTTTAAACTTAAGTGGCTTTACAAATCATTTGGCTAGTTTAAAATCAAAAAATAGTAAAAACATAATTACACTTCCTAATTCTAAAGGAGAGTTAAAAAGATTTTCTATTGTAGAAACATCATATTTAGCGCCTAGATTAGCCGCAAAATTCCCGATGATTAAATCATATTCTGCTCAAGGAATTGATGATCCTACTGCAGTAGCTAAAATTAGTATTGGTACCAATGGTTTTCATGCGTTAATTCATTCAGGAAAAGAAAGTACCATATATATCGATCCGTTTACGAAAGACAAAAAACAATATCTTGTTTATAAGCGAGAAGATTTAACTGCTACTAAAAATGATTTTTCATGTGAAATTAAAACATCCGCTAATAAAATAGTAGCATCAACAAACTTAAAAAGAAATGCCAACGATGGTAAATTAAGAACTTTTAGAATTGCTATTGCTTCTACTGGTGAATATTCTCAGTTTCATATTAATAGAGAAGGTGTTCCAAACACAGCAACTGATGCTGTAAAAAAAGCAACCGTTTTATCAGCAATGAACACAACTATAACTAGAGTAAACGCAGTTTATGAAAAAGATTTAGCTGTTAGAATGGTTATAGTAAACGACAACGATAAATTAATATTTTTAGATGCTGCTACTGATGATTTAAGTAATAATGACGCAGATAGTTTAATTGATGAGAGTCAACTAAAGTGTGACAATATAATTGGTGATGCTAATTACGATATTGGCCATACATTTAGTACTGGTGGTGGTGGATTAGCCTCATTAAGATCTGTTTGTGCTCCTGGCCTTAAAGCTAGTGGTATTACCGGAAGCGGTCAACCAATTAATGACCCCTTTGATATTGATTATGTAGCACATGAATTAGGGCATCAATTTGGAGCTACACATACATTTAACGGAACAGCAGGTAATTGCGGTGGTAACATTGGTGCTACCTCTGTAGAACCAGGAAGTGGTACAACTATTATGGCCTATGCAGGTATTTGTTCTCCGCAAAATGTACAAAACAGAAGTGATGATTATTTTCACGCCGTAAGTATTGCACAAATGTGGGCACATGTTCAAAATACAGGTAATTGTGCTACTCAAACAGATACCAATAATGATGCTCCTGTTGCAAATGCTGGTGCAAACTTTAATATTCCAAAATCTACTCCTTTTATATTAAAAGCAACAGCTACCGATGCTCAGGGACTTGCTAGTTTAACATACAATTGGGAACAAATAGACACAGAATCTGCTAGTATCCCTTTAGAATCGACAAGTACAGCAGGACCTGCGTTTAGATCTTTACCTTCAAGTACTTCTCCTAACAGATATTTACCTACATTAACAAATGTTGTAAGTGGAGGTTCAGATGAATGGATTGTTTTGCCTTCTGTTGCTAGAGAATTAAATTTTGCACTTACCGTTAGAGACAATAACGCTGGTGGTGGTAGTTCTGATAGAGATGATATGACAGTTACTGTTACAGATGCTGAAGCTTTTACAGTTACTGCTCCTAACACTAGCGTGACTTGGGGTATTGGCTCTTCGCAAACAATAACCTGGAATAAAGGAACGTCAGATCAAGCTCCTATAAATTGTAGTAATGTTAACATTAGACTTTCTATCGATGGCGGAGTTACTTTTCCTATATTATTAAAAGAAAATATAATTAATGATGGTACTGAAGATATTACCATCCCAAATAACCCTACAACTACTGCCCGTATACTGGTAGAAGCTGCTGATAATATTTTTTATAACGTAAACGCAACAAACTTTACAATTAATGATGCAGGACCTACATTTTTAGTATCAAATGAAACCAATCAACAAACGGTTTGTAATACAGGAGGTAACACTGTTGAGTATACTTTAAACTTTCAATTTATTAATGGTTTTTCTGAAACGGCTACTTTATCTGCTTCGAATTTACCTACAGGTGCTAATGTTGTTTTTTCTCCTACTACTATTGATGCTAATGGGAATGTTGTTATGACCATAAGCAACTTAGACGGAACAGCTCAACAAGATTATACAGTTGTTGTAAATGCTGAATCTCCTTCTGTTTCTCAAACTGTAAATGCTGCGTTAAAGATAATTGGAACAGATTTTTCAACTATATCTTTAACAAGACCTACAAATACTGCTACAGACATAAGTGTGAGCCCTAGTTTTGAATGGGTAGCCGATGCAAATGCTACTTCTTATAATATTGAGGTTGCTACAGATGCTGGTTTTACAGCAACGGCAATTAACGAAACAGTAACAACTAACACCTATATTCCTTCTACTCCTTTAAGCGGTATTACAAAATACTTTTGGCGAGTAAAACCTATAAATGAATGTGGTGAAGGTGCTAACTCAACTACAAGTGAATTCACAACAGAAATACCTTCTTATTGTACTTCTACATTTACGGATGAAGCTGGCGGATCAGAACATATAACAAATGTAACTTTTAATAGTATTAATAATAATTCTGGGAATGATACTGTAGATGGATATGAAGATTTTACTTCTATCTCTACAGCTATTAAAAGAACCCAAAGTCATCAAGTTAATGTAACCTTTAACACTGCTGGTTACCAAGATCATTGTTATGTTTTTATCGATTGGAACCAAGATTATAAATTCGACAATACAACAGAAAGATATGACTTAGGTAACAAATTAGAAGATGTTGCAACTGCTGCGTTAAACATAAGAGTTCCTGATGATGCTGTGCTAGGAGAAACTCGAATGAGAGTTATTATTGAGTATTTCCAAGATGGAGCTCCTAATGGTGAAGGTGCTTGTGATGCTGATCATACAAGTGAATGGGGAGAAACTGAAGATTATACGATTATAGTTGAAGAAGAACCGCAACCAGATTTTACCTTAACCAATACAACCGGTAATTTATCTATTTGTAATCAAGCTGTAGAAGAACAAGTTTTTACTATTGATTATAAAACATTGTTTGGTTTCAACGAAAATGTTAGTTTTTCTGTTACTGGAATTCCAACAAGTGCTACAAGCTCGTTTAGTCCGACATCTGTAAATACTAGTGGCTCTATAGATTTAACGCTTTCTAATTTAAACAATGCAACTATTGGTGATTATACCATGACGGTAACAGCAACATCAGCTTCTGTTACAAAATCTATCGATATTCTTTTTAATGTAAATGATACTATTTGTAAATCCGAAGGAAATACAATCTCTTTAATCGGTACAACTCTTGTTAATTTTGGAACGATAAATAACAGTTCTGCAAAAACAGCTGGGTATTCTGATTTTAAATCAATAGCTACAGAAGTAATAATAGGAAACAGCTATAATTTAACTGTTAATGCAAATTCTGACGGTAATAACACTACAAAAACGTTTGCTTGGATAGATTGGAACCAAAACTGTTTATTTGATACTGGTGAACAATATGATTTAGGAAATGTAACTAACGCCAATACAGCAACTAGTAATAGTGGCCTGGCAATTGCTATTCCTGAAGATGCTTTGCCAGGTACTACAACCTTAAGAGTTACTACAAAGCCGGCAAACGATAGGGATCCTAGCACTTGCGAATTAGGTTTTAATGGTGAAGTTGAAGATTACACAATTACAATTACACCAGATTTTACCATAGAGAACACAACAGGTGGTGGTTCTGTTTGTAATAAAGCAACCAATGAATTTATTTACACAATAGATTATAAAACTTTTAATAATTTTAATGAAACGGTAACTTTTACAACCTCTGATCTTCCTGCAAATGCAAGTGTAACATTTAGTACTGCAACTGTTAACGCGAACAATAGCGTTACAGTTACTATTACCAACTTAAATAATGTTGAAAAAGGAGATTACATCTTTAAATTAACAGGAACTTCATCAATAACTAAATCGATTGACATTGTATTAAACGTTAATGATGATCTTTGTAAATCATCTGGTAATATAACTTCTCAAATAAGCATTACCAATGTTACTTTTGGTGAAATTGATAATACCTCAACAAAAACAAGTGGATATTCTGATTTTAAATCAATAGCTACAGGTGTTGTAAGAGGAGAAAGTTATGATATAAACACAACTATTAATTCAGATGGAAATAGTAATGTAAAAACATATGCTTGGATCGATTGGAACCAAAACTGTTTATTTGATGCTGATGAAGCTTACGACATAACATCTAACAGAGAAGCAATATCAGTTCCTGACGATGCCTTAATTGGTACAACTACCTTAAGAGTTTCTACAAAATTAAATGAATTTGCAAGATCTTGTGAATTAGATTTTAACGGTGAGGTTGAAGATTATACGATAAATGTTGAAGAAAGTTTTGCTACAGATAAAAGTTTATTTACCGATTTAAACTTATATCCTATACCTTCTGAAGGAACAATTACTGTCGATTTTAAAGTAAAATCTAAAGATTTAACCGTTGTTAGATTATTCGATTTCGCAGGTAATTTATTAGACACTCAAAGTTTCTCTACTATTTCAAGTAAATTCAATGAAGAAATTCAATTTCCTAAAGTAAGTAGTGGTTTGTATTTACTACAAGTTCAAAATGATGGAAAGCTTACAACAAGAAAAATAATAATTAAGTAATTATTACTACAAATAAAAAAAGCGAGCTTAATAGCTCGCTTTTTCTTTTTAATAAAATGGATTACTATAAATTATACTTTATGGTAAACATCGCTATTCTTGGTTGAATTACATAAGTAGAGTTACTTACAAAAATATCGTTACTACTGTTTTGATTTAATCCGGCTGAGTCTAATAAATTGGTAGCACTTAGCTTGTATTCCCAATTACTATCTTTTTTCTGATAGGTTAAATCAGCTCTTAAAAATCCGTATTCATCAATAGTTCTTCCTTCATTAATTACTTTATTAAAAGTATATTTAGATGTAAAGATAAATTCTTTTAAAAAGAAGATATCTAAGTTCGCATAAGGACTGTGGGTGGTAAACGAATTTTTAATTCCTCCAATATCAGAGTTATTTATTGATACGTTATAACCTACATCAAAATTTGGTGCATTTTTAAAGTTTGTACTAAACCTTGATGTGTATGATTGTGTAAATGTTTTTGTTAACCGGTTTGTAGCTACACTTGTTTGACGGTTGGTAATTAAACTGTTCGACTTAGCATGTGATACATTACCTCCTAAACGTACTTTAAACTTTCTAAAACTTTTTTGAAAATTTGCTCTTGCCGAAATTGTTTCATCAGGAAAAGCAGAATTAACAGATGTTCTAACACTATTTACATCAATAAACTGTGTGTTACTTTTTATTACATCTATACGTTTGCTGTAATTTACAGAACCAAAAATATTGGTGTAATTAAACATATTAAAACTAAAATAATTCAAACTTACATTGTGATATAAAGAATTTTCTAGCTCTCTATTTCCAGAATACAAACTATTGTAATTATTAAATACATAACCTTCTGCTAACTGATTTACATCTGTAAAGCTTGTTTGCATATTATATCTTAATCGTAATGTTTCAGATTTTTTTAAGCTAATTTTGATCGAAGCATCAGGTAAAATTTTTGTAAAACTATTTTTCACTTCAGAACCTAACTGCGTATTTTTAGAAGTGTAATTATGCGCTGTAAAACCTTGATCAAAAGTAAAAACACCTATTATAAATTTATAATGTAAACCTGCGTATATATCACTAAATGTAAAATCTACATCATTTTGACTAGTAATTTGACTAATCGTATTTTTATTACCTCCTAAAATTTCGAAAATATCTGAATTAAATTGCTGGTTACTTTGTGTGGTACCTAAGGTAATATTTAAATTACTTTTAGGATTTATAACATAGAAGTAATCTAATTTAGCATCAAATTTATTAGTTTTTATTCTTTTATTCTGACCTAAATTAAACGGATTTGCATTTACATCTGCGCCTATTAAATTAGCAAAAGATAATTTTTCTAATTCTGCATTGTAAAAAGGATCTTCATCTTGCCATAAATGTAGCGCTTCAAAAGCAAAAATATTTTTTTCATTTAAAGTATAATAATATTTTAAATTTTGATTGATAGAAAACGGACTCTGTTCTGAAATTTGATTAATCGGCACTATTTCATCATCTGCATTTAAATAAGTTCTAGATGATAAAGTGTTTTGTAATTGTTTTTGCTTAGAAATTTTAGCAAAAATATCATAATCGAATTGATTATCGCTGTTAGGCTTATAGCTCGAGCTAATTTTAAACAATCCTAAATCACTTGTTTGATTAGTGGTGTTTTCTGTTTGTTCGGTATCAATATACTTAATGGATGACGGATCGTTTTCGTTATAAGCTGGCACATTATTTCTATCTACTCCTGCATTAGAATACACACGACTTGTTGCTTCTTCCATATCAGTTTCATTACCTGAATAAATTGCAAATCCGCTTAAATCCCAAGTTTTCTTTGGTGAATAGCTAAAGTTCACTGCACCAAATTTAGATTCAATTTCTTTTGCTCTATTATTTTTCATGGTTAAAAACGAAATATCACTAGAACCTACATTAAAATTTGTCCCGTTATTTTCGCTTAAACCTCTAAAACCACCAGTAAACTTAAAATAATCTCTCATCGTAAATGGCACTTCTCCTATGTCATTTACATCAGTTATAATATTTACACTGTATTTTGGATTGTAATAAAATAATTTAGGTGTTGCAATGTATCTGTTATCGGTCATTCCTACTCCTAAACCGGCTGTTACTTCTCCAAACCAAAAGTTTTTCTTACCTTCTTTTAATTTAATATTGATAACGATATTATCTTCATTATCGGTTACACTGCGCATTTGCCCAACTTCACTGTGATTTTTTAAAACCTCAATTTTATCAATCGCATCTGCAGGAATATTTTTAGTTGCTATTTTTGTATCACCATCAAAAAAATCTTTTCCTTCAACCATAATTTTCTTAACAGCTTTACCTTCTACCTCAATTTCACCGTCTTCATTTACTTCAACCCCAGGAAGATTTTCTAAAACATCTCCCAGCTTTTTTTCTGTTCCGTTTTTAAAACTGTCAGCATTATAAACAATCGTATCTCCTTTAATTGTAACGGGCATTTTATAGGTAACATTTACTTCATCTAAACTATCATCTATACCTAAACTGATATCTTTAACAACATCAACGTCTTCAGTTTTCACAAGTACATCAGCTGTTTTAAAACCAATGTAGCTTACTTTTATACTATAACTTGTGTTTTTTTTAAGGTTTAATTTATAGTTTCCATTGGCATCAGTAAAACCATAAGAATCTAATTTTTTAGTAACCGTATTAATCGCAATTGCATTTGCCATTTCTAAAGGGCTACCAATGCTGTCTTTAACAACTCCTTTAAGTGTTATTTGGGCATTAGTTATCCATGTAGTCAATAAAATGACTATTAGTAATATTTTTTTCATGTGTATATTATTTTGTTTTTTAGAATCGACCTCCTCTTCCGCCGCTTCTTCCACTTCTAAAACGATCTCTCATTTCTTCCATCTTCTCTTTCATCATCTTAGTATATTCTACTCTAGTAACTTGCTTTCCTTTTTCGGGTTTTTCAATTTCTATTTTTTCAGACGGATTCATTGTTATTTCTGAGCATAGAATAGTTGTTCTTCCCTCATTAATTTCTAAAATTAAACCAGGTAAACCCCAATAATTTCCAGGTCCGTTACTAACAGGTATTTGTGGTGTATACCAAGCAGTAACTAGTGTTTGTTTTGGTGATTCTTTTTCAACATTTGTAGAATTTTTTTTAGCTTCGTCTCTTCTAGGTCTTCTCATACTTGTCCAATCAAGCGCATCATTTTCTTTAACTAAAGTTGCTTTATAACAGGTGTAATTACCTATTTGTCTCGTTTCACTTCCTAATTCCCAGTTTGGTTTTTCGGCAGCTTCAGAAATTAAAAACTTTTTACCAAAAAACTCTGTTGATTCTAACAAAGCTCCTTCTTTTATGTTTTTATACTTTGTTCCTCCACCTGAAAAACCACCGAATCTAGAACCTCTTCCGCCAGTTGTTGGCGCAGCTAATTTTTCCTCTTCTTTGTAAATTGATTCTTCTCTTGTAAAACTTAAAACGAATGTTTTTTCCAACATACTTTTCATACGTTGCATAATTTGTTTTTTTCGTTCTTCAGACATTTGTCTTCCTCCAAAATCACTATTCATTGTTGTTTTGGATTGATACACTGCCTTACCCTGAAAATTAGCCTGTGAAAAAATTGTAATCGATATACACAGAAAAAAGATGGTTGTAAATTGTTTCATTTTTGCTTTTTTTATAACACATAATTGTAATTATGTGTTAGACTCAACAAAACTAAAAAGGTTTAATACTATCCTTGTATTTGAATGCTAAATGAATTTCCATCTTTACTTTTACGTTTACTTTTAAAACGTTCCATCATTTCTTTTGAGTGCTTATCCATTATTATATCAAACTTTTCTTGTGTTACTTTTTTTCCTTTTGATGGCTCTTTAATCAGAACTTTATCCGACGGATTCATCACAATTTCGGTACAAACTATCGTTTGCTTTCCATCTTGAATTTCTAAAATCAATCCTGGTAATCCCCAAAATTTCCCAGGACCATTACTTACTGGTACTTGTGGTGTGTACCAAGCAACTGTTTCTATAGTTACTTTTTCCTCGTTCTTTTCTCTTTCTCCGTCTGTCATAGAAAAAGAAGTTCTCGTTTCTTCTCTTTTCCTTGTTGCTTTATAACAAGTATAATTACCAATGTTTTTGGTTTCGCTTGTCATTTTCCAATCAAGTTCACTTAACTTGTCTTTAATAAGAAATCGCTTTCCACTAATTTCAGTTTTATTTACAAATCGTTTATCAGCAACATTTTTATACAAAACATCGGTTCCTCCACCATTTCCCATAATTTGAATGCTTACTCCGTTTTGAGCTTGTGGAGTAGATAATTCTTCATTTTGTTTATAAGTAGATTCTGATTTCGTAAAATTTAACGTATAAGTTTTCTGAAATTGCTTTAACAATTGTGCTTGTAATTGTTTTTGAAGATCTGAATTGCCTCCTTTTTTATCATTCATTTTAAAATCTACCTTTCTACTTGTTTTATAAGTAGCTTTTCCTTGAAACTCTTGTGCATAAATTGAGATACTTAAAAACAGTGTTATTATTGCTATTGCTTTTTTCATTTTTTATAAATTTTCTATTATTTTAATTGGTTCATTTAATTCTACACTACAAATATGAACAGATCAGCGTTTACTTTAAGTTAACCAATGTTAACGAGTGTTAAGCCGTTATTGTAATTACAGCTAACTACTTATCTTTGAAACATGGAAAACAAAAAAAATCGTTGGATTTTATATTTTATCATTACAACTATACTCACAACAATTGGGGTACAGTTGTATTGGAACTATAAAAATTATGAACAAAAAAAGCAACGTGTTTTAAATGAAATTCAACTAAGTTTAGACAATTCAATTGAAGCTTATTACGTAAACCTCTCTAAAAAGAATCATTTTGCAATTATAGAACCTGAAAAACTCACAGCGTCTGACAAATTAAAGAAAGATGAAATTTGGAAAAATATCTTTAAAACATCAGGAATAAAAAAAAGAAAAAACCCACGTCATTTAAAAGATAGCCTTTCTTATAAAATAACTTCTATTCAAATAAATAGTGATGATGAAGATTTTAAAAAAATGGATACTAATTTTATGAAATCTGTCTTTCATAAAGATGAAATAAACTTTCCAACAATAGAAGATAGTACCAATAAAATTTCTACAAATGTTTTTTTACATGCTGATAAAGAAATAAAAACTATAAAACATAAAAACGCAGAAAATATTCAAGTTTTTTTAGGTAAAAAAGCCACCGATAGCTTAAAATTGATAAAAGGGTTGCAAACTATTTTTATAGCGATACAAAACGACACTATAAATTATAAGAGTATTGATTCTATCTTATCAAAAGAACTTATTAATAAAGGAATAAACACTAAATATTACTTTAATCACTTAAAAAAAGACACTCTTTTTTACAGCAACAAAACCAACGATACAAAATCGTTCCTTAAAACTCAAGCAAAATCCACCTATTTAAAAGCTGATGAAAAATTTAATCTCTATTATAAAAACCCAACCTACGAGGCTTTAAAAAGAAGCTCTACAGGTATCATTTTGTCCTTACTATTATCGCTTGCCGTAATTTCTAGTTTATTTTATTTGTTAAACGTTATCAATCAACAAAAAGAGTTGGCAGAAATTAAAAACGATTTAATAAGTAACATTACACACGAATTTAAAACACCTATTACTACAATTTCTACAGCTATTGAAGCTATTGATAATTTTAATATGCTTAACGATAAAGAGAAAACTAAAAAATATCTTTCTATTTCTTCGATGCAACTTAAAAAACTGCATCAAATGGTAGAGAAACTATTAGAAACCGCCACTTTAGATAGTGAGAACTTAATGTTGCAAAAGGAACCGATAAATATTATTGATTTAGTTGAGAAAATATCTCAAAAACATCAGCAAATATTGATTGATAAAAACATTTATTTCTCAACAAATACTGCCACATTAATTACAAAATTAGATGCTTTTCATTTTGAAAATGCTGTTTCTAATCTTATCGACAACGCCATAAAATATGGCGGAGATACGATACAAATAAAGATAGTGTTTGTATTAAATAATATCGAAATTTCGGTTACTGACAAAGGAAAAGGGATTGAGAAAAATCAACAAGAAAAAATATTTGAAAAATTTTATCGCATTCCTAAAGGAAATACGCACGACGTAAAAGGTTTTGGAATTGGCTTGTATTATTCTAAAAAAATCATAGAAAAACACAACGGTTTCCTTTCTTTAACTTCAAACACAAAAGAAACTACTTTTAAAATTACGTTGCCAGATGAGTAAAAAAATAAAATTATTATTAGCAGAAGACGAACCTAGTTTAGGGCAAATTATAAAAGAAAGTTTAGAAACGAGAGATTTTGATGTTTTTCATGCCCAAGATGGTGAAGAAGCTCTTAGTTTTTATAAAAAAGAGCAACCAGATGTGTTGGTTTTAGATGTTATGATGCCTAAAAAAGATGGTTTTACTTTAGCTAAAGAAATCCGTTTAGAAAATAAACATATTCCTATTATTTTTTTAACAGCTAAATCGCAAACGAAAGATGTTTTAGAAGGTTTTGAACATGGCGGCAACGATTATTTAAAAAAACCTTTCTCTATGGAAGAACTTATTGTTCGCGTGCATTCTTTATTAAACAGAGCATCATTAAAAACAACTTCTGATAAATTAATAATTGGTAACTTTATTTTTAATCACAGCAAACAAACTTTGTTTTTTAATTCAGAACCCGAATTACTAACGCATCGAGAATCTGAATTGCTATTTCATCTTTATCAAAAGAAAAACGAAATATTAGATCGTTCTTTTATATTGAAAAAACTATGGGGCAACGACGATTTTTTTAACGCACGCAGTATGGATGTATTTATATCTAAATTACGTAAGAAATTAAAACACGACGAAAATATTCAAATTGTAAATGTACGAGGCTACGGATATAAATTGATGTGCTAAAACCTTTTGAAATCCCTTTTTTTATGTAATTTTA
Organism: Tenacibaculum sp. M1.3A; assembly: GCF_057732375.1. Lineage (NCBI taxonomy): Bacteria > Pseudomonadati > Bacteroidota > Flavobacteriia > Flavobacteriales > Flavobacteriaceae > Tenacibaculum > Tenacibaculum sp. M1.3A. The sequence continues at coordinate 397,736 of NZ_JBYJEF010000002.1, read as the reverse complement.
CCATCTTGAAATATCTAAAAATATGCATGTAGCAATTGCCGGAAATATAGGCGCAGGTAAAACAACATTAACACAATTACTCGCAAAACATTATAATTGGGATCCTCATTTCGAATCGGTAGATGAAAATCCTTATTTAGATGATTTTTATGGTGAAATGGAACGTTGGTCTTTTAATCTGCAAGTTTTCTTTTTAAACAGCCGTTTTCGTCAAGTTTTAGAATTAAGGCAATCTGGTAAAAAAATTATTCAAGATAGAACCATTTACGAAGATGCTCACATTTTTGCACCCAACTTACATGCGATGGGTTTAATGACTAATCGTGATTATAGCAACTATTCTTCATTATTCGAATTAATGGAAAATTTGGTAACTCCGCCAGATTTATTAATTTATTTACGTGCTGACATATCTACACTTGTTGGACAAATTCACAAACGAGGTAGAGAGTACGAAAACTCAATTAGTATCGATTATTTAAGCCGACTAAACGAGCGCTATGAAGCTTGGGCAAGTAAATACACCAAGGGAAAAATATTAATTATTGATGTTGATAATTTAGATTTCGTTAAAAACCAGGAAGATTTGGGTTCTATTATTGATAGAATTGATGCTCAAATTAACGGATTATTCTAAACCTCTTTTAAACTCGCTTAATAAAATAGCAGTTGCAGTAGCAACATTTAAACTTTCTGTTTGCTGAATTTCGCCAAACCTAGGAATAGTTAATTTGTGCTTTACAATTGCCGATATTTCTGCTGAAATTCCGTTTGCTTCATTTCCCATTACTAAAATAGCTTTATCTGGCAATAATGCTTTGTACACGTTACTTCCATCCATATCTGCTGTATAAATTGGTAATTGAGTGCTAGATAAAAATTCTGGCAAATCAACATAAGAAACATTCACTCTCGTTAAAGAACCCATGGTAGATTGCACTACTTTCTGATTGTAACTATCAACAGTGTTTTTAGAACACACAAGTTCTGAAACTCCAAACCAATCACATAAACGAATAATGGTTCCTAAATTACCAGGATCATTCACTTCATCTAAAGCAACTATTAAACCTGTTTCATTAGTTTCTTTATCTTCTGGTATTTTAAACAATCCTAAAACCTTATTCGGATTTTTTAAAGTACTGATTTTTTTTAATTCATTCTCCGATATAACAGTACGCGGTATTTCATTCGAAACAATAAAAGATTCATCTACCGTAAAAACATGCGATGCTTCTAAAGAAGAATTTAATAATTCTTTTACAACCTTTATTCCCTCCGCTACAAATAATTTATGCTTTTGGCGATACTTTTTTTGCTGTAAACTTGTTATTAACTTCAGGTTGCTTTTAGATAAACTCATTAAATCTTTTTTAACACATTATAACCACTAAAAATTAGTATTTTTGATTTTTAAAATACGAGGCGTAAAGTTAATGAAAAAACTTTCTTTCTTCTTTTTATTAGTAGTCTTATTCAGTTCGTGTAACACGATAAAGTATGTAAAAGAAAATGAGTTATTACTAACAAAAAACACTATTTATGTTGATAGTGTTAAAAACTCAAGCGAAAACATTACTGAATTACTTATACAACAACCTAACGCGAAAGCTTTGGGCATCCCCTTATCTCTATATTTTTATAATTTAGGAAACCCAGAAGGCCCACAAACTCCTTCGCAATGGGGTAAACAAAAACCAAAAACATATTCCTTTTTAAAAAGCGCTTTTTCTGAAAAGCAAAGTATCTCTGTTGCTAAAAGCTTTATTGGTTTTAATAACTGGTTTTTAAATAGTGGTGAAGCTCCTGTTGTTATTGATGACAAGAAAACAAGAAAAACAATAACCAATTTAAATGCTTATTTTCAAACCGAAGGTTATTTTCGATCACGTGTTTCTTCTCAAAAAGATTCTGTAAGTAGTAAAAAGGGAGCTATATCTTACAATGTATCAAAAGGTAAACCTTCTTTTTTAGACACAATTAGCACAAAAATATCATCTCCAGTTCTTGATGTTATATATAAAGATTTAAAAGAAAAAAGTTTTCTTAAATCGGGCGATCAATACAAGGATGCTAATTTTATTAAAGAAGCCAATCGGTTAGTTAATTTATTTCGAAATAAGGGAGTGTATCATTTTAATGAGAATTACATTTCTTTTGAAATAGATACATTAAAAAACTACCAAAAGGCAGGTGTAAACATTAATATTTCTGATAGAGTTGTTCCGTTTAAAATTCAAAAAATAAAAAAAATAAACGTTTATACCGACTATACTTACAATAAAAGAAACGCCGTTCATAAAGATTCTGTTTTCTATGAAGGTATTAATTTTTATGCGCATAAAAAATTAAAATACAACCCTAAATTCTTATCACAATCTTTATTTATTAGACCTAACACTGTTTATGATGACGTATCTAGAAATTTAACACGTACACATTTAAGAGGTTTAAAGAATTTTAAAGCTACTTCTATTCGTTATAATGAATTAAACGATCACGAATTAGAAGCAGATGTGTTTTTAACTCCAATTGAAAAATACACTTTAGGTTTAGATACAGAATTGTCTCGATCTAATATTAGAAATTTTGATATTTCTTTAAAGTTTTCAATTACAAACAGAAACACTTTTAAAGGCGCTGAAGTTTTTAAACTATCAACTTTCGGATCTTATTTTAATTCTAATAACGGGCCTGGTTGGGAAGTAGGTGCTGACCTTTCTTTAGAAGTACCTCGTTTTATGGCTCCTTTTGGATTACATAAATTTGTGCCTAAAAAAATGTTTCCTAGAACAAAGTTTTTTGTGGGGGGTGGTGTTCAAAAAAACATAGGGCTTGATAATCAAAATATCTCTGTGGGTATTGATTACAAGTGGAAATACAATAAACAGAAAACAATTCAGTTAGAATTTTTTAACACTCAATATATCCGAAATTTAAATGTTGATAATTATTTTAACATCTATGCTTCAGAATATTCAAAATTAAAAAATGTAGATAACGCAACAGCTGCATACACGTTACCTGCTAACAGACCTACTAATTCTGCTGCTATTCTTCAATTTATTAGAAACGTTGCCCAAGACAATTCTTTTGCTACTACAAATCCTACAGAATATCAAAACAACCTTAACATTTTTAATCGTTACAATATAATTACTTCTGATTTCTTAATTCCTGAAATAGCTTATAGTTATACGTACAACAATCAAGAAAATGCTAAAGATGCCAGTTTTTCTTTTCTAAAACTAAGAATTGCTAATTCTGGAAACGTTATGGGTTTATTATCAAACGAAACAAACAATAGAGGTCAAAGAACAGTTTCTAAACTTCCTATTGCTCAGTACTTTAAAACAGATATAGAATATAAAAAATATTGGAATCTTGGTAATAACACTGTTTTAGCACATCGTACTTTTTTAGGTGCAATTATAACATACGATAAATCTAACATTCCTTTCTCTCGTAGCTATTTCGCAGGAGGATCTAACGATATTAGAGCTTGGAGAACTTACGATTTAGGGCCAGGAACAAGAAAACCAGGATTAGAATATAATATTGGTAGTTTAAAGTTTTTATCGAGTTTTGAATATCGATTTAATGTGTTAGGTTCTTTAAAAGGAGCTTTATTTGTTGATGCAGGAAATATTTGGGACATTACTAATTCTCAATTCACTGAAGAAAGTACTAAGTTTAAAAATATAAAATCTATAGCCAACATGGCGGTTGGTTCTGGTTTCGGGCTTCGCTATGACTTTAAATTTTTAATAGCACGATTAGATTTAGGCTTTAAAGTGCACGAACCTTATTTAGATAATAATAGGTGGTTTAGAAACTTCGATTTCAATAGTTCTGTATTAAACATAGGAATTAATTACCCTTTTTAATTTTTATTATCAATTCACTTGCTGTTATTTCTTATTAATACGTTGAAAATTTCTTATTTTTGATGCGCTAAACACAACTAAAAACAAATAAAATGGCTCATACTATTAAGGCTGGTGTTGCTACCGGTAAAGAAGTTCAAGCAATATTTCAATTAGCTAAAGATAAAAAATTTGCATTACCTGCCGTAAACGTTGTAGGTTCTAACACCGTAAATACTGTTTTAGAAACTGCAAAAGAATTAAACTCACCAGTAATTATTCAGTTTTCTAATGGTGGAGCTCAATTTAACGCAGGTAAAGGTTTATCAAATGAAAATGAAAAAGCTGCTATTGCTGGGGCTGTTGCAGGAGCAAAACATGTGCACTTATTAGCTGAAGCCTACGGAATTCCGGTAATATTACATACAGATCATGCTGCTAAAAAATTATTACCTTGGATTGATGGTTTATTAGATGCAAGTGAGCAGTTTTATAAAGAAACAGGAAAATCTCTTTACAGTTCGCATATGATAGATTTATCTGAAGAACCTATTGAAGAAAATATTGAAATTTGTAAAAAATATCTAGCTCGTATGAGTAAAATAGGTATGACTTTAGAAATTGAATTAGGAATAACTGGTGGTGAAGAAGATGGCGTAGATAATTCTGATGTTGATGTTTCTAAATTATATACACAACCAGAAGAAGTTGCCTTTGCTTATGAAGAATTAATGAAAGTAAGCGATCAATTTACAATTGCGGCTGCTTTTGGTAATGTTCATGGAGTTTACAAACCGGGTAATGTAAAATTAACACCGAAAATTTTAAAGAACTCTCAAGAATATATTTCAAAAAAGTACGATGTTGCTCATAACACAATCGATTTTGTTTTTCATGGCGGATCAGGTTCTACCCTAGAAGAAATCAGAGAAGCAATTGGTTACGGAGTTATAAAAATGAATATTGATACCGATTTACAGTATGCTTTTACCGAAGGTGTGCGTGATTATGTTTTAAATAACAAAGAATACTTGGCTGCTCAAATTGGTAATCCTGACGGAGCAGACAAACCAAATAAAAAATATTACGACCCTCGTAAATGGCTAAGAGAAGGAGAGTTAACATTTAAGACGCGTCTTAAAAAAGCATTTGAAGATTTAAACAATGTAAATACTTTATAGTATTCATAACCTTTAAAAAACAAGCACTTAGAATGTTCTAAGTGCTTTTTTTTTATTTATCAAAAGTAAAGTTCACAAAAATCATTTACATTTGTCGTCAGCTCTTTTCTTAAAATATAAAGAGTCAACTAAAAACAAACAACAAAATATAAACTAAACTATGGCTTGGTTTAAACGTACAGACAAAGGGATTCAAACCCCAACCGAAGAAAAAAAAGACACACCTAAAGGTTTGTGGTATAAAACACCTAGTGGTAAAATAATAGGTACTGATGAATTAAAGAAAAACTTATATGTAAGTCCAGAAGATGGATACCATGTTCGTATTGGAAGTCATGAGTATTTCGAACTTTTTTTTGATGACAATAATTTTGTTGAGTTAAATGCAACTTTAACATCAAAAGATCCTTTAAAGTTTGAAGACACTAAAAAATATCCAGATCGCTTAAAAGCGGCACAAAAGAAAACTGGCTTAAAAGATGCTGTTCGTACAGCTGTTGGTAAATCTTACGGAAACAATATTGTTATTGCTTCTATGGATTTTGCTTTTATCGGTGGATCTATGGGAAGTGTTGTAGGAGAAAAAATAGCAAGAGCTATTGATTATGCTATTAAAAACGAACTTCCTTTTTTAATGATTTCAAAATCTGGAGGAGCACGTATGATGGAAGCATCACTATCTTTAATGCAATTGGTAAAAACATCAGCTAAATTGGCACAATTAGCAGATGCTAAAATTCCGTATATTTCATTATGTACCGATCCTACTACAGGAGGAACAACAGCTTCATTCGCAATGTTGGGAGATATTAATATTGCCGAACCTAATGCTTTAATTGCATTTGCGGGGCCACGTGTTGTAAAAGACACAACGGGTAAAGAATTACCTGAAGGTTTTCAACGATCGGAATTTGTCTTAGAACATGGTTTTTTAGACGGAATTTACGAACGTAAGAATCTAAAAAAACAAGTAAACTTATATATAGACTTGATTCAGAATCAGCCTATAAGAGCATAATAAAAAAGCTAGCTAATGCTAGCTTTTTTTTGTTTTTCATCCTGCTGAAAAACACTCATTTGTATACATTTCAAATAAAAAAATATTTGTACATTTGCAGCATCAATAAAAACATTATTGGTGTACATAAAAATCATTTAAATAATATTGGAATGTATTTAACAAAAGAAGTAAAAGAAGGATTATTCGAAAAGCACGGTAAAGGTAAAGCTGATACTGGTACTTCGGAAGGACAAATTGCATTGTTCACATTTAGAATCAACCATTTAACAGAGCACTTAAAAAGAAATCGTAAAGATTTTAACACAGAGCGTTCATTAGTAAAGATGGTAGGTAAGCGTAGAAGTTTACTAGATTACTTAAAGAAAACAGAAATCAACAGATATCGTGCGATTATCGTAGAATTAGGAATTAGAAAATAATTCTCACAAAAAAGAGGCTCTATAAACGTGCCTCTTTTTTATTTTAAAAAAAGTTCATTTCTATCTAACTAATAGAAATTTATATAAAAAACTCAAGATTTTTAACAACAATTTTGAATTTCCATTGCAACAACAAACAATAACAACACAACAACAACAAACAATTTAAAAATTTAGAATTAAAATTTATGATTCCAAAAGTATTTAGAGAGGTCATTGACCTTGGAGATGGAAGAACCATCTCATTAGAAACGGGTAAGTTAGCAAAACAAGCCCATGGTTCGGTTGTTGTTCAAATGGGAAAAGCAATGTTGTTATGTACTGTAGTATCTAGCTACAAAGCAGGAACAGTTGACTTTTTACCTTTAACGGTAGATTATAGAGAAAAATTTGCTGCTGCAGGTCGTTATCCTGGTGGTTTCTTTAAAAGAGAAGCAAGACCAAGTGATGGAGAGGTATTAACAATGCGTTTAGTAGACCGTGTTTTACGTCCGTTATTTCCAAAAGATTATCATTCTGAAGTACAAGTAATGATTCAATTAATGTCTCATGATGAAGATGTTATGCCAGATGCTTTAGCAGGTTTAGCAGCTTCTGCAGCAATACAATTATCTGATTTCCCTTTCGAATGTCCTATTTCTGAAGCACGTGTTGCTAGAGTAAATGGAGAATTCGTAATCAACCCAACAAGAGCACAATTAGCAGAGTCTGACATCGATATGATGATTGGAGCATCAGCTGATTCTGTAATGATGGTTGAAGGTGAAATGGATGAAATCTCTGAAGAAGAAATGGCAGATGCAATTAAATTTGCTCATGAATCTATTAAGATTCAGTGTGCTGCTCAAGTTCGTTTAGCTGAAGCTTTCGGAAAGAAAGAAACAAGAGAGTACGAAGGAGAAAGAGAAGACGAAGAAGTTGCTGCAAAAATAAATGACCTTGCTTACGATAAGTGTTATGCTATCGCTAAAAAAGGAACATCTAAGGCAGAGCGTTCTGCTGCTTTTGCTGAAGTAAAAGAAGAAGTAAAAGCTGCTTTTACTGAAGAAGAATTAGCAGATTATGGTGATTTAGTTGGAAAATATTTCAATAAATCTCAAAAAGCTGCTGTTCGTGAATTAACTTTAGCTGAAGGATTACGTTTAGACGGTCGTAAGACTGATGAAATTAGACCAATTTGGTGTGAGGTAGATTATTTACCTTCTACACATGGTTCATCAATTTTTACTCGTGGAGAAACGCAAGCATTGGCAACTGTTACTTTAGGAACATCAAGAGATGCAAATAAAATAGACATGCCATCATACGAAGGTGAAGAGAATTTCTATTTACACTATAACTTCCCTCCTTTTTGTACAGGTGAAGCAAGACCATTAAGAGGAACATCTCGTAGAGAAGTTGGTCATGGTAACTTAGCGCAACGTGGATTAAAAGGAATGATTCCAGACGATTGTCCTTATACAGTAAGAGTAGTATCTGAAGTATTAGAATCTAACGGTTCTTCTTCTATGGCTACAGTTTGTGCTGGTACAATGGCATTAATGGACGCAGGTGTTAAAATGACAAGACCCGTTTCTGGTATTGCTATGGGATTAATTTCTGATGGTGATCGTTACGCAGTTTTATCTGATATTTTAGGTGATGAAGATCACTTAGGTGATATGGACTTTAAAGTAACTGGTACTTCTGAAGGAATTACTGCATGTCAAATGGATATTAAAGTAAAAGGATTAGGTTACGAAATTTTAGTAAATGCACTAAAACAAGCTCGTGACGGTCGTTTACATATTTTAGAGAAATTAACTGACACAATTGCTTCAGCAAACGAAGAAGTTAAAGAGCATGCTCCTAAAATGATTAACAGACGTATTCCTAATGATATGATTGGTGCATTTATTGGACCAGGAGGTAAACATATTCAAGAATTACAGAAAGAAACAGGAACTACAATTGTAATTACTGAAGACGCTGTAACTGAAGAAGGAATTATTGAAATCTTAGGAACTGATCCTGCAGGAATAGAACAAGTTATTACTCGCATCGAGTCTATGTTGTTTAAGCCGCAAGTTGGTAGCGCTTACGAAGTAAAAGTAATTAAAATGTTAGATTTTGGTGCTGTTGTAGAATATGCAGAAGCTCCAGGAAACGAAGTTTTATTACACGTTAGTGAATTAGCTTGGGAACGTACAGAAAACGTTACTGATGTAGTAAACATGGGTGATGTTTTTGATGTAAAGTACTTTGGTCAGGACCCAAGAACTCGTAAAGAAAAAGTTTCTCGTAAAGCATTGTTACCAAAACCAGAAGGCTATGTAGCAAGACCACCAAGAGATGACAAACGTTCTGGAGGGCGTGATAACAGAAGCAGAGATAATCGCGGACGTGATGACAGAAAACCAAGAGAACCTAGAAAAGAAGAATAAAATCTTTTCCTATAAAATTAAAAAAAGGCAACCGTATGGTTGCCTTTTTTGTTACCTTATTAACAGAGAGATCTTAGAGATATAAAAGGTTGCTAAAAATAGCAATTTTTTAAGAGTTTTGTTTTGACCATTCCCCAATAATCTTAATAAAAACTATACTCTATTAAAGAAATCCAACCTTAAAACAAGCTTAATAACTTTTACCCTACTTTATTTTAAGTAAAAAAATCATATTTTTCACTTATGTTATTTTAGTTTTATTTTTCTTTGCAAACTACACATGAAAATACAACGAATAACATATTTATCAATAGGAACCAATAAAGGTGATAAGCTCGAAAATATTCAAAATGCAATTGATATAATTGCTGGTAAAGTTGGTGCTGTCCTTAAAATTGCTTCTATATATAAAACACCTTCATTAGGTTTTGATGGTGCTGATTTTTACAATACATGTATTAAAGTTTCTACTTATTTACCACCTGAAAGTTTAATTAAAAATTTGCTTGCAATAGAGAAAGAATTAGGAAGAGCTAGAAAAGATACAGAGGGCTATGCAGACAGAATTATTGACCTAGATATTATCTTATTTGAAGATGAAATAATCTTCTCTGAAAATCTTATTGTACCGCATCCTAGGATGTTAGATAGAAAGTTTGTATTGACTCCTTTAGCTGAAATTGCTAGAAACACCATTCATCCGATAGAAAAAAAGCATTTATATATTTGTTTAGAAAACTGCTCAGACAATTCAGAAATAACACTTATTAAAGAGCAATTAAAAAGACCAACTCCTATTACCGAAAAATATAATTACATTGCTATAGAAGGAAATATTGGTGCAGGAAAAACATCATTAGCTAATATGATGTCTGACGAATTTAACGCAAAAGTTGTGTTAGAACGTTTTGCTGATAATCCGTTTTTACCAAAATTTTATGAAGATAATGAGCGCTACGCTTTTCCGTTAGAAATGAGTTTTTTAGCCGATAGGTATCAGCAATTAACAGATGATTTAGCGCAATTCGATTTATTTAAAAACTTTATTGTTTCTGATTACTATATTTTTAAATCTTTAATTTTTGCTCAAGTTACCTTGCAAAAAGACGAGTATAAATTATACCGTAAAATGTTCGATTTAATGTACAAAGAAATCACTAAGCCCGATTTGTATGTATACTTATATCAAAACACAGAACGTTTATTAGAAAACATAAAAAAGCGAGGAAGAGATTACGAACAAAATATAGAAGCTAGTTATTTACAAAAAATACACGATGGTTATAGTAATTTTATAAAAACAGCACCCAATTTAAATATTTTAATTATTGATGTTTCTGATTTAGATTTTGTAAACAATACAGAAGATTATAACCTTATTATTAATAAAATTAAAAACCATAACGCATAAAAAAAGCAGCTTAAAAGCTGCTTTTTTTATTATTTCTTTAACTCTAACTTCTCTGCAAAGTAATCACAAAAATCTCTCATGGTTGCACCCATTTTAGCATCATCGGTCGCTCTTTCAAATGAAGCTGCCATAGATACTAATGTTTGATGATAAAATTGCTTCATCTCATCAACAGGCATATCTTTTGTCCAAAGATCCATACGTAAAGTATCTTTTTTCTTATGATCCCAAACCGATAACATGATTGCCTTTGAAGGCTCGTTATCTATTCCGCCATCTTCAGCATTCCATGTAATCTCTTCAGGAACTTTATTCTCGTCTAACCCTACCTTAAATGTTATTTTAGAAGTGTGCTCTATCGCCATTATTTCTTTGGTTTATATTTTGAATTCTTGAAGATTTCCTCTTCGTTTTTTTGTAATAATTCCTGCAAAGATACGTCATTCTTTTGCATGTACGAACGCACAATTTGCCAACCAATAAACTCCCCTATTCTACCTGGTGATTGATTATCTCCATCTAAATAAAACTTAGAAAAAGGGGCAATATCTATAAAACGTTTATCTAATTCTTTATTGGTGCTATACAACATATCTTTTTCAATAAAATATTTCCAAATATGTTCTTCATTGTTTTTTGCCCAAGCATATTTGACTGGAGAATATCCTATTTTTTCTTGATCAGAAACCATCGGTAAGTAGGTATCTAACAAATAAATTCTCTTTCCTTTTTGAATTATCTTATCAACAAAACTTCTTTGTTTACCTGCAAAAACTTGTGCATTTATGATTGCTTTTGCAACATCTACAATAATATGTTCTTTATCATTATGCTGCTTTACATAAACAGGATAATCATTATAAAATCGATGCTTTTCACCAAGATAAGCATCTAAAGAAATTAGCAATAAACTATCTGCATATACAATTCGATTATCATAATCGATATTTGTTAGCATTGTAATTACTCTAGGGCTTTTAAACTTCGGATTGTAATATTTTAAATGCTTAAAAAGTGATATTAACTCAGCTCTTAAACTATCTATGTTTTTATAAACTTTTTGAGTTTCATTAAACAATTCCCTTTCATCTTCGTTATTTATTTTATTTACCCAAACACTATCAGGTTGTGGCGGAAACAACAACGGATATTTATTTTTTGTTTGATTTAAATTATTTGGAGTTGTCGTATAAAAATCAACATCAAATCGATCTATATTTACAACAACATCAATGTTAGAAACATCGACTTTAAAATTAATAGCCGCCTCTTTTTTACAAGACATTAAACTAGAAACTAAAACACAAAGTGCTAAAAATTTTCTCATGAACTTTAGTATATTTACATTCAACATTACAACGTCGAAATTACTAAAATAGTTTATATCCTTTTTATATAAACCTTTATAAAATCTATCTGATTATGAATACACCTAAAGTTTCAGAACATATTGTACAATGGCTAAAAGAATACGCAACAAATTCTGGCGTTAACGGATTTGTAATTGGTATTTCTGGCGGTATAGATAGTGCCGTAACCTCAACTTTATGCGCAAAAACGGGTTTACCTACTTTATGCGTTGAGTTACCGATTCATCAGGCAGAAAGTCAAGTAAATAGGGCAAATGAACATATTAAACAATTAAAAGAACGTTTTAGCAATGTAACGGAAGCAGAAGTAAATTTAACAAGTACTTTTGAAAATTTTAAAACCGTGGTTCCTAAAGTTGAAAAATCAGCAAAAACTGATTTAGCCTTAGCAAATACACGTGCGCGTTTACGCATGACTACTTTGTATTATTTTGCAGGTTTACACGGATTATTAGTAGCCGGAACAGGTAATAAGGTAGAAGATTTTGGTGTAGGATTTTACACCAAGTACGGCGATGGAGGTGTTGATTTAAGTCCTATTGCAGATTTAGTTAAATCGGAAGTTTTTGCTTTAGCTGCGCATTTAGACGTGCCACAATCAATTCAAAAAGCACAACCTACAGATGGTTTATTCGGCGATAGCAGAACAGACGAAGATCAAATAGGTGCGTCGTATGATGAATTAGAATGGGCAATGCAAATGCAAAACGAAGGTAAAAGCAATACTGATTTTTCTGATAGAAAACTAGAAGTGTTTAAAATATACACTCGTCTTAATCGAATTAATCAGCACAAAATGGTACCTATTCCTGTTTGCGAAATACCTAGTAATTTAAAGTAAATTAACCAACAGCATTTGTCGTTTAATCTTTTGATAGGCTTGTTTTTTATGTCCGTTCGAAATTTTAAACGGCAACAGTATAATTAATCTTAGGAGTTCAAAAAAATCTAGCAATTTTCTCATAATATCTTTTTCTTTTTCACCATAAAGGTACAAAAAAACTAGAAAGTTTATGAAAAAATATTAAACCACGCGGTTAAGTTTCTCGAATAATCGCTTTTTTAAATCGGTGTAATTAGAAATTTCTTCTAAATCGAGTACTGCATTTTGCGTTTGTACTTCGTGAAGTATCTCTTTAATTTTTTCTTCAATTAAAATTCTTCTTAAATTTAATACCGCATCTGAAACTAGTTTAGGAAGTATTTTCACTGTTTCTGTTACAAAAATTTCTTTTCGTTCCCAATCACTTAAAGAATATTTTTCTTCATCCATTAAAATATTGGTTACTAAATTTGATATTTCTTGATTTTCATGCATTATTAATTGATCAATAGAAATTTTTTCATCTTGATTTAACTGATGCACTAATTGATAATAAGTTAATTTAAAAATTTCGTTGGCAAATTCAATTTCATCTTCTTGTAAGTTTAAATACAATTCATTAGAAACAGTATTTTGATACTCTTCTTTTTCCATAATAGGGCGTCCTTTTTCATCAACACCATCTACCCAGTTTACAAAATCAATTACTTCATTTCCGTACAACAACAATATTCTTATAATTTCTTTTTCTAAAATATTAAGTTGATTAATTTTCTGACGACCTTTTCCTCCTCCTTTTATAAGACCTAATGATGCTGTTTCTTGTTGCGAAGAATATTCCGCTTGCGGCTGATAAGAACTATTACCTTGACTCTGTTTATTAGAATTAGCCAACCCTTTACTTATCAACTGTGCTAATTCGCTAAACAAAACACGTTCAGAAATATCCATAATACGCGCACATTCTTGCACGTATACTTCTCTTTGAATACCATCAGGAATTTTAGATATACTGGTAACAATATCACGAATTAATCCCGCTTTTTTTACAGGATCGTTCGCTGCCTCTTCCATTAATAAAGACACTTTAAACTCAATAAAATCTTGTGATTTTTCGTCTAAATATTGTTTTAATTTTTCTGTAGAGTGTGCTTTTGCAAAACTATCTGGATCTTCACCTTCAGGAAAAGATACTACTTTTACATTCATTCCCTGTTCAAGAATCAAATCGATACCACGAATAGAAGCTCTAATTCCAGCTGCATCACCATCAAATAAAACGGTAATGTTTTTAGTTAATCTATTTACCAATCGAATTTGATCAGAAGTAAGTGCCGTACCTGAAGAAGCGACTACATTTTCTACTCCAGATTGATAAAAAGAAATAACATCGGTATATCCTTCTACCAAATAACAATTATCTTGTTTTGCGATCTCTTTCTTTGCATGATAAATTCCGTATAAAATTTTACTTTTATGGTAAATATCACTCTCTGGCGAGTTTAAATATTTGGCTGCTTTTTTATCGTTGGTAAGTATTCTACCTCCAAAACCTAAAATACGCCCCGACATACTGTGTATCGGAAACATTACACGGCCTTTAAAACGATCAAATTTTTTGATTTGTGGCCCGCCTTCTTTTACAATTGTTAAACCTGTAGATTTTAAATACTTTAAATCGTAGCCCTTTGCTAATGCAGCATCAGTAAAATTAGTCCATTCATCTTTACAATATCCTAAATCGAATTTTTCTATAATATCTTCTCTAAAACCTCTTTCTTTAAAGTAAGACAATCCGATTGCACGCCCTTTTTGGCTGTTCATTAATACATCGTGAAAGTAATCTTTAGCAAATTTAGATGCCAAAAACATACTTTCTCTTTCGTTCAGCTGCTCTTTTTGCTCGTCAGACTGCTCGGTTTCTTCAATTTCGATATTGTATTTTTTAGCCAACCATTTAATTGCCTCTGGATATGTGTAATGCTCATGTTCCATCAAAAAAGAAACCGCGTTCCCTCCTTTTCCTGTACTAAAATCTTTCCATATTTGTTTCACCGGAGATACCATAAACGACGGAGTTCTCTCATCAGTAAACGGACTTAAGCCTTTAAAACTACTTCCTGATTTTTTTAATTGAACAAACTCACCAATTACCTCAGCTACTTGGGCGGCTTCAAAAACTTTTTCTATTGTTTGTTGGGTTATCATATAGTGTAAAATACAGCTAACAAATATACTAGTTTTAAATACGTTTATGTTAAAAAGAAATCTCTTAACCTTTTTACTTGTCAAAATCATATAAATATATAATTTTGCACCAAATAACCTATTATGAAAACAAGTGTATCTTTATATATAATATTACTGCTAACTTTAAATGTAGTTGCACAAGAAACGATTACTATTCCTGATATTGGTTTAGAAGAATGTTTAATCGACCTAGGAATCGACTCGAACGGTTTAAACGGAAGTATTTTGGTTAGTGATGCAAGACATGTTGTTAACTTAAATGTAAACGACCCGATAACAAATAAACTTTTACCTAATGTACATTCTAAAATTAAAGACTTAACAGGTCTTGAAAGCTTTCCTAATTTAAAACGTATCGATTGCTTTGGTAACAATATTACTAAAATAGATTTATCTAAAAGTACTTCTATTACATTTTTAAACTGTAGTGATAACCAAATAGAGCGTCTTGACCTTAGTAATAATGTTGAGTTAATTTATGTAAGTTGTGATAATAATGAACTAACAGAACTTCTTCTTGGAGATAACGAAAATCTTGAAAGCCTATATTGTAGCTTTAATCGTTTAACAAATTTAGATGTTAAAGGTTGTACGAAATTAGAAAGTTTAGACACAACTAGTAATGAAATTGATGCTATTCTTGTAAATGACAAACAGCTAAACAACATTCCACAAGCATGGTATAAAGACGAAACAGCTGCATATACAAGCAATGCTGACTACACTGAAACTACCACCGTACTTACTCCTACACCTAAAAATAAGCCAATAGTAACAAAACCTGTAGTTAAAAAAGTACAACCTACACAAAATAACACAACTAAACAAACTGCTTCTAATTATTACGAAAAGTTTCAGCTTTCTGTAGTTACTGAGTATGATAAATTAGTTTTAACAGCTGCTCATTTACAAAGTAAAAAGGATGAGTTGCAACAACAATATAATTTAAATCCTACTCAGTTAACTGAATGGATTAATAAATACTCTAGCTTATTAGTTTCTAATAACAATGTAGTTAAAAGTACAGATGTTGGCTTACCTCAAAAACACTCAGTTGCTTATTATTCTAAATTCAAAAAATCTGCTGTAGAGGAATATGAAAAAGCAATTTTAACACCTTCTTACTTGCAAAGTAAAAAAGAAGAAGTACAAAAAAAATATAATTTAAATGCTGAAGAATTTACGCAGTGGATTAATTTACTTGGTGATTCTGCGCTTAAACCTAAAACTACACAGCCACAAGCAACAGCAAAAAATTATTACGAGAAGTTTCAAAAATCAATTGCTAAAGAATACGAATATGCTGTTTTGAACGAGGCTCATATACAAAGTAAAAAGAATGAAATACAGCAAAAATATAATTTAACTGCTGAACAACTTAATCAGTGGATTAAGAAACACAGTAAAATTATATCGCACTAAAAAAACACTTTTATCATAAAATAAAGAAGACCACATTTTAATAAATGTGGTCTTTTTATTTTATCAATAATTATTAATCTTAATAGTACTAATAATTATGAGGGTATACTTTTAGTATAAATTACGAAACTGCTCTTAATTTCTTTAAAGCTGATTTTGTAACTTTAGCTTCTGCATATTCTTTTGTTACCGTTAATATTTTTTCATCAGAACCTGGCAAATCAAACATTGCGTCTGTTAAAATAGCTTCACATAACGAACGTAAACCACGAGCACCTAATTTATACTCAATTGCCTTATCAACAATGTATTGTAATGCTTCTTCAGTTAAAGTGAACTCAACATCATCCATCGCAAACAACTTTGTGTATTGCTTAATAATAGAGTTTTTAGGCTCTGTTAAAATGGCACGTAATGTTTCTGCATCTAACGGATTCATGTAGCTTAATACAGGTAAACGACCAATGATTTCTGGAATTAATCCGAATGATTTTAAATCAGAAGGAATGATGTATTGTAATAAGTTACTTTCATCAACCTTATCCTCATCAATTGAAGCGCTATAACCAACAGCTTGCATGTTTAAACGCTTACTGATAATTCTATCAATACCTGAAAAAGCACCACCTGCGATAAATAAAATCTCTTTAGTATCAACCTCTATAAACTTCTGATCTGGATGTTTTCTTCCTCCTTTAGGGGCAACATTTACTACAGATCCTTCTAATAATTTTAATAAAGCTTGCTGAACACCTTCACCAGATACATCTCTAGTTATTGAAGGATTATCTCCTTTACGTGCTATTTTATCAATCTCATCAATAAAAACAATACCGCGCTGTGCTTTTTCTACATCGTAATCTGCGGCTTGTAATAAGCGACTTAAAATACTTTCAACATCTTCACCAACATATCCTGCCTGTGTTAAAACTGTAGCATCTACAATAGAAAAAGGTACATTTAACATTCTAGCAATTGTACGTGCTACCAATGTTTTACCGGTACCTGTTTCACCTACTAAAATAATATTAGACTTTTCTATTTCAACCTCATCTTCTTCGTCTTTAGTTTGTAATAATCGTTTATAGTGATTATATACAGCTACCGACATTCCTCTTTTTGTTTGGTCTTGTCCGATAATGTACTGATCTAAAAAAGCTTTAATTTCTTTTGGTTTTTTTAATGTTAAATCTTTCGATAAACCATCTGCTTTTGCTTCAGTTACTTCTTCCTCAACAATACCGTGAGCTTGCTCTATACATTTATCACAAATATGCGCATCCATACCTGCAATTAACAAATCGGTTTCTGGCTTTTTACGCCCACAAAAGGAACATTGTAAGTTTTCTTCTTTCGACATTTTATGTTACTTTATAACGTCATAACGAGTTAAAAACATAATCTCTTTCTAAAAAAAAGAGATTATGTTACTCAGTTCGTAATGACAGTAATGTATTATTTTCTTGTTAAAATTTCATCTACCATTCCGTAAGCTTTTGCTTCGTCGGCTTTCATCCAATAATCACGATCAGAATCTTTATTTACTTTATCGAATGTTTGTCCTGAATGACTAGCAATAATATTATACAACTCATCTTTTAACTTTAAGATTTCTCTTGCTGTAATTTCTATATCAGATGCTTGCCCTTGTGCTCCACCTAATGGTTGATGAATCATGATTCGTGAATGTGGCAAAGCAGAGCGTTTACCTTTTTCACCAGCACACATTAAAACTGCTCCCATAGATGCTGCCATACCTGTACAAATAGTTGCAACATCTGGCTTTATAAATTGCATTGTATCGTAAATACCTAAACCTGCATAAACACCTCCTCCTGGTGAATTAATATAGATTGAAATGTCTTTATTAGCATCTACACTTTCTAAAAATAATAATTGTGCTTGAATTACATTAGCTACCTGATCGTTAATTCCGGTTCCTAAAAAGATAATTCTATCCATCATTAAACGAGAAAAAACATCCATTTGGGTAATGTTCATCTGACGTTCTTCCATAATATATGGCGTTAAACTACTTGTTATTTTACCTAAATATGTACTGTTTATTCCGTGGTGTTTTGTTGCGTATTTTTCGAATTCTTTTCCGTAATCCATTTTAAAAATGTTTTTTGGGTTATATGGTGTAAATATAAGAACTATTTAGTTAGTATATTGTTACCGTTTATGGCTAAAAAAACCTGAATTCACATTCAGGTTTCTTACTATTTAAACAGTTTACAACTGTTATTTATATACTTCTTTGATGAAATCTTCGTAAGAAAGTTCTTTCGAATCAAAGCTCATTTTCTCTTTATAAAAAGCCAATAATTTTTGACTAATTAACTGTGATTGTAATTTTTGAGCTTCCTCTTGGTTTTGTAAAACTCTACCAGCAATATCATCTAACTCTTTTTCTTCT
Source organism: Tenacibaculum sp. M1.3A (assembly GCF_057732375.1). NCBI lineage: Bacteria > Pseudomonadati > Bacteroidota > Flavobacteriia > Flavobacteriales > Flavobacteriaceae > Tenacibaculum > Tenacibaculum sp. M1.3A. The sequence goes on along the minus strand of NZ_JBYJEF010000002.1, from coordinate 379,131 downwards.
GGATTCATGTTACCAAATTGTGCCATTTGCGAACGGATAAATCCTTTTGCATAATCCACTAACTCTTTATAATCAATCTTAATATCGTTATCCTTCATAACCTTTCCTTCGATTAATTGGTAACGTAAACCTTTTTCAGATTTATTATATTCAGCTACAGCTTCATCTGCAGTTAATTGCTTTTCACCTGCAGTTTGTAACCACTTTTGTAGAAACTCTGTAGGTAACTCAAATTTTGTATTCTCTACTAAGTTTTCAGTAATTGCATTTAATAATTGCTGATCAGCTTGTTGCTGAAATTGCTTTTCTGCGTCTTCTTTAATTTTATCTTTTAAATCAGATACGGTACTTACACTTCCGTCAGCAAATAATTTATCAAATAATTCTTTATCTAATTCTGCAGCTTCTGTTTTTGTAACTTCTTCTATTGTAAAAGTAACAGCAACGTCCAAACCATGAACCGCTTCATGAGCAACACCTAAGGCATCTTGCAATTTGTGCTCATCTTCGAATAAATCTTTTGTTTTTAATTCTAAAACATCACCAACTTTAGCACCTACAAACTTCTTTAAGTTTGTTTTACCTTTAATGTCTTTTGCAGAAATTGTTGATTTTTTATTAATCTCTTCAGCTTCGTTTACAAACGTACCTGTAATGTTAGCTTCTTCTGTAACTGCATCTATAGGTGAAATTTTACCGTAACGTGTTTGAATATTTTCAATTTCCTTTGCTAATAACTCATCAGTTGCGATGATGTTATATTGCGTAACCTTATTTTTAGGTTTTAAGTTTACATCAAACTCAGGAGCTAATCCTAATTCGAATTCAAAAGAAAACTTCTCTGCATCCCAATTAAAATTATCTTCTATTCTTGGTAATGGATTTCCTAAAATATCTAATTTTTCTTCTGCTAAATATTTATTTAACGATTGTTGTAAAAGCTTGTTTACTTCATCAATCATTATTGATTTTCCGTATTGCTTCTTTACCATTCCCATTGGCACTTGACCTTTTCTAAATCCTGGAATGTTTGCTTTTTTACGGTAATCTTCTAATTGTTTTGTTACTGTAGCTTGGTAATCTTCAGCAACTATATCAACTTTTATAACTGCGTTTAACGCATCTACGTTTTGTTTTGTAATATTCATCTTAAAATATGTTTCTTTAAAATCGGGTGCAAAATTAGTTTATTTTTACCTTTTCTGCAAAAGGTTCAATTCGTTCGTTTTTAGCTATATTTTATTTTCATCTAACAACGAAAACAAGAACGATCTAAATACTGATAACAGCACACTAAATAAAAGTGCTGTAAAAAACCCGCTTACTGCAAAGCCAGTAACTAAGCTACTTGCTAGCAATATAATAATAGCATTAATTACAAATAAAAACAACCCTAGTGTTACAATAGTTGCAGGCAGTGTAAAAAACACTAATAACGGACGTACAAACATGTTTAATAACGAAATTACTACAGCTACAATTATTGCTGTTACATAACTTGTTACAACCACACCTGGTAATACACTTGCTAATATGATAACTGCCAACGCGGTTAGCAATAATTTTAAAAATAGTTTCATTACTTTTATGTTTTGAGGATAAAAAAGGCGATAATCGTACCAAAATTAAAAACCTGCAGTTTTGTCAGTTGCAAAAACAAAACTACTCACAAAAACAAAGCAACGAATAAAGAAAATATATAAATATATATACAATCTATCTTACCAATGCCTACTGAAAAAGCTAAACTATTAACTGCAAAATTCGAGTTGGTTGAAATTAAAAGCAATATTGATATTTTGGCAGAAAACAAAACTCCGAAAGCAACTTATATATTAGAATTTGGACTAGTAAGACCGTACACCATTGATAGTAATGGTAATGAAATTACTACCAATATTTTTTCTCCTTTCTGTTTTGTAAACAACTTTTCATCATTTTTCAAACAAAAACCAAGCAGCGAAAACTTTCAGAGCCTTACCTCTTGTGTTTTATGGAAAATGAAATATGATGATGTATAAGAAAGCTTTCGTACCATACCCGAATTTAGAGAATTTGGCAGAATGATGTTGATTATGAATTATTAGAACCTTAAAGATCGCATGTTAGGCATGATAAAAGATTCTGCCGAAAAACGCTATTTAAAGTTAATAAAACAGCAGCCTGAAGTCCTTAAAAACGTGCCCTTAAAAATCTTAGCTTCTTATATAGGTGTTACTAATACTTCGTTAAGCAGAATCAGAAAAAACCCTCTTTAAAATAAGATAAATAAACTTACATTTATTTAGTGTCCAAAAACCAGGTTGACTCCTAAGCTGTTTTTATAGTAACTTCGCTAATTATTGACAAAACGAATTAAAACTCGGAATACCATTAAAACCTTGTGTAACAATCAAAAAAAACAGCTAATAATATAAGATTTTGTCAAACCCATAACTCCTTTGTAATAACTAAATTCACTCTTTTTCTAATTCACAAATGCGATACTTTATACACTTAGGATTCGATGGCACCGATTACAGCGGCTGGCAAAGACAAAATAACACCCGAAATACGATTCAAGAAACCCTAGAACAAACACTTTTTAAACTCTTTAATAAAAGAATAAGCGTTTATGGTTGCGGCAGAACCGATGCAGGTGTGCATGCCAGCCAATATGTTATAGACATCAATCTTGATGAACCACCTAATTTCGATTTAAAATTTAGACTGAATAAAAACTTACCTAATAACATCGCCGTTTTTGAAATATTTGAAGTCAACGAAGATCAATATGCCCGTTATGGTGCAGTATCACGCACCTACGATTATTTTATACATTGGAAGAAAAACCCAATACTATTTCACAATAGTTCTTTTTATGAAGATATAAAGTTAGACTTCGAATTAATGAAAAAGGCTGTGGTTCTTATTCGTGAAACTAAAGATTTTAAGGCGCTGTGTAAACAACCACATTTATACGATAATACACTTTGTGAGATAAGTAATTGCGAATTATTTATTGATGAAGCACAAGGACGCATGCGCTTTACGATTACAGGCAATCGTTTTTTGCGCGGCATGGTAAGAATTTGTGTTTATTATTTACTAGAAGTCGGACGTTGTAAAATTACAGTAGATGAATTTAACGAAATTTTAAATCTAAAAAAAAAGTTAAAAGTTAAGTATTCTGCCCATCCAAACGGTCTTTTTCTCAGCAAGGTGGAATATCCTTTTTTAAAATTGGATGATTCACATAATTTGGTGAAAATGCTGAGCGTTGGATTGGAGTAACCTAGAGTCTGATAAAAATTAGCAAAAAAACATTGATGAATTGAGAAAAAAAATCTGCCAACCTTAATCAATATTAACAAATTTCAATAGTCTATTTATTAAATTCATATCTCTTCACATTACAATTAGCATTTTTATATCTAAAATAAAAATGTCAGAAATTTATAAAATTATTTAACATGATTTAAAATCACATATAAAAATTTAAAACAAATATTTATTACCTCTAAAACTTAATAAAAACACAATATATAGAGGTTTCTGTTAAAATGGGTTAAAAAAGTTAAAGTTCTAATAAAACAGGATTTGCACATTAAAAAAACCTTTTAATTTGTTTAAAATAAATAAATTTTTAAATTATGAAAAAAGTACTATTAGTAGCATTAACTACTATTTTTGGTTTTGTAGGTATGAATGCCCAGAACGTTCAATTTGGGGTAAAAGGAGGTCTTAACTTTGCAGACATTAGAGGTGAAAACACCAACAATGCAAAAACTGTAACAAGTTTTAATTTTGGTGCAATGGCTGAAATTTCAATTACAGATAAATTTTCTTTTCAACCTGAATTAATTTTTTCTGGTCAAGGATATAGCGTTGGTGATAATGTAATTGCATTAAACTATTTAAATATTCCTTTAATGGCAAAATATTATGCTACCGAAAAATTCAGTTTAGAGGTAGGTCCTCAAATTGGTTTTTTACTTTCTGCTGAAAATGAAAAAGCAAACGTTAAAGACAACTTTAAAAATATGGATTATGGTATCAATATGGGTATAGGGTATAAATTAGATAATGGTCTTAATTTTGGCGCACGTTACAACTTAGGTTTAGCTAATGTTAATAATATAGACAATACTACAAATAAGATTAAAAGCGGTGTACTTCAACTTTCCGCTGGTTACTTCTTCTAATACACAGTAGTTTTAACATTATAAAGCCGGGGTAAATTTACATCGGCTTTTATTATTTCTAACTAGCTATTTCTTTAAAAAACCAATAAGCGCTGTATAAAAATCCTTCGGATTTTCAGCATGTAGCCAATGACCTGCATTGGCTATTTTTTTTATGGTAGAATTAGGAAAGTGCGCATTGATTATAGGCTCTTCATTTACCGAAATATAACCTGAATTTTCACCTTTTAAAAACAAAGTTTCGCCTTCAAAAACAGTAAAAGAAGGCAAAGCTTCACCTACTTCGTTGTTGTTTTCAGTCAACGATTTTAAATTAAAACGAAACCCGTATTGATCTTTCGTTTTTCTGTACACACTTTTTAATAAAAATTGTCGCACGCCAACTTGCGGAATCAATCCTGACAGTTTTTCATCTATCAAGCTTCGTGAATCTTGAACCGTAAAATCAACAGAATTCAAAGCCTCTAAAATATCATGATGATGTGGCGGATACATTCTTGGTGAAATATCAGCAACTACCAATTTACCAACCAAATTAGCATACTCAGTAGCGAATAACATTACTGTTTTTCCGCCCATAGAATGCCCTAATAAATCTACCTTTTCTAAATTATGATGTTGTATATAATTATACAAATCCGCAACCATTACTTCGTAATTAAATTCATCAGAATGAAAACTACGACCATGATTTCGTTGATCTATTAAATGTACTTCAAATCCGTCTTCCCCTAATTTGTTAGCATGGCTTTTCCAATTATCACCCATACCAAAATAACCATGCAAGATTAACAACGGTTTTCCTTCACCTATTATTCTAGAATGTAAAATCTGGTTATTACTCATTTATTTTTGAAGTTTACCTGGTCGAGCGCAGAGGAGACCTAAATTAGCCTCTCTTTTGAGCTACACTCACTACTTTCAACAAAATATACTTTGCTTTAGTAATGCTCGAGGAAATATTAAAAATTTATTATTGTAATCTGTGTAAATACATATTCACCACGTTTTCTAAACCCAGATACAACGATTCAGAAATAAGTGCGTGCCCTATAGAAACTTCCGCTAAATTGGGAATATTTTCTTTAAAAAACTGAATGTTTTCTAAACTTAAATCATGCCCTGCGTTAATACCCAAACCTAATTCGTGTGCTAAAATTGCAGCATCTGCATATGGCTTTATAGCATTTTTATTACCTAAATCAAACTGAGTTGCAAATTCTTCGGTATATAATTCAATACGATCTGCTCCTGTTTTGGCTGCGGCTTCAATCAACTTTAAATCAGTATCAATAAAAATTGAGGTTCTAATTCCGTTGCCCTTAAATTCCGAAATCACTTCTTGTAAATACGATTGATTCGCTACAGTATCCCAACCAGCGTTTGATGTTAAAGTATCTACACTATCTGGCACCAATGTTACTTGTGTTGGCTTTATTGCTAACACCATTTTCATGAATTGATCAATCGGATTTCCTTCAATATTATATTCGGTTGTTACAATCGATTTTAAATCATATGCATCTTGATAACGAATATGACGTTCATCTGGTCTTGGGTGAATTGTAATTCCTTGTGCACCAAAATCCTGAATATCGGTTGCTACTTTTAATAAATCAGGTGTATTTCCACCCCTTGAATTACGTAACGTAGCAATTTTATTAATATTTACACTTAACTTTGTCATCTCATAAAATTAGGTTACAAAGATAATCATTAAAACATTTTAAACTATATTCGTAGTAATGAATGTGAACGAGTTTATACTTAAAGAAATTAAGGCACTTACTTTAAAAAGCACTGTAAAAAGCGCTTTAAAAGTATGCAAAGATTTACCTATAACTCATATTCCTATTATTGAAAACGACAAACTAATTGGTTGCTTACCAGAAAGTGATGTTCATACGATTGAAAACAAAGAACTACCACTTAGTGAATACGCTTATTTACTAGATCATTTTTACACGAACGAAAAGGCAGCTCTTTTAGATTTAATTGTTTTATTTGCAGATAATGACTGTAATTTAATTCCGGTTTTAGACAAAGAAATGAACTATGTTGGTTATTATGAATTAAGCGATATTTTAGATGCCTTTGCTGATAGTCCTTTTTTACACAATGAAAGTGAAACTTTAATTATAGAGAAGAGCAAAAATGATACTTCTATGGGAGAAATTGCCCAAATAGTAGAAACGAACGGCGCAAAATTACTAGGTCTTTATACATCTTCAGAAAACCAAGATAGCATTCAGGTTACTTTAAAAATAATTACGGAAGAAATAAACGAAATTATTCAAACTTTTCGTAGATATGATTACAATGTTATTACAAAACATGAAGATGATTTTTACTTAGAAGAATTAAAAGACAGGGCCAATTATTTAAAAAAATACTTAGACATGTAGTTTACATTTCTATACCAAAAAATAATATTACAAGTGAAAAAAGTAGCTATTTACGGCCAGGCTTATACAATTTCAGCTGAAAAGGAAATTAAAATATTAGTATCAGCATTAGAGAAAAATAAAATTGTTGTTTTTTTTGAAAAAGAATTTTATGACTTATTAGTTGAAAATAATTCTTTAACTAAAAAATATCCTACTTATGCTCATTTTAGTGATTTATCTAACTCATTTGATGTGATGTTTACCATTGGTGGTGATGGAACTTTTTTAAGAGCTGTAACTTATATTAGAGATTTAAACATACCTGTTTTAGGAATAAACACGGGCCGATTAGGTTTTTTAGCTACGGTACAAAAGGATCAAATTAACGAAGCTGTTGATCTTTTGCTAAAGAAAAACTATACTACTCAAGACAGATCTTTATTACAAATAAAAACCTCTCCTCAAGCAAAAGAGTTTACAGAGCTAGATTTTGCACTAAACGAAATTACCATAGCTCGTAGAAATACCACATCAATGATTGGCGTAAAAACCTATTTAAATAAAGAGTATTTAACTAACTACTGGGCAGATGGCTTAATCATATCCACTCCTACAGGCTCTACAGGCTATTCTTTAAGTTGTAACGGCCCTGTTATTTTGCCTGATTCTAAAAGTTTTGTGATTACACCAATTGCACCTCATAACTTAAACGCAAGGCCAATGGTAATACCAGACGACACTTTAATTGAGTTAGAAGTTAGCGCCCGTGAAAAAGATTACTTAATTTCTTTAGATTCTCGAATCACAACAGTTTCTGAAGGCACTAAAATTAAAATACAAAAAGCCTCTTTTACGGTAAAAAGCATTTTACTAAATCATCAATCCCACCTAAAAACACTTAGAGGCAAACTTTTATGGGGCGAAGACACCAGAAATGAATCTTTATAATTGTATATAATTACAATAAAATCCGAAAAAAAAGGTTAATCAAAAAGACAGATTATTAACTTTTTAAAGCAAATTCATTTCCCTATATTTGCACGCTAATTTTATTATGAAGAACACTTTTTTATTCATATTATTTGCTTTTGCAGCAATTACAACACAATCTCAAACCCACGAAGTAGGTATATTCGTTGGGGGAACAAATTATGTTGGCGATATAGGCAGAAGCAGCTACATATACCCTAATGAATTAGGTGGTGGTTTAATTTACAAATACAACTTAAACCCAAGAATAGCTTTAAGAGGAACTTATACATACATACCTGTTTCTGGCGACGATAAAAGCTCTGAAAATTTATTCCGTCAAAACAGAGGCAACAACTTCTCTAACAATTTACATGAATTTGCTGCGGGGATAGAATTTAACTTCTTCGATTACAATATTAGCAATTACAAAACAACGTTTACTCCATATATACTAGCTGAAATTGCGGCATTTAATTACGCAAGTCCCGTAGAAAGAACTTCTCCGACTACTGTTCGCTTAGAAAACAAATTCTCTTATTCTATGCCAGTAGGTATAGGTATTAAAGGTCGTTTAGACGATCACTTAGCAATAGCTTTAGAAACAGGCGTAAGAATTACGCTAGTTGATGATATAGATTTCACTACAGACAAGATAAATGATTTTAATTTTGGTGGTACTGGTAACGACTGGTATATGTTTACTGGAATTTCTATTGTTTATAGTTTTGGAAGACCACCTTGTTACAAAGGTTTAGCAGAATAAATATGGAAGACAAATTACACAGTATTAACTTACAAAAAGTACCAAATCATATTGCTGTTATTATGGACGGTAATGGTCGATGGGCTAAAGGTAAAGGAATGCAACGTGTTTTTGGTCATAGAAACGCACTTACCGCAATAAGACAAACAGCCGATGCTGCATCTGAAATAGGTGTGAAATTTGTTACTTTATATGCTTTTTCTACAGAAAACTGGAACAGACCTAAACTAGAAGTAGATGCTCTAATGAGTTTACTTGTTAGCACTTTAAAAAAAGAACTACCAGATTTTCAGCGTAAAAACGTAAAAATTAATGCTATTGGCAACATAGATAGCTTACCTAAAAGCGCTCAGAAAATACTTGCAAAAGTTATTAGCGAAACAGAAAACAACACTAAAATCACCTTAACTTTTGCCTTAAGCTATGGTTCTAGAGAGGAAATTGTTAACACAATCAAAAACATATCTAAAAAAGTTGTTAATAACGAGCTCGATATTGAAAAAATAGACGAAAAAATTATAAATAACCATTTATATACATTTAATTTGCCCGACGTTGATTTAATGATACGTACAAGTGGCGAACAACGAATCAGTAATTTTCTACTTTGGCAAATAGCATATGCCGAATTATATTTTACCGAAATATTATGGCCAGATTTTAGAAGAGAAGATCTTTTTGATGCGATAATAAATTATCAGGACAGAGAAAGAAGGTTTGGAAAAACAAGTGAACAGATTGAGACCAATGAATAAATATTCTTATTTAGTAGTATTTTTAATCGCCTTTTTATCGGCGAATACACAAGCACAAAACACCATAACTAAAGATAGTACTACCATTGGTAATGTTATTTCTTACGAAAAAGGAAAACAATACATACTTGGTGGAATTACGGTTACTGGCCTACAAAAATTTAGCGAACAAACCATAAGAGTTTATACTGGTTTGATTGATGGCCAAGAAATAAAATTACCTGGTGATAAACTAACTAGTGCCATTAAAAAGCTTTATGAAAGTAAACAATTTAGTGATGTAGATGTGTATCTTTCAAAAAAAGATGGTGAAACTGTTTATCTTTTATTTAATGTTACAGAACTTCCACAATTAACAGACATTTCTGTTACAGGTGTTAGTAAATCTAAAGCAAAAGAGCTTAAGAAAGATACTGAGCTTAAGAAAGGTGCAATGGTCACAGATAACTTAATCGTAACTACAAGAAACTACATTAAAAAGAAATATACCGACAAAGGCTTCTTAAAAACCAAGGTTTCTTTAAGTACAAAAAAAGACACATCTGACATAAACACAGTTAGTATGGATATTTTTGTAGATAAAGGTAATCGTATAAAAATTAAAGAGATAAATTTCATTGGTAACAAAGCAATGTCTAATAGCACATTACGTGGAATCATGAAAAACACAAAGCGTAAGATTTTTGGTCGTTTTTGGAAATCATCTAAGTACATATTAGATGACTATAAGGAAGATTTAGAAAGTATTCTTGAAAAATATAGTGAAAACGGATACCGCGATGCCCGTATTTTATCTGATAATCTTATTTTTAACGAAGACAATACTATTAATCTTAATATTACTTTAGAAGAAGGTCGTCAGTATCGTTTTAATGAAATTAAATTTATAGGGAATAAAAAATATTCTGATAGGTTTTTACAAAACTTATTACGTATTGATAAAGGAGATGTTTATAATGGTAAAGTTTTAAAAGAACGTATTTCTGGTGACGGAACACCTAATTCACAAGATATTCAAACATTGTATCATAATAATGGTTATTTATTTTCTCAAATAAATGCTATAGAAACTAAAGTTGATAATGATTCTATAACTGTAGAAGTTCGTATTCGTGAAGATGAACAAGCTACAATTAAAAAAGTAACAGTTAGTGGTAACGAAAAAACAAATGACCATGTTATTTATAGAGAACTACGCGTAAAGCCAGGAGATTTATTTAGCCGTCAAAACATTATTAGATCTATTCGTGAAATTGGCCAATTAGGTTTTTTTGATGCAAATGTAACCCCTGATGTAAAACCAAATTATCAAAACAAAACAGCTGATATTGATTTTTCTGTAGTAGAAAAAGGTGGTAGCCAGATTGAACTGCAAGGTGGTTATGGTGGTGGCTCATTTATTGGAACTTTAGGATTATCTTTTAACAACTTTTCATTTAGAAATATTTTTAACAAAGAAGCATACAAGCCTTTACCTATGGGTGACGGTCAGAAGTTATCTTTACGCTTACAAGCTAGTAGAACCTATAACACCTATAGTTTTTCATTTACAGAGCCATGGTTAGGTGGTAAAAAACCACAATCATTATCTTTTTCTGTTTATTTATCAAATCAATATAGGTTTGATTTTCAAACAAATAATGTAGATAAAAGTCAAAGTTTAAGCATCATAGGAGCTTCTGTAGGTTTAGGTAGACGTTTAAGCTGGCCTGATGATTATTTTTCTTTATCTCAAAACATAAGTTACCAAAGAATTGACTTACAGAACTACGGTTACAGAGTTGGCTCTTCTAATGATGTTATTAGCGATGGAAACTTAAATAACCTAGCGTATAGTGTGGCACTTAGTCGTAACTCTACAGGGCCTAGTTTAATATTTCCTAGTTACGGTTCTGAATTTACTATTAAAGCAAAGGCAACATTTCCTTACTCATTAGTTAACGGAAAAGATTACACAGAAGATGAAAACCCTACTAATGATGAAAGACAAGCTTATTTAGCTGATAAATATAGATGGCTTGAGTACTACAAACTTTCTGCAAAAGGAAAATGGTATACATCATTGTCTTCTAACAATAAATTAGTATTAATGTCTAATTTTGAAATAGGCTACCTAGGTAGTTATAATAAAGAATTAGGGTTAACACCTGTTGAGAGGTACTTTGTTGGAGGAGATGGTATTGCACAGGGGCAATTAGATGGTAGAGAAACTGTAGGTTTAAGAGGTTATGAAAATAATAGAATATCATCAACTGACGGTGGAGCTATATATAACAAATTTCAGATGGAGTTACGTTATTCTATAACAGATAAACCTTCTGCATCAATATATACTTTAGGGTTTTTAGAAGCAGGTAATTCTTACAACAATTTTAGTGAATTTAATCCGTTTCAGTTAAAACGTTCAGCTGGTTTGGGTATTCGTATATTTATGCCTGCATTTGGTTTATTAGGTATTGATTTTGCTCACGGGTTTGATCCTTTACCTGGTTTAACAGAAAAATCTGGTTGGCAAACACATTTTATTATCGGAAGACAGTTTTAAAAACTTACATTTATGATGTACGTGTTTTTTTGGCACGGTTTTTTCTAAACACATTATAGTAACATGAAAAAAAGTATTTTATCAATCGTTCTTTTACTTATTACAACTATTGCTGTTGGTCAGAAAAGCCAGCGTATCGCATATATTGATATGGAGTATATTCTTCAAAATATCCCAGAATATTTAGAAGCTCAAAATTCTTTAGATGCTAAAGTTGAAAAATGGAAAACAAAATTAGATAAACAAGCGAGAGCTATAGAAGTTTTAAAAACTGATTTAACTAACGAGAAGGCAATATTAACAAAAGATTTAATTGACGAACGTGAAGAAGACATTACTATTAAACAAGAATCTTTACGCAGATTAGAATCGTTATACTTTGGTCCTAAGGGAGATATGTATAATTTAAGAAAGCAGTTAATAAAACCTATTCAAGATCAAGTTTACAATGCTGTTCAATCGATTGCTTCTAGAAAAAAATATGATTTTGTTTTTGATAAATCTAGTGAGCTTGTTATGTTATATTCGGACAAAAAGCACGATATTAGCGAGCTTATTGTTAAAATAATAAACATTGATCAGAAAAAGCAACAGAGAAGTGATAAAATAGCTGAGAAAAAAGAACTACTTAAAAACGAAAGTTTAAGTGATTCTCAAAAAGACAAAATAGCTCAAAAAGAAGCGCTTAGAAAGAAAAAGCAAAATGATAGGCTTACTAAAATTAAGCAAATTGAAGAAAAAAGACAAGCTAAATTAAAGCAAAGAGCTGATGCAAGAAAGTTATTAAAGGAAAAGAAAGAAGCTTTAAGAAAGGCTCAAGAAGAAGCAAGAAAAGAGGCTGAAGCTAAAAAGAACAAATAAATCAAGAATAAAGAACAATAAATTAAATTAAAAACAAAGATGAAACATTTTAAAACGTTAGTATTAGTTGCAATTTTCACAATTGGATTAGGTAGTGTGGCAAATGCACAAAAGACTGGACATATAAACACAGATAAGTTATTATCTGAAATGCCTGCAACTAAATCGATGAAGGCTGAGTTAGAAAAATTAAACAAAACTTACCGTGACGATATTGAAGCTATGTATAAGACTGTACAAGCTAAAATGAAGAAATATGAAGCAGAAGGTAAAAGCCAAACGCAAGAAGTAAATCAAAAAAGAGGTTTAGAGATTCAGCAAGACACACAAAGAATCAAACAAGCTGAACAGGCTGCTGGTCAAGAAATGCAAAAAAAGTATCAAGAAAAAACACTTCCTATCTTAAAGAAAGCCGAGCAAGCAATTAAAGATGTTGCTGCTGCTAAAGGAATTATTTATGTATTTGATGCTGCACCAGGTAAAGGATTAATCGTTTATGATAAAGGTGAAAACATTTATGATGCTGTTAAAGCTAAATTAGGTTTCTAATAAAAACTTAAAAATATATTATAAAAATCCTGCTGAATTCAGCAGGATTTTTATTTTTGTTATATTATGAAAAAAGATAATCAACAACCTATCGGTATATTTGATTCTGGAATAGGTGGTACATCTATTTGGAGAGAAATACACGCATTATTACCTAACGAAAGCACCATATACTTGTCGGACAGTAAAAATGCTCCCTACGGCCAAAAATCAAAGAAAGCGATTATAGATCTATCTATTAAAAACACAGAGTTTTTAATAAAAAAAGGATGTAAACTTATAGTTGTTGCTTGTAATACTGCCACAACAAATGCTATTGATTATTTAAGGGAGAAATACAACATCCCTATTATAGGTATAGAACCAGCAATTAAATCTGCCTCTATTCAAACAAAAACAGGGGTTATTGGTATTTTAGCTACCAAAGGAACTCTTAACAGCAGACTATTTGAACAAACATCGGCAACGATAGATAATAATATTACAATTGTCGAGCAAATTGGAACTGGACTTGTCGAACTCATTGAAAATGGCAAAATTCACTCAACAGAAATGACAAGCTTACTAAAACAACACCTAAAACCGATACTTTTTTCTAAATGTGATTGTATCGTATTAGGCTGTACACATTACCCCTACTTAATTTCTCAAATTAAAGAAATAACCGGAAATACTGTGCGTATTATTGATTCTGGTGAAGCTGTTGCAAGACAAACAAAAAATATTTTAATCCAAGAGAATCTTATTTCTAATTCAACTATTGATATTAAAAATATTTTTTTTATCAATAAAGATAAAACGGTTTTGGATCATATTTTAGAGGATTATAAAAGAGCAACTGTGGCCTATTTAGATTTTTAAAAGCTTCCATTAATATTAGGGCAAGCTGATCCTCTACGTTTTCTACATAACACATTTATTCCGAAAGATAATTGATGGAAACCACCGTTAGAAAAAACAACATCACCGCTTTGCTGTGTGTATGTATAAGCAAACATTAAATTTTTATGGTTTACTCCAACAATCGGAGTTACATAATGAGCATCACCAAACACACTACTATCTAAACTTCTGCGGTATGACAATGCCGCCCACAACTGAGTTGTTTCTAATTTTTTATAAACTTTAAAGTTTACATCCGCAATCTTTTCGCCAGTTTGCTCTTTATACTGCAACATCGCAGATGGCTCGAATTGCAATTTATCTTCATCTCCGAAAAAATAACCTACTCCAGCAATATAATTTCTAAGGTTAAGAGATTCAAAATCTGGATTCAAATCGTTTTTGGCTGAAAGCATAATATTTTTAACGGTAAAATAAGATGAAAAACTTTTGTGGTGATAAGAAACTCCAAAATCGGCATTAAAGTAAAAATCACTTTGTACTATTTGGCTAACAGTTGGATCATTTACGAACCTTGTTTGATCTACCTCATTTTGAACAACCGACATTGATAAACCAAATGACAACTGTTTAAATAAATTTTCATTCCCTAAGTTTAAGTGATAAGCATAAGTAGCTTGCAAACCTTTTTGTGAATGGTAACCATTTTTATCATTAAAAAGAATAAAACCATAAGCAGCATTAGAGTTTTCGTTAAACTTTGCATGAAAACTAGCTGTTTGTAAAGAAGGAGCGTCTTTTACACCAATCCATTGTTGACGAGCTGTTAAACGAAACTTACCACAATCGCCTATACCTGCTGCAGTTGGGTGAAGTAAATACACATTATCAGATAAATAATCTGCATATATTGGTAATGTTTCCTGTCCGTGTGTTTTAGATATAAAAATTAAAAAAAACAAGACTACAATTCTTTTCATACGTTTTAATTGATAAATAGCCCTCAAATATAAACAAGTGAAACAACAAATGCTGTTAAAATAAAAAAAGTAAGTACATTCTTTAATAAATATTTACTTTAAAAAAACATACATGTATTTATATCACTGTTAACTAAAACTTTACACACCTACCTGTTTTAGTATAAAATTTAACGATTAATTTATAGTAATTAACAAAACAAATTCTACTTTTGTAATCAGAAAAAGAAATTGAAAAAGTGCCAGTTTCGTTTTTTTTAGTTTAAGAAATTTTGAAGGGTTTTTTCTAATAAATTAAACAAACTGGTGCCTCAATTTACACTTTATACATATTCTTTTTTTAGGAAGATTTTTTAAAGCTATAGAGAGACTCTACAAAACTCTATATAAGTATGTATTGTTTAGATAAATTAAAAATTGTATTACTTAAAATAAAATGGTAATAAACAAAGAAGCCATTTTAAAAAAACATTGCTATACAGTATTAGTTTATCAAAGAATAAATAAAAAAATGATCACTTCATTTTCTAAAAAAGAAATAGAAACTTTGATATACAGATCAATAGTAGAAACTGATTTAAAGTATTTTGAAAAAATCGGTAAGAATTTTTATATTTCGAATAGAGCAAATAATATAAAAATAACGGTAAACTCTACTACTTATAGAATTATAACCGTTGATAAAATTTATAACAATAAACCATAATCAAATAAATTCAAAAAAAACACTTTAGATAAATCTAAAGTGTTTTTTTTGAATTTATTTTTTAAAATTACCAATTCCTTTTTCTAACCAATTATAATATTCATCAACATTTGGTGTGTAAGAAACCGGATCTATCAAATTTGTTTCATCATGAGCCATTAATACATAAAACGGTTGAGAGTTTGCTTTGTATTTTAAGGTTTGTAATTCACTCCATTTTTGACCGATATATTTTAACTTTTTACCTGGATTTAATTCAGAATCCACAACCTCATCTTCGTTTAAAGCTCTTTTATCATCAACATATAAAGAAATTAAAACAACTTTATTTTTCAAAACATCAAGTACTTTAGGTTTTACCCAAACATTTTGTTCCATCTTACGACAATTAACACAAGCGTGACCCGTAAAATCTATCATTACCGGTTTACCTATTTTTTTTGCATATGCAAGGCCTTTATCATAGTCATGAAAAGAAACTATATCATGAGGAGGCATTAAATGAGCACCTTCTGGTAAATTGCTATGAATATCAGATTTATTATTAGAAACAGTAATTGCACTTTGTTTTGTATACCCTACTCCGTATGGCGATTCACTATAATGTTGTGGCGGTGGAAAAGCACTAATTAAATTTAAAGGCGCACCCCATAAACCCGGTAACATATAAATAGTAAATGCTCCTATAACCAACCCTAGAGATAGTCTTCCTACAGAAATATGCTTTTGTGGACTATCGTGAGGTAATTGAATTTTACCTAATAAATATAACGTTAATGCTCCGAATATTGCAATCCAAATAGCTATAAATACTTCTCTTTCTAATAAATGCAATTGTAAAACTAAATCGGCATTCGATAAAAATTTAAAAGCTAAAGCTAATTCTAAGAATCCTAATACTACTTTCACTGTATTTAACCAACCTCCTGATTTTGGTAATGAATTTAACCAACCAGGAAAAGCTGCAAACAACGCAAATGGTATTGCTATAGCTGATGAGAAACCTAACATACCTATAATAGGTGCGATACCTCCTTTTGATGCTGACTCAACTAATAATGTTCCTACAATTGGTCCTGTACAGGAAAACGACACAATTGCTAAAGCTAATGCCATAAAAAAGATTCCGATTAAACCACCTCTGTCTGCTTGAGAATCTACTTTAGTAGCCCAAGAACTTGGTAAAGTAATTTCAAAAGCACCTAAAAATGATGCTGCGAAAACTACTAAAATTAAAAAGAACGCAATATTAAACCAAACATTAGTTGACAAAGCATTTAACGCATCAGCCCCAAAAACACCGGTTACAACTGTACCTAATAAAACATATATTGCAATAATTGATACTCCATAAATAATAGCATTTTTAATTCCTTTAGCCTTACTTTTACTTTGTTTTGTAAAAAAACTTACCGTCATAGGAATCATCGGAAAAACACAAGGTGTTAACAATGCTGCAAAACCAGATAAAAAAGCAATAAAGAAAATACTTAATAATCCTTTTTTACTTTCTTCAGAGTCATTATCTGGTTTAGCTTTGTTAGCAATCACATTGCTGTTTGAAACGCTCTTTGTCAAATCAAAAACTAAATCAATTTCTTTTGGAGGCAAACACTTTTCGTCTGTACATGCAATAAACTCAACAAATGCAATTACTTCTTTAACTTTTAAATCTACTAATTCTATTTCTTGTTCAAAAACAGCTTTATAAGCGAATGACTTAATACTCATTCCTTCCTCATTAAAAAGCTTTGTGAATTTAACTTTTCCTTTAGGCTCTTTTGTATTTCCTACTAACTTTAAACTACCACCATTATCATCATAGGTAAAAGTGGTTGGTATTGGCCCTCCTTTTGGTACTTCCTGAGAATAAAGACTCCAGTTTTCCTTTATAGTAGCTTCTGTAATTAATTTATATTTTGAATCTGATATTTTCTCAACTTTTGTTGTCCATTTTATAGGATTAAATATCTGACCTGTTACTGTTATGGTGTTAATTAACAAAACTAACAGTAGTAGCGTTACTTTTTTCATCTAAATTTTATTGGTTTTTATTTAGTTAATCGTAAACGTTAAATCTTCTTCTTTAGGAGGCAAACAATTTTCATCTGAACAAACCATATATTCTACCGTAGCTTTAATAATAAATTTCTCAAGTGTTTTTAACCTTATTCGTTGTTTAAAAATAGCTTTCTCATCAAAATATTTAATACGCATGTCAAACATTTCATCATCTACAACATGCCCTTCTCCTTCTTTTGTATTTCCTTTTTTTAAATATCTTTTATCTCCTGTAAATGAAAATAATGTAGGTATAGGGCCTCCTTTAGGTATTTCCTGAGAATAAATATGCCATTCATCATCTAGAGTCGCAATAGCTATTAACTCTATTTCTTGATTTGATATTTTTTTTATTGATGTTGTCCATTTTACAGGATTGTGAATTTGCCCATAAGAAACAAGACTTATTATAAATAGTAATACTGATACTAGTTTCTTCATTATTATATAATTAATACGTTGTTCTAATTTTTGTAAAAATAACACCTTTCTTTATTAAATTAGGATACATTTAAAAAGTTTAACTTTTTAAAAAATTAAACAAAAAAAAAGAGTAATCATTTCTGATTACTCTTTTGTAGTAGCGGGAACTGGACTCGAACCAGTGACCTTCGGGTTATGAGCCCGACGAGCTACCTACTGCTCTATCCCGCGATTTCGAGTGCAAATATACTACTTTTAATTACATTAAAACAAAAAACATTAATTTATTTATCAAAAAAATAGACACCACCTTCTTTGTTTAATAAATAGCTGTATTTGTTAAACATTTTGTATCTTTACAAAAATATTATTTCTTATTCTTACAAAAAAACTGCGTGTATGTTTGGATTGTTTAAAAAAAAATCATCAAAAGAAAAATTACAAGATCAATATAAACAACTTTTAAAAGAAGCCTACAGTTTATCTACGGTTAACAGAAAAATGAGTGATCAAAAGACCATGGAAGCTGAAGAGATAATGAAACAAATAGAAAAACTGAATTAACCTTTTTTTTATGATAGAAGATAAAAAACCTGATAATGTAGTTTTTAATACAGAAACTCAAAAATACGACGCAGCTCTTAAACCATATGCAACATCAGTTGGTGCACCGGTAATTACAACTACCGATACAATTGCATGGAAGAACAGAAGTATTAATAAAATAAATCATAAAGTAGCTGCCAAATATATGGAGCTTAAAGATGAATATGAAAAGATGATGCAACAGTTTGAGTATAATAACTTAATATTTGCTGCAAAATTTTCTTTTGAACCTATTATCGGTCAAGTATATCATTTGTACAAAAGAAATGAAAATGAAAATTTTTTATCTATCATATCACCTAATGAATGTAACTTTAATTCGTTAGGGAGTTTTTATTTGACTGTAGATCAAATTTGGGAAAAAATCTGATTTTAGTATGGCATTACACAATGATAAATTTACAGAAAGAGAACTAAATAGAATTATAGAAATGGCTTGGGAAGACAGAACTCCTTTTGAAGCTATTTTATTTCAGTTTGAATTACCCGAAAAAGAGGTTATTAAATTAATGAGGGGGAATTTAAAAGAATCTAGTTTTAAGCGATGGCGAAAACGTGTAAATAGTGGCGTAAGTCAAAAACATTTAAAAAAACGTAATTCGGACATAACTAGGTTTAAATGTTCTCGTCAAAAAGCTATTTCTGGTAATAAAATAAGCAAGAGATAAAAGTTTGGATAAACAGCCTATAAATATTGTTTGGCTAAAGCGTGATTTACGTTCTTTAGATCACGAGCCTTTATTTAATGCTGAAAAATCAGATATTCCATATATAATTATCTACTTATTTGAACCTGAAATTATTGAGTACCCTGATACTAGCCTACGCCATCTTAGTTTTATATACCACTCTATAAAAGCACTTAACACTACTTTAAAAAAACATAATAAAATTGTGCATTTGTTTTATGAAAATAGCTTGACAATTTTCACTTACTTAAACACAAATTTTAATATAAATAAATTATTTAGCTACCAAGAAAGTGGTACCCAAATAACATGGGAACGAGATAAAAAAATAGCTCTTTTTTGTAAAAAAAATTCAATCTTTTGGAAACAATATCAGCGTGATGGTATTTTAAGAGGTATTAAGAATAGGAAAAATTGGAATAATGAATGGCATAAAACAATGCACCAACACGTTATTAACAATCAGTATTCTAATAAAACAAGCATCGAGATAACCCATCCTTTTAAAATACCTAAGGATTTAAAAGCAAAATTAGAAAACTACCCTTCACACCTACAACCTGCTGGCGAGCAAAATGCATGGCACTACTTAAAATCATTTACATTAAAAAGAGGTTTCAATTATCATAAACACATATCAAAACCCACGGAAAGCAGAATGGCGTGTAGCCGACTCTCTCCTTATTTAGCCTGGGGAAACATAAGTATTAAACAAGTTTTTCAATTTGTAGGCACACACCCTAACGGAACCAATAATAACAGCGCTTTTTCTGGTATGTTAACACGCTTACATTGGCATTGTCATTTTATTCAAAAATTTGAGGTTGAATGTAGTTATGAGACTCTTTGTATAAATAAAGGTTATGAATTATTAGAGCATAAAAAAAACACTTCCTTCATTAAAGCATGGAAAACAGGAACCACTGGCTACCCTTTAATTGATGCTTGCATGCGAGCTTTAGAGGAAACTGGATGGGTTAATTTTAGAATGCGAGCCATGCTTGTGTCGTTTTTAACTCTAAATCTCGATCAAGATTGGAGAGAGGGAACTTATCATTTAGCTAGGTATTTTTTAGACTATGAACCTGGTATTCATTATCCTCAATTTCAAATGCAAGCTGGCACAACAGGTATCAACACAGTTCGATTATACAACCCTGTAAAGAACTCTTATGAGCATGATCCGCAAGGTGTATTTATAAAAAAATGGATTCCAGAACTCTCAAATGTTCCCGTCGCCAACATTCACGAACCCTGGAAAATGACGTATATAGAACAGGTTTTTTGTAAAACATTTATAGGTGAAGACTATCCGTTACCAATTGTAAACCTACAAGAAAGCGCCCGTACTGCTAGAGATAAAATATGGACACACAAAAAACATCCTGCTGTACAAAAAGAAAAAAATAGAATTCTTAACACTCACGTTAACAAAAAAAATAAAAAGTTTTAATTTCTAAAATGAAAAAACAACACCTTCCTAAAAAAATATGCATCGTTTGTAAGCTACCTTTTTCTTGGCGTAAGAAATGGGAAAAAAACTGGGAAGATGTAAAATACTGCAGTCAACGCTGCCGAAAAAACAAATGAAACAAGCAAACATTATATTTCCTCATCAATTATTTGAAAAATCACCACTTTTCAATACAGAAGCTTCTACCTATTTAATTGAAGAGTTTTTATTTTTTAAACACTATAACTTTCATAAGCAAAAAATAGCTTTTCATAGAGCAACAATGAAAAAATACGCTGATTTTCTTAAAGAAGATAAAAGCATAGAGGTTAACTATATTGAAGCTATAGATAAAAAATCAGATATAAGAACTTTAATTCCTTTTTTAAAAGAACAAGGAGTGGCACACATAAACTATATAGATACTACTGACGATTGGCTTCAAAAAAGAATAGAAAAAGGTTGTTTAGAAAATGATATCTCCATTAAAAAATACAATTCTCCACTTTTTTTAAACACTAAAAAAGAGATTTCTGCACTTATTACTAAGGATAATAAAAAATATCATCAAACACCTTTTTACATAGCCCAACGTAAAGCACGCAAAATTCTTATAGACTCAGATAACAAACCAATTGGAGGAAAATGGACATTTGATACTGAAAACAGAAAAAAATATCCTGCTAAAAAAACACCTCCAACAATACATTTTCCAGATGTAGACTCTTATTACATAGAGGCTCAAAAATATGTAGCCAAACATTTTTCAAACAACTTAGGTAGTCTTACCGACCATTCTTTATATCCCACAGATTACAAAACTACAAAGCAATGGTTGCACCAATTTTTCGAACATCGTTTTATGGATTTTGGCACTTATGAAGATGCTATTGTCGCAGAAAACTCAATACTAAACCACAGTGTATTAACCCCCATGTTAAACGTAGGTTTAATAACACCCAAACAAATTCTTGATGCTTGCTTACTATACGCTATAGAAAATAAAATACCTATTAACTCAACAGAAGGTTTTATTCGTCAAATTATTGGTTGGCGAGAATTTATAAGAGGCGTTTATGAAGCACGAGGAAGCGACGAAAGAACTACTAGTTTCTGGAAATTTAAAAAGAAAATACCCGCTTCCTTTTACAATGGTACCACAGGTATTTTACCTATTGATAAAACTATAAAAAAAGTATTACAAACAGGATATTGCCACCATATTGAGAGGCTAATGATTTTAGGGAATTTTATGATGTTGTGTGAATTTGATCCAAATGAAGTTTACCAATGGTTTATGGAGCTGTTTATTGATGCTTATGATTGGGTAATGGTTACAAATGTTTACGGAATGAGCCAATATGCCGATGGAGGCTTAATGGCTACAAAACCATATATAAGCGGCAGTAATTATATACTAAAAATGAGTAATTATAAAAAAGGTGAGTGGCAAAAAACTTGGGATGGGCTTTTTTGGCGTTTTATGCATACACATCGTGATTTCTTTTTATCAAATCCTCGATTAGGAATGCTAGTTCATATGTTTGATAAAATGCCTGAGGAAAAACAACAAAGCCATCTTACTGCAGCAAACAACTACCTATTAAGAGCATAAAAAAACACCTTACTTAAAAAAGTAAGGTGTTTTATAGTAGCGGGAACTGGACTCGAACCAGTGACCTTCGGGTTATGAGCCCGACGAGCTACCTACTGCTCTATCCCGCGATTTCGAGTGCAAATATACCGCTATTTATTCCTTCTATCCTAACAAAATACCTTTTTAAAACAAACTTTTTCTTAACTACAACAATAACAGCTACATAAAAAAATCCTTTTTTAATTGAAACAACTTATCTTTGCCCCATGACACATAAAGCAGGATTTGTAAACATCATCGGGAACCCAAATGTTGGTAAATCAACATTAATGAACGCATTGGTTGGCGAAAAATTATCAATCATCACATCTAAAGCTCAAACTACAAGGCATCGTATTTTAGGTATTGTAAATGACGATAATCATCAAGTAGTTTTTTCTGATACTCCAGGAATTATTCAACCTGCTTATGAGTTGCAACATTCTATGATGGATTTTGTGAAAGCTGCTTTTGATGATGCCGATGTATTAATTTACATGGTTGAAGTTGGTGAAAAGGAATTAAAAAATGAAGCTTTCTTTAATAAGATAATTCACAGTGAAATTCCTGTCATATTATTATTAAATAAAATTGATAAATCATCACAAGAAGAGGTTGAAGAGAAAATTGAATACTGGAAAAACAAAGTGCCAAATGCCTTTGTATATGTAATTTCTGCCTTAGAAAAATTCAATATCGACTCTGTCTTCACAAAAATTAAAGAGTTATTACCAGAAGGCCCTGCTTTCTATCCTAAAGATCAATTAACAGACAAACCAGAACGTTTCTTTGTTAACGAAAAAATACGTGAAAAAATTCTAACACACTACAAAAAAGAAATTCCATATTCTATAGAAGTAGAAACTGAAGAATTTGTAGAAGAAGAGGACATCATAAAAATTCGTGCTATTATTATGGTAGAACGTGATACTCAAAAAGGTATTATAATTGGCCATAAAGGTGCAGCCCTTAAACGTGTAGGAACAGAATCTCGTAAAGATTTAGAGGTGTTTTTTGATAAAAAAGTTTTTTTAGAGCTTTATGTAAAAGTGAATAAAAACTGGAGATCTAATGATCGTCAATTAAAACGCTTTGGTTATAAAGATTAATTTATCTTTCGCAATAATAATTTCGTGAAATTTTTTAATCCATCCATTTGTTTTTTACCTGTAGCTTTTCCTAAACTTCCTATAAAGTAAAATATTATCCATAGAACAGGTAAAACGACAAGCATTACAACAGGAAATACAGACACCTTTTGTAAAGACCAATTACTGTATACTATTACTCCAAAAATTAAAAAAGCGATAGCCACAACGAAGTGTAAAAACATAAAAAATGTCCACACTTGTGGCTTCGGTCCAAATAATCCTTTAACTAAAGAAGTTGTTTCAGACAGTTCTTCTATTTCGAGGTATAACTGAGGTGACCAAAAATGAGTTTCCCTTATAGGTACATCAATAATTACATAATTGTCCACCATTCTCATTTCATATATTGTTACATCCGATAAATGTTTTTTAATTTCACTTAACAAAACCACCGAATTCATATTAAAATCAATTTGAAATCTTGGTTTTAAAAAAATCTGATTATATAATTGCTCCTTCATATTTTTATAATATTCCACACAATGTAGTAAAAATACTATACTATTAAAAATTTCGCTTAATTTCATAACGTAAGTTGTATCTTTGCACAAATTTTTGCATAATGAGTAGTATTGTTGCCATTGTTGGAAGACCTAATGTAGGTAAGTCCACTTTATTTAACCGTTTAGTACAACGTCGTGAAGCTATTGTAGATTCTGTAAGTGGAGTTACAAGAGATAGACACTACGGAAAGTCTGAATGGAACGGAAAGGAATTTTCTGTAATTGATACTGGTGGATATGTTGTCGGGTCGGATGATATTTTTGAAGAAGAAATACGCAAACAAGTACAGCTAGCTATTGAAGAAGCTGATATTATTGTGTTTGTTGTTGATGTTGAGCAAGGAATTACTCCTATGGATGATGCTGTTGCAAAAATGTTACGACAAGTTAAGAAGCCACTTATTATGGCTGTAAACAAAGTAGATAACGCAATGCGTGATGCAGATGCTGTTGAATTCTACAACCTTGGATTAGGTGACTACCATACTATTTCTTCTATAAACGGAAGTGGAACAGGTGAATTACTAGATGCGGTTGCCAAAGAAATTCCTGAAGAAGAAGAAGAAGTTGAAGAAAACGAACTTCCTCGTTTTGCAATTGTAGGTCGTCCTAATGCCGGAAAATCATCTTTTATTAATGCTTTAATCGGTGAAGACAGAAATATTGTTACAAATATAGCTGGTACAACTAGAGATTCTATCGATACAAAATACAATCGTTTTGGTTTTGAGTTTAACTTAGTAGATACTGCTGGGATTAGAAAAAAATCAAAAGTAAAAGAAGACTTAGAGTTTTATTCTGTAATGCGAGCTGTTCGTGCTATTGAACATTGTGATGTTGCTGTTTTAGTTATTGATGCAACTCGTGATTTTGAAGGGCAGGATGAAAAAATATTTTGGTTAGCAGAGAAGAACAAAAAAGGTGTTGTTATACTTGTCAATAAATGGGATTTAATTGAGAAAGAAACAAATACCATGCGTGATTTTGAAGCTAAAATAAGACAAACAATCGCTCCTTTTAGTGATGTTCCTATTATATTTACTTCAGTATTAACAAAGCAACGTATTTTTAAAGCAATCGAATCTGCTGTTGAGGTTTTTGAAAACAGAAAACGTCGTATTCAAACAAGTAAATTGAATGAAACGATGTTAGAGATTTTAGCTCAAAACCCACCTCCAGCAATTAAAGGAAAATACGTAAAAATTAAATACTGTATGCAGTTACCTACGTATACGCCGCAATTTGCTTTTTTCGCAAATTTACCGCAGTATATTAGAGAACCGTACAAACGTTATTTAGAAAATCAACTTCGTCAACATTACAATTTTAACGGAGTACCAATAATTATCTATTTTAGACAAAAATAAAAATAGCTTTAACATAAATTAACTATTTTAAAAGTAGTTTTTTCATTTCCTTTGCTAGTTATTAAACTAACTTGCTATTAAAGAAAGATGAAAAAACTACTTTTATTTTTTACCCTACTACTTGCTACAAATATGTTAGCACAATCTTATCAATTTAAAATAACTGGTAAGATAAATTCTAAGAAAGAAAAAACACCAATTGAAGCTGCTACAATACATTTAGAGAGAGTAAAAGACAGCGCTGTTGTTTCTTATACAATTTCTAATGATAAGGGAAACTTCTCTCTAGAAAGCAAATCTTACCACAAAGATTTAAAACTATTTATATCATACGTAGGTATGAATACATTCACTAAAGTTATTTCTTTAGATGAAAAATTAAATTTCGACTTAGGTAACATCAATTTAGATGAAGAAAGTAATTTACTTAATGAAGTTGTTGTTACTTCTAGAGCTCCTATTACCATTAAAACAGATACTTTAGAGTTTAATGTAAAATCTTTTAAAACAAAAAAGGATGCTAATGTTGAAGATTTATTAAAAAAACTACCTGGCGTAGAAGTTGATGAAAACGGTAAAATTACCGTTAACGGTAAAGAAGTAAATAAAATTTTAGTAAACGGGAAACCTTTTTTCGGGAATGATCCTAGTATTACTACAAAAAACCTGACAAAAGAAATTATTGAAAAAGTTCAGATTACAGATACAAAATCAAAATCTGAAGCTTTCTCTGGTGAAAAAGGAGACGCAAACAACAAAACGATAAATCTAACCATTAAAAAAGAAAATAATAAAGGTTGGTTTGGTAGAGTATCTGGCGGTGCAGGAACCGACAAACGCTACGAAGGAGCTACAATGGTGAATCGCTTCGATAACGATCAACGTTTTAGTGTTTTGGCTAGTACAAACAATATAAACTCACCTGGTTTTAGTTTTGGGGAGATTCAGAAAATGTTTGGCGGTGGGAATAACTGGATTGGTGGCAATGGTAGCTTTAGTATTAACGGTAGACGTTTTGGTGGAGGTAGCGGAATTGTAAAATCTAAAACTGCTGGAGCAACATATGCTAATCAATACGGAAAAGGAGTTGACGTAAATGCCAATTATTTTTATTCTGGTAGTTCTTCTAATGATGCTTCTAAAAGCAATAAAGAATACACGCTTCCTGATAGAAAATATTTTACCAATGCAACATCTACATCAAATGATGAAAATCACAACCATAATGTTAGTACCGAATTTGATATCGAAATAGATTCAACTTTTTTAATTAACATAAGTCCTTCTTTTGTTTTTAATAAAAGAGAAGGAAATAATACTAGAGAAGAAGAGTCTTTAAGTGAAAGTAATGTTCTTACCAACAATTATACGAGTAATTCATATGCTAAATCTAGTGCCAATAGTTTTAAAAATACTATTGATATTACTAAAAAACTAGGTTCAAAAGGTGCTTTTATAAAGGCTTCTATTACAAATCAAGTAGATGAATCTAATACAGATGAAATAAACAAATCAACTATTGAAGTGTTTGGAAGTAACCCAAGCTCTGAAACTAGAGATCAAGAAAGTACCATATCAGATAATTTAGTAGGTTTAAACACCATGGTAACATATCGTTTTCCTTTAGTTGCAAAAAAATTCTTTTTAGACGCTAAATACAGCTATCAAAGTGATGAAAGAGAAAATAAGCAAGACACATATGATTTTAATAATTCTTCGCAACAGTATACCGATTTTAATGAAAATTTAAGTTCTGATTTCACCTATAACGACATCGCAAAAACACCTTCTTTAGAGTTAATTTATAAGACCAAAAAATGGCGTTTTAATTTCGAGACAGGCTTTGTAAACAGAACTTTAGAAAACAACGACAAATTGCGTCCTGAACTAAGTTTAAACAAAAAGTTTAATAACATTGCTTTAGATGCTGGTTTTAGATACCGATTCGACTCGAAAGCTTCTATATATTTAGATTATCGTTTAACAAACAGAGTACCTAGTATTAATCAGATTCAACCTTTCGAAAACGTTAGTAATCCATCAAATATAATTACTGGTAATCCAGAATTAAAACCAACTCAAAACCACAGAGCTTATATTAATTTTAATAAATTTAATTGGCAAGCTGGTACCGGTATCTATTTATATGTTAGTGGTAGTATGTTTAAGAATCAAATTATTTCTAACACATCTATTTCTGATGAATTTATTAGAAACTCAACTTACGAAAATACTGATGGCGGTTATGATCTTTGGGGAGGCGGTAGCTATAGTAAAAAAGTAAAATTAGATTCTATTACTTCCTTAAAGCTTAGGATAGGATCTAACATTAGTGCGTTTAAAAACTTTAACATTGTTAACAATATTAAAGAAGGTGCACAAACAACTGCTTTAAGACCTAATTTAGGTGTAACCTTAGAATGGAATAAACTTATTTCTATTGAAACACGTTATGATGTTTCTTTTTCAAAAACGAAATACGATATAAACACAAACCAAAATCAAAATTTCACAAGCCATTCATTAACAATAAGAACAAAAACAAACTTCCCAAAAAAGTTAGAATGGCGAAACGATGTTAAATACACTTACAACCCTAATGTTGTTGGCTTTAACAAAGCTGCTTGGTTTTGGAATGCAACATTAGCCTACTCAATTTTAAAAGATCAAGGAACTATAAGTTTAAAAGGATATGATTTATTAAGTCAAAATACAAACGCACAACGAAGAGCTACTTCTAATTATATTGAAGATTCTGAAAGTACTGTATTAGAAAGATATTTTATGCTTGGCTTTAGCTGGAAATTTAATAGTTTAGGTAAAAAAGGAAAAATACGAGATTATAATATGCGTTTTTAATCAAAGAAATACAGCACAAAAAAAGTCCTTATTTAAATAAGGACTTTTTTTATACTTATTGTTTAACGAAAGCAATTGTAAGCAAAACGGCTAACTCACTACAATTTTGTAAATTTGCAATTACTCAAGAAAATAATTTCATGAAAGTTAGAGCATTACAAACGATTAAGAACATCGATTTACCCTTACAACTAAACATTAGTTTTGAGAAAATCTACAACATGATTAAAGAGTATGCTAATCACAACTCTAAAGATCATCCTTTTAATGCATCTGCTAACTTAATTATAAAAGAGGTTGAAAAACACCCTGAACTTATCTCTGGTTTCTCTGACATTTCGTTATTAAAAAAACACGAAGCCATTATTGATGTTTTATTAGAAGCTTTATTTCCAGAAATATTAACTTTAAATGAAATTAAAGCTGCCACAATACCTTTTTCTTTCACAACTTTTAAATTCACAGAACGTCTAGAAAACATACTTAAAAATGCAGGCGATGATTACGAATTAAAAGTTAGGGACTTAGATGATGATAAAATGTACATAATGGCTTGTACATTTATTTTAAATACTGTATACCAATATCCGATAGATTTAAAGCGTCCCTTTTTCTTTGATATTCCTGATAAAGAAAACGATTTAATTAAACATTACAGAGTTGCCTTTAATGGTGATTTTATGGATATTACTCCTTCTAGTTATGCTCCTAAAATTACTCAAAACGATATTAAAGTTCTTTTAGATAATTATGATAATATTGATGTTTGGAAAGAAAAATTCCCCCCTGGAAGTTATATTTTTAAAGGCTTCGGCATTATGAATTTATTTGATGTAACTGCCGATGAAAATATTTCATCAATAAGAACCAGTTTATTACAAAAAGACGACGGTAGTATTGTTGAAAAACTCCGCAAAGATTTAAGTGAATTTTACAACATTAAAGATCTAAAGGTTGGTTTTTCTGTGTTCGACACTTCTGATTTATCTTTACAATCAACTCGTATTAAAAAATCTGAAAGTATTATTTTATTAGATGATGAAAAAAGAATTTCTTGCGACACTTTTTTCTGTAGTTCAATAATCTCTAGAATTTTCAATGCTCAAGAAATAGTTGCTATTTCTGATGTCGAAAATTATGGAAAAGCTACAAAAAACAACCCTTTTTCAAAAAGACTAAAAGCAAAAAATATAGGAAGTATTTTACTAATTCCTATTAAAGCTAGTGAAAATAATGATTTAGCACTTTTAGAAATTGCCTCTCCAAGAGCGTATGAATTAAATTCTGTTAATCAACAAAAATTAACAGATATTATTCCAGTTTTCAAAGCTGCGATAGATCGTTCATCCGAAGAATATATAAACATTTTAGAAGCTACCATTCAAAAGCATTACACTTCTTTACATCCCACTGTAAAGTGGAAATTTTATGAGGCTGCAGAGCAATATCAATACGATCTTTATTCTAAAAAAGAAAATGTAAAGATTGAACAAATCGTATTCAAAGACATATATCCTTTATATGGGCAATCAGACATAAAAGAATCTTCTTTTGCCAGAAACGAAGCTATTAAAGAAGATTTAATAACACAACTTACTTTAGCTATATCAGTACTTAAAAAAGCATGTAAATCAGAAAAATTACCAATATACAACGAGTTGATGTTTCGTTTAAATGAATATGCAGCCGATGTTCTTAAGGGATTAAAAGCTGGTGATGAAATTGGTATTTTAGATTTTTTAAAGCGAGAAATTCATCCCGTATTTGAACATATCAAAGAAATAAACAACGACTTAAGTTTAATTGTAAACACTTATATAAATCGTTTAGATAATAACTTACATGTTGTATACGAAAAACGAAAAGCTTACGAGCAAAGCGTAACGCTATTAAATGACAAACTAGCAAAATTTATCGATTTAAAACAAGAGAATGCCCAAGCTATGTTTCCTCATTATTTCGAACGTTATAAAACAGACGGTATTGAATATAATATGTATATCGGGCAATCTTTAACTAAAGAAAAGAAGTTCGACGAGCTTTATCTTTACAATCTTCGTTTATGGCAATTACAAATAATGTGCGAGATGGAAAACGTTGCAAATACAGCTCGTAAATCTATGCAGCACGACTTGCAAGTCGCTTCTTTAATATTGGTTCATAGCAATCCTTTATCCATAAAATTTAAAATGGATGAAAAACAATTCGACGTAGATGGTGCTTATAATATAAGGTATGAAATTATAAAAAAACGAATTGACAAAGCACATATTAAAAAAACTAAAGAACGTTTAACTATTCCTGGTAAAATAGCAATCGTATACTCGCAAGATAAAGATGCTAGAGAGTATATAAAATACATTAGCTTTTTACAATCTAAAAAATTACTCGGTAAAGTAGAAAATCTTGAACTAGAAGATTTACAAGGTGTATCTGGCCTAAAAGCATTGCGTGTTCAGGTGATTTATCAAGAAAATTTTGATAGTAAAAAAACAATATCTATTGATGAACTAATGGAAGAATTTAAACAATAAATTTTCTATTTTCTTAATCCTCTATAACAAACCAACACTAGTTTCTTGTATTTGAAAAGCTACTGCAAAAGCAATAACACTTACAATTATACCAATCATAAAAACAGTATAAGTTATTCTTAATAGCTTATATTTTCTATTTAAAACAAGCCCTAAAAAATATAAATCTTTTGTAAGTGAGCCGTATAAATAATCACGATCTTTCATCATCTCTTCCATCCCCCACTCAAAATCTTGTAAATTCATTTGATGAAAATTTCCAAAAAATAATAAATTTACCTTTTTATTTGCTACATCTTCCTTTGTAAACTTACCTTCTGTAACATTAGGTTTCGTTGCCATTATTGATAAAATAATAGATGCAACAGTAAACAAAATAAATACAATAGATGGAATAATTAAATAATGATTAGAAGCATTATCTAATTTGGGAATTAAAGTAGACAGTGTCATAGAAATAATAATTGCATTTACCGACAATAAAATATTTGCCTTAGTATCTGCAATATCGCTTAAAGTTATATGGTTTCTTAAAGCCACTCTAAACATTGTTTCTATACCTCGCTCTGGTAACGTTACTTTATTTTTTTTAAAATCTAATACAGCCTTTTTTTGTTTTATTTTTTTGTTTTCTTGGATTGATTTTTTTTGTTTCTTCAATAATTGTGCTAAATTCTTACTTTCTCCTTTACTCCAGTTCTTAGCTGCAAAAACGGTATAAAACCTATGTTTTGTTAAAAAACTAATATTCTCCGCATTCCATTTCGAATCAGAAACTACATAATCTTTAGTTAACTCCCATTCTTTTCTTAATAAAGAAGTATAATCACTAAAATTCTTACTCCCTAAATGAGCACAATCCGCATCACAAATTATTTTCTCTAATTCAGATTGGGGTATCACCCCCATTTTAGTTGCCAAAATTAATTTAGAAATTTCAGTAATTTCAATATCAGAAATTGTTTGCTTTTTTAAAAAATCTTCAGCAATTCTTATACTTTCCTCTTCATGATTTTCAATAGATTTTATATATCCTACATCATGAAACCATGCTGCTAACAGTAATTTATTCGCTGATTTTTCTTCGATTTCTAAGCCTTCTATTATTTCTCTTGTCTTCTCTACTACATTTTGTGTATGGGATAAACTATGATATACAAATGATGGATTCAATTCTTCATTTAAGAGATTAATTACAAAATTTTCTGCTTCTTTTAATAAATTTTCCATCAAAAAGGTTTTTGCTAAATTAAAGATAATATTTAACTATTATTAAGTGTAAGTTTGAAGTCTTAAAACCGACTATATATTTGTTAAGTTCCATTAACATATAGTACATAGTCAGTTTATAAATTGATTATGTGCTATATTTTTTGTCTAAATTTAAATAAAAAAATTATTATGTTAAACTGGAAAAAAATTATTCATTTTGCTGTGAGCGAAAATCCAACTCCAACAAAAAGAGTTGAAAAAACTGAAATTGAATGGAAAGAATTATTAACTCCAGAACAATTTAGAATTACACGATTAAAAGGAACCGAACGCCCTTTTTCAGGTGAATTATGTACTACTTATAACGAAGGGCAATACAATTGCATTTGTTGCAACACGCCTTTATTTGACTCTACTATTAAATACGACTCAAGTTCTGGTTGGCCGAGTTTTACGCAACCTATTACCGAAAACGCTATTAAATATCATAAAGATAGCACACTAGGAATGGTTAGAGTTGAAGTTTTATGCAATACTTGCGACGCACATTTAGGACATGTTTTTCCTGACGGACCAGAACCAAGTGGATTAAGATATTGTGTTAACTCTGAATCTATGCAATTAGGTGTAAAATAATCACACTACTTAATAAAAAAGAATAAAAAATGACAATTAAAAATATACAAACTACTACTTTAGGAGGTGGATGTTTTTGGTGCACCGAAGCTGTTTTTCAAAAAGTAAAAGGAGTTGAAAAAGTAGTATCGGGTTATGCTGGCGGAAATGTTCCTGGTCACCCAACCTATCGTGAGGTGTGTTCTGGCTTAACAGGGCATGCAGAAGTTATACAGATTACTTTTGATCCTACTATTATTTCTTACGAAGATATTTTGGTTATTTTTATGACAACACACGATCCTACAACCTTAAACCAACAAGGAGCAGATCGTGGTACAGAATACAGATCTGTAATTTTTTACCATAATGATTCGCAAAAAGTAATAGCTACTGAAGTTTTAAAACAAATACAGCCTTATTATGATAATACAATTGTTACAGAAATAACTACTTACACTAATTTTTATGAGGCTACTCAAGAGCATCAAAATTATTATGTCGAAAACACTAAACAAGGATATTGTACATTTGTTATTGAACCAAAATTAGCAAGACTCAGAAAACTACATGCTGATAAACTAAAGTAAGCACAACACTTTTTTGTTAAAAAATTATGAAACTAAATATCCAAGACACTTTTAATAACGAATTACCTGCTGATAAAATTACAGGAAGTGAACGCCGACAAGTTTTAGACGCTTGTTTTTCGTATGTTAAACCTACAAAAACAGCTAATCCAACATTAATTCACGTTTCTAAAGAAATGTTAGAAGCAATTGGTTTATCTGAAGAAGATACAAAATCTGATGATTTTCTAAAGGTTTTTACAGGGAATAAAGTGCTCGAAAATACGCATCCGTTTGCGATGTGTTATGGCGGACATCAGTTTGGTAATTGGGCAGGACAGTTAGGCGATGGTCGTGCTATTAACTTAACCGAAGTTGTACACAATAATAAACGCTGGGCAATTCAATTAAAAGGCGCAGGTGAAACCCCGTATTCTAGAACCGCAGATGGCTTAGCCGTTTTACGCTCTTCAATTAGAGAGTATTTGTGCAGCGAAGCCATGTTTCATTTAGGCGTTCCAACCACCCGCGCATTATCATTAAGTTTGTCTGGTGATGATGTTTTACGAGATGTTTTATACGATGGGAATCCTGCGTATGAAAAAGGAGCAATTGTGGCTCGTTTGGCGCCAAACTTTATCCGTTTTGGTAACTTTGAAATTTTATCTGCAAGACAAAATCATCCTACTTTAAAAAAGTTGACGGATTATACTATTAAACATTTTTATCCTGAAATTACATCCAAAGGAAAACAAAAATATCTCGATTTTTTAACAGCAGTAAGAAATAAAACCATCGATATGATTGTGCATTGGCAACGCGTTGGTTTTGTACACGGAGTGATGAATACCGATAACATGTCGATTCTCGGACTAACAATCGATTTTGGACCTTACGGATGGTTAGAAGGATACGATTTTGGTTGGACACCCAATACAACAGACAATCAACATAAGCGATATCGCTACGGGAATCAGTCGCAAATCGGACTATGGAATTTATTTAAACTCGCAAATGCTTTGTATCCGCTTATTGAAGAAGTAGCTCCTTTACAAGATATTTTAGATGTCTATGCTGATATTTATAGCCAGAAGCAACATGAAATGATGAAATCTAAATTAGGTTTATTTTCTGAGGATGAAAACGACAAAGAGTTAATTGGCAGGTTAGAAGAAACTTTACAGTTAACAGAAACTGATATGACTATTTTCTTTAGAAATTTATCAAATATTTCTAAAGAAGATGATTCTGAGAACGCTTTCAAAAAAATTAAAGATTCTTTTTATACGATTGATGAACTAAAAGATGAAATAAAAAACCATTGGGCAGATTGGTGTAATCGTTATTTAAAAAGAATACAACAAGAAACTTTTTCTGACCAAGAAAGAAAAGAAAAAATGGATTTAGTAAATCCCAAATATGTACTTAGAAATTACATGGCTCAATTAGCAATTGACGCCGCTGATAAAGGGGATTATAAATTAATTAATGAATTATATGAATTATTAAAAAATCCGTATTCAGAGCAATTAGAACATAAAAAATGGTTTGCAAAACGACCAGAATGGGCACGTCATAAAGTTGGTTGTTCTGCCTTAAGTTGTAGTTCTTAAAAAAAGAGTAACTTTAGGTCGACTTATAATTTTTATATGAAACTTAAAAGCAAATGGTTTGTGGCCTTACTCTTAATTATAACAAGTTTTGTTATCGCCGCAAATTTAAAAAAACCTCAACCTAAATACACTGCAGTAACTTCGATCACCACAAACGAAGATAACTTTAATAAAATGATGGATGTTCTTACGCACAAACGCTGTATGAATTGCCACCCTAATGATAATATACCAAAACAAGGTGAGGATTCGCATCCTCATTATTTTGGCATGTCTAGAGGAACCAATAACTTAGGTTTCGAAGCCACAAAGTGTACAACTTGTCATCAAACAGAAAACAATAAATATTCTGGAGTTCCAGGTGCACCTGAGTGGTCTTTAGCTCCTCCTGAAATGTTTTGGGAAGGATTAGATAGGTATCAAATTGCAGCATCTATGATGGATACAAAACGAAACGGTGGGCGAACACCTAACGAAACAATGCATCATTTAATTGAACACGAACTCGTATTATGGGCATGGAATCCTGGCGTAAATGCCGAAGGAATTCAAAGAGAATTGCCTCCTGTTTCGTTAGAAGAATATAAAAAAACCGTAAAACAATGGTTTAAAGACGGAGCCATAATTCCTAATAAACCAACTAAATAATTATGAAAATAACATTCGAAGTAAATAACCAATCAAAAACAATTACTATTGATGATGGCAATACACCTTTACTTTGGGTGATTAGAGATATGCTTAACTTAAAAGGAACCAAATTTGGTTGTGGTAAAGCCGCTTGTGGTGCCTGCACTTTACATGTTGATGATGAAGCTGTTCGTTCTTGCTCTTTTCCTGTTAAATTTGCAGAAGGTAAAAAAATAACGACTATTGAGGGTTTAGGAACCGAAGAAAATCCTCATCCCGTTCAACAAGCTTGGGTAGAAGAAATTGTTCCTCAATGTGGTTATTGTCAGCCTGGTTTTATGATGGCAACTGCTGCTTTATTAAACGAAAACCCAAACCCTACAGATGATGATATCGACAAAAATATTGTAAACATTTGTCGTTGTGCAACGTATTATAGAATGCGAAAAGCAATTCATCGCGCAGCAGAATTAAACAATACTAATCTTTTAAAATCTTAAATTATGAGTGCTAAATTATCACGTCGTAAATTTTTGGTTCGAGGAGCTCTCGGTACGATAGGTGTTGTTGCTGTAGGAACCTATTTATTCAGAAACCCTATACGTAGAGAAGTTTTAGGATATTTAAATTCGGCAGAATCTCCTTATTCAGGAAGCGGAATGAAACCAATGATATGGTTTGAAATCACAAAAAACAACACCATTATTTTACATTCTCCAAAGGTAGAAATGGGACAGGGAACCTTTACTGGTTTGGCGCAAATTGCAGCTGATGAACTAGGTGTCTCTATAAAACAAATTGATGTTGTACATGCAGCAACTGCTACAGGAAATTTAGATTCTTTCGCCACAGGCGGAAGTACTTCTATTGCTAGTTTATGGCAACCACTGCGTGAATTAGCAGCTACAACTCGCGAAATGCTAAAGATAGAAGCTGCTAAAAAATTAGGTATTAAAGCTAGCACTTTAAAAGCAAATAAAGGTGTTTTTTCTGACGGAAATAAAACAATGTCTTTTTTAGAAACTACTAAAGATGTTACCGATTGGGAAATTCCTGATACACCAAAACTAAAAGATATTAGTGACTATAAATTTGTAGGAAAACCAATACCACGTATAGATTTAAATGCAAAAGTTTTTGGAAATCCGATTTTTGGAATGGATGCAGAAATGCCAAATATAGTACATGGTGCTGTTGTTCGCGCAACACATATTGGAGCAAAATTTATAAGTGCAGATACTACTGATGCTGAAAAATTACCAGGAGTTATAAAAATTATTAAAGAAGATGATTTTGTAGGTGTAGTTGCTAATTCTTACATAGAAGCTTTAAATGCTAAAAACGCTATTAAGGTTAAATGGGAATATAACAACACTTTAAATACTGAAAACATTGAAGAAATGATGAAAGTTGGTAAAGGAAATCCAACTATCATTCAAAAAATAGGCGATGATATAGAGGAAGAAGCAAGTATTTCGATGGAATTTAAAAGTCCGATTGGAGCACATGCACAAATGGAGCCTAATGGAGTTTTAGCCTTTGTTGAAGGAGATAAAGCAACTATTAAAATCTCTACACAAGTAGTGGCTATTACACGAAAAGAAGTTGCTGCTCGTTTAAATATTAATGAAGAAAATGTTAATGTAATCCCCACTTATTTAGGTGGAGGATTTGGGCGCAGATTACACACGCCACATGCTGTTCAGGCAGCTGTAATGTCAAAAGCAGTTGGTAAGCCCGTAAAATATTTTTTTACCCGAAAAGAAGAGTTTCAGCACGATATGTTTCGTCCGCCAACACATCATGTTGTAAAAGGAACCTTAAATTCTGATGGTATGATAAAAGCTATACGTCACGATTTTTCTAGTGGAGATGTTGCTATAGATTCGGCAATACTACCAGGTTTTATAAATACTATTTTAGGTGCCGATATTGGTGCTGTTCGTGGTGGATTTTGCCAATATGGTTTAATTCCCAATATCCGTGCAGTTTCTTGGCATGTAAAACTACCTTTTGCAACCAGTTGGTGGCGTAGTTTAGGACTATTAGCAAATACTTTTGCATGGGAAAGTATGATGGATGTTTTAGCCGAAAAAGCAGGTAAAAACCCTATTGATTTCCGCTTAGCTCATATTCAGGACGATGAAAACGGAAAACGATTAAAAGCAGTTATTAAAGCGGCTAAAAAAAGTGCTAATTATAAAAATGAAGCAGAAAACGGTCGTGTAATGGGTTTCGCCGCCTCTACAGATGCAGGAACACCTTGTGCACAAATTGCTGAAGTTTCTATAGAAAACAATCAAATTAAAGTACATAAAGTTACCTGTGCTATGGATCCCGGAATTGCAGTAAATCCGGATCAAGTAAGAGCACAATGTGAAGGTGCAATTATAATGGGTATGAGTGCCTCTATGCATGAACAAATGTTTGTAGAAGAAGGACAATTACACCCAACAATTTATGGGCCTTATGATATGGCTTTAATGAAACATGCTCCTAAAGAAATTAATGTTATCTTATTACAAGGTATAGATAAACCAAGCGCAGTTGGCGAACCTCCTTTAGGCCCAATTGCGGCAGCAGTTGCAAATGCTGTTTATCGATTAACAGGAAAACGATTAACTTCTTTACCTTTAAAATTAAGTTAATACATGACCCACGAATTCATAGAAATTATACAGCAAATTATTTTAAATCAACAAAACGGAATACAAAACGTATTAGCTACCGTTGTTGACTTAGATGGTTCTTCGTATAGAAAACCCGGAGTTAGAATGTTACTATCTGACGACGGAAAAATGATTGGAGCTGTTAGTGGTGGCTGTGTAGAAAAAGAAGTACAACGAAGAGCGCAATCGGTTTTTAGAAATCAAAAATCAAAAGTTATAACCTACGATGGGCGTTATCGATTAGGCTGCGAAGGAGTTTTATATATTTTATTAGAACCTATTAAAATTTCAACAGCGTTCATAAATGCTTTTTCTGATACTTTATCCAATAGAAAATCATTTAAAATGCAATCCTTTTACAAAAAGGAAGATGAAGCTTTTGGCGATTTTGGCTCTCTTATTCAGTTTGATACTAGCTATAAATTTACTTTTCATGAAGGTTTTAAATCAACAGAAAAAAATAAATCACTCGTTTTCGAACAAACACTAAAACCTTTATTTCGTTTATTGATTATTGGTGGAGAGCACGATGCTGTAAAATTATGCTCACAAGCAACGCAACTAGGTTGGGAGGTAGATGTGGTTACATCTATTAACGACCCAAAAGAGTTAATAGATTTTCCTACAGCAAAATCGGTAGTAGCACAAACACCAGAAATTATTGATTTAGATGATATCAATGAGCACACAGCAATTGTGATAATGAATCATAATTTTACGTATGATTTGCGTTGGCTCGTAAAATTACAAGAACAAAACCCTGTTTATATCGGTATTTTAGGCGCCGCAAAACGACGTGAAAAATTACTAAATGAATTGTTTGATTTCGCTCCTGAAATAAGTGATACTTTTTTAGACAAAATACACACACCTGCCGGTTTAAATATTGGTGCAGAAACTCCGGAAGAAATTGCTTTATCTATTTTAGCTGAAATCTTATCCGTAGTTCGCAAAAAGGAAGTTTTTTCTTTAAAAAAAATTACAGGAAAAATACATACCTAATTTCAAAATACGTCATTGCGAATGCAATGAAGTAATCTCTCACTAAATAAAACAGATTACTTTGCTTTACTCGTAATGGCAATAAAAATTGAAATTCCGTTTAAAATAATACTAATCAAGAATGAAAAAAATTGCAATACTAATACTTGCTGCAGGAAATTCTTCTCGAATGGGAACCGCAAAACAATTACTTCCTTATAAAAAAACTACGCTGTTAGGGTGGACTATTGAACAAGTAAAAACATCAAAAGCAAACGCTATTTATTGTGTTTTGGGAGCAAATGCCGCAATAATTAAAGAACAAATTGATCAATATAAAATTGAAACCATTTTTAACGCTGATTTTAAAAACGGACTAAGCACAAGTATTGTAGCTGGAGTAAACCACATGATTGCTAAAAATTTCGATTCCGTTTTAATTATGCTAGCCGATCAACCAAATATAAACCCGAAGTATTTAGATGAGTTGATAGTTGCATCTGAAGAAAATCCGAAGAAAATAATAGTTTCTAACTATGAAACAAGAATAGGTGTGCCTGCAATTTTTCCAAAAAACTATTTTAATCAATTATTAAATTTAAAAGGTGATAGAGGTGCTTCGGTTTTTTTGAACAATCATGTATCTGAAACTATAAAAATGCCGCTTTTTAACTTAGTTGACATTGATACGAAGGAAGATTATCAAAAACTAATCAATAAATAGTATTTTTACAGTTCAATTAATCACTTTATGAACTTTAGATATTTTCTATATTTTGCCACTCTTTTTTTAATAACAAGCTGTGCTACATTTAAAGCTCAATATGCGGCTAAGGAAAAAAATAAAGAAACAAAATCTGACAAGAAAATTGCGCACTCTTTTTATTTAATTGGTGATGCAGGAAATTCTGAATTAGACTCTGTATCGCCTGCCTTGGCATATTTAGATAAACACATTAGTAGCGCAAGCGAAAATGCTACACTACTTTTTTTAGGTGACAATGTTTATGAAACAGGTATTCCTTCTAAAAAAGACAAAAAATACTCTTTAGCAAAACACAGAATTGAAGCGCAAACGGCAATTGCTAAAAAATTTGCGGGAAAATCTATTTTTATTCCAGGCAATCA
This sequence comes from Tenacibaculum sp. M1.3A, assembly GCF_057732375.1. Taxonomy (NCBI): domain Bacteria; kingdom Pseudomonadati; phylum Bacteroidota; class Flavobacteriia; order Flavobacteriales; family Flavobacteriaceae; genus Tenacibaculum; species Tenacibaculum sp. M1.3A. The sequence goes on along the minus strand of NZ_JBYJEF010000002.1, from coordinate 338,887 downwards.
TGATTGGTATAATGGCTTAGACGGATTAAAAAGAGAAGAGAAATTAGTTGAAAAAGCATTAGGTAAAAACTCTTTTTTACCAGAAAGTGGTTGCCCTTTAGAAAGAGTAAAAATATCTGAAGATGTTGTTTTAATTATTGTTGATACACATTGGTATGTTACTAATTGGGATAATCACCCTAAAATAAACGATAACTGCGAAATAAAAACAAGGGTAAAATTTTTTGAGGAATTTAAAGGATTAATCAAAAAAGCAAGAGGTAAAACAACCATTATCGCAATGCATCATCCAATGTTTACAAATGGTTCTCATGGTGGCTACTACTCCCTTATTAGTCATATGACTCCCTTACCCGTTTTAGGAACTTTAAAAAATGTTTTAAGAAAAACAACAGGCATCACAAATACCGATTTGCAAAACAAAAAATACAACGAGTTAAAAAAACATATTGTAACATTAGCGCAAGAAAACGATAAAACTATTTTTGTTTCGGGTCATGAGCATAGTCTACAATACATTGTTGAAGATAATATTCCGCAGATAATAAGCGGTTCTGGCTCTAAAACTACCGCTACTAAATTAACGGGCGGTGCAAAATTCACTTATGGAAGTCAGGGTTTTGCTAAATTAGATGTTTATAAAGACGGTTCTTCTAATGTGCGCTTTTATGCTGTAAATGATGATAAAGTTGTTTATGAGACGGAAGTATTATCCGCAGATAAAAACAAAACCTTTACGACATATCCTGCTCTTAAAATAACAGAAAAAAAAGCGGCTGTTTATACAGATAAAGAAACAACTAAAAGTCGTTTTTACAAGCATTTTTGGGGAGAACGTTATCGTGAATATTTTAGCACAAAAGTAACCGTGCCAACCGTAAAACTAGATACCTTATTTGGTGGATTAACACCTGTAAGAAAAGGAGGCGGTAACCAATCTAAATCGTTGCGTTTAAGTGATAAAGAAGGAAGAGAATACGTAATGCGGGCTTTGCGAAAAAATGCTGTTCAATATTTACAAGCTGTTGCTTTTAAAGATCAATACATACAAGGTCAATTCGACGAAACATATACCGAAGGTTTATTGCTAGATGCTTTTACAGGTTCGCATCCATACGCACCATTTGTTATCGGAACTCTATCTGATGCTGTTGGAATTTATCACACAAATCCTGTTTTATATTATGTGCCAAAACAAAACACTTTAGGCTCTTTTAATACTGAATTTGGCGACGAATTATATATGATAGAAGAACGTGCTGCCTCTGGCCATGGAGACAAAGCTAGTTTTGGTTTTTCTAATGAAATAATAAGTACAGACGATTTATTAAAAAAACTAGCTAAAAACGAAAAGCACCAATTAGATGAATCTTCTTATATCAGAGCCCGTTTATTTGATATGTTAATTGGTGATTGGGACAGGCATGAAGACCAATGGCGTTGGGCTGTTTTTGAAGAAGGTGAACATACTATTTACCGACCAGTTCCTAGAGACAGAGATCAAGCTTTTTCTATTATGGGAGACGGTCTTCTCTTAAGTTTAGCTACTGAAATGATTCCTGCCTTGCGCTTAATGCAAGCTTATGGAGAAGATATGGAAAGCCCTAAATGGTTTAATTTAGAGCCGTACCCTTTAGATATGTTTTTAATAAACCAATCTGATAAAAACGTTTGGGATGCGCAAGTAAAACATATTACCACTAATATTACAGATAATATTATAGATAAAGCTTTTAATGATTTTCCTGATGAAGTAAAGGGAGAGACCATAAACACCATCAAAAGAAAACTACAAGGAAGACGAAAAAACTTACAGAAGATATCTGATACTTATTTTAACGATATTAATAAATTTCAAGTAATAAAAGGTACGCAAAAAGATGATTTATTTGAAATAGAGAGATTACTTAACGGACAAACAAAAGTTACAGCATACAGAATAAAAAAGGGTGAAAAAGGTACTGTTTTTCATCAAAAAACATACAATTTTTCACAAACGAAAGAAATTTGGATATATGGTTTAGATGATGATGATGTATTTGTTGTAAAAGGTACCGGTAAAGACTTAATTAAACTTAGAATTATTGGAGGTCAAAACAACGATACATATAATATTACAAATGGTAAAAAAGTAAAAATATACGATCACAAAACAAAGAAAAACACTTTTGTTACCAATAAAGGTTCCGTAAAATTGACTGACGATTATGAAACAAATGTTTACAATTATAAGAAGTTAAAAAACAACGCAAATGTTTTTACTCCTTACTTAGGGTTTAATCCAGACGATGGTCTTAAAATAGGTATTTCAAACACGTATACCACTTTTGGCTTTGAAAGAAATCCGTTTACATCACAGCATGAAATATCTGCAGCTTATTATTTTGCTACTACTGGATTTGAATTAAATTACTCTAGTGAATTTGCTAATATTATTGGTCGTTGGAACTTAGGTTTTAACGCAATGTATACAAGCCCTAACTATGCTATAAATTTCTTTGATTTTGGTAACAACTCAATAAATTTAGAAGCTGATGACATTGAAAACAGAGATTACAACCGAGTAAAAATAAGAAAAATCATAGCAGGATCCTCTGTTTATTGGGTAGGAGATCTTGGCGCTAAAATAAAATTAGGCTTAAATTACCAATCTTTTAAAGTAGATCAAACTCCTAATCGTTTTATTTCAACACAACCTATTAATTTTAATAATCAAAATTTCTTAAATGTAGAAGCTAGTTATTCTTTCGAAAACACAGACAATGCTGCTTTTACAACTATGGGAATGAAAACATATTTACAGGTTGGTTACACTTCTAATTTAGAAAATAACAACAATTTTACGTACCTTATTCCTTCTATTTCTTTTGATTATAAATTAGTTTCTAGCGGGCAAATCGTATTCGCTACACAGTTTAAAGGTCATGTTACTTTTGGTAATGACTATGAATTTTATCAAGGTGCAAATTTAGGTGGTAATAATGGCTTAAGAGGTTATAGAAATGAGCGCTTTATAGGTAAAAATGCATTTTATCAAAGTACTGATATTCGCTTAAATTTAAGGAAGTTAAAAACAGGTTTATTACCATTACATATTGGTGTTTATAGTGGTTTTGATTATGGTAAAGTATGGCTTAAAAACGTAGATCCTAAAAAATGGAATACTTCTATTGGTGGTGGGATTTTCTTTAATGCTGCTAATATGATGACAGGAAACCTTTCTGTCTTTAATAGTGACGATGGTTTAAGAATCGCGTTTGCAATGGGATTCAACTTTTAATATAAATATAATAATGACACAACAAATAGTATTAATATCTGGCGCCTTATTTGGCGGATTAGCTGTAATTTTTGGTGCCTTTGGCTCACATGCTTTAAAAAAAATAGTATCCGAAGAACAATTAAAATCGTTTGAAACAGGCGTAAAATACCAAATGTATCACGCAATTGTTTTATTATTTATAGGGAGTTCTTTTTCTATTCCAAACCAACTTATGGCTTGGTCTTTCATAATCGGAATTATTCTTTTTTCTTTTAGTATTTACGGATTAGTTTTGTCGGATGCTAAAGGTAAAAAAATGAAGTTTTTAGGACCAACTACACCTTTAGGTGGCTTATTATTAGTTGCAGGTTGGATTATGTTACTACTCGAGTTTATTTAATCTTAAACTCATATAATTTACCACCTAACGACTTTGTTTTTTCATCGGCGATATAAAGTATTGTATTGTCTTTAAAACTGATACTTTCTTTCTGAGAAACATGTTCTAATGCAAATTCTTTTACATTTCCTGAGAAAAAATCATCATCATTAAAATTCGTAAAAACAAAAACCGATTGATGATTTAACAAGGCTACTTTTTTTCCGTTAGGAGATATGGTTGCAGCGGTTATTGAACAGTGTATATCAGAACAATTTTCGAAAGTTGAAATGTACTTTGCTTCATGGTTCCCTTTTATTGCGGGAATTTTATACAAAGTCGTTTTACCATACTTGCCTTTCACCCTACTCTTTGTAAAAACGTATAAGAATCCGTTTTGATACAATAAACTTTCTGCATCAAAAAAACGATCTTTCTTTTTAGGCGGAAATTTATGTTGTTTTGGATAAGAGAATTTAATTTTTGTTACCTCAACAACATCTTTGTCTATTATATCTTGATGAGAAATTTTGAGTATTTTTAAGTTTTCTCGCTTGTTGTTATTATTTCCAAAATCAGCAATATATAAATTCCCTTTTTCATCGGATGTTATATCTTCCCAATCGTTATTCTTAGCATTAACAACAACTTCTCTTATAATATATCCGTTGGTATTAACGCCGTATATAACAGGCTTATTTCCGCTATCATTTAGCATCCATAATAAATCAGAATTTCTTGTCTTTTCTATTCCTGAAACTTCTTTTAAAGAATTTGGTAAATCTGCAAGTACTTTTAGCTGACCAAAATTCTGACAACTAACTATTAATAAAAAAGATATTAAAATAAGGCTTTTCTGCATCAAAAAAACTGTTTTACCAACTACCACCAGCACCACCACCGCTAAATCCGCCGCCACCAAAACCTCCTCCGAAGCCTCCGCCACCAAATCCACCACCAGAAGAACCACCAAAACCACCGCCACCGCCACCGCCAAAACTACCTCGACCTGCGTTACTCAAAATTATAGTTTCTAAAATACTTCTTGATGTTGAGTTTCTATAATTTCGTTTTCCACCACCTCCGTTTCCTTTATTTCCTCTAGAAATAACGATAAAAAAGACGACTACAATTATAATAAAGATGATGAAACTATAATCTTTACCTTTTTTAGATTTTTCACGAGTTCCTTTGTACTCACCATTTAAAACTTTAAAAACAGCGTTCGATCCGTCATCTAAACCAGCATAAAAATCGCCTCTTTTAAATTGCGGAATGATATAATTTCTCGTTATTTCACCTACAATTCCAGCAGTTAATTTATGTTCTACTCCATATCCAGGAGAAATCCATATTTTTCTATCGTTTTTTGCTAAAAGAATAAAAACACCGTTATCTTCTTTTGCTTGACCAATTCCCCATTCCTGTGCCCATCTCGGAGTTAAAATTCCGATACTTTCACCGTTTGTAGAATCGATAATTCCTACCACAATTTGAGTAGAAGTAGTATCTGAATATTTAATTAATTTATTTTCTAAAGTTGCTTTTTGAGTGTCAGAAAGTAAACCAACATAATCATAAACACTTGTTTGTACTTTTGGTTTATCGGGAATTTTATATCCTTGAGAAAATGTTGTTTGAGCAAACAACAATCCGATTACAAAAAATAAAATATGTATAGTTTTTTTCAAGGTTATTTATCCTTTAGATATTTCGTTAGACAATTCGTCTTCATCATCCTTTTGCCAAGGAAAATGAGCTTTTAACTCCTCTCCTGCTTTTAAAACCCCTTCAACAATTCCATTTTTGAAATCGCCTTGTTTAAAATGATTTTGCATGGTGTTTTTTGTGGTGTCCCAAAAATTAGTTGGTACCACTTTATTAATACCTTCATCACCATAAATTACAAAGTTATGATCTTCAACAGCTACATAAATTAAAACAGCGTTCTGTTGTTTTGTTTCATCCATTTTTAAAGAGTGAAACACTTCTAAAGCACGATTAAAAGCATCATCTTTATGAGATGATGCTTCTATATGTACTCTTATTTCGCCAGAAGTATTGAGTTCGGCTATTTTAATAGCCGAAACAATTTCTTGCTCTTCTTCTTTTGTCAGAAAATCTTCTACTTTAGACATTTTTATTTTTTTGTGCCAAAATCGAAATCAACATCCGGAGCTTTTTCTGCTCCAATATCTGCTTTAAAATAAGATTTTTCATTATAACCTAAAAATCCAGTAATTAATTTATTAGGCAATGTTCCAACGTGATTATTATATGGTTCTATTGTTTCGTTAAATCTTGTTCTTGCAGTCAAAATTTGATTTTCAGTGCTTGCTAACTCATCTTGTAACTTTAAGAAATTCTGATTTGCTTTTAAATCAGGATAACGCTCTACAGAAACTAATAACTTTGATAAAGCTCCACTTAAACCTGATTGAGCTTGTTGAAATTGAGCCATATTTTCAGGCGTTAAATCTCCAGCGTTAATAGTTGTAGAAGTAGCTTTAGCTCTCGCTTCAATCACTTGAGTTAATGTTTCTTTTTCAAAATCAGCGGCTCCCTGAACTGTTTTCACTAAATTCCCAATTAAATCATTTCTTCTTTGGTAAGAAGTTTCTACATTTCCCCAAGATTTTGTTACTGTTTGTTTTAATTTAAAAGCTGTGTTATTTACTTTAACTCCCCAAAATAGAGTTACAAGGACTAAAACTAAAGGCACTAACCATTTTTTCATAATAATTGATTTTCTATAATTGATTTTTGATTTTTTGTAATTCTGCTTTTACTCTTTCTAACCTACTAATAACTTCATGATTATTAATAACATCTTCGGGATTTTTTTTTAGCTTTTGTTTTGCGCCTTCTAAAGTAAAACCTCTTTCTTTTACTAAATTGAAAATCAACTTAAAATTTTCAATATCCTCTTTTGTAAATAATCGATTTCCTTTCGCGTTTTTTTTTGGCTTAATCACCTCAAATTCTTGTTCCCAAAAACGAATTAGTGAAACATTTACGTTAAAAGCTTTAGAGACCTCTCCTATTTTATAATATCTCTTATCAGGTAGTTCTACATACATTTTCTTAGCAAGCTCTATTTAATCATATGATTGCCCATTTTGCTGTGATGCTTTTTGCATCGAAATAAACTCTTCTGGAGTTAAATCTCCGTAATAAAAATAAATAGGATTTACAGGCCTACCGTCTTTATGAATTTCGTAATGTAAATGTGACGCCATAGAACGTCCTGTATTTCCTACATAGCCTATTATATCTCCACGTTTTACTTCCTGATTTCTTTTAGCTATAATTTTACTCATGTGTGCATAAATAGTTTTATACCCATATCCATGATCTATATATACTACTTTACCAAATGTTGAACTTCTGTGAGCTTTGGCAATCACACCATTACCAGAAGCAAAAACTGGTGTACCTTTTGGGGCTGTAAAATCCATACCATTATGCATTCTTCTAGTTTTAAGTATTGGATGCATACGCATACCATAACCAGACGCCATTCGTTTTAAGTCTTGATTTTTTACAGGTTGTATGGCGGGGATAGATGCTAACATTTTTTCCTTTTCTTTTGCCAAACTAACAATTTCGTCTAGTGATTTTGATTGCACAACCATCTGCTTCGATAATATTTCTATTTCTCTTGTTGCATTGGTAATCATTGCACTATTTTTAAACCCCTCTAAATGCTTATACCTGTTTACACCTCCAAAACCTGCCTTACGCTGTTCTTCTGGGATAGCACTTGCTTCAAAATAAGCTCTATAGATGTTATCATCTCTTTCTTGTAGCTCGGACAACCTTTCAGATAACACAACTAATTCTTTGGATATGAGTTCTGTATGCAACTTAAAATTCTCTATCTCTCTTTTTTGAGCTCTTTCGTTAGGTGACATTAAAAACTGACTAAACCCAATAAAACCAAAGAAAGCAATCAATAAAACACTAACAACTCCTAAAAAGGACTTCTTATATTTTTCGCTTTTTTTTGACTCTATTTTTCGGTAAGATAACGTCTCAGGATCGTAATAATATTTTACTTTCGCCATAATACTAAATATACTATTTTTGTGCACGTTAAACAAGCAAAAACTCTTAAGAACTTTTGTTTGACAACACACAAATTTACAAAATGTTTTAAAATTACTTTTATTAAGTTGTTTTTTAATAATTATTTAACAAAATTTCGAGCGCTAACCGTATGAAATCTCAAGAAATAAGATCAAAATTTTTAGAATTTTACAAATCTAAAAACCATAAAATCGTTCCATCTGCACCAATGGTGTTAAAAAACGACCCTACTTTAATGTTTGTTAACGCAGGTATGGTTCCTTTTAAAGAGTTTTTTTTAGGTCAAAAAAAAATAGTAGACACTAGAGTTGCTGATTCACAAAAGTGTTTACGTGTTTCAGGAAAACATAACGATTTAGAAGAAGTAGGTAAAGATACCTATCACCATACGTTATTTGAAATGCTAGGAAACTGGAGTTTTGGTGATTACTTTAAAAAAGAAGCAATAGCTTGGGCTTGGGAACTGCTTACCGAAGTATATAAAATAGATAAGGATATTTTATATGTTACAATTTTTGAAGGTGATGAAGAGGAAAATCTAAAAAAAGATACTGAAGCTTATGAGATTTGGAAACAATACATCGCTGAAGACCGTATTTTATTAGGAAATAAAAAAGATAATTTTTGGGAAATGGGCGCGCAAGGACCTTGCGGACCATGTTCTGAAATTCATATAGATATCCGCTCTGCGGAAGAAAAAGCAAAAGTATCTGGAGCAACATTAGTAAATTTAGATCACCCGCATGTGGTGGAAGTTTGGAACTTAGTTTTTATGCAATACAACCGTAAGGCAAACGGAAGCTTAGAGAACTTACCAGCAACACATATTGATACAGGTATGGGCTTTGAACGTTTATGTATGGCGCTTCAAGGAGTACAATCTAATTACGACACGGATGTTTTTACTCCAATAATTAGAGAAATTGAAACTATTACTAGTGTAAAATATGAAGATCCTAAAGTAGCTGGAGACGAAACAGACATTGCAATTCGTGTTATTGCAGATCATGTTCGTGCGGTAGCATTTTCTATTGCTGATGGTCAGTTACCAAGTAATACTGGTGCTGGTTATGTTATTAGAAGAATATTAAGAAGAGCTATTCGTTACGGATTCACTTTTCTTAATCAAAAAGAACCTTTTATTTACAGGTTAGTAGAAACTTTAAGTGCACAAATGGGTGATGCTTTTCCTGAAATAAAAGCACAAGAACAATTAGCACATAATGTAATTAAAGAAGAAGAACACTCTTTCTTAAAAACATTAGAACAAGGTTTATTGTTATTAGATACAATAACTGAAAATGCTAGTGAAAAAATAATTTCTGGAAAAAAAGTGTTTGAACTAAAAGATACTTATGGTTTTCCTGAAGATTTAACAGCTTTGGTTTTATCTGAAAAAGGATTCAGCTATAATGAAGAAGAATATAAAACTGCCTTAAAACAACAACAAGATAGAGGAAGAGCTGCAACAGCTATTGAAACTGATGATTGGAATGTTTTAATAGAAGATGATGAGGAAGAGTTTATAGGTTATGATACTTTAACGGCAGATGTTAAATTAACACGTTATAGAAAAATAACTACAAAGAAAGATGGTGAGCAATATCAATTAGTATTTAACATGACGCCTTTTTATCCTGAAGGAGGAGGACAAGTTGGTGATGTTGGTTATATAGAAACTTCTAACGGAGATGTTATTTATGTTGTAAATACTAAAAAGGAAAACAACTTAATTATTCACTACACTAAAAATTTACCTGAAAATTTATCAGAAAAATTTAAAGCTGTAGTAAATGAAGAAACTAGAAATTTATCGGCAAGTAACCATACCGCAACACATCTATTACACCAAGCATTACGTACTATTTTAGGAACACATGTAGAGCAAAAAGGATCGTTGGTTAGCGCAAAACATTTACGTTTCGATTTTTCTCACTTTGCTAAAGTAGATGCAGATAAATTACAAGAAATAGAAAACTTTGTAAATGCTCGTATTCGTGAAAACCTTTCTTTAATTGAAAGAAGAAATATACCAATGCAACAAGCTATAGACGAAGGCGCAATTGCGTTATTTGGTGAAAAGTATGACGACTCTGTAAGAGCTATTAAGTTTGGGCAATCTATGGAGTTATGTGGTGGAACACATGTACAGCAAACAGGTGATATCTGGCATTTTAAAATTAAATCTGAAGGAGCTGTAGCATCAGGAATCAGAAGAATTGAAGCGATTACAAATGTTGCTGTTGGTAATTATTTTGAAGATGTTGATCGTAATTTTTCAGCCGTAAAACAATTATTAAAAAACCCTAAAGATATAGTGAAGTCTGTAACTAATTTACAGGATGAAAACACGACTTTAAAGAAACAAATAGAACAATTATTAAAAGACAAAGCTCAAAATTTATCTGGCGAATTAAGAAATCAATTACAAGAAATTAATGGTGTACGGTTTTTAGCTACGAAGGTAGATTTAGATGCAAACGGAATTAAAAATTTAGCTTTTGCTTTAGGAAAAGAGTTTAAAAACTTATTCCTGTTTTTTGCTACTTCTGAAAAAGCAGACAAAGCAATGTTAACTTGTTATATTTCTAAAGAATTAGCTGCAGAACGTGGTTATGACGCAGGAAAAGTAGTAAGAGAACTAGGGAAACTAATTCACGGTGGTGGTGGTGGACAAAATTTCTTTGCTACTGCAGGAGGTAAAAACCCAGGTGGAATACCGAAAGCTTTAGAAAAAGCAAAAGATTATATTGCATAATATATAAATTACACTATCATAAAAGGCTCAAAGAAATTAATCTTTGAGCCTTTTTTAATTTAATGCTTTTTTATAAGTTGAAATAGCTCTTTCTCTTGCTAATTTATGCTCAACCATTGGTTGTGGATATGTTAATTCATCAAAATCTTCAATCCATTTTCTAATATATTCTAAATCTTTATCAAACTTCTTTAACTGAGATTCGGGATTAAAAACTCTAAAATACGGTGCTGCATCACAGCCGGTTCCTGCAGCCCATTGCCAGTTTCCGTTATTAGCCGACAATTCATAATCTAATAATTTCTCCGCAAAATAAGCTTCGCCCCAACGCCAATCTATTAATAAATGCTTGCACAAAAAGCCAGCAGTAACCATTCTTACACGATTATGCATGTAACCAGTTTTATTTAATTGTCGCATACCAGCATCAACCATTGGGTAGCCTGTTTCTCCTTTGCACCACTTCTTAAATTCCTCTTCATTATTTCTCCACGGAATGGCATCATATTTTTGCTTAAAGTTGTTCGTAACCACTTTAGGAAAATGAAAAAGCACTTGCATAAAAAACTCTCGCCATATTAATTCGTTTAAAAACGTTGCATTTGTTTTTAAAGCAAAAAGAACCATCTTACGGACACTTACCAAACCGAAACGAAAATAAGGCGACAAATACGATGTTTTATCTTGAAAAGGAAAATCTCGTATCTCATCATAGTGCGTTAAATTCGATAAATTATACGGTTTTACTTTTATCAAACTCTCTTCAAAACCTATCGCTTTTAAAGTTGGGAAATCTGCTGTAAAATTAGAAAAATTAGAAAAATCAATAACAAATTCTTTCGTATCAATATCGGTATCAAACTTTTGTAGCCATTTATTTTTATAAGGCGTATAAACCGTATATGGCAAGCCATCATTTTTTACAACCTCATCTTGCTCAAAAATAACTTGATCTTTATAACAGTAAAAATCAACATTATTTGACGTTAAAAAAGCTTCAACCTGCTGATCTCTTTTTATAGCATACGGCTCGTAATCTTTATTTGCATAAACTGCCGTAATATTATAATCAGCTATTAAATTTTTCCAAATCTTAAGGGGATTCCCTTTTTTAATTAATAGTGATGAACCTTCTTTTTTTAATTCTGTATCTAATTGGTGTAATGTGTTATAAATAAAAGAAACTCTTGCATCGTCTTTTGGTAAATTATCAATTATTTCTTCATCAAAAATAAAAACAGGAAGTATTTTACCTCCTGATTTTAATGCGTTATGTAATGCTACGTTATCTTCTAAACGCAAGTCTCTACGAAACCAAAAAACAACAATTTTATTTTCCATTAAAAGCTTTATCTAAAATTACATACCTGTATTCAAAAATAGTTTGCAATTGCTTTTTTATAAACAACGCTTGCGCTATATGCCCTAAAAACCCAAAAGGTATTTTATACGATATTTTATCTTTCATTAACGTATTTCCGTTATCTAATTCTTCAAACCAATGTTCGTGATGCCACATAGCATAAGGGCCAAAACGTTGTTCATCTACAAAAAACTTTTGTTCTTTAACCTGAGTTATTTCGGTTACCCAATTTGTTTTTATAAACGGAACCGGAGATACTTTATAGGTAATTATCTGACCTTGATATGCCTTTTTATCGACTTTAGAGGTAATATTAAAACCCATTTTCGGAGGCGTTATTTTAGCTAGATTTTCTGGTGAAGAAAAATAATCCCAAGCCTTATCTAAAGGCATTTTTAGTTCTTGCTCCGTTTCTAACGTATAAATTCCTGAATGTTTTTTAAAATTTATCATTTATAAAAGTTTCGTAATTTTAGAACTCATCGGTTTTGTTGTAGAGTAAAAAACATCTACTAGCCTACCCTCTTCATCTACTAAGTATTTTTGAAAATTCCATTTTACTGAAGAATTCATTTTACCATTTTTTTCTTTATCTGTTAACCAGCTATATAAAGAATGTTGATTATCTCCTTTTACATCTAATTTTTCTGTCATCGGAAATTCAACGCCAAAGTTTAGTGTACAAAAAGATTTAATTTCTGATTCTGCACCTGGTTCTTGGCTACCGAATTGATTACATGGTAAACCTATAACCACCAATTTATCGCCGTGCTTAATGTACAGTTCTTGCAAACCGTCATACTGATTTGTAAATCCGCATTTAGACGCCACGTTAACAAATAATATTTTCTTTCCTTTATATTGATTCAAGTCTAGATTTTTACCATCTATTCCTTCTATTTTAATATCGTATAAAGATTCTTTAGGTGTTACTGTTTGTGCATTTCCTAAAAAGCTAAATAATGCCATAAATAAAGTTAATTTTAATGTTCTCATTTATTGAAGTGTTATGTTGTTGATCTTTAATTTAAATTCCTCATTTTTTTTATTCCCTATAAGAATTGCAATTTCTTTTATTTCTTTTGATGAGAAATTTTCAATATCTAATTTATTTCCTCTAAATGATGCATAAAAAGCATTTAAAGGTAATTCTATTTCTTCTTTTTTTGTTGATGTTTGAAAAGACTGTATATACCAAAAACGTTGCTCTTTTTCTGATTTAATTCTGAATTGATATTTTTTACCATCTCCTTTTAATTTAATCACAAGCTTAGAAGTATTTTCCAACAATGTTATATCTACAGGTAAACGTGTCATCGCAAAACCACCATTATTATCGGTAGAAACGGACCCCGAAAAAACACCTTCACCCCGATCATTAATAACCATTTTAGAAGAAGATAATCCGCCCATTACATTATCATTGGTAATACTCCAATTATTTATATTTTCTTTTTCACTAAAATCAAACACCATAATTTCTGTTATACAAAAGGCAATTAACAAGATGTTAATTAACATTTTCATGATTATAATTTTAAGGATACGATTCCTGCATCAATAGGAAAAACTTGTCCTGAAATTGACGATGCCACATCTGACAATAAATATGCTGCAAGACTAGCTACTTCGGTAGGATCTAATATTTTTTGAAGTGGATGACGCTGCTTCATTCCTTCTCGTTGTTTATCATTTCGCAACAATCTTTCTGCCAAAGTTGTATCAGTAACAGTTGGCGCAATGCAATTGAACCTAATTTTTGTGGCGAATTCTGCTGCTAAAGATTTAACAACTCCTTCTACTGCCGATTTACTTGCTGAAACACTAGCGTGAAAAGGCATTCCCATTTTTGTTGCCACTGTACTAAACAATACAACACTACCGTTATTATTTTTTAACGGATTGATATATTTCTGGATAATTTTTACCGCAGCTACGACATTAATCTCAAAATCTTCACGAAAATCGTCTAACTTTAAACGCCCTATAGGTTTTAAGTTAATACTTCCTGGGCAGTAAACTAATCCGTTAATAGTTTCTAAATCTGGCAATTCGTCATTTAAAACATCTAAAGAATAATGTGTAATGTTTTCATGAGTTTCAACTTCGTTTCTACTTATATTGATAATTTTATGAGTCTCTTTTAAAACGTCAACCAAAGCTTTTCCGATTCCTTTGCTTCCTCCTACTATTAAAATTGTTTTCATGTATTTTCTTACGTTTACAATTTAATTTTTAAATATATTTTTTCTGTTACTTCTTAACTAGCGCATTTATCATCCCTTTAAAAACAAAAGCATGAAATGGTAAAACCGAATACCAATACAAACGCCCTAAAACACCTTTAGGTCGAAATACGGCTGTTTGATATAATTTATCTTTCACTATCTTAAACTCTAACCAAGCTTCTCCTGGCAACTTCATTTCAGCAAACAACAATAATCTTTTTTCTTTTTTATCAGCAAGTAAAACACGCCAAAAATCTAACGGGTCTCCTGCTTCTAAATACGTATTATGTGTTCTTCCTCTACGCAGACCAACTCCGCCAAAAATTTTATCAACATAACCTCTTATTTTCCATAAACCATTAAAACTATACCAACCATTTTTACCGCCAATCGCCCAAATTTTATTTAATGTAAACTGTTCGTCTGTAACTTGAATTGATTGTATATCTTTAAAACAACCATATTGCGGAATTTGAATATGATCGGATAATTGATCTTGAAAAACACCACTACTAATTGCATCTTTCCAACTTGAAACAACAGCATTTTGTTCTATTTTTTGAAAAGCCAAATCAACAGATTCTTTATAAGAAATAGGCTGTATATTTATAAGTTCATTTATATTACTTGGCTTTGCTATCACCTCTACTTTCATACTATCTACTAAAGCTTGAGCTAAATTAAATGATGTAGATGTAACAAAATACAACCAATAAGATGAAAGTTTTGGAGTTAAAAAAGGCAGTGTTAAAATATATCTTTTAAAACCTCTTACTTCTGCAAATTGTAAAAGCATTTGCTTATAAGTTAATACCTCTGTACCACAAATATCAAAAGATTTATTGTACAATTTATCATACCCCACAGCTCTTTCTAAGAAAGTTAATACATCGCGAATGGCAATTGGTTGTGATTTTGTATTTAACCATTTAGGAGTTACCATAACCGGTAATTTCTCTACAATATCTCTAATAATTTCAAAAGAAGCACTACCGCTACCTACAATAATACCTGCTCTGAATGTAGTAAGTCCATATTTTGTTGATTGTAAGTTTTGTTCTACTTGAAAACGTGATGCTAAATGTTTAGACAACGAGCTATCGTTTACAATACCACTTAAATAAATTACTTGTTTACAATTTGTTTTTTCTACTAAACTTTTAAAGTTTTTAGCGCAATTTTGTTCTAAATCCTCAAAATTAACAGCATCTGTAGCCATTGAATGTATTAAATAATAAGCCACATCAATATCATTTGGCAATACTACTTCTTCAGTATCTAAAAAATCTACTTTTATAAATTCAATGTTTTTTTTGCGCTCTATCTCATCAGGAATTCTTTGTAAATCACGCACACAACAAACTAATTGATGCCCTGCTTCATGAAGTTTTAATACCAATCGTTTTGCAATATACCCTGTAGTACCTGTGATTAGAATTTTCATTTTATTTTGGTCTTTGGTATGATAAGCGTTTCTGTTTACCAGATATTATATAGGTATCTAAACCATTGATAGCTGCAATTTTTGCTTCAGCTAAGTTTAAAAAACCGTCTTCAGAAAGCATTTCGTCTTTAAAATACAAATCAGTTACTTCACCCAAAACTAAAATAGTTCCGTTTGCTTTTATATGATACTCTTCTAAAAACTTTAATCCAATCTTTAATGGTGACTCTGTAATATAAGGTGCATAAAAATCTCCTTTATATTCTTCGGATAAATCAGTTTTATCAAACTCTGATATTCCTGGGGCATATTTAGCAGATGTATGATGCGCATCTTCAATAATATTTTCACTAACTGAATTTATCGTATAAAATCCTGTTTTTTTTATATTGTCATAGGTGTTTCTTGCAACCGTAGTTGGGCGCAACACAAAACCTAATATTGCAGGACTAGAGCCATAATGAACCACGGAGCTAAAAATAGCAACATTTGTTATTCCGTCTTCTGATTTTGTTGCTATTAAGTTAGCTGATTTATAACCAGAAATACTGTTCATTAAATTTATTTTATACAGATGATCCATCTCATCTATTGCCGCTCTAGATAAATGCATTATATATTTTTATAATTATTAATTTTAATATTTTTAGCTTTTAAGTCGTGCATTAAATTATACAGCCCAAAGAAAGTTCTGTTAATGTAAATAAAGTGTTTTGACCCTCTATTCCCATTCATCTTTTTAAGCTCGGTACTTTTAGAATATTTTTGACCTAATTCCGCTATTTTTCCGAAGAAATTTTCATCCGAAAAATCAAATTCTTCTTGCTGAAATGGCTGTGTAAATAACGATAGCATTTCATAAAACAATTCTTTAAAAAAAGTTATTTCTTCTTGGCTATCTTCTTTTTTTAGAATTTCTAATTGATATAATTTACTTTCAAAAAAAGCTGGATTATCAATATTCTCACGAACTGCCAACTCAAAGTAAGGAACATAAAAACTTTCAGGAACTTCTTTCATACATCCAAAATCAATAACTATTAAGTCATCTTCAGGTGAAACTAAAAAATTACCCGGATGCGGGTCTGCATGTACTTTCTTTAATACATGTAACTGATACATGTAAA
Source organism: Tenacibaculum sp. M1.3A (assembly GCF_057732375.1). Classification (NCBI taxonomy): domain Bacteria; kingdom Pseudomonadati; phylum Bacteroidota; class Flavobacteriia; order Flavobacteriales; family Flavobacteriaceae; genus Tenacibaculum; species Tenacibaculum sp. M1.3A. The sequence continues at coordinate 322,237 of NZ_JBYJEF010000002.1, read as the reverse complement.
AATCCCATAAAGCTTGGCCTAATTTATTTGACGTTTCTTGATTTAATTGCTTCTTAGTAAACTCAGATAGGTGAATTCCGTCCATCCAATCCATCGTTAAAATTCTATCAGAAGAAAACTCCTCGTAATATTTAGGGAATTTTAAATTCGGAATATGACTACATGCGTTTGCAATCTCATTACTTTGTTTTAACTCTAAAATATAATTAGTCTCTTCTAATAATTTACTTTCAACTTCTTTAAAATATTCATCAGATCCTTCGCCTTTTATATTAAACATTTTCATTGCAATAGGCTTAACCATTGCTAAATCTGTAGAAATACTGTTTGCAACGCCTGGATATTGAATTTTGACTGCTAATTTTTTATTGTTGGCAGTAGCTTTATGAACTTGACCAATACTTGCTGCATTTACCGACTCTACCGTAAATGTATCAAAAACTTCATCTGGTGTTTTTTTAAAATATTTTAAAAATGTTTTAACTACTAAAGGTCCTGAAAGTGGCGGAACTGAAAATTGTGATAAAGAAAATTTTTCTACATAAGCATTTGGCAACAAACTCTTTTCCATACTTAGCATTTGAGCAACTTTTAATGCCGATCCTTTTAACTCCTTTAATCCGTCGTAAATATCTGTAGCATTGTCTTCATTTAACTGCTCTCTTGCTTGCTCTTCTGTTTTTGTTATTTTATTACCGTAATATTTTGCATAATTAACGCCAACCTTAAGCCCTGTAGTTACAAGCTTTGTTGCTCTTTCTATTTTTGATGTAGGTATTTTATTTAATGTTTTCATAATGATGTACCTTTTTCTTTCCACAAAAACTTCGCTAAATCAATTACACTTTTTACTGGTGCAATTTGCTGAATATCAAAACTTGCTTTGATAGATTTTTCTATAAAAACATCTGTCTTTTCAAAATTAGAAGATTCATCATCTATCCAAAATTTCATCACCATTAATAGCTGTATCCAGTAGCTTTCTGAAATTGTTTTATCTTGAATTTTATTGATTTTATCATTTTTAAAATCAATTTTTTCTAAACTAATTCCGTTTACAAAATGTATAAACTCAGTATGTAGTTTTTTTAGAACTGATAACTTCGAAAAATCAGATTTTATATCCTTTAATTGCATTAAAACATAAGACCTGTTTGCTGTTAACAATTCGAAAAAAGTAAAATAAAAACTTAGTAATTTATCTTTTGATGAATAGTCTTTATAAGCCTCTGTTTTATGTAGCAAATGGATTGTTTCTTTCGCAAAAATTGCAAAAATTGACTTCTCTAAACTTTCGAAAGTTGCATAATGCTTGTAAAAATCTGATTCTTCGAAATTATTTTCATGTGCAAACGAGTATACAGAAGTTGGCTTACCAGAAATTAAAACCGAATTCATGTACCATTCTACTATTTTCTCTTGGGTAATATTCTTTTTTTTTGCCATAATTTTTTAATTATAAAATACGATGTATGCGTTTAAACTTGTTGCAATCGTCATCCATATTAAATACGGAAGTATTAGTAATGTGTATACTCTTAATTTCTTTAAATGCTCGAAAGTAAAGTAACCAATTAACAGCCATAATAATGTAATAGAAACTAATCCGACAACTGTTAATTGTTGGTTGAAAAAAAAGTAATTCCAACTTACATTTAAAATCCATTGAGCTATAAATAGTAGTAGTAATTTTTTATCTAAAAATTTATACTCGAAACTTAACTTGGTCATATAAAATGAAAACAATAACATTATTGTTGTCCAAGCGGCTCCAAAAACCCAGCCAGGTGGTGTCCATGGCGCTTTATTTAAAGAAATATACCACTCTTTTTGAGGGCCATTTTCCATTAAAGAAGCACCTATACCCAGTGCTAAAAAATTTACTGTTAAAAACAGTAAAAACCGTATGTATTTACTTTTTTTCAAACTTTTTAGTTTTTAAATAATTGAATATCAATTGTGCTGAAAACAACATTGTAAATGCATAAAAAACATCTTCAAACGGAATTGTAAACAGCCTAAAACCAAGGTTCTCATCATTATTATACCAAACAACTGGTTCATCAATAAAACTTCCTGTTAATATTCCGTTTACGATTAAAAACGGAATTAAGATGACTAAAAAACTAGGTAAATATTCTTGTAATGTTTTTAAGTGATTTTTTAATCCGTAAAAAAGTAATACTAAAAAGAGTATAAAATTTATTGTTGTATATAGTTTTCCGAAATTAAAAATCAATAAAATTCCTGTTATAAGAATCAATAAAAAACTGATAATTATTACTGCTGCTTTTGATAATTTAAATTCAGGAAGTAAATATTTTAAGACTTCATGAGTAAACAAACAAGCATAAGGAATACAAAAGAAAAATAACCATTCTTCAATAGGCATTTTAAAAATTTCTATTGATAAATGATAGTCTGAATTAAATCCCCAAACACCGAACTTTGTAAACAAACCGTCCCAAATTAAAAAAGGAATAGCAACTAATAAAATACTTATAAAAGCTTCTTTAAAGTATTGAATAAAATGAAATTTTTTTTCAATTATACTATACAGTAATGGAATACTTAAACTTCCTAATGTTAATATGAGGTATAGGTATTGACTCATTGTCTTTTCTTAAAATATTTAAAGGGCACAAACAGCATTCCAAAACATTCTCCGTCTGGTTTACCTAAATGTTTATGATGAATTTTATGTGCCTTTCTTAATCCTTTTAAATATTGATTATTAGTATTCTTAAACCAACTAAATCTTCTGTGTATTAAAACGTCATGCACTAAAAAATAAGCGATTCCGTAACATAAAATTCCTAAACCTATAAAGAACAAATAATTTAACTCTGGTCTAATTCCGAAATAAAATAATAAGATACTAGGTGTTGCAAAAACAACAAAGAAAGCATCATTTTTTTCGAACACATTTGGATAACCTGGTTGATGGTGATCTTCGTGTAAAAACCAACCAAAACCGTGCATTATATATTTATGAGTACACCATGTAACACCTTCCATCGTTACAAAGGTTAAAATAGTTATAATTGTAAATAACATTATATCATTTTTAATTTATACTTAACGTAACTTCTCGCTAACAAGTTTATTTTCATCGGATTAGAAATTCTAATTCTAGTATCCATAATCTTAGATGACGGAGTCGCTTTTAGCTTATTTAATAATTTTTTATAATATCTGTATGCCATATAAACTCCGAATTTTGCATCAACAGGTAGTTTTAAAATACCGTTCGTAAGCGCGTATTCAAAATCAGCTTCTATATCTTTAATAATTGTATCTTTTGATGCTTCATCTAACTTCTTAAGATCTACATTCGGAAAATACGAACGATTTAACAACTCAAAATCATCTTTTAAATCACGTAAAAAATTTACTTTTTGAAATGCTGAACCTAAACGCATTGCAGCCACTTTAAGTTCATTATACTTTTTATCATCTCCGTTAACAAAAACCTTTAAACACATTAAACCAACAACATCTGCAGACCCATATATATAGGCGTCATATTCTTCTTGAGTTTTATACTCGGTTTTAAACAAATCAGCTTTCATACTTTTTAAAAAAGCTTGTACCATATCATCTGTAATACCATAAGTATTTACCGTATAAACAAATGAGTTTAAAATAGGATTTAAACTGATACCTTCTTTTTTAGCTGCATAATATTCATTCTCAAAACGCACTAACAAATCTTCTTTGTTATAATCATGAAAAGAATCTACAATTTCATCAGCAAAACGCACAAAGCCATAAATATTATAGATAGCTCCCCTTATTTTAGGTGATAACATTTTTGTTGCTAACGAAAAGGAAGTACTATATTTTTGAGTTACCAACTTACTACACGAGTAAGAAACTTCATCAAATAATTGTTTCATTTTAGTGGTTTTTTAAAATTAAATCTGATGCTATTTTACCAGATATTAATGCCGGTGGAACTCCTGGTCCTGGCACTGTTAATTGACCCGTGAAAAATAAATTCTTAACTTTTTTACTTTTTATTTTTGGTCTTAAAAAAGCTGTTTGTGTTAAAATATTTGCCAATCCGTATGCGTTACCTTTGTACGAATTGTAATCTTTCACAAAATCATTTACACAAAAACTTTCTTTAAATAATATATTTTCTTTGACCGATTGACCAGTTAGTTTTTCTAATCTTTCAAGAATAAGATTAAAATATTTTTCTCTTATTTCTGGAGTGTCTTCTAAACCTGGAGCAAGCGGAATTAAAAAAGTTGCTGCTTCTTTATTAGTCGGCGCAAAAGAGTCGTCGGTTATTGAAGGAAAACTCGCATAAAACAATGGTTTTTTAGGCCAACTAGGTGTATCGTAAATCGTTTTTGCATGTAAATCAAAATCCGTATCAAAAAATAATGTATGATGACAAACATTTGCTAGTTTCTTATCAAAACCTACATAAAAAAGTAATGATGATGGTGCAAAAACCTTCTTATCCCAATATTTCTCTGAATATTGTCTGTACTTTTTTGGTAATAAAGTTTCTGTATGATGATAATCTGCACCACTTAAAACGATATCTGATGAAACAAACTCTCCGTTAACTACTAACCCAATTGCTTCACCTACATCATTTACAGTAAGTTCCTCTACATTTGCTTCAGTTTTAAAATTAACACCTAAATCGGTTGCTAACGTAATCATCGCTTCAATTACTTTATACATTCCACCCTTTGGATGCCAAGTACCTAAACCAAAATCTGCATAATTCATAAAATTATAAAAAGCTGGCGTATTACTAGGTTTTGCTCCTAAAAACAATACCGGAAATTCTAAAATCTGAATTAACTTTTTACTTTTTATTTTCTTTCTTACTTGTGTTCTTATTGTTGAAAAAAACTGAGTAATCTTACCTATAGTAACTGGCGTAACCAACTCTAAAGGAGAAACTCCTGGCTTGTACACCAAATCATTTATAGAAACATCGTAATTATACTCTGCTGATTTTAAAAAGCTTTTTAAGTGTTTTGAACTTCCTTTTTCTTCTTTCTCAAAGACCTCGTATATTTCATCTAAACTCCCAGGAATTGTAATTGAATCTAAGGTATCGAAGTATACTTGATAAGCCGGAGTTAATTTCTCTAGCTCATAATAATCAGCAGGTTTTTTACCAAAGTCAGCAAAAAACTTTTCGAATACATCAGGCATCCAATACCAAGTCGGACCTATATCAAAAGTAAAGCCATCCTTAATTAATTGCCTAGCTCTACCACCTACCGTTGCGTTCTTTTCTAAAACTACAACATCATAACCTGCTTTCGCTAAATAACATGATGCTGCTAAAGAAGAAAAACCTGAACCTATTATTGATATTTTTTTTTTCAATTTTATTATTTAAAAAGATTATTAGCTTCGTTGTTAAATATATAACAATTAAAACATGAAGCAAAAAAATGAATTAATCAAATTTACGATATTTTTGTTTAACATAAACAAAAAAATGATAAACATTATTTTTTTATAATGTTTTTAACAATTCAATAACAGAAGAATAAAGGGTAATATTAGCGCTAAAATCTAGGTCTTTTATCTTTTCCGTTTTAGCTCCTACGGCAATTAGTTGATGTTTTGTATCTTTTAAAACAGTTTCTATTTCACGAAAATAATCTACAATCTTATCATCATATGGCTGAATAGTTAATGATGTAATAAATCGTACTTCGGTATCGCTTTCAAAAAAATAATTTAAATTATTTAAAGGCAAACTTTGTCCTAAATAAATAGTCATATTACCTCTTAAAACTAATTCGTAATTCAAATACATCAATCCTAATTCGTGTATTTCATTTTCAGGTAAAAAAAGCACATATGTAATATTAGACTTCATTGTTATATATTCTAATCTTTCTGTGCTAATTTGAATTTTTTGAGAGATTAAATTAGATATAAAATGCTCATGCGCTGGCAATAAAGTATCTGTTTGCCACAATAAACCTATATGACTTAAAAAAGGTACAAAAACGTCTTTAAAAATCTCTCTAAAGGTTTTTTTATTTAGTAACTTATTATAAGTGTTATTAAATAAAACCTTATCGAACTGAAACATAGCCAACTTAAAAGAGTTGATTGCCTCATCATTTAACGCTGTTTTAAAAGCCAATTCTCTTGCCTTAACAATAATAGTATCGTTAGACATTTGGGCTATTTTAGATATCTTATTGTTGTTATTATATAATAAAACAACATTTAATAACTTCTGAAGATTCTCTGAAGAGTAATACCGAATATTGGTATCTGTTCTTTCTGGCGTTAATAAATCATATCTTTTTTCCCAAATACGAATCGTATGTGCTTTTACTCCTGAAATATTTTCAAGATCTTTAATTGTAAAAGATTTTTTAATATTGTTCAATTTATGTTTTATTTTATTAAACAAAGATATGTTTTTTTAACATAAAAAAAGATTATTAATTATTTACAAGAGTTTTATCTTTATTTTTGAACAGTTATTTATATTTCTTCTATGATTCTTCAAACTATAATTCCTTTAAAAAAACAGCAATTTTATAATATCGACTACAACTCTAACCTTTTACTATTAGGTTCTTGTTTTTCAGAAAACATAGGGAAAAAACTAGCTTACTACAAGTTTCAATCAACTACGAATCCGTTTGGAATTTTATTCCACCCAAAAGCCATTGAAACACTAATAACAAACGCAATCAATGAAAAAGAATACACGACCAAAGATGTTGTTTTTAATAATGAACAGTGGCATTCTTTCAACGCGCATTCTAGCTTAAGTTCTTCGGATAAAAACGAACTAATATATAACTTAAATACTGCGAATACCCTAACATTACAGCAATTAAAAAACGCCACACATATTATAATAACCTTAGGAACTTCTTGGGTATATCGTTTTATTGAAACAGATAGTATAGTTGCGAATTGTCATAAAATTCCGCAGAAAAAATTTTTAAAAGAAATTTTAACTGTTGATGAAATAACAGAAAGTATTGATGCTATTACTAAATTAATCACATCTATAAACAAGAATGTTACGATTACTTTTACGGTTTCACCTGTTAGACATTTAAAAGACGGATTTACAGAAAACCAGCGAAGTAAATCTCATTTACTATCAGCAATTCATCAACTTCTCGACTCCACTCAAAACAACAAAATTAATTACTTTCCTTCTTATGAAATAATGATGGATGAGCTTCGTGATTATCGTTTTTATACTGAAGACATGATTCATCCTAACAAAATTGCAATTGATTATATATGGGAGAAATATACAGAGGCTTGGTTTTCTGAACAAACCAAAGAAACAATGAACAAAGTAGAAACCGTTCAGAAAGGCATAACACACCGCTCTTTTAATCCGACTTCTGAAGCGCATTTAAAATTCTTAAACAACCTTCAACAAAAAAAGGAAACACTTCTTAAAGCATTTCCTTTTATGAAATTTTAATATTTAATCTTATTTAACCAAATACTGATCTACATTTTGCCAAGGCCCACCGTTAATTACATCTATTCCGTGGCTTGCTAAAAATTGCATTGCCTGCCCGCTTCTTCCACCACTCTTACAAACGGCAATTACTGGTTTATTCCAAGACCTTATTTCTTCTACATTTAGTGGTATTACTGTTAAAACAATATGTCTTGCAATATCAGAATGCCCTTCGTTCCATTCTGCTAAAGTACGCACATCTAAAACTACAGCATCTTTATCTAAATATTCTTGTATTTCGTTTCTCATGTTTTTCTTTCTAAATAAATTAAATAACCCCATTCGCTTTGTTATTATTAAGACAGCAAATGTAATCCGTTTTCAATTAAAGTACTGTAACTCTTGTTACTTTTCAATTTTTCTAGATAATCTTTTAACTCTGTTTTTACTTTAAAATCTTTACTCAATGCTAACTCATACAATTCTAAAGACAATAACCAATCATTTTTAAAATCATTTTGTAGTTTCGTAAAAATTCTTAAGATATCATTTTCTAGAACAAGATCCTTGTTTCTCATTTCTTTAACCTCATCATATAACTTATATAATTCTTTTTGAGAAGCGGTGTATTCGATTTTAGTTGTTTTTGTTTCAGAAACCTTACCCATATCACCAAAAGAACTTACATCCGCAGGCCCAGAATAAGCCGAAACTAATTCCTTACCAATCGCCATATCATAAACTCCCCATTCTGGCTGGAATAATACTTCATCTTTATAGGTTACCGTACAATCTTTAAAAGATATAATTAAAATTTTCCCTCTTAAATCACGAGTTCCAGTAATTATTTTTCCTTCTACAACAACACCACTTTCAAACTCTAATTTTATTGCTTCTCCTTCGTAAATTCCGTACGCTTTTAAATCACGCGGACTCATATCTTCAATAGGTAAATTGATTCCTTTTAATTTTCCAACCGGACTTCCAAAACCTTCTGCATGATATACAACTCCGTGACCAATCAATTCTTTATCTCTACTAGCTAAGGCTGTTGGTCCTGTTGTTTGTAAATAAGCTACATTATCTTTTGCATCACTTATTACATTCGTAAAAACTCCCGATACCTGTACACCTGTACTTAATTCTATGGTTCCTAAATTACTAGAATCAATTAATTTCTTAACCCCTTTTAATCCACCTGTTCTAAGCGCCATAGAGTTCGCAAACTCATTTAACACCATACTTAAATAGGCAAAATCTGGAGTTACAAATAACTGCGGTTGTGGTTTTGTAATATCAAAACTTACACTTGCTGCTTCTATAGAATAGGCTACTTTTTTAACCTCGTCTTTCATGCACCACATACTCTCTCCTATAGACGATAATAAACCTGCTCCATATATCTTCGGATCATCAATTTTACCGATTAAACCATACTCAACTGTCCACCAATGTAAATTTCTTATTTGTGCCATTTCAGATAATTCACCCATATTATCTTGCAGCCATTCTACTTTTTCTTGTGCTTCGTTTATTTCTTTTTCGGTTGAATTCGGATTCTCTTTTAAGATAGATAGCAATCTAATAGCTTCATACATTTCATAATCTTTAGATGATGAAATTGCCTTAGACCCTATCTCTCCAAAACGACGCAAATATTCTGAATACTCTGGGTTTGCAATAATTGGTGCATGCCCTGCTGCTTCATGAATAATATCTGGTGCTGGTGTATATTCTATATGCTTTATGGTTCGCATATCAGAAGCAATCACTAAGACATTATAAGCCTGAAATTCCATAAATGCATTTGGCGGAATAAAACCATCAACCGAAACCGCAGCCCAGCCAATATCTTTTAAAATACGGTTCATACCAGCCATATAAGGAATATCTTCAATAGAAACACCTGTTTTATCTAAGCCTTCTAAATAAGAAGCATGTGCAACTTTTCCCAAATAATCAACATTCATACGCATAACATATCGCCAAACCGCTTGGTTTTGGGCCGTATATTCATGATACGGTTGTTTAACTACAAATTTATGTAAGTGTTTCGGTAACTTTTTAGTTACTTCATTTAGCTCAAAATGAGATTCCATATTATTGTTTGTTTTGCTTGGTAAATTTAAGTTTTTTATAGTTCACAAAAAATCGTTATCCGTTAAATTATATATTTTGTATTTTTACTTTTATAACAAATTTAAAAACTATGAGAAATCGCGGAAGTTTAAAAGTTAGACTTTTAATTGGTGCTGCTATTGCATTATTCGCCTTAGTAAAATATTGTTCTAGCGCAGAAACAAATGCTTACACAGGTAAAAAACAACATATTTCTATTTCTAAAAAACAAGAAATTGCTATTGGCTTAAGTAGTGCTCCACAAATGGCACAACAACATGGTGGTTTGTATCCTAGTAAAAAATATCAGGATTTAGTAGATAATATTGGTAAGAAATTACTGCAGCATAGTATCGCAAAAAAATCTGGATACCCTTTTGACTTTCACTTATTAAAAGATGAAAAAACCATTAATGCCTTTGCCTTACCTGGCGGACAAGTATTTATCACTTTTGCTTTGTTTTCGAAATTAAAAAACGAAGATCAATTAGCTGGTGTTTTAGGTCATGAGATTGGTCATGTTATTGGTCGTCATTCGGCTGCTCGTATGGCAAAACAAGATTTAACTCAAGGACTACTTTCTGGTGCTTCTGTTGGTTTTGACCCTAGCACTGCCCAAGGAATGGCTGGTATAGCAAATGTTGTTAACATGAAATATGGTAGAGATGATGAGCTTGAAAGTGATGATTTAGGTGTGAAATTAATGATAGATGCTGGTTATAACCCTGAAAGTTTAATTGGCGTGATGGAGATTTTAAAACAAGCTGCAGGCCCGAATAGAACTCCCGAGTTTCAAAGCACGCACCCAGATCCTGAAAACAGAGTCGAAAAAATTAAAGAAGCAATTCGTAAGTATCGTAAATAACTACAAACGTCATTACGAACAAAGTGAAGTAATCTTAAGCTTATCTAATTACTATTTACAGACTGCTTAATGCCTCGAAATGACGAATTAAACAGTAATTCTATAATATTTATATTAAAAAAACTACCTATAAGTATAATCCTAAAATAATAGCTATGAGTTTTGGAGGTGCAGTTTCTAGTATGATTACTAGTATAAAAAACAATAAGAGAAACAGAAAAAATACTTTTGAAAAACTAGAACGATTTCAAAAAGAAAATAACGATCAATTACATTTTAATAATACCGCAACTAAAAAAGAATTGCAAGAAATAAGAACTCAGTTAAAAAAAGAGAACCTCATTAATATAATTAAAAAAGGACTTTTATTATTAGCTGTAATTCTTTTATTTAGTTACTTTTTATTGTAAACAATAAAAAACTGAATCCATTAATTTGGATTCAGTTTTTTTTATATTTTAAAAGCATTGCTTTTATTATTTACCTTGAATAATGTTATAATTAACACCTACACCTACTGATGCTGGCGAAAAATTATCAACCGATAATCCTTGATAATATGCAAAGATATTCCAAGAATCATTATGGTACCCTACCTCTGGTCTATAATAAAACCCACCTGTTTCATCTCCTTCTGTTAAAAAACCATATCCTAAATCTGCTCCTAAAAAGAAGTTTTCAGTTGGGTAATACCTAAATAAACCCGCTAATGGAATAATTCCGAAATCTTCAAATCCATCTTCAGCAAAATAATTTGTATACCCTGTAGAAGCACCTATTGCAAAACTTTCAGCATTTAAAAATTGATATTTTAAATCAAATCCTAATGCAAAATTAGAAACATCTGATACATCTCCTACTGGCACACCACCGTGGACACCTATTTTTAACCAATTTGTTCCTTCTCCTACTTGTGCGTTTGCTATTGAAAAACTCGTTATCGCTAGTACTAATAAAATTACTTTCTTCATGTTCTTTGTTTTTAATTACACTGCAAAACTACGTTAGGTTTATACTTTAGGTTATCTCTTTTAAAAAAAATATTAACTCAAATGAATTTTACTTTTAACAAACAATCATTATGTGTATTGTTATCAAAAAAAGTAAATTTGTAATATGAATAAGAAAGTAATTTTAATGATACTAGATGGCTGGGGCATTACACAAGACCCAAAAGTATCTGCTATATACAATGCTAAAACACCTTTTATAAATTCATTATACAACAAGTTTCCGCATGCCGAATTACGAACAGACGGAGAACATGTAGGTTTACCTGAAGGGCAAATGGGAAATTCTGAAGTTGGTCACATGAATTTAGGCGCTGGTAGAATTGTATATCAAAACCTTGCAAAGATTAACAAAGCTGTTAAAGAGAATACGTTAGCACAAGAAACGGAATTACTCAACGCTTTTGCTTACGCTAAAAAGCACCATAAAAACGTACACTTTTTAGGCTTGGTTTCTAATGGCGGAATTCATTCACACATCAATCATTTAAAAGGGTTGCTAACAGCTGCTGATAATTTTGGCTTGCAAGATGTTTTTTTACATGCTTTTACTGATGGACGAGATTGTGATCCGAAATCAGGTAAGTTCTTCATCAATGATATTCAAGAACACATGCAAAAAACTACTGGAGAACTCGCTTCTGTTACTGGTCGTTATTTCGCTATGGATCGCGATAATCGTTGGGAAAGAGTTCAATTAGCTTACGATGCTTTGGTAAATGGTAAAGGAAATTTTTCTTCGGATGCTATAGAAAGTATTCAACAAAGTTATGATGAAAAAATTACTGATGAATTTATCAAGCCAATTATTATGGTTGATAAAAACAAGCAACCGAAAACGATCATAAAAGAAGATGATGTGGTTATTTTCTTCAATTTCAGAACTGACAGAGGTCGTGAATTGACAGAAGCTTTAAATCAAAAAGATTTCCCAGATTTTCAAATGAAAAAACTGCCTTTGTATTTTGTTACCATGACAAATTATTCAGAGGCTTTTAAAAACATCAAAGTAATTTACAACAGTAATAATATTGAAAATACTTTAGGAGAAGTTTTAGCATCCGCAGGAAAAAATCAAATTAGGATTGCTGAAACGGAGAAATATCCACACGTAACATTTTTCTTTTCTGGCGGAAGAGAAGAAGAGTTTAAAGGCGAAAAACGCTTATTATGTCCGTCGCCAAAAGTTGCTACGTACGATTTACAGCCCGAAATGAGTGCCTATGAAATTCGCGATGCTATTGTACCTGAATTACAAAAAGGAGATGTAGATTTTGTATGTTTAAATTTTGCCAACGGCGATATGGTTGGTCATACTGGTGTTTTTGATGCAGCGGTAAAAGCTTGTGAAACTGTAGATAACTGTGTGAAAGATGTAATTACTACAGCATTAAAAAATGAGTACACAACTATTTTAATTGCAGATCATGGTAATTGCGAAACAATGATGAATCCTGACGGAACACCACATACAGCACACACTACAAATCCGGTTCCTATAATTTTAATCGACAAAGAAATTAAATCAATAAAAAATGGTGTATTAGGTGATATTGCACCAACTATTTTACGACTAATGGATGTAAGTCAACCTAAGGAAATGACCCGAAACTCACTTATTTAAAATATCAATGATGAAAAAAATTACATACACATTAATTACTTTATTTATTATTTCATGTGCTTCTGTACCTAAAAATCCTGCCATGAAAGACAACGATGGTAATTTAGTAGGAGTTGCCACAAAGAAAGATTTTCAGCAAGAGCCTTATGCTTCTGAATGGTTTAATGACTTTTATGGTTATTATGAAACCGACAAAAGCACTATCACTCAATTAAAACCATACTTAAAAGACATTACCATTAAAGGATTTATGGGAACTTGGTGTGGCGATAGTCAAAGAGAAATTCCTAATTTTTACAAATTATTAGATCAATCAGAATTTAATTACAAAAAATTAGAATTAATAACTGTTGATCGCACAAAAAAGGCAAACGGATTAGAAGAAGGATTTAATGTACTTAGAGTACCTACTTTTATCTTTTATAAAGACGGAAAAGAAATTGGTCGTTTTGTAGAACACCCTTTAGATGGCAGCTCGATTGAAGAAGATATTTTAAAAATAGTTTCTGGTAAGCCATACACACATCCATATCAAAAATAACCGTAAATTTGCGCCTCAATATTTTTTAAGATGATCATAGCCAAAACTAGAGAAGAAATAGAATTAATGCGCGAAAGTGCTTTAGTAGTATCAAAAACATTAGGAATGCTTGCCAAAGAAGTAAAACCTGGAGTTTCTACTTTATACCTTGATAAACTCGCTGAAGATTTTATTCGTGAGCAAGGAGCTATTCCTGGTTTTTTAGGATTGTATGATTTTCCGAACACACTTTGTATGAGTCCGAACTCACAAATTGTACACGGAATGCCAAACAAAGAACCGCTTAAAGAAGGAGATATTATATCTATTGATTGTGGCGCTATTAAAAACGGTTTTTACGGAGACCATGCCTACACATTTGCTGTAGGTGAAATTGCTGCTGAAACTAAAAAATTATTAGACGTTACAAAAGAAAGTTTATACGTAGGTATTCGTGAGCTTAAAGTAGGTAATCGCGTTGGTGATGTTGGTTTTGCGATTCAGAATTTTACTGAAAAGCATGGTTACGGAGTAGTTCGTGAATTAGTTGGTCATGGTTTAGGTCGTGTAATGCACGAAGATCCTGAAATGCCAAATTACGGTCGTAGAGGTCGTGGTAAAAAGTTTATTGAAGGGATGGTTGTTGCCATCGAACCAATGACAAACATGGGGACTCATAAAATACTACAACACGATGATGGTTGGACAATTACTACTTTAGACGGTAAACCATCTGCGCATTTCGAGCATGATGTAGCTATTGTTAATGGTAAACCTGAATTATTATCAACCTTTAAATATATTTACGACGCTTTAGGTCTTGAAAGTAATGAGGAAGATGAGTTTAGAGCTTAAAAGTTAAAAAAGCATGAAATTAAAGTACATTATTTTTGTTTTCATTGTAGGAATTATACTAATAACACTTGGGGCTTTATTTAAAATACTCCATTTAATATTAGCAGTAGAATTACTTACAGCTGGAACAATTTTACAAATCATTGCTTTTATTTTATTTATCATCAAATTATTTACTAACAAAAAATTTAAAGGCACTTTAAATCAATAATTGAAAGTTTTTAAATCCATATTAAACACCATTCCGAGGCCTTTATTAATTAAAGCAAGTTATTGGGTTCGCCCTGTGATTGCTTGGTGGTTAAAAGGTGATAAATTTACCGACCCTATTGATGGGAAATCTTTTCGTAAACTTTTACCGTATGGTTATGGAGTGCAGCGAGAAAATGCACTTTCTCCTTCTACATTATCTTTAGAAAGGCATCGTTTATTATGGTTATATCTACAAAATGAAACTGATTTTTTTTCTTCGGATAAAAAATTAAAAGTATTACATATTGCGCCTGAACAATGTTTTTTAGACATTTTTAGAAAGCAGAAAAACTTAGACTATATTACTTCTGATCTAGAATCGCCAATTGCTGATGTAAAGGCTGATATTTGTGATTTACCTTTTAAAGATAATGAGTTTGATGTGGTGTTTTGCAATCATGTTTTAGAACATATTACGGATGACACGAAAGCAATGCAAGAATTATATCGTGTATTAAATAAGGGCGGATTCGGAATTTTTCAGATTCCGCAAGACTTATCAAGAGAAAAAACTTTTGAAGACGATACTATTACCGATCGTAAAGAACGTGCCGAAATATTTGGTCAATACGATCATGTACGTGTGTATGGTCGCGATTATTTCAACAAACTTTGCTCTATAGGTTTTAAAGTTGATGAAGTTGACTTCACAAAAAAAATCGCTCCAGAAAAACTAGAACGATTTGCATTGATGAAAGGCGAAATTTTGCCTGTGTGTTTTAAAAATTAGTTTACAAACTCTTGTAAATTATTATCTTTATCATTGTACAATAGAACTACTTTTAGCTCAGGATGCTTTACTAAAAACTCTTTTGTTTTATCTAACCCCATAGCTAAAAAAGCAGTTGCATAAGCATCAACATCAGCACAGTCTCCTTTTAAACGCACAGACACACTTAAAAGATTACTTTCAAAGGCTAACCCAGTTTTTGGATTTACTGTATGCACAATTTTCTCTCCCTTTTCATTCATTTTATACTTCCTATAATTTCCTGAAGTAGCCATAGACTCCCCATCTAATTCTATTACTTTTTGAAGTGATCGTGTACCATCAACATTTGGTTTCTCAATAGCAACTTTCCATAATTTCCCTTCTTTTTTTCCACGTGCTCTTATTTCACCCCCTATTTCAACCAGGTAATTTTCAATATTCTTACGCTCTAAAAACCGCCCAATAACATCAATTCCATATCCTTTTGCAAATGCGTTTACATTAAATTCTATATTAGAACTCTCTCTATAAACCTTTCTTTTTTCAAGCCTTACTTTATCAAAACCTACTCCACTCATAAGTTCTACAACCTCTTCCGAGCTCAAATTTTTCTTTTCTTTTCCCGATCCAAATCCATATGCGTTAATTAAACGCCCTATAGTAGGATCAAAATATCCATCAGTTTCGTTATAAATTCGTTTTGCTTTCTCAAACACATCAACAAACATATCATCAACTACCACAGTAGAATCTCCACTATTAATTTTAGAAATATCAGAAGTTGGTATATAGGTAGACAACGATTTATTTACCAAAGAAAACAAACTATCAATAGACCCCTGATAATCAACCACATCCAAATAAGTAATATGATAAGTTGTACCAAAAATCAAACCCTCAAGCTTCGTTTCTTTTATTTTTTTTTCTTGTTTACAAGCAGCTAACAAAAACAAAACTACACTTGCTAAATAAAATATCTTTCTAACCATCCTTTTAATTTATCACAAAAATAATTCATTCTCACTTCATAAAAGATTGTTAATTATATTTTTTATGTACGCATTTTCATAAATTTGCGTTGTTATCACATAATTATAAAACAATACAAAATGAAGAAAATATTTTTATTTATTGCTGCTTCTCTTATATTAGTCTCTTGTGCTTCTACTAAAGAAATGGAGGCGCTGAAAGCAAAGCATGAAAAAACAAAGGAAGAGTTATTAACTGTAAAAACTAATTTAACGAAGTGCTTGGTAGAAAAAGAAAGCTGTCAAGACAAAGTTTCTTCTTTAAAATCATCTGTTGGTGATTTAAAGGCTGACAAACAAAACACACTTCAGCAAGTAGAAAATTTAACCGTTTTAACTAAAGGAGCTAATGATAACATTAAAGAAACTTTAACTCAGTTAAGTAAAAAAGACAAATATATTAACAGAATTAGAGCTGCTGCTTCTAAAAAGGATTCATTAAACTTAGTTGTTGCTTTTCATTTAAAGAAAGAATTACAACAAGGTATTGAAGATGAAGATATTCAGGTTAATGTTGAAAAAACTGTTGTTTTTATCTCTATTTCTGATAAATTATTATTCAAAAGCGGAAGCTATACTATTTCAGACAAAGCTTCTAAAGTTTTAGAAAAAGTAGCTACTGTTGTTAACGGTCAGCCAGAAATGGACGTAATGATTGAAGGACACACAGATAACACTCCTGTTACAAAAGGATCTAGTATAAAAGACAATTGGGGTTTAAGTGTTTTACGTGCAACATCTATTGTTCGTGAATTACAAAACAAATACAGTGTAGCTCCAAGTAGATTAATTGCAGCAGGTAGAGGTAGCTACGTGCCTTTAACAACTAACGATACTCCTGAAAACAAAGCAAAAAACAGAAGAACCAAAATTATTATTCTTCCTCGTTTAAACCAATTCTTCGAATTGTTAGAGCAAAAAGCTGAGTAATTACAAACTCTCTTAATAGTAAAAAGACTACTCTAATGGGTAGTCTTTTTTTATTCAAAAAAAAGTAACGTTCTTTGTTCTCTAGAATCAAATTTAACATGCTAAATATTATTTTACCGAAAAGGTTTCAATTACTAAAAACATTTAGTTTAACTATTTTGTTTTTTTCTTTTATAACAAGATTAGTTTTATATGTTTTAGCTTTTAAACACATTGACTTCTCAATAATAAAATTAATAAAAATATTTATTGTTGGTTTATTTTTCGATATCAATAACCTACTTTACTTAATTAGTATTTACGCTATATACTTATTACTATTCCCTTCAAAATTTCACGGGAGTTTACTCGACAAAATTATTACCAAATTCTCTTACGGACTTTTCTTATTTGTTTTTATTTTTTCTTTTTTAGCAGAAATTCCTTTTTGGGACGAATACCAAAGACGTTATAATTTTATTGCAGTTGATTACCTTTTGTATACTTATGAGGTTATTGAAAACATTCATCAATCTTTTCCTATTCCCTTAATAGTTGGTATCATTATTTTAGTATTGATTATTAGTATTCGCTATGCATCTAAGAAAAACGCATACAAAAACACTTTTAATAATTCAGATACTTTTAAATCTAAACTTATACCTACTTTCATTATAGTAATTAGTTTAGTTTTTGGTCATAACCTTATTACGAATGATAAGGCAGAGATTTTTACAAGTATTAATGAGAATGAGCTTACCAAGTCTGGCATGTATTCGTTTTTCGCTGCTTACGAGAGTAATGAATTAAATTACAACGAATTTTACGCAACAATACCAGAAGAAAAAACATACAAACTGTTATCAGAGAATATAAAAGCTTCTAACGACAGCTTATTAGTAGAAAAAGGTATATATCGTTATACAAAAAATGACAGCACTGAATTAAAACCTAATGTAATTTTTATCGGATTGGAAAGTATTAATGCTCGTTTTATGCAGAGCTTTACAAATACTAAAAACTGGACTCCAACATTAGATTCCCTTGCTAATAATTCAGTTTTTTTTACAAACTTATACGCTACAGGTACAAGAACTATAAGAGGCATAGAAGCTATTAGTTTAGCTATTCCGCCAACACCAGGTAGAAGTATTGTAAAACGTGAAAACAACGACAACTTAGCTACTGTAGGTGAGATATTTAAACAAAAAGGATATAGTAGGACTTTTTTTTATGGAGGTGATGGTCATTTCGATAATATGACAAATTATTTTAGTTATAACGGATTTGATATTGTTGACAGAAGAAAATCACATCGCCTAAAAGAAGAACTACCTACCAACAGAACACGTATTGAAGATGATGAAATGACTTTTGAAAACGCCTGGGCAGTCTGTGACCAAGATCTTTTTAATAAAGTTTTAAAAGTTACAGATGAAAAAGCAAAAAGTAAGCAACCTTTTTTCAGTTTTATCATGACAAGCTCAAACCACAAGCCATATACATATCCTGATAATGTTGTTGATGTTCCATCAGGGAAAAACGTAGAGGGATCGATTAAATATCTCGATAAAAGTTTAAATGAGTTTTTAACAAAAGCTAAAACAAAAGATTGGTATAAAAACACAGTCTTTGTAATTATGTCTGACCATTGTGGTTTTAGCGCTGGTAAAACTGAAATTAATGTAAGAAATCACCACATTCCAGCTTTTATTACAAATTTAAAAAATCAAACACCAGTTAAAATAGATAAGCTGAGTTCTCAAATAGACATATTTCCAACCTTATTCGGTTATTTTAATTGGTCTTACCATACAAATCTATTCGGAACAGACATCAATAAAATGCAACCAGAAGATGAACGTGCATTTATAGGAAATCATCGTAAAGTAGGCTTATTAAAAAAGGATAAGTTGTTACTATTACAAACTAACAAAAAACATAAATCGTACCGTTGGAATAAAGATAAAAATGAAATCACACCAACAAAAACAGATTCTTTATTTTTAAACGAAACAATCTCTTATTATCAAGCTGCTTTCGACCTATTTAAAAACGGGAAATTAAAAGTAAAAAATTAAACTAACACGCTATTTGTCAATCAAATAATTAAGCGTACATTTGCAGTCCTTTTTCAAGGATAAATTAATATATTAATAAACAAAAACTAATCGTGTAATTATGAACACATTAAGTTACAAAACGGTATCAGCAAACAAAAACACTGTTAATAAAGAGTGGGTTTTAGTTGATGCGGACGGGCAAACGTTGGGTCGTCTAGCTTCTAAAATAGCAATGCTAATTAGAGGTAAGTACAAACCAAATTATACTCCTCACGTAGATTGTGGAGACAACGTGGTTGTTATCAACGCAGAAAAAATTGTTTTAACTGGTAAAAAGTGGACTGATAAGTCTTACATCCGTCACACAGGATATCCAGGTGGACAAAGATCATTAACTGCTACAGAAATGTTCGAAAAAGATCCTACAAGATTAATCGAAAAAGCAGTAAAAGGAATGTTACCTAAAAACAAATTAGGTAGTGCATTATACAAAAACTTGTATGCTTATGCAGGTACTGAGCACCAACAAACTGCTCAAAACCCAAAAGCTATTAACCTTAACGATCTTAAATAATGGAAACTGTACACAAAATAGGTAGAAGAAAAACAGCAGTTGCTCGTATTTATCTTTCAGAAGGTAAAGGAAACATTACTGTAAATAAAAAAGAGTACAAAAACTACTTTACAACAGGAACTTTACAATACAAGATCCAACAACCTTTAATGTTAACTGAGAACTTAGAGTCTTATGACATTAAAGTTAATGTATACGGTGGTGGTATTACAGGTCAAGCAGAAGCAATTCGTTTAGCAATTACTAGAGCATTAGTAGCTATTAACGAAGAGCACAGAGCTGTATTAAAGCCTGAAGGTTTATTAACTCGTGACCCTAGAATGGTTGAACGTAAGAAATTCGGTCAGAAGAAAGCACGTAAGAAATTCCAGTTCTCTAAGCGTTAATATTTTTATTGCTTTGTAAAAAGCTATGGAGATTTATTTTCGAAAGAGACTGTTATTTATAAATTTATTTTTAACAGTTTAGTATCTAAATATTTCAGACTTATTATAACTACTGAAATATTGTGAAAACAGAACGTAAACACATTTTATTAAAATGGCAAATATTCAAGAATTATTAGAAAGCGGAGTGCACTTCGGTCACTTAACTAGAAAATGGAACCCTAACATGGCTCCGTATATATATACAGAACGTAATGGTGTTCACATCATCGATTTGTATAAAACATCTGCTAAGATTGATGAAGCTGCATTAGCTTTACAAAAAATAGCAAGCTCTGGTCGTAAAATATTATTCGTTGCAACTAAAAAGCAAGCGAAAGATATCGTAGCAGAAAGAGCAGCAAACATTAACATGCCTTTTATTACTGAGCGTTGGCCAGGTGGTATGTTAACTAACTTTGTTACTATTCGTAAAGCTGTTAAGAAAATGGCTACTATTGATAGAATGAAGCAAGATGGTTCTTTTGATGCATTATCAAAAAGAGAAAAATTACAAATTAATCGTCAGAGAGCTAAATTAGAAAAGAATTTAGGTTCTATTTCTGATATGACTCGTTTACCTGCGGCTGTTTTTGTAATTGATGTAAAGAAAGAGCACATTGCGGTTGCTGAAGCACAAAAATTGAACATTCCAATCTTTGCATTAGTTGATACAAACTCTGATCCAAGACCAGTTGATTTTGTAATTCCTGCAAACGATGATGCTTCAAAATCTATTGACAAAGTATTATCTTATATTACTGATGCTATCACTGAAGGCTTAACTGAAAGAAAAGCTGACAAAGAGAAAACAAAAGTAGAAAAAGCGCCTGCTAAAGCAGAAGCTACTGCTACTGTTGAAGCTCCAGTTAACGAAGAAACTAAATAATTTCAATTTAAAGGTTTCATTAAATTGAAACCTTTAAGTTTTTTACAACAATATATTTACAACTAAAAATAACTACAGAAATGTCAGTAAAAATTAGCGCTGCAGACGTAAAAAAATTAAGAGAAACTACCGGAGCTGGTATGATGGATTGTAAAAATGCATTAGTAGAAGCTGAAGGGAACTTTGATAAAGCAATTGATGTTTTACGTAAAAAAGGACAAAAAATAGCTGCTAAAAGAGCAGATAGAGAGTCTACTGAAGGTGTTGCTATCACTAAAATTAGTGATGATAATACTTACGGTGTTGCTATTGTATTAGCATGTGAAACAGATTTCGTATCTAAAAATGATTCATTTAAAGATTTAGCTTCTCAATTTGTTGATATTGCTTTTAAAACTAAAAGTAAAGAAGAATTTTTAGCTGCTGATTTTGGTGGAATAACTGTTGCTGAAAAGTTAATCGAACAAACAGGAGTTATCGGTGAAAAAATCGATATTACTTCTTTCGAAAGACTTGAAGCACCATATGTAGGAGCTTATACTCATATCGGTAAAATTGCTGCTATGGTTGGTTTATCTAAATCTATAGACAATGCTGATACTTTAACGAAAGACTTAGCAATGCAAGCTGCATCTATGGGTGCTGTTTCTTTATCTTACAAAGGTTTTGATGCTGCTTATGTAGAATCTGAAACTGAAGCAAGAATTGCTGCTATCGTAAAAGATAATGAAGAACTAGTTCGTTTAGGTAAAACTTTAAAGAACGTTCCTCAATATGTATCTAGATTACAATTAACTGATGCTGCTATAGCTAAAGCTGAAGAAGAAGCTAAAGAGCAATTAAAATCAGAAGGTAAACCGGAGAAAATTTGGGATAAAATTTTACCAGGAAAAATGGAAAGATTTGTTTCTGATAATACAACTTTAGATCAAGAACAATGTTTATTAGATCAAAAGTTTATTAAAGATGAAAAGAAAACTGTTGCAGAATATGTTTCTTCTTTTGGTGATGTAGAAGTTAAAAACTTCGTAAGAATCACTTTAGGATAATTCTTAACAAATTACTTATAATTAAAACCATCCAATTTTTTGGATGGTTTTTTTATTTTATCAAAATTCAAACTCGAAAAAAAAACGTAGTTTTGCATAACTTTCAACAAAACTATGCAATACAAGAGAATCCTTTTAAAATTAAGTGGCGAATCATTAATGGGAGACCGTCAATACGGTATCGATCCTAAGAGACTTAAAGAATACGCACAAGAAATTAAGCAAGTACTAGAAAAAAATGTTGAAATTGCCATAGTTATTGGTGGTGGAAATATTTTTAGAGGTGTAGCTGGTGCCAGTCAAGGTATGGATCGCGTACAAGGTGACCATATGGGAATGCTTGCAACCTGCATTAACGGTTTAGCTTTACAAAGTGCTCTAGAAGATGAAGGAATTCACACTCGCCTACAAACAGCTATCGAAATTAAAGAAATAGCAGAACCTTATATTAAGCGTCGTGCAAATCGTCATTTAGAAAAAGGCCGTGTTGTTATTTTTGGTGGTGGAACAGGAAATCCTTATTTTACAACTGATACCGCAGCCGTATTAAGAGCAATTGAAGTAAATGCAGATGCGATATTAAAAGGTACTCGAGTAGATGGTATTTACAATGTAGATCCTGAAAAAGATGAAAACGCTGTAAAGTATGATAAAATAACCTTTAAAGAAGTTATCAAAAAAGACTTAAAAGTAATGGACATGACTGCTTTTACTTTAAGTGAAGAAAATAAATTACCAATTATTGTTTTTGATATGAATAAAAAAGGAAACTTATTAAAGTTAGTTTCTGGAGAAAAAATTGGAACAATAGTTAATAACGAATAAATTAAAAGAACCTCTTATTTTTTTACAGAGGGAATAAAACGAACAAAATGAACGAAGAGATAGATTTTATTTTAGATTCGGCCAAAGAGGCAATGAATAATGCAATAGAGCATCTGGTAAAAGAATTGCGTACAATTAGAGCTGGTAAAGCTTCACCAGCCATGTTAGCCAACGTACAAGTAGATTATTACGGTTCTGCAACACCTTTAGGGCAAGTAGCCAATGTAAATACTGCTGATGCCAGAACAATTACAGTTCAACCTTGGGAAAAAAATATGTTACAAGAAATAGAAAAAGCTATTATGCTTGCTAACTTAGGTTTTAATCCTATGAATAACGGTGATAATATTATTATTAACGTACCTGCCTTAACAGAAGAACGTCGTAAAGATTTAGCGAAACAAGCGAAGGCAGAATCTGAACATGCAAAAGTAGGAATTCGTAATGCGCGTAAAGATGCTAACAACGAAATTAAAAAAACTGACATTTCTGACGATTCAAAAAAAGACGCAGAAGCTGAAGTTCAAAAAATAACAGATCTTTACATTAAAGAAATTGATGCGAAAGTTTCTGTAAAAGAAAAAGAGATAATGACCGTTTAATTATTTCTAACATATATTAAAAAAAAGAGTGTCTTTATGACACTCTTTTTTTTTCGTTTAATTGGTTCATTTACCATAACTTTACAAAAAATATTTTAATGACTTTTTGGACTAAAATCGCTGGATTTATTTTACGAAACCGATACTTGGTTTTAATTGCTATCGCTGTTATTACAGGACTTTTAGTCACTCAAATGAAATATATGCGCTTCTCGTATACAGAAGCAAATCTACTTCCTAAAGATCACGAAGCTAACATACAATATGATCAGTTTTTAGATATTTTTGGTGAAGAAGGTAACTTAGTTATCTTGGGGGTAAAAGACTCAACAATTTTCACTCCAAATAAATTTAATGCTTGGAACAAGCTTGTAAAAGATCTAGACAGTGTACAACAAGTAGATTTTACTTTATCTATTGCTGATGTTAAGGAACTAAAAGCCGATAGAAAAAAACGAAAATTTGTTCTTGAACCACTTTTTAACAAAGCGCCTACCACAAACGAAGAAGTAAATAGAATAAAGAAACAATTATTTGAAAAACTTCCTTTTTACGACAACTTATTATACAATGAACAAGGTACGTTACAAACTGCTATTTATATAAATAAAGACATTGTAAACAAACCTGCCAGAAGAGATTTTATTGTTGAAATTTTAATTCCTACTGTTGAAAAATTTGAGAAAGAGCATAAAATAGATGTTCGAATGTCTGGAATGCCATATATACGAACTATAAATTCTCAGAATATAATTGATGAAATGCAGCTCTTCGTATTAGGAGCTTTAGGTATTACTGCTGTTATTTTCTTTTTCTTTTTTCGTTCTTTTAGGGCAACTTTTATTACACTTTTAGTTGTAGGTATTGGTGTTGTTTGGGCTTTCGGGTTTATTGGTTTATTTAGATATGAAATTACTGTATTATCAGCCTTAATTCCGCCATTAATTATTGTAATAGGTGTACCGAATGCTGTTTTTCTTATCAATAAATATCAACAAGAAATAAAAAAACACGGTAACCAAGCAAAGTCTTTACAACGCGTAATTTCTAAAATTGGTAATGCAACATTAATGACAAATATTACAACAGCCTCTGGTTTTGCAACCTTTGTTTTTGTAAAAAGTCAACTACTTAGAGAATTCGGAATTTTAGCTTCAGTAAACATCATTAGTATTTTTATTTTGGCGCTTTTAATTGTTCCTATTATATACAGTTTCATGCCTCGTCCTGAAAAGAAACATTTAAATCACTTAGAAAAAAAGTGGATGGGAAATGTAGTTGCTTGGATGGAACTTATGGTAAAGCAAAGGCGTATTACAATTTATATTACTACCGTTATTGTAATTATATTAAGTATGATTGGTTTATTTCAAATTCGTGTTTCTGGAAGTTTAATTGAAGATATGCCTAAGGGAATGCAGTTTTATAAAGACATTAAGTTTTTTGAAACTGAATTTGGCGGAATTATGCCTTTAGAAATTCTGATTGACACTAAAAAAGAAAAAGGTGTGATGAAACTTTCTACACTAAAAAAGATGGAAAAGTTAAATGAAACTATTGAAACCTTTCCTGAGCTTTCAAAACCTATTTCAATTACCAACTTAGTTAAGTATTCTAAGCAGGCCTATTATAAAGGAAATCCGAAATATTATCAATTACCAACGAGTCAGGAAAAAGCATATATTTTCGCTTACACCAAAAACTCTGACAGTAATTCGGGAATGCTAAAAAACTTTGTAGATAGCACTGGGCGTTATGCACGTATTACAACTTTTATGAAAGATGTTGGTACCGATAAGATGGATATTATTCAGGATCGCTTAGACGCTGTTATTAAAAAACAATTTCCGGAAGAAAAATTTACTGTTTCTATGACAGGAAAAGCATTGGTTTTCTTAAAAGGAACAAATTACTTAATTAAAAACTTAGTTATTTCATTATCGCTTGCCATATTATTGATTTCAATTTTTATGGCATGGATGTTCCGTTCTTACAAAATGATTTTTATATCATTAATACCAAACATGCTTCCGTTATTAATTACGGCTGGTTTAATGGGGTTCTTTAGCATTCCTATAAAACCATCTACAATTTTAGTTTTTAGTATTGCTTTTGGTATTTCGGTAGATGATACAATTCACTTTTTGGCAAAATACCGACAAGAGTTACTTGCTAATAATTGGAAAGTAAAACCTGCTGTGTACTCTGCATTACAAGAAACCGGTGTAAGTATGTTTTATACATCAATCGTGTTATTCTTTGGCTTCTTAGTTTTTACACTTTCTAGTTTCGGGGGCACAATTGCTTTGGGAGGTTTAGTCTCAGTTACGTTACTATTAGCAATGGTATCTAACTTGTTATTATTACCTTCTCTCCTATTATCTTTCGAAAAGAAAATAGCAAACAAAAAGGTCTTAAAAGAAACTAACTTTAAAATTTTACCACCAAAAGAAGAAGACTAAAAGTTTCTTTGCATTTTAAATATCAAGATTGCTCAATTCTTTGTAATAAAGTATCTTTGCTTCTCAATTTTTTAAAAGATGAAAAGAAGTAGCGTTAAAGAATTATTACATTCTGATAAATTTTTACAAGAAGTACATGTAAAAGGATGGGTTAGAACCTTTAGAAGCAATCGTTTTATTGCTTTAAATGATGGCTCTACCATTAATAATATTCAATGTGTTGTAGATTTTGAAAATACAGATGAAGAACTTTTAAAAAGAATTACTACAAGTGCTGCTATTAGTATTACTGGTACTTTAATTGAAAGTGAAGGTAAAGGACAAAGCGTAGAAGTTAAGGTTACAAAATTAGAAATATTAGGAGATTCTAATCCTGATGAATATCCTATTCAGCCTAAAAAACACAGTTTAGAGTTTTTAAGAGAAAACGCACATTTACGTATTAGAACAAATACGTTTAGTGCTGTAATGAGAGTTCGTTCTGCCTTGTCTTTTGGAGTTCATAAATACTTTCAAGAAAACGGATTTAACTACGTTAATACGCCTATAATTACTGGATCAGATGCTGAAGGTGCAGGAGAAATGTTTCATGTATCAAATTTCGAGACAAATAAGGCGCCATTAAACGAAGAAGGAAATATAGATTATACCAAAGATTTTTTTGGTAAAGAAACAAACTTAACCGTTTCTGGTCAGTTAGAAGCTGAAACTTATGCTATGGCTTTGGGTAAAGTATATACTTTCGGACCTACTTTTAGAGCTGAAAACTCTAACACAACACGTCATTTAGCTGAATTTTGGATGATTGAACCTGAGGTTGCATTTAATGATTTAGATGCAAATATGGATTTATCTGAAGATTTCATTAAATCTGTTTTAGGTTATGTTTTAGAAAACTGTAAAGACGATTTAGAATTTTTAGACAATCGTTTAACGCAAGAAGAAAAATCAAAACCGCAAGCTGAACGTAGCGATATGGGATTAATTGAAAAATTAAACTTTGTTGCAGAAAACAACTTTAAAAGAGTAAGTTATACGGAGGCTTTTGATATATTACGTAACTGTAAGCCAAATAAAAAGAAAAAATTTCAGTTTCCTATTACAGAATGGGGTGTTGATTTACAATCAGAACACGAGCGTTACTTAGTTGAAAAACACTTTAAATGTCCGGTAATTTTATTTGACTATCCAGCAACGATTAAAGCTTTTTACATGCGTTTAAACGACGATGGCAAGACGGTACGTGCAATGGATGTTTTATTTCCAGGAATCGGAGAAATGGTTGGTGGATCGCAAAGAGAAGAGCGTTTAGATGTGTTAAAATCTAAAATGGCAGACTTAAATATAGACGAAGAAGAATTATGGTGGTATTTAGATACTCGTAAATTCGGAACAGCAGTGCATTCTGGTTTCGGTTTAGGTTTTGAACGTTTGGTATTATTCACAACAGGTATGAGTAATATACGTGATGTTATTCCTTTTCCTAGAACGCCTCAGAACGCAGAATTTTAAAGAAATCATAAAATTATATACTACAATCGTCATTCCTCACAGAATGACGATTTCTTTTTAACCTATTTCTTATATTTGTAAGTATGTTAAAACAAGGTTTACATTATAAGTTACTTCAAAAATTATCTCCACAACAAATTCAGTTGATGAAGTTAATTCAGTTACCTACGCAAGCTTTTGAAGAAAGATTAGAGCAAGAGATTGAAGAAAATCCTGCTTTAGATACAGGTAAAGAAGAACCAGAAAATTTTGAAGATACTTTAACCAATGCTGATGACTATGAAGAAGGAAGTGAAAAAATTGATACTGACGATATAAATATTGATGAGTATTTAAGTGATGATGAATACCCTAGTTACAAAACACAAGCTAACAATTATTCGGCTGATGATGAAGATAAACAAGTTCCCTATGCAGCAGGAACAAGTTTTCATCAATCATTAAATAGTCAATTAAATACTTTTAGAATAAACGAAGAAGAGCGTGCAATTGCCGATTTTTTAGTTGGTAGTATTGATGATAGCGGATATATTCGTAGAGAAATTATCGATTTAGTAGATGATTTGGCTTTTACACAAAATGTTTTTACCTCTGAAGCTGAAGTAGAAAGAATTTTACTTAACGTAGTTCAAAAATTAGATCCAGTTGGTGTAGGTGCCCGAGATTTAAAGGAATGTTTAATTATTCAATTAAAATCAAAGCCACAAAAAGAAACAAGAGCTTTAGCTATTGATGTCCTTGAAAATGCTTTTGATCATTTTGTTAAAAAACATTACAAAAAACTTTTAGAGAAATTCACGATTGATGAAGAGCAACTAAAAGAAATAATTACCGAAATTGGTCGACTAAACCCAAAACCTGGTAGCTCATATGCTGGTAATAATAAGATAGCCGAACAGATTGTTCCAGATTTTTCTATTCAAATTATTGATGGTGTCTTAGAACTTTCTTTAAATTCTCGAAACGCGCCTGAATTACATGTTTCACGTGAGTATAACAACATGTTAAAGGGTTATAGTGATTCTAAAACCAAAAGTAAAAGTCAGAAAGATGCAGTAATGTTTATAAAACAAAAACTAGATTCTGCAAAATGGTTTATTGATGCCATAAAACAACGACAGCAAACATTATTAGTTACTATGAATGCCATTATGCACCGTCAGGAGGCTTATTTTTTAACAGGTGATGAGCGCAAGTTGAAGCCAATGATTTTAAAAGATATTGCTGACGAAATACATATGGATGTTTCAACAGTATCTAGAGTTGCTAATAGTAAATATGTTTCTACTCCTTACGGTACAAAACTAATAAAAGTATTTTTCTCTGAATCAATGAAAAATGATCAAGGGGAAGATGTTTCAACACGAGAAATCAAGAAAATTCTTGAGACCGTAATTCAAGAAGAAGATAAGCGAAAACCACTTACTGATGATAAATTATCTAAGATTTTAAAAGAAAAAGGATACCCTATTGCAAGGAGAACTGTTGCTAAATATCGAGAACAATTAGATATTTCTGTTGCGCGTTTACGTAAAGAAATATAATGCGCTGGCAAAAATTCATATCCACCATTTTACACCCGATTGTGATGCCTACAATTGGTATAATACTCTACTTTATTTTAACACCTGTTAACTTAAACCAACAACAGCAATATAAGATGTTGGCTGTTGTTTTTATTGCTACATATATAATACCTGTGCTATTATTAGTTTTATTAAAGGCAATTGGCGCTATAAAATCATATCAAGTACATAGTATTGAAGAGCGGAAAATACCGTTGTTTTTTATGATGACACTTTTGTTTTTTTTGGGTAAGTTTTTTTCTGAAATAACAATTATTAAAGACCTAAGTTATTTATTTTTTGGAGTAGTATTCGGGTTGGGTTTGATTTACACCTTATTTATTGCAAAAATAAAAACAAGTTTACATTTACTTTCTATCGGTGCTGCAACAGGATATTTTCTATTATTTCAACAACTGCATAATATATATATAATTCCGTTGATCATATTTTTTATATTGCTCTCTGGTATTTTAGGGAATGCTAGACTCCAATTAAAAGCTCATACTTACAACGAAGTATATCTTGGTTTTTTTATTGGCTTAGCGTCCCCTTTTTTAGCCTACTACATATTATAAAAGATAAAAACTTAATCCGAAGCGAATAATATTTGTATCAATTTTATTGCCATTTAAAGAAGCATTTTTAAATATAGGTGTTAAACCATAATACACGTGAAAATTAAAAGTTCCGTACCCTGCCGAAAGTATTAACCCTGTTTGAAACTTATTGTATTCAGAAAAGTTTGATATATCAATTTTAGCACCAGCGTCGTCATATGTAAAATTATTACTGATATTATAACTTAGCTTAATACCAGTGTAAAAACGCCAAAAAGAATAGGTATTAACCGTTGATGATCTCCATCGAAACTGAATAGGCATTTCAATATTGTGTAATACTAATTTATTATTCGTAATACTATTATCAATCTGAAAATTAGCTGGCTCTTTTTCAACAACTTTTAATCCGTGATTGTAAGAATCAAACCCATACCCTAAACCAACACCTAATGCTATTTTCCCATTTTTAGCAAAAGGAATATCCTTTATATAACCTGCTGAAAAACCAAATGAAAATCCGCTTTTGGAAACTCCTTTAGGCTGATTATCTAATATATTATATGAAACATTAATATACAACTGATCTTCCCAATAAGAATCTCCTACTTGTAAAGAATCTTTCTGAGCGTATATATTTATTGATAAAAAAACTAAAAAGAAAATTAATCTATTTGTCATAACACTTAACTATTGTTAAATATAGTTTATTTGTATAAAAAAAGAGCAATCGTATGATTGCTCTTTTTATTATTTATTCGAAAAAAGTGATTACTTTTTAATAGCACTTCCTTTGTGTGTAGATAAACTTAATTTAAGAGCATTTACATCTCTTAATTTCTCACGAATATCAGCTAACGTACCAACACTCGATTCTTTATCCGCCTTAATAGAAGTAGTCATAAAAGGAATTTCAGCTTCAGATACATTTCCTCTTTCTAAGAAAATAAAAGAAGGTACATCATCTGGCGTAGCAATCTTATCGTTTAACTGAATTCTGTTATAACCAGTACCATATTTACTATCTTTTGCTTTACCCACAAAAATTGTACTCACTAAACTTTTACGCTCTAACTTCTTTACTTCTGCAGCACTAGGCAAACGTGGAGCCTCAATAGCTAAATCGTTTTCACGCATTACCGTGGTTACCATGAAGAAAAATAATAACATAAAAACAATATCAGGTAGTGAAGAAGTATTCACCGCTGGCATCTCTTTTTTTCTCTTTTTAAATTTAGACATACTTTAATTGTTTTAAATTATTGCACATTAGTTGGATCGATATCAGAAATTATCTGAGGATAACTATTCTTAACATCTTCAACTTTTATTCTTAATGCGCCATCTTTTCTTGCTCCAGCAATAAAAGCTTTCTCTAATTCAGTAAAACTCATACCATATTTCTCCTCACAAAATCTATTACGTAATTCCGAATAAGCTTTTAATAACTCATCCTGAACAGAGACGTATGTACCAAATTCAGTTCCCCTGTCACTTTGTACAGCAATAACAGCTTTGTTTGGGTGATCCGATGATTCAGGATCCTTTGCTCCCTTACAATAGTTACAAGCTGCTCCCGCTTCTTTCCCAGGCATTGGGTTACCAATACCACCACCGTTATCTATAAATTTGATAGCAGCATCTTTTAAGTCTTTTAACTCCATTGCTTCGTTTTCTACAAGCAATTGGTTATTTCTGTTAATATCAACTTGAAGAATGTTTTTCTCTTTTACAATTGGTGGTTCAACATCTGTCTTTTCAGCTAACTTTTTAGGGATACCTGAATCAACATCCATTGTTGTTGTTACAAGGAAAAAGATAAGTAGCAAGAATGCAATATCTGCCATCGAACCTGCATTAATTTCTGGATTTTCTCTTCTTGCCATAATACCTTACGATTTTACAATTCCTTTTAATAAATCTAGTACAAAAAATGCACCCGCTACAAGCATTAATAGAGCACTAAACACTATACCTGTACTTGTCAATTTAGAGACAGAACTACCAGCTGCTGCAATAACTTCATCTTTTGCATCAATAACCTGATCACTGTTTGCTAATAAATAAGATACTAAAAGCACAACGCCTAAAATAACTAATCCCATTATTGCTTTCTTTAATGCTGCTGGGTTTTTAAATAAAGAAAATAAAGAACCAATGACTGCTACTGCAGCTGTAACAGCTAATAAGACCAATGAATAAGATACTAATGGTGAGGCTGCTTCATTCGCTGCAATTAAATCAACATCAGGATCTACTACCATAGCCATAAGCGCAAACACTAAACCTATAATGGCTAGTACGGCTACTACTAAAGTTATAATTTTATTATTCATCTTTTATTTTTTATAATTTGATAATAAATCTATTAAAGATATAGAAGCATCCTCCATATTGTTAACGATACCATCCATCTTAGAAATGATATAGTTGTAAAAAACTTGTAAGATAATAGCCACAACAAGACCGAATACAGTTGTTAAAAGTGCTACTTTAATACCACCTGCTACTACTGCTGGAGAAATATCATTTGCCACTGCAATCGCATCAAAGGCACCAATCATACCAATTACAGTACCCATAAAACCTAACATCGGTGCTAATGCAATAAATAAAGACAACCAAGAAATATTTTTCTCTAATAACCCCATCTGTACACCACCGTAACCTACTACAGCCTTTTCAGCAGCCTCTAGACCTTCACTAGACCTTTCTAATCCTTGATAAAAAATAGAAGCTACAGGTCCTTTTGTATTTCTACAAATCTCCTTGGCTGCTTCTACACCTCCAGAACTTAATGCTTCATCAACACTAGCTAATAACTTTTTAGTATTCGTAGTTGCCATGTTTAAATAAATAATTCTTTCAATTGCAATTGCTAAACCTAAAATTAAGGCCACCAATACAATCCCCATAAAACCTGGACCACCTTCTATAAAATAACGTTTTAAAATCTGGTGAAAAGTTTCTGTGTTTTCTGCTGCTGCTTCCTGAGCATAAGTTGACTGAATAGCTCCTAAAAACATAAATCCTGCAATAGTTAGGAAATTTACTACTTTTTTCATTTTGTTATAATTAATTTTAAATAGTTAACGGGTTAAAAATACAAATTTTACTATAAATTACTTACTTTTTTAACAATAAGTAATTATTAACTTGTACTTATTACACTTTTTTATTTTTCAGACTGCCAAGTAACAAAAAAATGTTGGGACATTAAAAAAAAACGAAGGTTTTTACTTCTTTTTCTTCTTTCTAATGCTATTTCAAGTACTTATGATTGTAAATCTAGTAAAAAAAACACAATTTAATTAATTTCTCCTCTTAATGATGTTTCAAAATAGTGCTTAAATTGTTCTTTTGATAGCTTTTCGCCTAATAAATACATCATTTTTGCTACTGCTGTCTCGGTTGTTATATCTTTTCCGTCTACAATTCCGATACGTTTTAAGTCTGAACTTGTTTCATAATGACCTAAAATAACACTTCCACCTGCACATTGAGTAACATTTACAATATATATGTTCTGGGCAACGGCTTTTTCTAATAAATTGATAAACCATTTTTCTGTTGGAGCGTTTCCTGCACCATATGTTTCTAAAATCACACCCTTTAAGTTCGGTATATTCATAAAACTTTCTACTACAGATGCTGTTATACCTGGAAACAGTTTTAAAATAGCAACATTATTATCTAAATTTTTTCTAAAAACAAGCTTCTCTTCTTCTTTAATTGACCGAAACAATACAGGGTAATTAAAATTTAAATGAACTCCACTTTCAGCCAAAGGTGGATAATTCATCGATGCAAAAGCTTCAAATTGCTCTGCATTTATTTTTGTCGTTCTATTTGCTCTGTATAATTTATACTCAAAATACAACCCTACTTCCTGAATTACTGGTTTTCCGTTTTCGTACGTTGAAGCTACTTGTATCGAAGTAATTAAGTTTTCTTTTGCGTCGGTTCTTAAATCTCCAATTGGTAACTGAGAACCCGTAAATATTACTGGCTTATGTAAATTTTCAATCATAAAACTAATTGCTGATGATGTATACGACATCGTATCTGAACCTGTAAGCACTACAAAACCATCAAACTTATCATAATTATCAGCAATAATTTCTGCTATATCAATATAATAATTTACATTCATATTTGAAGAGTCAATGGGCTCGTCAAAAGAAATAGTAGAAATGTCACAATGTAATTGTTGTAATTCTGGAATTTTACTAGATATCTGACTAAAATCAAACGCTTTTAACGCTCCGGTTTTATAATCCTTAACCATACCAATGGTTCCTCCTGTATATACTATTAAAATTTTTGGCTTATTTGACATTATGACACTTTTATTATAGGTAATTTAATAATGGAATAATTTATGTTGTAAATTTATCAAACAAAATTGATACAAAATTTTAAAACCAAATAAATTATGATAGGATTTTATATTCTAATAGGTATTATCTCTTTATTCAGCTGGATAGTAAGTAATACACTTAAAAGAAAGTTTAAAAAATATTCGCAAGTTCATTTACGCAATGGAATGAGCGGAGCAGAAATAGCTCAGAAAATGCTAGATGACCATGGTATTAACGACGTAAAAGTTATTTCTACACCAGGTATGTTAACCGATCATTACAATCCGCAAAACAAAACCGTAAATTTAAGTGAAGGTGTTTACAATCAAAGAAATGCATCGGCTGCTGCAGTTGCTGCTCACGAGGTTGGCCATGCCGTACAACATGCAAAAGCCTATCAATGGTTAACAATGCGATCTAAATTAGTACCTATCGTTAGTATTTCTTCTCGTTTTTCTCAATGGATGATTATTGGAGGTATTATTTTAGGTGCCGGTGCTGGTCAGCCAGGAATTGGACAAATGGTTGCTATAGGTGGACTTGTTTTTATGGCAATGGGTACGTTGTTTAGCTTTATTACCTTACCTGTTGAATATGACGCAAGTAACAGAGCGTTAGCTTGGTTAGAAAACAAGCACATTGTAACTCGTGAAGAATTAGCGGGTTCTAAAGACGCCTTAAAATGGGCTGCAAGAACTTACTTAGTCGCTGCACTAGGTTCTTTAGCAATGCTTTTGTACTGGGCGTTACGTATTTTAGGAAGCAGAGATTAAGTATCTTAGATACTTTTACATTTACTTTTAAATAAAAAAATGCTCTCGGAAAACCGAGAGCATTTTTTTATACTTATATATTTATCCTTAAAGCTTAATCATTCAACTTTAAAACTGCCATAAATGCTTCTTGTGGAATTTCTACATTACCAACCTGACGCATTCTTTTCTTACCTTTCTTTTGCTTTTCTAATAACTTACGTTTACGTGAAATATCTCCACCATAACATTTTGCTGTTACATCTTTACGTAAAGCTTTGGTAGTTTCTCTTGCTATAATTTTTGCTCCAATTGCAGCCTGAATAGGAATATCAAACTGTTGTCTTGGTATTAATTGCTTCAATTTTTCTACAATTTTCTTTCCAATTGTATACGCATTATCAGCGTGTAATAATGCTGAAAGTGCATCAACAGGGTCACCGTTTAATAAAATATCTACACGAACTAATTTAGACGTTCGCATTCCTATCGGAGAATAATCAAAAGAAGCATATCCTTTTGATACTGTTTTTAATCGATCATAAAAATCAAAAACAATTTCTGCCAATGGCATATCAAAAGTTAATTCAACTCTTTCTGTAGTTAAATAGGTTTGATTTACGATTTCTCCTCTTTTTTCAATACAAAGCGACATTACTTGTCCGACAAAATCAGCTTTTGTTATGATTGATGCTTTTATAAAAGGCTCTTCTACTTTTTCTAATCTAGACGGATCTGGTAAATCTGTTGGATTATTCAACAAAACAATTTCCGTAGGATTTTTCTTCGTGTATGCGTGATAAGAAACGTTTGGTACTGTAGTAATCACAGTCATGTTAAATTCACGTTCTAAACGTTCTTGAATAATTTCCATATGTAACATTCCTAAGAATCCACATCGAAAACCAAAACCTAACGCTGCCGAGCTTTCTGGCTGAAATACTAAAGAAGCATCATTTAACTGCAACTTTTCCATCGAATTACGTAATTCTTCGTAATCCTCAGTATCTACAGGATAAATACCTGCAAAAACCATTGGTTTTACATCTTCAAATCCATCAATAAGGCTCTCAGTCGGATTTTCAAAATCAGTAATAGTATCACCTACTTTTACTTCTTTTGCAACTTTAATTCCGGTAATTAAATATCCTACATCACCGGTTTTCACCTCTTGTTTTACTACTTGTTCTAGTTTTAAAGTACCAACCTCATCTGCTTTATATTCGGTACCTGTTGACATAAATTGAATACGTTGGTTCTTTTTAATTGAACCATCAATTACTCTAAAATACGTTTCAATTCCTCTATAAGAATTATAAACAGAATCAAAAATTAAAGCTTTTAAAGGCGCATCAGGATTTCCTGTTGGTGCCGGAACTTTTTTAATAATTGCTTCTAAAATGTTCTCGACTCCAAAACCTGTTTTTCCACTAGCGTGGATAACATCTTCAGGATTACAACCTAATAAATCTACAATATCATCTGTAACCTCTTCTGGATTTGCAGATGGTAAATCAACTTTATTTAAAACCGGAATAATTTCCAAGTCGTTATCTAAAGCCAAATATAAATTAGAAATTGTTTGCGCCTGTATACTTTGCGCAGCATCAACAATTAACAAAGCACCTTCACAAGCTGCTATTGAACGAGATACTTCGTAAGAAAAATCTACGTGCCCAGGTGTATCAATTAAATTTAAAATATAATCTTCACCCTCAAACGTATAATCCATTTGAATTGCGTGCGACTTAATGGTAATACCACGTTCACGCTCTAAATCCATACTATCTAATAACTGCGATTTTTTTTCTCTCTCAGTTACCGCTCCTGTATAATCTAGTAATCTATCGGCAAGTGTACTTTTACCGTGATCAATATGTGCAATAATGCAAAAATTTCTTATTTTCTTCATGCGTCGTATTTCTAGCCTCTTATGACTGACAAAGATACTTTATTGAAAAACGTTGTACAATTAAAAATTTATTCAATAAAAAATAAAAAGTAACTTTGCACCATGGTAAAAATTGGTAATATAGAACTTCCGGATTTTCCGCTATTATTAGCGCCGATGGAAGATGTGAGTGATCCACCGTTTAGAGCATTGTGTAAAGAGAACGGTGCTGATGTTGTTTATACTGAATTTATTTCTTCGGAAGGACTGATTCGCGACGCTGCAAAAAGCGTAATGAAGTTAGATATTTACGAAAAAGAACGTCCTGTTGGAATTCAGATTTTCGGTGCAAACTTAGAATCGATGTTAAAAACGGTAGAGATTGTAGAAAAATCGAATCCTGATATTATTGATATCAACTTCGGATGCCCCGTTAAAAAAGTAGTTTCTAAAGGTGCTGGTGCAGGAATTTTAAAAGACATTGATTTAATGGTGTCTCTTACTGAGGCTATGGTAAAACACACCAATTTACCAGTTACCGTAAAAACACGTTTAGGCTGGGACCATGATTCTATTAAAATTGTAGAAGTTGCCGAGCGTTTACAAGACGTTGGCTGTGCTGCAATTTCTATTCACGGTCGTACACGTGCGCAAATGTATAAAGGTGATGCTGATTGGGCACCAATTGCTCAAGTTAAAAACAATCAGAGAATGCATATTCCTGTATTTGGAAATGGTGATGTTACTTCGCCAGAAAAAGCAATGGAAATGCGCGACAAATATGGCTTAGATGGCTGTATGATTGGTAGAGCTTCTATTGGATATCCTTGGTTTTTTAACGAAGTAAAGCATTATTTTAAAACAGGTGAATACTTAGCTAAACCAACAATTGCACAGCGAGTAGAAACAGCCCGTAGACATTTACAAATGGCTATTGATTGGAAAGGACCTGTTTTAGGCGTTTTTGAAACAAGAAGACACTATACAAATTACTTTAAAGGAATTCCGCATTTTAAAGAATACCGTATGAAAATGGTAACTTCGGATGATGCAAAAGATGTGTTTGCTGCTTTTGATGAAGTAGAAGCTAAATTTGGGAATATGATTATTCCGGAGATAAAGTAAGTTTATTTCTCAATAAAATCTTTAGAAATTCTCGAGCTTGCTACCTTAGATGCTATAAAACCCAGTATTGAAATTGTAAATATTACAACTAATAGATTCATCCACCTAAATTCAACTGGGTAAGCTAAATTTTCAGTAATCATAAATAACTCGTAACGTTGTTGTATTAACACTAATAAAATACCAATAGCAATACCTACAATCATACCAACTATTGTTAATAAGAACCCTTGTAGCACAAATATTTTTTTTATAGCATCAATACTTGCTCCTAAATTAAATAATGTTTTAAGATTTTTTCTTTTATCAATAATCATCATAATTATTGACCCGATTACATTAAATAAAGCTATTGCGAGTATTAAAGTGAAAATTAAATACGAAATAAATCGCTCAGTATTTATTACTTTATAGTATAAAACATTTAATTGAGCTCTTGTTTTAACACTAAAAGCTTCACCTAAATTATCTTGTAATTTTTCTTGAAAATCATCTAAATTAACATCCTTTTTTAACTTGAGTTCTATTCCTGAAATTTGATTTTCATCATAATTCAACAGCTCTTGTGCAGAAGACAACTCAGTAAAAACGTATTTATTCTGAAATTCTTCTGACCCTGAATAAGCACCAATAACCTGCGTAGAAATTGAATGAAAAGCATTATTAACATTTACAAACCCTTTACCAGGCTTTGGCACCATTATTTGTAATGGTTCACCAAAATTAGCAACATTAAGTGAGAGTTTGTATGAAATTCCGTAACCTATAACAGCCGTATTTTTAAACTCAGGATCTACCCAAGTTCCCAGCGCTAACAAAGTATCTACAGGAATTATATCCTTATAATTTGTATCAACACCTTTTATAAAAGCAACTTGATTTTTATCCTTATACTTTAAAAAAACACGTTCCTCAATTGTTTTTGAAATTGCTTTTATTTGAGTATTCTGAAGTAATTCTTGATGAATTTCATCAGAATACTTAAAAGACTTTCCTTTTACAACTGTTATTTTAATATCAGGATCTGATACTTTAAGCAAAGAATCGCTAAAAGTTCTTAAACCTGAATACCCCGATAAAATAACAAACAAAGCTAAAGCCCCAACAACAACACCAAAAACTGCAATAAATGTAATTATATTTATGGCATTGGTGCTTGTTTTAGAAAACAAGTATCTTTTAGCTATGTATAGAGAAAAATTCAAATTATTAATAAATCTTAATTAGCAATGTAAATAAAATTTATTAACGCTTTTGACGACGTGGTAAAACATCTGGATTTTTAATAGGATCTATATCATCACCTTTTAAAGACTTATCAATATCTTCGATATAATCTAAACTATCATCACCAAAAAACAATAATTCTGGCATTCTTCTTAATTGATGTCTTGTTCTTTTCGCCATTTCATGACGAATTAATGGTGTATTAGATTTTACTCCACCAACAATTTCGTCTCTTTTATCAGAAGGAAAGACGCTTAAATATACTTTTGCAACTCCTAAATCGGCAGTAACCGAAACTTTAGATACAGATATTATTACACCCTTCATTCCATCTTGCGCAGCACGTTGTAAAACATCTACCAAATCTTCTTGCAATACTCCTGCAATTTTTCGTTGTCTATTAGTTTCTTCCATGTTGCAAATTTACGGATAAAATTACGGAGTGTAAATTTTATTTTTCACGGCATATATTACCAATCCAACCCGGTTTCTAATATTTAGTTTTGTAAATAGGCTATCGCGATAACCATCAATAGTTTTGGGGCTTAAAAACATTTTTTCGGCAATCTCTTTATAAGTCAACTCAGAACAAGCTAACTTCATGAATTTCATCTCATTATCTTTAAAACACACATTGTTTTTTCCGTTTTTACCAGAAACAGAATCTAATAATAATGTCGTTACATTTCTTGTGTGGTAAAAACCGTTATCCATCATTTCTAACAATGCTTTTTCTAACACTCCTTTTTGGGTGTCTTTAAGCAAATACCCAACGGCTCCTGCTTTTAGCATCTTTAAAATCGTATTATCAGCATCTTCAACCGATAATGCCATTATATGCACTTCTGGGTGATGTTCAACAATCCACTCTGTGGTTTCAATACCATTCATTATTGGCATGTTTACATCTACCAAAACAATATCAGGTATATTTTTGGGTGATTCTGAAAATTTATCGGCAACTTCTTTACCGTTTTTGCAGGTGTATAATACTTTAAATTTATCAAAAGTATTTACCATTCCTTCAATAGCTTGCGACAATAATGTATGATCATCTACAACTACAACTGAGTATTTCATAATTAAGTAGGTTTGGTTACTATTATGTTGTAGGGGGAATTACACTTGGTTTTCTAAATATAATAATTTATTATTAAACTTGTTCCTTTTTTAGGTTCTGATTCCATTTTAACTTCTGCTTTTATTAATTTTGCTCTGGCTTTTATATTTTGTAAACCAATACCTTTAAGTACGTTTTTATCCGCCTCAAAACCAATACCATTATCTTTAGAAATAATTTTTATAACATCTTTGCTATAAGATATAGAAACATCTAGCTTAGAAGCCTTAGAATGTTTTATCGTATTTGAAAAAAATTCTTGTAACATTCTAAAAATTATAATTTCATGCTTCTGATTTATTCTTCTTTCTTTTCCTGTAATCATTAAACTTGATTCTATATAATTTAATCGATTAAATCGTTCTATTTCTAATTTTAAAGCTTCTATTAATTTTATGTTTTTGATAAAACCTGGATTGATTGACTTAGATAATGCTCTTATTTCTGCTAAACTTTTTGTGATAGTATCTGATATTTCACCTATATTTTCAGGAGAAGCATGCTGCATTTGTATTTTTGCTAAAGTTAAAAGTTGTCCGATATTATCATGTAATTCCCAGCTAATATTCCGCAAAGTTTCTTCTCGTATTTCTATTTGAGTTTCAGTAATTTCTTTTTCATAGCGTTTTTTATTTTCTGCTCTTTCTAATAATAATTTGTTTTTACGGCGTTGAAAAACGGTAAATAAAACAATTACAAAGATTATAATTGCCATTAAAATAAGAGTTGTAATTACTAATATTCTTCCTTCTTCTTGCTCCATATTAAACCAAATGAAATAATAATATTCATGATAATAATCAAAATATTTAAAACAGGAAATAAATCTCTACTTTTCATATAACTAACTAAGCTAAAAAAAGGTATTGAAGGTAAATAAAAAACTAAAAAACCTACTGAGACCCAAAAAGAAAGCATTTTTTTATAATTCAAAATTTCATCAGAGAGCAACAACTCTCGTAGATAAAGAAATACTAACAAACCTATATTAATTGCTCCTATAATTATAGCGGTATAAAAGAAGCTTTTATTATATAGTATTAAAAACCATGCTACTAAAAAAGTTATTAAAAAGAAATTAGACAGCTTTAACCATGCTTTATCTTTAATTAAATCATTATACATTTTACGAATTATTATAAGTTCTAATAATATATATATCTGGTGATGTAAAAAAACAGGTTTCTCTGTAATAATACAATAAGCACCTATCGATTCTACAATAACAGTTATTATTAAAAGTAAGGCAAGCCACTTTGCAAATGTTTTTTTTGTTTGCAAGAAAAACACTGCGCCTAGTATGGCAGCTATATATTGGGATAGTAAACTTAAATTACTTAATAAATCCATTTTTCTTTAATTAAAAGGAGGTGTTAGGGTTCCTTTATTTCCCACTCCACTTAACTCATCTTCTCCTAATACCGTGCTTTCTTTATTTTTATTTAATGTTTTTAAAGCATAATCGTAATTTTTTCTTTTTCCTGCTTCAAAGTTATCTT
The DNA here is from genome assembly GCF_057732375.1 of Tenacibaculum sp. M1.3A. NCBI lineage: Bacteria > Pseudomonadati > Bacteroidota > Flavobacteriia > Flavobacteriales > Flavobacteriaceae > Tenacibaculum > Tenacibaculum sp. M1.3A. The sequence goes on along the minus strand of NZ_JBYJEF010000002.1, from coordinate 280,402 downwards.
TTGTATTATAAATCCATTTATAACCATTTAAGGCTAGCATTTCTTTAAATGTAACTAATTTACCTTGCTTAGCAGACTGCACAGGATCAAAAGCTATTTGCTCACCATTAATAGTTGTAGTAGGTATATAAATTAAATCTTGATAACTTTTACCCGTATTACTATAGTTTGGTTTAGCTGCTGCGATAAAACTAATACCTGTTATATTTATTTTAGCCTTTTTACTTAAGTTTTCAATTCTTCCTAAATACTTTTTAAACTGAATAAAATTATAATTATTAATACGAGAATCTTCATATCCTAGCGCTTTTTCTAAAGGAGCAATACGTGTAGTATCATAACTTTTTAACATTGCCACAATCTCTGTATAATTTAACATCTCTTTTGTTCTTCCTTCATCAGCATAACAAAAAGCACCTTCTGGTGTTTGATCTTCTTCATGTTCACATTTGCATTCATGCCTTTCACAAGAAAGCATACAAGCAATAAAAATTAATATGTAAGCAGTAATGAATAACTTAAGTAAATCAGATTTTTTCATAAAATAAAAATTTATAAAATACTTTTTAAATATAACTACTTATTTTTTAACATTCTCTTATCGATAAAAAACAAAAATTAGCAAACCACTAAAAACAAACACTTTACCAAATTACTTAATAAATAAAATAGGAAAAACACCTTTACCTAGACAAGGTTTATGCTACTTACTTTTAATGTGATACACTCTTGTTTTTTCATTAGTATTATAACCAATAGATTTTATTATTTTTACAAAATGAATAAAATAGAACACATTGGTATTGCCGTTAAAGATTTAGAAAAATCAAATGAATTATTTGCTGCTCTTTTCGGAAAACCTCATTATAAAACCGAAGAAGTAGCTAGTGAAGGCGTAAAAACTTCTTTTTTTAAATCTGGCCCTAATAAAATTGAACTATTAGAAGCCACAAAACCAGAAAGCCCAATTGCTAAATTCATAGAGAAAAAAGGAGAAGGTGTTCACCACATTGCTTTTGCTGTTAGTGATATTAAGACCGAAATAAAGCGCTTGCAAAAAGAAGGTTTTACGGTACTAAACGAAACTCCAAAAAAAGGTGCTGATAATAAATTAGTTGCTTTTTTACACCCTAAAACAACAAATGGAGTTTTAATTGAATTATGTCAAGAAATCGAGTAATTCATTCATTTAAAACTTCCTAAATATTTGTATCTTGCAAAGTTTAAAACGCATATTAAACAATGACAAACTCTTTTGATTCTTTTCAAAAACGCCGTTTACAATCATCATATGTTTCTGTAGTCGTAAGTATTGCATTGGTACTTTTTATGATGGGGTTTTTAGGCTTAATTTTACTGAAATCTACCAAAGTAGCGAATCACTTTAAAGAAAAAGTGGTAATGACTTTATTTTTAAAAGATGATGTAACCGAAAAGCAAGTAACTAAATTTAAGGAAACACTTAAAAAAGAAAACTTTACAAATAAAGTAGTTTATATAACTAAAGATGAAGCCGCTAAAACCTACAAAAAAGATTTAGGGGAAGATTTTTTAAAGTTCTTAGGAGATAATCCTCTTAAAAACGGAATTGACATCTACTTAAAAGCTGCTTTTGTTACTCCTGAAAAAATGGATGAAATTAAAAAATCATTTGATAAAAATAATTTTGTTGCAGAAGTAAATTACGACAAACCTTTAGTTCAATTACTAACAAAAAACATTAAAAAAATCAGCTTTTGGTTATTAGTTTTAAGCGGTTTTTTTGCTTTAGTAGCTATAATATTAATCAATAGTTCTATTCGATTATCTATTTACTCAAAAAGATTTAATATCAAAACCATGCAAATGGTTGGTGCTACCAAAAGCTTTATTCGTAAACCTTTTATTTGGCAAAGTATTAAATTAGGTGTTTTGGGTGCTTTCATTTCTTTAATTGGCCTGGCAATTGTAATTTATTACACCAATAAATACATCCCATCTTTAGAGTTATTAACCGATTATATTTCTTTAGCCTATGTAGCTGGTGGTGTTTTATTCACAGCCTTTTTTATTACATGGATAAGCACTTTTTTTGCCACACAACGTTTTTTAAATTTACAAACGAACGATTTGTATTACTAAGATTATATGAAAAAAGAAAACACCCCGAAACAAGAATTTTTATTCGGCAAACGAAATTACATCATTATGCTAATAGGTGTAGCTGTTATTGCTTTAGGTTTTATTTTAATGGCCGGTGGCGGTAGCGAAGACCCAAATGTATTTAATAAAGAAATTTATAATTGGCGCAGAATTCGTTTAGCACCAACTTTAGTTCTTATTGGTTTAGGTATCGAAATTTATGCTATTTTTGCCAACCCTAAAAAATAAGTATGGATTTATTAGAAGCTATTATTCTTGGAATTATTCAAGGTCTTACCGAGTTTTTACCCGTTTCGTCAAGTGGGCATTTAGAACTTGCTAAAGCTATTTTAGGAGATACATCTGTACCCGAAGAAAGCTTAACTTTTACTGTTGTGCTTCACTTTGCAACCGCTTTAAGTACTTTAGTTGTTTTTAGAAAAGAAGTTGCTGAGATTTTTAAAGGATTGTTCCAATTTAAATGGAATAGCGAAATGAAATTTTCATTAAAAATTATTCTTTCTATGATTCCAGCAGTAATTATCGGGTTATTATTTGAAGAACAATTAGAATCTTTTTTTGGCGGAAAAATACTATTTGTAGGTATTATGTTATTAGTTACAGCTGTGTTATTATTATTTGCTGATAAAGCTCAAAACACCAACAAAGAAGTATCTTTTAATAGCTCAATAATTATAGGTATTTCTCAAGCTATTGCAATGCTGCCTGGTATTTCTCGTTCAGGAGCAACTATTTCTACGTCTGTTTTACTTGGTATTGATCGTAGTAAAGCAGCTCGGTTTTCATTTTTAATGGTAGTACCACTTATCTTTGGTAAAATAGCAAAAGACTTACTTAGCGGAGATATTAATTTTCAATCTTCTGAAATCGCTCCAATATCAGCAGGTTTTATCGCTGCTTTTTTAGCAGGTTTAGTTGCTTGTAATTGGATGATTGCACTGGTTAAAAAAAGCAAATTATCATATTTTTCTATTTACTGCGCGATTGTAGGATTAATCGCTATCGGATACTCTTTATTAAACTAATATGAAAACGGAAGAAGATTACAAAAACGGACAAGTTTTATTGATTGATAAACCACTAGAATGGACTTCTTTTCAGGTAGTAAATAAACTACGCTGGCATATTCGCCAACGTTTTAACATCAAAAAAATAAAAGTTGGGCACGCAGGTACTTTAGATCCATTAGCAACTGGTTTGCTAATTATTTGCACCGGTAAAAAAACTAAGATAATCGATACGTACCAAGGGCAAATAAAAGAATATACCGGTACTATTACTTTAGGAGGAACAACACCTAGTTATGATTTAGAAACAGAGATAAATGAAACTTTTGCTACTGATCATATCACAAAAGAATTAATTCATGAAACAACCAAACAGTTTACAGGAGTAATTCAACAAAAACCGCCTATTTTTTCTGCTATTAAAAAAGAAGGGAAGCGTTTATACGAGTTAGCAAGAAAAGGTGAAACTACCGAAATAAAATCGAGAGAAGTTACGATTCCTGTATTTGAAATAACAAACATTAATGCCAATAATCTTGATTTTAGAGTTGTTTGTAGCAAAGGAACTTACATTCGTTCGTTAGCATACGATTTTGGAATTGCTTTAAATTCTGGCGCTCATTTATCGGCATTAAGAAGAACTAAAATTGGTGATTTCCCTGTTGAAGATGCAGTAAGTGTAGATGCCTTTATAAAATCTTTAGAAGTAGAATAGAGTTCATAACAAATTAACATCATAAAAAAAGACTGAAGTATCAATATTTATTAAATTAATATTCCAGTCTTTTTTCAATTAATTAAGATAGAGAAAAGTGTATTATGACTTTTTCTTCTTTAAAAATCGATTATACCAGCTTTCTAAAATTGGTACTTCCCAATGATTTTCTAACTCTTGTTTTGTTTGAATTAAATTATCAAAAACAATCGTTTTTTCTGTTACAGCTTTATTTTTAATCAACTTTTTAAAGTCTTTAAGTTCTTTGTATTGTGTATACTCACCTTGCTTAAAACACACATTCATTCTATCTAACAATTCAACTTCGTATTGTTGTTGCAATTGCAATATAAAACCAACTTGCGTATCAATATCAGTGTTAGACAAGTCTACATCTTCTTCTGCAGAAAAAATAATAAAACGATTATATTTCACATCAAATGAAGCTTTAAAATTTTCATCTTCTGATTTCCAGTTTTCAGTAAAAGTTTTTAACTGCTCATTTAATCCGTCTATTTCCTGCGGATAAAATTTTCTACTACAAGGATAAATCCAAACTTTTGCATCTTCTGATAAACTACTAAAATCTACTAACATAATTATTTTTTCTAAACCACAAATATACAGAAAACAAAACCTCCTTCTTGAGAATCAAAAAGGAGATTTATTATTTATAAAAAGCGATTGTTATTTTAAAAATGAAACAAGATTTTCCTGAACATCTTCACCCTTATTTTTATTATACCAAACCTGTAAGTCTTTTTTAAAATCAGCATCTAAACTACCATGCTCTGCTTTATAATCGGCTACCATTTTAGTGGCAATGACTGGTCTTGGGCCCCAAGTATCAATAACTTCATTATTCTTGTTTAAAGCTATTAATTTAGGTATCGATCTACCGCCGTTGGTTAAAAACTCATCCATCAGCTCAAGATTCTCATCTCTTAACACAACTTTTAATTGAATGTTAGCATTTTCTTCAGCTATTTTATTAATAACAGGTAAGTTTTGAGCAGCATCACCACACCAACCTTCTGTTAAAACCAACCAAGTTTGAGGCTCTTTTACTTCCTTAAGCTTAGCTGTGGTAGCTTCTGAAATCTTTATAGTTTTATCTAAACGCTTCATTCGCTTATCGTTTAACAAACTATAATTTAATAAATCGTCAGACTGGTTTGGCCCTGTTGATTTACCTTGCTCTAATAAATTTTTTACTAAAATTCTATATTCTGAATATGAAATGGCTTTTTTTAAACTATTTTCTATAATCTCTTTCATCTTACTTATCTATATAATATTTTTTTTTCTGTTTTAAGTATTATAACCTAGGTTAAAATACTTAAAACAGCGATAGTATAGACGTGCTTAACTTTAAAAACTTACACTTCTTCTAGCTTTTGCTTTTCTAGTGCTTTTAAATTGGTAACAATATCATTTGTCATAGAAGCTAAATCAAATTCATGACGCCATCCCCAATCTTTTCTTGCGTGAGAATCGTCTATAATTTGAGGCCAACTATCTGCAATTGCCTGTCTAAAATCTGGCTTATAACTAATTTCAAACTCAGGAATGTATTTTTTAATTTCTGCGGCAATTTCATTCGGTGTAAAACTAATTGCTGCCAAATTATATGATGTTCTTGTTTTAATTTTTTCTGGATCAGCTTGCATAATTTGAATTGTTGCATTAATCGCATCATCCATATACATCATTGGCAAACGTGTATTTTCTGATAAAAAACATTCATAAGTTCCGTTTTTTATAGCGTCAAAATAAATATCAACCGCATAATCTGTTGTTCCTCCACCAGGTAATGTTTTCCAACTAATAATACCAGGATAACGAATACTACGAACATCTACTCCATATTTTTCATGATAGTAATTACACCAATGTTCACCAGCTACTTTACTTATTCCGTAAACTGTTGATGGTTCCATTATGGTTTGCTGAGGCGTATTAATTTTCGGTGATGTAGGACCAAATGAAGCCATTGAGCTTGGCCAATATACTTTTTGAATATGTTTCTCTCTTGCCAACTCTAAAACAGCTAATAAAGACGTCATATTTAAATCCCATCCTTTTAAAGGATGTTTCTCTGCTGTTGCAGATAGCATTGCTGCCATTAAATACACTTGTGTTACTTTATATTTCTCAACGACTTCAAAAATTCGTTCTTTGCTTGTAGCATCAATAATTTCGAAAGGCCCAGAGTTCATCATTTCTTGGTTTCCTTCTCTAATATCAGAAGCTATTACATTATCTCTTCCGTATAAAGAACGTAGCTTTTGAGTTAGTTCTGTTCCGATTTGCCCGCAAGCACCTAAAATTAATATAGTATCATTCATTCTTAAAAGTTCAAAAATATAGGATTGCAAAGTTATTAAATTTCATAATTCGTAAAAAATATTTCTACTTTTTTAATTATCAACAAAATAACAACATAAACTACTGATTACAAACTTATAATTTTGTTCTTATTCATAAACCAAGTAAAATATGTACTTTTATCACTTCAATTTTTAGTGATGAGATACTTTTTATTTATTTTATTTTCTGTTTTATTAATCTCTTTTTCTTGCAAAAAAAAAGATGTTAAAAAAAATGATCCTGTTAAAAAATCAGCAATGGATGTTGTTATTAAGAACTCTAAATACGCACATTTAGATGATGCTTCTTCGAAAGAAATAAAGTTATGGAAAGAATATTTTATAACTGCTGATTTCTTACAAAAACTAGAAAAAACAAACCCTACAGAGTCTTTAAACAATGCTATTGAGTTAAAAAAACTGACAAAACAATTAAAGGATAGTTTAAATATAAACATACTTAAAACACCTGCTTTTAAAGCACGTATAAATGTTTTTGAGAATGAAGTTTTAAGATTGGCTGATATGACTTACATTCCGGCGATTACAGCTACAGAAATAAATACACAAGTAGCAAAAATCTTATCGCTTTATGGTAGCATGAATACCAAAATAAATACTGTTTACGCAAAACAAAGATTCGATAAAGCTATAAAATTAGATAGCCTATTTAATTTTAAATAGTTTTTAAAGCCTCATATACTAAGTTGCTCTCAAAACCTCTATACAATAAGTAATCTGCTATTTTCTTTTTTCTCTTAAACACATTCGATTCGGTTACCAAATCATTCTTTTTATCTAACAAACTATATAAAGTTGCGATATAGTCTTCTTCGTTGATTTCTTTTAATGCTGTTTTTATATTGTATGCTGATATATTTCTGAATTTTAACTCTCTAACAATTCGTTGTTTTCCCCATTTTTTAATTCTGAATTTTCCTCTTGCATAGCTTTTAGAAAAGCGTTCTTCATTTAAAAAATCATCTTTTAACAAACTTAAAAGAATCATCTCTATAGCTTGAGGAATTATACTGTACTCTCTTAATTTATTTTCTACTTCTTTATGACAGCGATCTTGATAGGCACAATAATCTTCCATTTTTCGTTTAACCTCATCAACAGTAAAAACTTTTTTATCCATAGTTCAAAAATAAAAAAAGAGTTGAAAGTACAAATACTTTCAACTCTTTTTGATTAACAAAAATTAAAAAAACATATTATACGTTTCTCTTTGTCCACATTTTAAACTTTGTAATTAAAAAGAATAATATTGGCACCGCAATTAACGTTAAAAAGGTTGCAATTAACAAACCATAAATTACAGTCCATGCTAATGGACCCCAAAACACAACGTTGTCTCCTCCCATATATATTTTAGGGTCAAAATCTGCGAATAATGAGAAAAAGTTAATGTTAAGTCCGATTGCTAACGGAATTAAACCTAAAATAGTTGTAATTGCTGTTAATAATACCGGACGTAAACGAGCTTTACCTGCTCTTACAATTGCTTCAAAAAGATCATCTGTTTCTAGGTAGGCATCTTCATCTAAACCTAAATCATTTTTCTTTCTATCAATTAATAACTGTGCATAGTCTAACAATACTACTCCGTTATTTACTACGATACCTGCCAGAGAAATAATCCCCATCATGGTCATCATAATAACAAATGCTGAACCTGTAATTACCATTCCACCAAATACACCGATAAGGCTTAACAGAATCGAAATCATTATAATAGTTGGCTTTGAAATAGAGTTAAACTGGAAAATTAATATGAAGAAAATTAAACCTAAACCAGTTAATAATGCTCCCATTAAAAAGGCCATTTGTTTATTCTGCTCTTCAATTTGCCCTGTATAATCTATTTTAATATTTTTTGGCATTCCTTCAAACGATTTCATTTCGTTTTGAACTTGATTTACAATTGCACCAGCATCTGTAAAACCAGGTGATAATTGAGAGTAAACAGTTACAACTCGTTTTAAATCTTTGTGCTTAATAGCACTAAAACCAGAATTATTACTATGTGCTGCAACTGCAGAAATTGGAATTTCTTTTAAACTACCTGTATTATCTCTAAAAGTAATCTTTTGATTAAAAATAGCACTTGTATTATACCTGTTCGCCTTATTAAAACGCACATATATATCGTAATCTTCACCATCTTCTTTAAAAATACCCGCCTTAGAACCGAAAATAGAATTACGAATTTGCTGTCCTACTTGTGATGCGTTTACACCCAGTTCACCAGCTTTTTTTCTATCTACAAGAACTTGCATTCCTGGTTTATCTTTATTTACATCTATCTTAATTTCATCTACTCCAGGAATATTTCTAGAGGTTATAAAATCTCGCATTCTTTCTGCAATAACAATTAACTCACTATAATCATCTCCTTCAATTTCGATGTTAATTGGGGCACCTGCTGGTGGACCGTTAGCATCTTTCTCTACAGAAATTAAAACCCCAGGATATATACCTACTAATGCTTCTTGTACTTTTTGACGCAACAATTCGCTATCTTCTCCTCTACGATATTTATATTCTCGCATAGAAGCTGTTATTTTTCCTTTATGTGGTAACTCCCCACCTGAACCTGCATCAACAGCAGGATTACCTGCTCCTTCACCTACTTGAGAAACATTACTTTCTACTAAAAAATTATAATCACCATCTGTATATTGCGAATCATTTAAAACAACAGCAACCTTTTTCTCTATTTGCTTGGTAATTTTATTTGTCTTTTCGATATCTGTTCCTTGCGGATATTCGATATAAACAATAATTTGATTTGGTTTGTTATCTGGAAAAAACTCAACTTTAGTACGTTGTGAAGCTAATGAAGCTCCAAAAGCAATAAAAGAGATAATAAGTAATGCAAAAGTTCCTCCTACCAGCCAATATGGTGCCGACTTAGATAAAGCTCTACGAAGTTGGCGTTCATACCAGTTTTCTAAACGAGGTAATACTTTTGTTTGAAAAGAGTTTGCCCACTTACGTAAAAACATCCTGTATGCCCAAAGCATTATCGCTGTAAAAAACATTAATGTTCCTAATCCTCTATACACACCTCCTACTAAGAATATTAAAACTCCAATTACAGCTATAATTGCTGTCATTGTAATTATTTTCTTTAAAGGCATATCTTCATCTTCTGTACTCATAAAGTTAGAAACTAAAACAGAGTTAAAAAAGATAGCTACTACTAATGATGAACTTAATACAATAGCTAAAGTAATTGGTAAAAGTTTCATAAACTCTCCCATTACTCCCGGCCATAAACCTAACGGAATAAAAGCTGCCACAGTTGTTGCGGTTGATATAATAATTGGAAAAGCAATTTCTCCGATACCTTTTTTAGCTGCTTCGGTTCTACTCATTCCTTCTTCATCCATTAAACGATATACATTTTCTACAACAACAATACCGTTATCTACCAGCATTCCTAATCCCATAATTAATCCGAAAAGAATCATGGTGTTTAATGTATAGCCTAACATGTTTAAAATCATAAGCGACATAAACATCGACATCGGAATTGCAAATCCTACAAAAATGGCGTTTTTAAATCCTAAGAAAAACATTAAGACTATTACCACCAAAATAACTCCGAAAATAATATTATTCACCAAGTCATCAACTGCAGCAATTGTTACCGATGATTGATCATTAGTTATAGTAACTTCTAAATCTGGCGGAAATACGTTATCCTTGGCATCTTGCACCATTTTTTGAATTTGTTCTGCAGCTGCAACCATGTTAGAACCTGCACGTTTTTTAACGTCTAACATAATAACTTGCTCTCCATACTGTCTTGCATACGTTGTAATGTCTTTTTCTTTAAAAAACACCTCAGCAACATCTTTTAAGTAAATAGAACTTCCTTTTTCTGACTTTACAACAAAATTTTCTAAATCAGCTGGTTTGTCTATTTCTCCTAAAATACGAATCGTACGACGCTGCCCGCTTGTAATTAAATTACCCGCTGACATTGTTGAATTACCTCCGTTAATTGTATTTATAATATCACTAAAACTAACTTTAGCGGCTTGCATTTTATAAATATCTACAGCTACTTCAACTTCTTTATCTTGTACACCACGAATATCTACTTGTTTAATTTCTTGCAATCCTTCAATTTCATCTTGAAGATATTCTCCAAACTCTTTTAATTTACCTACAGTATAATCTCCAGAAATATTAATATTAAGTATTGGCATTTCTTCGCTCATACTTAAAGCAAAAACATTAGGCTCTACTTTAGCACCGTTAAAGGTTGGCCAATCTTCACCAGATGTTTCAGAATCTATTTCATCTTTAACCTTTTGTTTGGCATCTTTTACCTCGATATTTTCATCAAACTCAACAATTACCATAGAGTAATCTTCTTGTGATGTTGATGTAATTTCTACAACATTACTTACCGTTTTTAATTTTTCTTCTAACGGATCTGTAATCAATTTTTCAATATCTTCAGCTGTGTTTCCAAAAAACGGAGTGCTTATATATATTTTTGTTTCTTTAATTTCCGGGAAACTTTCACGTGGCATTTCAAAAAAAGCAGAAACACCTAAGTAAAATATAACAGCCATAACCACATACATTGTAGTTTTGTTATTAATTGCCCAAGAGGATAAACCAAATTCTTTATCTACCTGTTTGTTCTTTTTAGACATATTTATATTTTTATTGGTAAATTTAAATTAGTTTAAAACTTGTACTTCTTGACCGTTCTGAACACTACGAGCACCTTCTTTAATTATTTGATCCCCGGCTTTAATACCTTCTAAAACCTCTACAACATCTCCTTGTGTTTTACCTGTAACAATAATCACTTGCTTTGCCTTACCTCTTTTATCTTTTAAACCTGTAACAACATACACATACTGTTCTCCTTTTGCATTTTCTGAAATAATACTTTGAGGCACCAATAATGCTTTATCATTAGTATAATCGTTAATTTTTAACTTAGCACTTAAGTTTGGCTTTATATTACCGGCTTTATTATCTACAGCTATTTCTACTTTAAAAGTACGGTTTGCCGGATTTATAAAGTTACCAGCTTGGCGAACTGTTGATTTTATTTTTTCTCCTAAAATTGGAAACTCAACATCAACACTTTTTCCTTTTTTAATAGATGTTATATACGTTTCTGGCACAGCTGTTTCGATATACATTTTAGAAAGGTTTACGATTCTAAAAATTTCTGCTCCCATTCCTGGCGCAACAACAACTCCTTGTTCTTTTATAACATCATCTATAACACCTGTAAAAGGTGCTCTTATTACCGATTTTCCTAATTGCCTTTTTAATTGGCTTACAGCATTTTTCTGTGCTTCATACTTCGTTTTAGCTTGTAGAAACTGTATCTCAGAACCTATTTTCTGATCCCATAGTCGTTTTTGACGCGCGTATGTAGTTTCTGCTAACGTAGTTTCTACTTCTATTTGAGCAAGTTGATTAGACAATCCTCCATCATCAATTTTAGCTAATATTTGTCCTTCTTTTACGTATTGTCCTTCTTTTACGTAAATCTTAGTCAATTGCCCAGCCATTTCAGGATATATTAAAACATTTTGTTTTGTTTTAACATCACCTTGTAATTCTAAATAGTGATTAAATACTGTTTTTTTTGCTGATAAAACAGTTATTAAAGGCACTTTTTTAGTTTTATCTAGCGTAGCTATTTTAGCATCTAACGTTTTAATATTTTCTGATAGTGTTTGCACTTCAGTATTTAATTCCGTTTTTTTGGCGCGTATTTTCTCTAAATCATTAGAGGCGATTACATCTTCTACAGATTGTTTTTTATTACCTCCGCAGGAAACTAAAAATAGTGTTATCGCAAGAATTGAATATATATTTTTCATTATTTATTACTTTATTTTATTGGTATGTTTAGTGCGTTTTCTAACTGTGCTTTTCTTGCTATTACGTTAAGCATTGATTGCACATAATTGTTTTGTTGTGAGTATAATTGATTTTGCGCTTGTAATAAATCGAAACTTGATGAAAGCCCTTCAAAGAATTTAATCTGTTGCTTCTTTTCTATTCTTTCTGCTAATGATAAATTTTTCTTTGCAGTTTGAAAACTTTCAATACTTAATTGATAATCGCTTTTTGCAGTTTCAGATTGCAACATTAGTTTTTGCCTAACATCTTCACTTTTAATCGCTGCATTTTCAAGTTCAATTCTTGCTCTTGCTGTTTTAGAACGTCTTCCGAAACTACTAAAAATTGGCACATTTAAACTTACTCCCATCAATGAATAATCAAACCATTTTTGCGAATCCTTTAAGAAATCAAAATCATTTGAATTTGCGTTTGCCCCATAGTTTACAAATGCTGATAATGTTGGCAATGCTTTACTTTGCTCTAATTTCATTAACAATGCTTTACTTTCTTTATCGTTTTCAGCCATTTTAAAATCGATATGACTCTTTACGTTAAAAGATTTTGTAAGTAAACTTAAATCTGTATTTGCTAAAACTAAATTATCTAAATTATCAGTTAAAACTATTTTCTTCTCTATAGAGTTACCTAAGGCTATATTTAACATCTTATACGCTATGCTTTTCATTCTTTTAGCATTATTATAATTATTTTCAATAGTACCTAGGGTAATCTGCAACTGCTCTACATTTTCTAACTCAGTTAATCCGTTTTTATAAATCTTCTGTGTTTCTTCTAAATTCTTTTTAAGAACACCTCTATTCTTTTCTAAAATTTCGATATTTCTTTCTATAACTAATACGTTTCCATACGAATTAATAACAGCTTCTCTTGTTGCTAACTCTGTTTTCTCTTTAGCCTGCTCTGATATTTTTAAATAGGTTTTAGCTGATTGTAAGCCTACTAAATAAGATCCGTCAAAAATTAACTGTGTTAAAGTTAATGAAGCATCCATGGTTTGTTTTGTTCCAAATTTAACTGGAGTAAAAGTACCTGGTGCTCCTCCTGAAATTTCAGCTGGCAATAACGAAACTTGTTGTTTTAACCAATTTTGATAATCGACCTTACCACTTATTTGAGGTAAGCCCATTGTTGTTGTTTCCCACTTTCTTTCTTTAGCCGCCTCAATATTATTTAAAGCAATCTTATTGTCGTAATTATTTTTTATTGCATAATCAATGGCTTCTTGCATTGATATATTAAGTTCTTCTTGCGCAAACAGAAAGCCCGTACAAAAGAATATAAATACACTATATATGTATTTTTTCATTGTTATTAATTTTGATTTATTATTTTTAATTGTTTTTCTAACTCTTCTAATCCATTACTTGTTGCAATTGCTCTTATATGGTATTCTAAAATTTGATATTCAACTTTCATTAATTCTTGCATTTCACTACCATACATTTCAGTATCGAAAACTCCAAATATTAAAGTGGAATAAAAATTAAATATCAAGTCGATATTTAAACCCTCTCTATAAAAACCTTGCTCAATTCCTTTTTTAATATTATCAACATTACACTCCTTAAACATACAAACCTCACGCTCCATTAAGCTTGTGTATGTTTCTGGATAATATTTTTTCAGCTGAAACATTGGTGAAGTCTTTGCGTTTTTAAACATTTCTTTAAAAATTGCTTTTACCGCAAATTCCTCTTCAATAGCATTATAACCACGCTCTTTAATCTTAATTATTGTTTCATTTATAGTCGCATGAACCGCTTCTGTACTAGCATCAACCAAAGCTGTTTTATTTGAAAAATACTTATATAACGTCTTCTTAGAAACCCCAAGTTCTTTAGCAATATCATCCATAGTAATACTTTTAAACCCAAGGCTTAAAAACATTTCTCCTGCTTTATTTATTATTTTATCTCTCATAATTCGACCGCAAAGATACTGCAGGAAACTTTAGAAACAAAAAAAGTTTCCAAAGTTTTAATTATTTTTTTCATTCTATTGATAATAAAATTATTCATTATCTTATTTTTACAAAAAAAATTAAGATTTGGACATATTACAATATCAGTCAGACTTTTTATCTTACCTAGAATCTAAAAAAATTATAAGAGAGCCTAAAAACCTCTATGAACCTATAGATTATATTCTTCAAATAGGTGGTAAAAGAATTCGACCAATACTAACTCTTATCGCTTCAGATATTTTTTCTGGAGATTACAAAAAAGCAATGCCTGCGGCTTTAGCTGTTGAAGTTTTTCACAACTTTACATTAGTGCATGACGACATTATGGATGATGCTCCTTTAAGAAGAGGTCATAAAACTGTTCATGAAAAGTGGGATATTAATAGAGGTATTTTATCGGGAGATGCAATGCTTATACTCGCTTATCAACATTTCGAGAACTACAATCCAGTTGTTTTTCAAAAACTAGCGCAGTTATTTAGTAAAACAGCTCTTGAGGTTTGTGACGGACAACAATTAGATGTTGATTTTGAAACAAGAAATGATGTTACTATCGAAGAGTACATTAAAATGATTACCCTAAAAACATCTGTTTTAGTTGCCGCTGCTTTAAAAATGGGCGCTATTGTTGCCGAAGTTAACGATAACCAAGCGCAACATTTATATAATTACGGATTAAATTTAGGAATTGCCTTTCAATTACAAGATGATTATTTAGATACCTACGGTAATCCTGAAACTTTTGGGAAACAAATTGGTGGTGACATCATCGAAAACAAGAAAACTTTTCTTTATTTAAAAGCCTTAGAAGTCGCAAATGATGACGATAAGGAGAAATTAAGTATTCTTTACAATGAAAAACAAGAAAATATTTCAACCAAAATAAGTACCGTTTCTGCCATATTTTCGAAAAATGATATCCCTAAATTTACACACGAACTTATTGAGTATTACACTAATAAGTCTTTCGAGAGTTTAGCACACCTAAACATTTCTGATCAAGCCAAAGAGGGCTTGCGTTTGTTCGGTGAAAATTTAATGAGCAGAAAAGTGTAAAAAAAGTTTTTTTATTTAAAAAAGTTACTATTTTTGCAGTCCTAATTTAACCGGTCTTATAGCTCAGTTGGTTAGAGCACCTGACTCATAATCAGGTGGTCCCAGGTTCGAGTCCTGGTGGGACCACGTTTAAATTCAACCACTTACAGAAATGTAAGTGGTTTTTTTTTATTTTAATTGGGTTAATCTTGCCACGTATTTACCAATCACATCAAATTCTAGATTAATTTTACTCCCTACTTTAAAATTTTTAAAAGTAGTATGCGCTATGGTATAAGGTATAATAGCTACGCTAAACTCATCCTTTTTAGAGTTTACTACCGTTAAACTTACTCCGTTTACAGTTATAGATCCCTTCTCAATAGTAACATTGTCACCATCAAAATCATAAGAAAAAGTAAAAATAGTACTTCCTCCCTCATCTTTAACACCTGTACAAACTCCAGTTCTATCAACATGCCCCTGTACGATATGACCATCTAAACGAGCACCTAATTTCATAGCTCTTTCTAAATTCACTTCTTCTCCTTCTTTTAAATCACCTATATTGGTTTTATCTAACGTTTCTTTAATTGCCGTAACAGTATATTCATCATTAAAAACACCAACCACAGTTAAACAAACACCATTGTGGGCCACACTCTGATCTATCTTTAACTCGTTTGTAATATTACTTAAAACAGTAATGTGTAAATTCTCTTTATCTTGCTCTAATCTCTTAACAATTCCAAGAGTTTCAATTATTCCCGTAAACATTCTCCTAAATTTTAGTTACTTTTGTTAACATCAAAAATACAACTTTTACGTACGAAAGTAACTATGGATACTACAAACAAAATTATTGTTGGGATTTCAGTTGGGGATATAAACGGAATTGGGATTGAAATTATTTTAAAGACTTTTGAAGACAAACGTATGCTTGAGTTTTGTACTCCTGTTTTATTTGCTTCAACTAGGTTGATATCTTACCACAAGAAAAACCTAAAGTTAAGCACTAATATTCATGGTATTAACTCTATTGATAAAATTTCGCATGATAAAATCAATTTAATGAATTCATGGACTGATGAAGTTAAAATTGAAATAGGAAAAACTACTGAAACCGGTGGTAAATTCGCATACAAATCACTTGAAGCAGCAACAAGCGCTTTAAAAAACAACCATATTGATGTTTTACTTACCGCACCAATAAGCAAAGAAAATATACAATCTGAAGATTTTAACTTTCCAGGTCACACAGAATATTTAGAAGAAAACTTAGAAGGTAAAAGTTTAATGGTTTTAATGACTGATGAATTACGAATCGGTTTAATTACAGGTCATATTCCTATTTCTGAAGTAGCAGCGACGATTACTCCTGAGCTAATTAAGGAAAAAGTTGAGATTATGCACGCTTCTTTAAAACAAGATTTTAGTATTAATAAACCAAAAATTGCCATCTTAGGATTAAATCCTCACTGTGGTGATAACGGAATTATAGGAAAAGAAGATGATGAAATTACCCGTCCTGTAATTGCAGAAATAAAAGAATCTGGGAAATTAGTTTTTGGCCCATATGCTGCAGATGGGTTTTTCGGCTCAGAAACCTATAAGCAATTCGATGGTGTTTTAGCAATGTATCACGACCAAGGACTTGCCCCTTTTAAAGCACTTTCTTTTGGTAACGGTGTAAATTTCACAGCCGGCCTAAACAAAGTAAGAACCTCTCCTGATCACGGAACAGGTTTTGATATTGCAGGTAAAAACATAGCAAACCCTTCTTCATTTAAAGAAGCTTTATTTACCTCATTACAAATATTTAAGAATAGAAAACAGCATGCAGAACTAACAAAAAACACTTTAAAAGTTAAATAGTTTTTTTTTTTAGGTAAAATATAAAAATATAAACATTTTTTATATCTTTGCACGCTCAAATTGATCTTACAGATGAAAGACATAAAAGAATTCAATATACCTTTTGTAGGTTTAAAAGAAGGAAGTCATTTATTTCAGTATCAAATTGGAAAAAAGTTCTTTGAAGCATTTCAGTTTGATGAATTTAACGACGCAAACCTAACCGCGGATATTAATTTTGTAAAAAAAAGCACATTATTTGAGCTTACGTTTACAATACAAGGTACTGTAAACGTACCTTGTGATAGCACCGGAGAACCATTCGATTTAAAAATTGATGGTGTTTTAGATTTAATAGTTAAATTTGGACCTGAATACAACGACGAACATGATGAAATTTTAATACTTCCACATGAAGTATATGAAATGAACGTTGCTCAATATATATATGAGTTAATTGTTTTATCTGTTCCTAGTAAAAGAATTCATCCAGATATTTTAAATGGCACGATGAAATCTGACGCTTTAGATAGATTAAACGAATTAAGAATAAACGAAGAAAAAACTGTTGAACAAACGTCAGCAGACCCAAGGTGGGATAAATTAAAGGATTTACTAACAGATAAATAAAACATAAAATGGCACATCCAAAGAGAAAAATATCGAAAACTAGAAGAGATAAAAGAAGAACTCACTATAAAGCTTCTGTACCTCAAATAGCTGTTGATCCTACAACTGGAGAAGCTCATTTATACCACAGAGCTCACTGGCATGAAGGAAAATTATACTACAGAGGTCAAGTAGTATTAGAAAATGCAGTTGCTGAGGCATAAACACTAGTTTTTACAACACAAAAAAACCCTCTTTTTGAGGGTTTTTTTGTGTTTTTTTGTTAAAAAATAACCTTTTTGATGTTTTTTCTTTAAAAAGGTCAACTATTTTTCATTACTTTTGACAACTAGTTTTATTACAAAACAAACAATTATGACTAAAATAACTGCAGCGATTTCCGCAGTAGGAAAATTTGTTCCTGAGTATATCTTAACCAATAAGGAGCTCGCAACTATGGTAGATACTAATGATGAATGGATCACTAGTAGAACCGGTATCAAGGAAAGAAGAATCTTAAAAGGAGAAGGTAAAGGAACTTCTTTTATGGCTGTTAAAGCGGCTGAAGATTTACTTAAAAAATCAAACATCGACCCTAAAGATATTGATTTAGTAATTGTTGCTACTGCAACTCCAGACATGCTTGTTGCCTCTACCGCTGCTTACACAGCTTCTCAAATCGGTGCTACAAATGCTTTTTCTTACGACTTACAAGCTGCATGTTCTAGTTTTTTATTCGGAATGTCTACGGCTGCTAAATATATAGAAAGTGGTCGCTATAAAAAAGTATTACTAATAGGAGCTGATAAAATGTCTTCAATTATTGATTATACAGATAGAGCTACATGTATCATTTTTGGTGATGGGGCTGGTGCTGTATTATTCGAACCAAATACTGATGGGCTTGGTTTACAAGACGAATATTTAAGAAGTGACGGAATTGGTAGAGAGTTTCTTAAAATTGATGCTGGTGGTTCTATTTTACCTGCTTCAGAAGAAACACTAAAAAAAGGTCAGCACTTTGTGCATCAAGAAGGAAAAACGGTATTTAAATACGCTGTTTCGAATATGGCTGATGTTTCTGAAAAAATATTACAACGAAACAATCTTTCTAAAGATGATATTGATTGGTTAGTTCCACACCAAGCGAATAACCGAATTATTGAAGCTACAGCAAATAGAGTTGGTTTAGAATCAGAAAAAGTAATGGTAAACATCCATAAATATGGAAACACCACTTCTGCTACTTTACCTTTGTTAATTGCTGATTATGAAAAGGATCTAAAAAAAGGAAATAATTTAATTTTTGCAGCATTTGGTGGAGGCTTCACATGGGGAGCTATCTATTTAAAATGGGCATACAATTCATAAAAAACCAAACAACTAAAATTAGGAATATGGATATTAAAGAAATTCAAAATCTTATAAAATTTGTAGCAAAGTCAGGTGCAAGTGAAGTAAAGTTAGAAATGGAAGATATTAAAATCACCATTAAAACTGGAAGCGAAACTCCTGAAACTACAATTATTCAGACAACAGCTGCCCCAATGAGCGCAGCTCCTCAAATAATGGCGCAAGCTCCTGCAGCAACAACTCAGGCGGCACCTTCAAATGATAATTCAAGTGCTGATGAAGATTCTAAATACATTACAATTAAGTCTCCAATAATCGGAACTTTTTACAGAAAACCTTCTCCAGACAAACCAAACTTTGCAGAAGTTGGTACCGAAGTAAAAGTAGGTGATACTGTATGTGTTATTGAAGCAATGAAATTATTTAACGAAATTGAATCTGAAATTTCAGGGAAAATCGTTAAAGTATTAGTAGATGATTCTTCTCCGGTAGAATTTGATCAACCATTATTTTTAGTAGATCCATCTTAAGTAACATATAACTCCAAATAAAAGTATATACTTACTTATTTGGAGTTTTAAAATTTTTAGAACGTATGTTTAAAAAGATATTAATTGCCAATAGAGGTGAAATTGCGCTACGCGTAATTAGAACCTGTAAAGAAATGGGAATAAAAACAGTAGCTGTTTACTCTAAAGCAGATACTGAAAGCTTACACGTAAGATTTGCTGACGAAGCAGTTTGTATTGGACCAGCTGCAAGTAGTGAATCTTATTTAAAAATGGATCGTATTATTGCTGCTGCAGAAATTACAAATGCAGATGCAATTCATCCTGGTTATGGTTTCTTATCAGAGAATGCTAAATTCTCTAAATTATGTGAAGAGCATGAAATAAAGTTTATCGGAGCTTCACCTGATATGATTGACCGCATGGGAGATAAAGCAAATGCTAAATCTACCATGATTTCTGCTGGAGTACCTTGTGTACCTGGTAGCGAAGGTGTTATCGAAACTTTTGAAGATTGCGAAAAAACAGCTATAGAAACTGGTTATCCTGTTATGCTAAAAGCATCTGCAGGTGGTGGTGGAAAAGGAATGCGTGCTGTATGGAAAGCAGAAGATTTAAAAGACGCGTGGGATTCTGCTCGTCAAGAATCTAAAGCTGCCTTTGGTAATGATGATATGTATATGGAGAAGCTAATTGAAGAGCCTCGTCATATCGAAATTCAAATTATTGGAGACTCTTACGGTAAAGCATGTCATTTATCAGAAAGAGATTGTTCAGTTCAACGTCGTCACCAAAAATTAACAGAAGAAACGCCTTCTCCGTTTATGACGGATGAATTACGTACTAGGATGGGAGATGCTGCTGTAAAAGCTGCTGAATTTATTAAATATGAAGGAGCAGGAACTGTTGAGTTTTTAGTAGATAAACACCGTAATTTCTTCTTTATGGAGATGAATACACGTATTCAGGTAGAACACCCTATTACTGAAGAAGTAGTGGATTACGATTTAATTCGTGAACAAATTTTAGTAGCTGCAGGTGTACCTATTTCTGGTAAAAATTATTTACCTCAATTACACTCTATCGAATGTAGAATTAATGCTGAAGATCCTTACAACGGGTTTAGACCTTCACCAGGTAAAATTACATCTTACCATGCACCAGGAGGTCATGGAGTTCGTATAGACACACATGTTTATGCAGGTTATATGATTCCGCCAAATTACGATTCTATGATTTCTAAGCTAATTGTTACTGCACAAACTCGTGAAGAAGCAATTAACAAAATGAAACGTGCTTTAGATGAGTATATTATTGAAGGAATTAAAACAACAATTCCTTTCCATAGACAATTAATGGATCATCCTGATTATGTTTCTGGTAATTATACCACGAAATTCATGGAAGATTTTGAAATGAAATAATATTAAAATAAAAAACCTAATATGCTTTAAAACATATTAGGTTTTTTATTTATTTCTTACAAAATAATCCTGTTTTGCAAACTACTTTTCAAAACTTGATTTCTCTGGTAGTATACTATCAAATGCATCGCTTATATCTTGCATTACTTTATTATAGTTTCTAATATGTATATTATCATTTAAACAAACGAGCTTATAAGATTGTTCTCTTACCGCCTTAATAGCCTTTTTAGATTTAATTAATAATGGAAACATTTTGGTGTCTTGATATGTATTATAAGGCACAAAATTAGAACTACAAATTTGCCAAGTTTTAAACAATTCAGGAGTATAATCATCATTACTTCTAAACCTATGCTTAGACATTTCGGTAAGCTCTTCATTACAATGCTCCCATACATCTACAAAGGTAGATTTTAAAAAAGGCTGTGCGTTATGAGGTGTACGAAGTGTAATAAATTCATTATAATACTTTAATAACTTTGTTAACCTTCCTTTCTTACCGTAAGATGGATCGTACCATTTATCGTGATCCTTCTTAAAAACTTCCTTCTTATCAAAATGCTTGTTAATAAGGCGAATATTATTTTTAAGCATTTTTTCAAATTGAGAAATACCTGTATTTTTCCTAAAAGTAGCTATATCTTTAGGTAATCCGTTTTCAAAAAATCTATTTTCAGAAACATTATTTATAATGAAAAAATCATCATTAAAATACACAAATTTCTCAGATAAATCAGGTATTTTGTGCATGTATATCTCTATTAAATTAGAGTTAAAAACAGGCAAAAATTCGCTTGGAATATAATCTGAATGATTTACTAAATTTATTTTCGGATGATTTTCATCAAGCCAATCTGGTTTTTGACCACTTGTAACAAAATGAATTTTTCGAACCCAAGGAGCAAATTTCTCAATACCTCTAAACCAATATTTTAAAAACCCATGATCACGAAAACGTGCCTCTGAAAGTTCATTTACAGAGTTATCTATTTTGTTAGAATACTTTGAAAACTCTTTAATCCATTTAGGATCATCCATATCAACCCAAGTAACTACAAAGTCTATCCCCATCTCTTTTTATATAAAATTAAACGAATCTTTCTAAGCTTCAAAAGTAAGTTATTTTCAATATAAATATAGTGAAATTACTTAAGAATTAAAGGTTATCTATTAATTCAATATCATTAAAATATGGTGAAAAAATTAGATTCTGAATAAATTTAAAGATGCAACTGATTTACTAGATTTGGGCAGTGTTACAATTGTTACAAATAATGCGGAATTTTCGAGTATTTTTACCACACTTAAAAACAACCGTATTTTAAGAACTGAATTAGGAAGCACAAACCAAAAATATATAGCAAACAACGTTGGTGCAACTAAAATTATAATAGATTATATAAAAAAAACTTTATAATGGATATCATATTACAACCTTGGCCTTGGTACATATCTGGCCCATTGATTGCCTTTGTTCTTTTCTTGTTTTTTTACTTCGGAAAAAACTTTGGTGTATCCACAAACTTAGAAACAATGTGTACTATTGCAGGCGCCGGTAAAGTTTCTGATTATTTTAAAAAAGATTGGAAAGAACGCGATTGGGCGCTTGTATTCTTAGCTGGATTAATTATTGGTGGGTTTATAACCATTAATTATTTATCGACAACAAACACTATTAATCTAAACCCTAAAACCGTACAAGAACTCGCTGAGTTAGGTTTTGCCAATGCAGGTGACTCTTTCGTGCCAAATGAAATTTTCAGCTTAGAAAACATGCTTACTCTTAAAGGGTTTTCTATTTTACTAATTGCAGGGATTTTTATTGGTTTCGGAACCAGATACGCAGGCGGATGTACTTCTGGACACGCAATTACTGGTTTAAGTAGTTTACAATTACCATCATTAATTGCAGTAATTGGTTTTTTTATAGGTGGGTTAGTAATGACTTGGATAATATTTCCCTTAATTTTCGGATAAGATGAAAAATATAAAATTTTTAGTATTAGGTGTTTTCTTCGGAATTATCATGACAAAATCTGAAGCTATTTCGTGGTATAGAATATACGAAATGTTTAAATTTCAATCGTTTCACATGTATGGTATTATAGGATCGGCTGTAGCAATTTCAATGGTATTAATGTATTTCTTTAAAAGTGGAAAAATTAAAGATTACTTAGGAAATCAAATAAACATTAAAGAAAAGAAAAAAGGCTTTATAAGAACACTTGTTGGTGGAACCATTTTCGGATTAGGATGGGCTCTTGCAGGCGCATGCCCTGCACCTATTTTTGTTTTAATTGGCCATGGTATATTACCAATAATTATTGTTTTACTTGGCGCTATGTTAGGTGCTTTTATTTACGGTTTATTAAGTAAAAAATTACCTAATTAATCCTGCAATAAAATAGCTTCTAATAAGTTTGAATTCGTATTATCAACCACTTTCCAATTATAAATTTTAGAGAGTTGGTATATTTTAGACAGTTCTTCGAAAAGACGCTTCTTAGCATCTTTTTGAAGGTCAGATACTGTTATGGTTGCTTTTATCTTTTCGATAGCTCTACCATTAAGCATATTTAATTCTGATCTAGAAAAGGTATTGAATTGACTTTGTTGTAAATCGAAATATTTAATATCTGGCGAAATTAAAACCTCTTCTTTAGGAATTTTATTGATAATTATTTGCTTGCCGATACTATCTATTTGTATTTCTAACTTAGATAAATCATAACCAACCTCAACTTTGGCGCTAACTGATAGTATCGCTTTTTTTTCAAATGAAAGGTAATTGTATAAATATTTCTTGGTATCAGAAAAACTATACATTTCAGAAAAAACGCCTTCTGAAACTACTAATTTACTTAGATTTTGTATACCACTTAAAACTACTTTTATTTCTTCTTTTTGATGCTTTTCTTCTTTTTTTTCATACCATAACTTGGCAATCAAAAAACCCAATAAAAAAATAGCAATATATTTAAGGAAACGCATAATTTCTTTTTCATAAATATAGAAAAAGTATATTAAACCAAAGCTTTGTAGTGTTTTAATTTAGGCTGTAGTTTCTTCTTCTTTCGGAAAAGCTTGTTTATTAAATATAAATAATAAAACAACACCAATAGTTATCCAAGAATCGGCACCGTTAAAGATTGCATTAAAAAAAGTAAAACTCTCTCCTTCATACATCGGAAAATATAACATATCTACTACTTTACCATAAAATAAATCACCATACGGTTTATCTGAAAACAATGTTGCCACATTATGATACGAATTATCAAAAATTACTCCGTAAAAAATTGAATCTATAATATTACCTATTGCACCTGCTAAAACCAAACCAATAGCGATAACAACACCTGTATGAGCTTGCCTTTTTATAGTTTGCCATAACCAGTAGATAATACCAGAAACCGCAAAAACCCTAAACAATGTTAAAAATAATTTACCTGCTCTACCTCCAAACTCAAAACCCCAAGCCATACCATTATTTTCAGTAAAATGGATTTTAAACCAATCACCAAAAACAACTACTTCTTCCCCAAGTTGAAAATGAGTTTTAACATATATTTTACTAATTTGATCAATTAAAATTGCCAAAACTACAGTAAGTATTGCGATATTTTTTTTAGACATTTTATAAATTTAACAGCAGCTAAAATAAGAAAAGTATTCGTTTTTATTCTGTTATTAAGATAACATTAGCGTTAATAGAACGTACATTGAATTTACGAATAGCTTTTGGATTACTTTTAGTGTAAAATTGCTTGCTATAGCTATTTTCATTTACATGAATTTCTCCATTATTCGTTTCTATATTTATAACTGTGGTTTTTTTTATCCTACCGTATACGTTACCAGAAAATAATTTAACAAAAGTATTTCCCTTTACTTCGTTTAGCTTCACGTTTCCTTTATCAATATAAATTTTTAAATCTCCTTTGTAACTTTTAGAAGTGATATCAATCGTTTTTCCGTAAATATTGATACTTTTATTACTCGGAATTTTAATTATCGTAGTAGCTCTTTGCAGTCTTTTTGTTATAAATTTTCTAAAAACAGGTTCCTTAAATAGGTTAAAATGAAGTTCAAAACTTACTTTTAAAACACCGTTTTGCTCATCTATAAAAATAGTATGTGTATTCGGATTTTCATCTAATAAAACAATTTCTATTTGATTACTTAATGAATTTTCTATAGTTACATTATCCAGGCCATCCGTAATTATTTCTATTTCTTCTGATTGATAAGTGCTTTTTTTAAGTAACTTTTCTTGTGCGAATAAAGTTAAGTTAATAAACAAAAAAACAATTATACAAAAGGGTTTAATGCAAAAAAAACCTCTTATTAGAGGTTTCTTATTATTGTTATAATTATACAAAACGTTACTGTTTACGTTTCGCCTCGATACTTAATGTAGTATGAGGAACTAATTTTAAACGTTCTTTCTGAATTAACTTATTAGTAACTCTACAAACGCCATATGTTTTGTTTTCGATACGAATTAATGCGTTTTTTAAATCACGGATAAATTTTTCTTGACGAATAGCTAACTGCATATTTGCTTCTTTAGCCATCGCATCAGAGCCTCCATCAAACGACTTAAACGTAGGGGAAGTATCTTCCGTTCCGTTATCAGAATCATTCTTATACGAAGATATTATTAACTTTAAATCCTGTTCTGAATCTTGTATTTTCTTTAAAATGATTCCTTTAAACTCCTGTAAATCACTATCTGAATATCTTATTGTAACCTCATCCATAATGTTATGCTTTTTCTATTAACATTTTACTTTTTATGGTATCAAACTCAATTTCTATACCATCTTTTAAGTCATCAACAAATAATAGTTCATTTGTTAATGTTTCTGCTTTTATATAATTTTCATTTGCAGTTACAGATTCTTGTAAATCATTAGAATTTAAAATGGTTAATTTTATTTTATCTGTTACTTCTAAACCGGTTTCTTTACGTGCATTCTGAATTCTATTTATCAATTCTCTAGCAACACCTTCTTTACGTAAATCTTCGTTTATTGTAACATCTAAAGCAACAGTTAAGCCTTCTGCATTTGCTACTAACCAACCTTCAATATCTTTCGATAAAATCTCTACATCTGCGGTTTCTAAATTAATCATTTTATCATTAATCTCGACAGAAATAGTTCCTTCTTTTTCTATTTTAATGATATCTTCTTGCGTAAATTTCCGTATCTCATTAGCAATCAACTTCATATCTTTACCAAACTTTGGACCTAAAGCTTTAAAATTTGGTTTTATCTGTTTTACTAAAATACCTGAAGCGTCATCTAACAACTCTATTTCTTTAACATTTACCTCTGATTTTATTAAATCAGCAACTGCTAAAATTTCTTCTTTTTGAGTCTCATCTAAAACCGGAATCATGATTTTTTGTAATGGCTGACGCACTTTTATCTTTTCTTTAGCTCTTAACGATAAAACTAATGAAGATATTGTTTGTGCATTTTCCATTTTACGTTCTAAAGACTTATCAATTAAATTAGCATCGTATTTTGGAAATTCTGCTAAGTGTACACTTTCAAATCCTTCGCCATTTGTAGTACTTGTTAAATCTTTATATAACTTATCCATAAAAAATGGTGCCACTGGCGATGCTAATTTAGCAACTGTTAGCATACAAGTATATAAGGTTTGATATGCTGATATTTTATCTTGCGCATATTCTCCTTTCCAAAAACGTCTTCTACATAAACGAACATACCAGTTACTTAAATGGTCTTGCACAAAATCAGAGATTGCTCTCGTTGCTTTTGTTGGTTCATATTCTGAATAGAATACATCTACTTTCTGAACCAAAGTATTTAATTCTGATAATACCCAACGATCAATTTCTGGTCTTTGATTTAACGGTACCTCAGCTTCGCTGTAATTAAAATTATCTAAGTTTGCGTATAAGCTAAAGAATGAATAAGTGTTGTAAAGTGTTCCGAAAAACTTTCTACTAACCTCTGTTATTCCGTCTAAATCGAACTTTAAATTATCCCAAGGATTTGCATTCGATATCATGTACCAACGCGTAGCATCCGGTCCATATGTATCTAACGTAGTAAATGGATCTACTCCATTCCCTAAACGCTTCGACATTTTTTGTCCGTTTTTATCTAACACCAATCCGTTAGAAACAACGTTTTTATAGGCTTTATCATCAAAAACCATGGTTGCAATTGCATGCAATGTATAAAACCAACCACGAGTTTGATCTACACCTTCAGCAATAAAATCGGCAGTTTTCCAACCTTCTTCTACTAATTCTTTATTTTCAAACGGATAATGCCATTGTGCATATGGCATAGAACCAGAATCGAACCAAACATCAATTAAATCTGCTTCACGTTTCATCGGTTCACCTGATGTTGATACCAATGTAATTTTATCAACTACATTTTTATGTAAATCAACCGTATCGTAATTTTCGTCTGACATATCTCCTGATACAAAATCAGCAAAAATATCTTCAGTCATCACACCTGCTTTTACAGCCAATGCCATTTCTTCTTTTAACTCAGCTACAGAACCCATTATTTTGGTTTCCTTACCATCTTCGGTTCTCCAAACTGGCAATGGAATTCCCCAAAAACGAGAACGCGATAAGTTCCAGTCATTGGCATTTTTTAACCAATTTCCAAAACGACCTGTTCCTGTTGATTCAGGTTTCCAATTAATTTCTTCGTTTAAAGAGTGCATACGTTCTTTAACGTCTGTTACTTTTATAAACCAAGAATCTAACGGATAATATAAAATAGGCTTATCGGTTCTCCAACAATGCGGATAACTGTGCACGTATTTCTCTACCTTAAAGGCTTTATTTTCTTCTTTTAATTTAATCGCAATTTCTACATCTACCGAACGCTCTGGAGCTTCGCCATCAGTATAATATTCATTCTTTACATATTTTCCTGCAAACTCACCCATTTCTTTGGTGAATTTACCTTGTAAATCTACTAAAGGAACTAGGTTATCATTTTCGTCTTTTACCAACATTGGTGGTATACCTGCATCTTTACAAACGATAGCATCATCAGCTCCAAAAGTTGGTGCTGTGTGTACAATTCCTGTTCCGTCTTCCGTAGTAACAAAATCTCCAGGAATTACTCTAAAAGCTTCTTCTGGGTTTTCATATGGTAATGCGTACGGTAATAATTGCTCGTATTTAACACCTACTAAATCGGTACCTTTACATTCGGCAACTACCAAATAAGGAATTTGTTTATCATCTGTTTTATAAGAAGCTAAATCAGCTTCATTTTCAACCACTTTAAACTTTTTTCCTGCAAACTGTTTACCTACTAAAGCTTTTCCTAAAAGAACTTGTGTAGGTTCGAACGTATATTGATTGAATGTTTTTACTAAAACATACTCAATTTTTGGACCTACTGTTAAAGCTGTATTACTTGGCAACGTCCAAGGAGTTGTTGTCCATGCTAAAATATGAACATCACTTCCGTTTTGTAAAACACTTGGTAAAGTTTCGCTAATTGCTTTAAATTGTGCAACTACCGTTGTATCTGTAACATCTTGGTATGCTCCTGGCTGATTTACTTCGTGAGAACTTAAACCAGTACCTGCTTTTGGTGAATAAGGTTGAATTGTATAGCCCTTATACATCAAATCTTTGTTATAGATTTGTTTTAACAACCACCAAACGGTTTCCATATATTTTGGTTTATAAGTAACATACGGATCTTCCATATCTACCCAATATCCCATTTTTTCGGTAAGTGTATTCCAAATATCAGTATACTTCATTACTGCTTTTTTACAAGCAATATTGTATTCTTCTATCGTAATCTTTGTTCCGATATCTTCTTTGGTAATTCCTAATTCTTTTTCTACCCCTAATTCAACAGGCAAACCATGGGTATCCCAACCAGCTTTACGCTTTACTTGAAATCCTTTTAAGGTTTTGTAACGGCAAAAAATATCTTTAATCGTACGTCCCATTGCGTGGTGAATACCCGGTAAACCATTTGCTGAAGGTGGTCCTTCGAAAAAGATAAACGGTTTGTTATCATCACGGGTAGTTATACTTTTTTCAAAAATGTTGTTTTCTTTCCAATAATTAAGAATTTCATCAGCAACATTTGGCAAGTTAAGCCCTTTGTATTCAGTAAACTTCGTACTCATTTTGTAATTGTATTAATTGAATTCGCGAAATTACGTATTTTCTTGTAATTGTAGTAGTTGACACTTAAAAAAAGCCTTTAAATATAGGCTTTAAAATTTAGCGCAATCCTTTTAAGAAATTCCTCTTTCGTTTTTAATTTGTTCGTAGGCTGCCTGAATTTTTTGAAATTTTTCATTTGCCCCTTCTTTATGTTCTTCTCCTAAGCCTTCTAACTTATCTGGATGGTATTTTTTAGCCATTTTTCTATAAGCCTTTTTCAACTCATCATTAGTCGCTTCTTTAGTTATTTCTAAAATCTTGTAAGCACCATCTGTTTCATCATAAAACATTGCTTTTATTGATGAATAATCATGATCGTTGATATATAAATAACCTCCTATTTTTCTTATTTCTTCTTCTTCGGATGCTGTTACTTGTCCGTCTGCTTTCGCTATTCCGAATAAAAAGTGCAATAATTGTAAACGGGAAGAATGCGACATGTGTTGACGGATTTGCATACACACCTGACGCGTTGATATTTTCCTTTTAATAATTCCGTTAAACAATTTAAACGCATGATTTGCACGCTCTTTTCCGTACATTTTTACGAAATGCATGCGCACATAATCTAACTCTCGCTTATCAACTTTACCATCTGCTTTAATAACAACAGATGCTAAAATTAGCAATGTAATTTCAAAATCGCCAGAAGTAGCTCTTCCTCTTTGTTGTGATCTAGACTGTCTTTGGTATTCTTGTTGTTCTTGCATAAAATCTTCAACAGATACTCCATCAATAAAACTACCTACCGCAAATCCTATAATAGCTCCTATCGGACCACCCATTGTAAATCCCGCTCCGGCTCCAAGCCACTTTGCAAATTTTCCCATTCTTAAATTTTAAAGGTGTAAATATACTATTAACTACTTACAAAAAAGCCGATTTGTTTAGGCTTGACTCTTGCTTTTAAATAAAGTATCTTTGCCTAAATTATTTAATAAAAAATTATGTACCCAGAAGAATTAGTAAAACCGATGCGTGACCAATTAATCGATGCTGGTTTTGACGCTTTATATACTGCCGAAGATGTTGATACAGCTTTAGCAAAAAAAGGAACAACTTTAGTAATGGTAAACTCTGTTTGTGGTTGTGCAGCAGGTACTGCAAGACCAGGAGCAATTGCTTCTTTAGGAGCTGATAAAACTCCTACAAACTTAACAACTGTTTTTGCAGGTGTAGAAAAAGAATCTACCGCTAGAGCAAGAGAACTTATGGTTCCTTTTCCTCCGTCATCTCCTGCAATTGCATTATTTAAAGATGGTAACTTAGTACACATGTTAGAGCGTCACCATATCGAAGGACACTCTGCACAAGCTATTGCTCAGAACTTAGCAGGTGCTTATGATGAATTTTGTGAATAATAATTCGCACTAGAATCAATAAAAAAAACCAGCAAATTTGCTGGTTTTTTTTGTTATACTTTTTTTATTACGCTGGTAACAATACCCCAAATAACAAAATTATTCTCTGCTGTTATTTTAATTATCGGATAATCCGGGTTTTCAGGTTGCAACCAAACTTCGTCTTTTTCTACTCTTAATCGTTTTACAGTAAACTCACCATCTAAAAAGCAAACGGCTATTTTGTTGTTTTCTGGCGCTATACTTCTATCAATTACCAATAAATCATTATCATCTAATCCGGCACCAATCATAGATTGCCCACTAACTTTTGCAAAAAAGGTCGCTTCTTTATTTCGTATCAACTCTTCATCTAACGAAATACGCGTTTCCCTAAAATCATCCGCAGGTGAAGGAAATCCAGCAGATATACCAATATCCTTAAAAATTGTACCTACTGTTTTACCCATTTCTTTAGGTGAAAAAAAAGTTAATGTTTCTGATGTGTTCATAAATTTATTTTACCGTAATAATATCGTTAATATTCGTGGTGTATTTTGGCGACAATCGCTCTTGGCGCATTTTCCAAGTTCGTTGTAAATCTTGATTTGCTAATTTAACCTTATCTGACTTAAATGTCTGATTTATTTTATCAATAGCTTGCATTAGCGGTTTATGCTTCGGATTTTCTGTAGCAAACATATTTATTTGATAATTATCCGACGGTACTAATCCTGTTACAATAACTCCTGCTCGTTTATACTTTACGCCTTTTTTAAAAATAGTTTTTACGGCTTCTACCGCACTTTTACTTATTGTTAAAGTTGAATCTGTTGGATATGAAAAAACAACCGTTCTGCTTGCCCGATGTTGTTCGCTATCTTTTTTATGGCGGTCGCTGTGCAACACAACCATAACCATGTGACAGCTTGAATTTTGTTTTCGTAATTTCTCGGCACAACTTGTTGCAAACGTAGAAATCCGCTCTTTTATATTATCAATATCAGAAAAAGTATATTCGAAACTTCGGGTGGTAGCAATTGCTTTTTTGGTTACTGGTTCGTCTAACAATATTTTAGCTTCACCTTCTAAGTCTTTTTTCAACTTCCAAACCGTAATTGATAAGTTCTTACGAACCCAGTTATCATCTAACTGTGTAAAATCGTAGGCTTTTATGCAACCTTTTGCTTGTAGCTTTTTTGATAAACGACTTCCTATTCCCCAAACGTTTTCTATCGCAATCCATTTTAAGGCTTTTATTCTTTTTTCATCAGAATCTATTACATACACTCCTTTTGTTTCCTTCGGATATTTACGCGCAATTTTATTCGCTATTTTAGTTAATGCTTTAGTTGGTGCAATACCTATGCAGGTCGGAATCCCCGTCCATTGTAAAACTCTGCTTCTAATTTGCGTTCCGTATTCTTGTAGATTATAATTCTCAAATCCTTTAAACTGTAAGAAAGCTTCATCGATAGAATATACTTCGATATCTGGAGAAAATTGTTCGAGTGTTTTCATAACCCGTGCACTCATATCGCCGTATAACGGATAATTAGAAGATAATACGGTAATGTTATTTTTCTTACAAAACTGATTCCATTTAAATATTGGTGCACCAAACGGAAGTTGTAATTTTTTAGCTTCGTCGCTCATAGAAATTACACAACCATCGTTATTGCTTAAAATAGCAACAGGTTTCCCTTCTAAATTCGGATTAAAAACCCGTTCGCAAGAGGCATAAAAATTATTACAATCTACAAGTGCATACATGTTTGTAAAAGTAATACATCTGTGGTTTTAGTCTTCTAAAAATTCTAAAATATCTGCTGGTTGACATTCTAAAGCTTTACAAATTGCTTCTAAAGTTGAAAACCGAATTGCCTTTGCTTTTCCTGATTTTAAGATGGATAAATTTGCCGTAGTAATTCCCACAATTTCTGCCAAATCTTTACTTTTCATCTTGCGTTTAGCAAGCATTACATCTAAGTTTACAATTATCGGCATAGTTATATGGTTAGATCGTTTTCTTGTTTAATCGATCCTGCTTTAGCAAACACTTCACTTAAAAACAAAAAGAAAAGTCCCATTATCAAGAATAAAAGTACTGAGGAATCTGATTCTATTCCTATCTTTTTTTTCATTATAACTCGTAGCACAATTCTCCCTATAAATTCTACAGTACAACTAATTAAAAATAATTTCCTTATTTTATTAAAGTTGTTTATTACTAATTTTGAAAAGTAATTTCCTGACGACAAATCACCTAAACTATTTTTCAATAAAAACACAGCTCTGGTATACATAAAATACACTGTTAATATAACACTAAGCACAAGCATTCGCTCGTGAAAATTTAATTGATTAAGATCAATACTCATTTCTAATACTTCAGAAACCATTTCAGTATTTTGAGTAAAAAAAGATCTAGAAAAAGCAAAAACAGAAGTTATAAAAATTAATAGCACTAAATAATAATACACATTGATAAAATTCTTTAAAATTGATATCGTTTTCATTATTTAAAATTTATATCGTTAAGTCATTTTCTGTCTTAAGCAAATTACCTTTTACTACTATAAAAGACATGAATTGCACAAATAATGCAACTACAAATATTGGTAAAACTTTACTTATTGCTGTTCCTATTATAAATCCAAACGTATACCCTATTGAATACCCATACTTAACTGTGGGATCAGAAATTGAACTTAAATCTGGTTGACTCATTGTAATTAAACTTAATACAATTGTAAAAACTAAAATCACGCCTCCATAAATAAACAACCCTTTTCCTACTCTTCTTAATCTTTCACAATTCTCTTTTGTAAAAATATTTTCTTTCGAAAAATTAAAAATAACTTTTCTAAATTCAATTATTAAATATATTAAATAGGCCATTAATGTTAATCCTATAAGAGAAAGACAATAATAATACCTGTCATTCCAATCTTCTGGAATTGAAAATTTAAACACCTTTATTTTACTACCTTCATAAATAGCATAATGGATTAACTTATATACCTTCTCAAAAAAACTTATCCCTGCACTAAACACTAATAACGTACAGAACCACTTTAAAACAGTTAATACTTTTTTCATTTTTAAAAACTTGATTAATTCTGATACAAATATAATAAAATTATCGAAAAACAATAATTTATTATTAATTATTGATAATTAAACTTTTCTTATTTTTGCTGTATGATTAAGAAATTAAAGATTGACGGAATTGATAAAATCATCATCAAACGATTGGTTGCAGATGCTCGTACGCCTATTTTAAGTATTGCTCGTGAAGTAGGAATTTCAGGAGCTGCTATTCATCAACGTTTACGAAAACTAGAAGCTTCCGATTTAATTGACGGTTATAAAATGACGCTAAACCCTAAAGCTTTAGGTTATAACACAACTGCTTTTGTAGGTGTTTTTTTAGATTCATCTAGCATGTATTCATCAGCAATAAAACGTTTAAAAGAAATCCCTGAAATTGTTGAAAGCCACTATACAACTGGTAACTATGCTGTTTTCATTAAAATACTATGTAAAAACAACGAAGATTTAATGCATTTATTAAATAAAGATATTCAGAACATAAAAGGAGTTTCAAGAACAGAAACTTTTATATCTTTAGACCAACAAATAGACCGACAAATAAAAATTTAAAAACCCCGAATGAACGAATTTATTTTCTACTTTAAAATGGGCTTATTTCATGTACTTGATATTAGAGCTTACGATCATATTTTATTTTTAATAGTACTTGCCGTTGTGTACTTATTTAAACAATGGACAAAAGTATTATGGCTTATCACATTGTTTACCATTGGCCATTCTATAACCTTAGCTTTATCGGCTTACGGAATTTTAAATGTGAATAGTAATTTAGTGGAGTTTTTAATTCCGTTAACCATTTTTATTACCGGTTTAATGAACGTATTAACCGCTAAAAAAGCATCTGTAGGAAAAGAAAATCAGAATTTATTTTTTGCCCTTTTCTTCGGATTGATTCACGGACTTGGTTTCTCGAATTACTTTAAAATAATGATCGGTAAAACTTCCGATAAATTTATACCTTTATTAGAATTTGCAATCGGTGTAGAAGCTGCACAAATTATTATCGTATTAATCATTTTATTAGTAGGAACCTTGGCGCAATCTATATTTGGTGTAAATCGTCGCGATTGGATTTTAATTATATCATCAATCGTAATTGGTTTCGCTTTTCAAATGATGGTAAACCGCGTTTTTTGGTAAAAATTTAACCATACACCTTTTTTAATCTACCTATATTAGCACTTCACACAACTTTAACTTTGAGCAAAAAACAATTAAAATACGACAAAGCCTATTTAAAAATGGCGCAAGAATGGGGTAAATTATCGCATTGTAAACGTAAACAAGTAGGTGCCATAATTGTTAAAGATCGTATGATAATTTCTGACGGCTACAACGGTACGCCATCAGGGTTTGAAAATTATTGTGAAGACGAAGAAGGTTATACAAAATGGTATGTTTTACATGCCGAAGCAAATGCCATTTTAAAAGTTGCAGCTTCTACACAATCGTGTAAAGGAGCTACTTTATACATTACACTTTCTCCTTGCCAACAATGCAGCAAATTAATACACCAAGCAGGTATAAAACGTGTTGTATATGCTGAAGCTTACAAAGATTCCTCTGGAGTCGACTTTCTAGAAAAAGCAGGTGTTGAATTAACCAATTTACCTTATGAACAAGAATAACCTCCCTATATATTTTTCAATCGCCGTAGTTTTCGGTATTCTTATCGGAACTTTTTTTAGTAATGGAAGCTCAACTAATTTTATTGGCAAAAGCTCATCCAACGAAAAAAAGATAAAACGACTCATTGATTATATTCAAAGTGATTATGTTGATAATGTAAATACTGATGAATTATTAGACGGAGCTATTACCGAAATGCTAGGTAAGTTAGATCCGCATTCAGTATATATTCCAAAAGAAAACCTTCAATTGGTTACCGAAAACATGCAAGGTAATTTTGTAGGAATCGGCGTGCAATTTCGTGTAATTGGTGACACTATTACCGTTATTTCACCAATTAAAGGAGGACCAAGCATTAAAGAAGGTGTTAAAGCTGGTGACAGAATTTTAATGGCAAATAAAGATACTTTGCATGGTAAAAACCTACAAACTCCTCAAATAATGAAAGCCCTAAAAGGGAAACCAAATACAAAGGTAGACGTTCAGATTTACAGAAAAACAACTGATAGTATTTTTAATGTAACCATAAACAGAGGCAAAGTAAATATTAAAAGTGTTGATATTGCCTACATGCTAAACGACAGTGTTGGTTATATAAAGTTAAACCGTTTTTCACGTAATTCTTACCGAGAATTTAAAACATCTTTAGATGCTCTTAAAGAAACCGGAATGACCGATTTAGTACTCGATCTTCGTGGAAATGGCGGTGGATTTATTGATATTGCCAATAGTATTGTTGATGAGTTTTTAGAGAATGATAAATTAATTGTTTTTACAAAAAATAATAAAGGAGACATTAATGAATCTTTTGCAACCGATAAAGGTGATTTTGAAAAAGGTGGTTTATATGTTTTAATTGATGAAAACTCTGCTTCAGCTTCAGAAATTGTTGCGGGTGCTTTACAAGACAACGATAAAGGAATTATCATCGGGCGGCGTTCTTTTGGTAAAGGATTAGTGCAACAAGAAATGGATTTAGGTGATGGTTCTGCTGTTCGTTTAACAACGGCTCGTTATTACACACCAACTGGTAGATCTATTCAGAAACCATACACAAAAGAAGCGCCTTCTTCTATTTATGCAAACGATTTAGAAAACAGGTATTCTAACGGTGAATTATTTAACAGAGATAGCATAAAAACTATTGATAGCTTAAAATTTACAACTCCGAAAGGCAAAATAGTATATGGTGGTGGTGGAATAATTCCTGATCATTTTGTAGCTGTTGATACAGCTACCTATGTTCCTACCATATTTTTTAGACCTTTAAATAATTTCGCATTTACCTACGTAGATACAAATCGTAAAAAGCTAGAGAACACAACTGTTAGCGATTATATTGCTAATTTTGATTCAGATAACAAAGTATCTAACGAATTTTTAGCAAAACTTAATAGTTATAAGCTTTCTCAAAAAACAAAAAATCAACTTAAAAGAAACTTAAAAACATTAATTGCTCGTGAACTTTTTAGCGATGAAGGTTTATATAAGGTAAACGAGATAGATGATAAAATGCTTCAAAAAGTATTTGAATTAGAGAAAGAAAACTAAACTTCTTTTTCTACTCTTTTATTTTGATAAACAGCTGTAATTGTTAAATTCTCGGGGCAAGACTTTATTTGCACAAATTCATCTCCTGTTTTCACAAAGCCAGTTTGTAGTATTTTAAAATAAAGCCCTGGTAAGTTTTGTTTCCAAAATTGTTTTACCATTTTCATATCATTAAAGCGAACCCCTAATTTTAAACAAGGCAAGCGTGGTTTTGTTACCTCTAAAATAGTTTCACCAATCTTAAAAGTATCTCCTACATGCAGTTTCGATTCATCTAAATCATCAATCGTTAGGTTTTCACCAAACATTCCTAATTGCCATTCTAAATTTGAGTGTATTGTTTTCCAATACTCATAATGCTTTAAAGAATATGCGTACACCGCCTGATCAATTCCACCATGGTTTTCTCTATCACACACAGTATCGCCAAGAACATCTTCTGTATCTAAAAAAATAGGCGAAGTTACTGGGTATTTAAAAATCCCTGTAGTAATTATTTCACCTTTCCAATTAACATCCTTTCTATCGCCGATATTTGTAGATACAATTTTCATTTAATGTCATTTTTATTTAAAATACTTTTCTACCCTAAAGCACTTATACCTTTTTATAACACGCTACCCCTCTATTTTAAATCACTAAAGAATTGCATTTCAATAAAATAACAATAACTCATTATATTTACATCAGTTAAGATATAATAAGGGGATTATTTTAACTGACTAATTAAGAATACACGTAGGGGTAACATTCTTAATAAAAACGTTCAAAAAAAGGAGCTTTAAGATATAATCCATAAAGGGGAGATTATATTTTACACCTCCTTTTTTCATATACTATTCTTTAAATAAAAACGCTTATATCATTTCTATATGCGCTTATACTTAAATAGTATTCATTTAAAGATTTACTTCACAAAAAACCTTAACAGAGGTATACTTTTGAAATAGTTAAAAGCGGTAATTAACATAACAAATTTCGGGGGAAATACTTGTGCTTTTTACTGCTTTTTATCTGAAAATGGTATTATTCTTTATAAACCGATTCTTGAAACGTTCGCTAAAAGGTATTTTATGATTCCCTTGCAAAATCAGTAAATTATCTTCAAAATAAATTTCTTTAATCTTTTTGGTATTTATCAAGTAATTTCGATGCGTTTGCGTAAACTCAGTATCTCCAAGTAGCTCTTTAACTTTCGTTAACGAAAGCTTAATTAAGTAATCACCCTCATCACAAGCAAGTTTGCAGTATTTTTCTTTAACTTCAACATAAATAATAGAAAGTGTATCTACTTTCATTATACTTCGTTTCTTTTTCACGAATAAAAACGACGGACTTATAATTGCATTTTCATTACTTAGACTAACACTACTTGACTGTTCGTGAAACTTCTCTAAAGCTAACTCTAATGAATATAACAACTCTAATTTGTTAAATGGTTTTAATAGATAGGTATATGGTTTCGTTAGTTTAGCTTCATCAAACACCAGTTTACTCTGCATACTTGTTAAAAACAAAAAAGGGGCTTCTATACCTTCCTTATTCAAACGATGTGCTAACGAAATACCTTCAGGTTTCCCTTCTATCATGATATCAAGAAGAATAATATCAAAAAACCTATTTTTTATTTCTTTTTCAGCTTCAAAAGCATTTTTAACACGAATAACCTCATAGTTATTATCTTCTAAAAAATCAATGATTTCTGTAGCTTCATCATCTGAGTCCTCTAAAAGAAGTAATCGTAAGTTATTCATTAAATTAAATATTTATACTGTTAGTTTTTACGAAGATACTTATTTGATAATAAATTTTTACTAAAAATAGTATTTCGTTACACTCATAATAGCTTTTGAGAAGCCTTTACTAATAAGCATTACCAAGTAATCTTAATATTCACAACTAACAATAAACAGATTGCTTCGTTCTACTCGCAATGACGGAAAGTCATCTCCAGCAGCAATAAAACATACGTCATTACAAGGAAAAATGACCAAGTAATCTTAATATTCGAAACTAATAACAAATAGATTACTTCGTTCCACTAGTAATGGCGCAAAGTCATCTCCAGTAACAACAAAACAGCAAGTTATTACGAGGAAGTATGACGAAGTAATCTCAACATTTAGAACTCATAAACAAACAGATTGCTTCGTGCCTCGCAATGACGAGGTGATTAAAAAAAAGTGTAAAAAAATACGAGTGGCCTTTACACCACTCGTATTATAAGAAAATTAAGCTAAAGGCAACAATATAACCGCAGTGGTACTTGCTCCTTCTTCGCTTTTAAAGAATAACGTTCCGTTGTTTTTCTTAATTAGTGTTTGACATAATAACAAACCTAACCCGATTCCTTTAGAACGATCTATCTTATCGATAGATAAATCTTTTAACGCATTAATTTTTTGAAGTTTTTCTTCGGATATTCCAACACCTGAGTCTTTAATTTCAATACGCGCATGCGTTTCTGAATGTCTCTCCGTTTTCACAGAAATACTCCCAGAACCATCCATGTACTTTATTGAATTATCAATTAAGTTTCTAATTACAATTTTTAAAGATTCTATGTCTGTTAACACAACAATCTCACTTTCTAAATTACTAGAAATTGAAATATCTTTCGCTTCTGCTAAATCTTCATAATCGAATAACACATGCTCTATAACAGGCTGCAATACATGTTCTTCTTCAGAGAAATTTAACATATTACTTTGCTCTAACGACCAATGTAATACATTGTTTAGTAAGTGACTTGTACTTTCGGTAACTGCAATAGCCGATTTCGTAGCTTCTTTAATCGCTGGTAAATCGTTATTAGCAATGTGTTTTGCTAATTTTTTATGCTGCCTTTTTATACTATTTATAGGTGAACGTAAATCGTGCGACACCACAGAAAACAAATAATCTTTTGTTTTGTTCGCTACATTTAAAGCCTCTTTTTGCTCTGTAATTAACTTATTTTTACTTTGCAGTTTTTTATAAAAAAAAGCCAAACCACCTAAAAAGACCAATAAACCAGAAGCACCGAAAAGCAACCCTTTTTGAACTACTTTTTGACGCTTTATTTGCTCGTTTTGTACAGCTATTTCTTGCTGTTTTTGTGCTACTGCTATTTTTTTATCTTTCTCTGTAAGTTGCCAAATACGATCTCTATTCCAAATAGAATCTTTCCATCTATCATGCTCCTTATAATAGGCAACACTTTCTTTATAATGTTTTCTATTTTCTTCTACAACTGCCATGTTTTCAGTTGTAAGTTGTTTTAACTCAATCTCAGAATGCAACCGTGCTAAATCATATGCTTCTTTATATAAAGAAATAGCTTCACTATCTAAATATTGATTATAATATACATTCGCTAAATCCATTTTAACCCTAATTACAGAAGACGTATCATTTTCCATAATTAGAGAAAGCTCTTTGTCAAAAAAATATTTGGCTTTTTTAAACTTTTTTTTATGTAAATAACATAATCCTAAATTATGATATATGAACTTTCTATTAGGGCTCTTTTCAATTGTGTCTATTCTTATCCATCTGTTAAAATTTAAAATAGCCTTATCATATTTTTTTTGATTTAAAAAAACAGTACCTTTTATGGATGTTTTTTTAAATTCATAATCCTCATTATTTGAGATTAATGAAAAATCATAAAGTGCTTTGTCGTAAAGTCTTTTTTTATAAGAACTATAACCAGAAATATAATGTAAATAATCTTTTTCTCTATTATTTATAGGTTCTAACAAAGCTTTATTAGAATAAATGTAGCAAGAATCGTATTGTTTTTTCTTAAAAAAAAAGAAAGCCTTACAGAAAAGATTCATTTTATATTTATCACAAATCTGTTCTCCTTTTTGGTAAATAGAATTGACTTTCTTTCCTTTTTGTTGAGAAAAAGAAAAGGAAGTCAAAAAAAACAATAATATAATAATTATTTTCCTCATGAACATATTACAAAGTCGGAGGTATCTCTGCAGGTGCTGTTACAGTTCCTCTATCAGTTCTTGGGTCTTCATCTTCATCTCTAACCCAAATAACATCTGCAGAAGCACCTTGTTCTACTTTGTATGTAAATTGAACATAGTACAAATCAAAATTACCTACCACTTCATCACAGTTAAACTCTACACGAAATTCTCTCCCTTGTACAGTATCAAACCCTCCTTTTTTATTTAAAACCTTTACTGGATTAATACCATAATAATTTAAATAAATTTCATTTCCTTGTAACTGTAAACCACTTGTATTCTCTACTGGGTTTAAAGTATTGTCTGGCAAGTATGCTAAAACAGTTACCGTATAAGGTGCATCATTACTACCTTCCGCTCCTGACATATTTACTAAGGGCCCAGTTGGTTTACTCGCAGCTGGAATATTAGTTACAAATTTCTCGAATTTCTTTAACGTTAATGTTACTCCGTTAGTTGTTACACTCATTTTATTTTTTGTTTGGTTAGGGTTTCAATTTACAACAAAAAATAACTTTTTCTAAAGAAAAATTTTCATGAAATTATATATAGTTTCATTAGAAGGAAAAAACTAACTTTAAACAGATTGCTTCACTGCGTTCGCAATGACGAGTAGAACGTTATTACGAGAAGGTACGAGGAAGTAATCTCTTAATAACATTGAACTAGCCTTGGGTAGATTGCTTCATGCCTAGAAATGACAAAACACACTCGTCATTACGAGGAGAAACGACAAAGTAATCTCTTGGTAGAATTAGAACTAACCCTGAATAGATTGCTTCGTTCCTCGCAATGACAAAACACACTCGTCATTACGAGGAGAAACGACGAAGTAATCTCTTAATAAAATAGAACTAGCCTCAGATAGATTGCCTCACTTCTTTCGCAATGACGTTATTAAAATACTGTGACGATTTACACTAAGAAATTTTGTAATAAATCAGCAATTTTACGATTGTCTGATAATTGCGGAATTTTATTTTGTCCGCCAAATTTACCTATCGATTTCATGTATTCATGAAACCCGCCTTTTTTCACTCTTCTAATAATTAGTGGTTGTAAAATTTTTCCTGAAATTAAATCGAAATAATATACATTTTGGCTTTGCATAGAGGCATCGATTTTTGCTGATAATTCTTCTAAATTATCAGGTTCATTTTCAAACTCTATAAACCATTCGTGATATGGTAATCCGCTTTCAGGATTTACTTGGGGTGCTACTGTAAACTCACTTATATTTACATTAGTTCCTACAATTGCATCATTTAATGCTTTTTCTACTTCTTTACCAATTACATGTTCGCCAAAGGCAGAAATAAAATGCTTTATACGACCGGTCACTTTAATTCTATACGGTTTTAACGAGGTAAACTCAACAGTATCGCCAATATTATATCCCCAAAGACCTGCAGAAGTGTTTAAAATAATTGCATAATTCACCCCTAATTTTACATCCTTTAAAGAAATACGTGTTGGATTTTCATCAAAAAACTCAGTTGCAGGAATAAACTCGTAAAAAATACCCGAGTTTAATTGTAATAACATTCCTTTTTCTGTTTGTGAATCTTGGTAAGCTATAAACCCTTCGGATGCTGGATAAAGCTCTATATAATCGATTTTTTTTCCGATTAAAGCTTCAAATTTATTCTTATAAGGTTCGAAGTTTACACCTCCATATACGAAGAAATTAAAATTCGGAAACAACTCTGAAATCGTTTTTCCTGTTTTATCAATTAATTTCTCAAAATACATTTGTACCCAAGACGGAATTCCGCTAATTACAGACATGTCTTCATTTATTGTTTCTTCAACGACTTTATCAACCTTCGTATCCCAATCTTCAATACAATTAGTTTCCCAACTTGGCAGGCGGTTTTTTAATAAATAATTAGGTACATAATGCGCTGCAATTCCGCTTAAGCGACCCAATTTTATACCGTTCATATCTTCTAAAACCGGACTTCCTTGTAAGAAAATCATCTTTCCGTTTACAAAACTAGCATCGTTTTTTTCTGCCGCATAAAACAACAAAGCATTTCGTGCCGCTGTAATATGTGTTGGCATAGATTCTTTTGTAATAGGGATGTATTTAGCACCAGATGTTGTTCCTGAAGTTTTAGCAAAATACAGCGGTTTTCCTTTCCATAATACATTTTCTTCTCCTGCAACCATTCTATCTACATAGCTACGCAAACCTTCGTAGTCGTTTACGGGAACACGTTTTTTAAAATCCTCATAATTATTGATAGAAATAAAATCGTGATCTTGACCAAAAGCAGTCTTACAACCTTCAGTTACTAAGTACTGAAAAACTTTTTCTTGCGTTTCATGAGGTTTATTGGCCCATTTATAAACTTGCTTTCGTACTTGTTTTGCAAAAGGAATTGCTAGGATAGATTTGATACTCATCTTAATTCTTTAATATTTTATATTCAATAAATTCAATTATCTACATTAAAAATAATCGCTTAACCTCCTCTATTTTTACTATTGAAAATCTACATAATCTGTTGGATCAACAGGAAACCCGTTGTTCCATAATTCGAAGTGCAAATGCGGACCTGTCGTTAACTCTCCTGTAGAACCAACACTTGCAATTGCCTCTCCTGATTCTACAATATCACCTTGTTGCTTTAACAATGTTCCGTTATGCTTGTATACTGATATAAAATTATTAGGATGTTGTATGGTTATTACATAGCCTGTTTCGGCTGTCCATTCTGCTAAAATTACGGTTCCGTCAGCAATTGCCTTTACAGGAATCCCTGTTTGCGCAACAATATCAATAGCATAATGTTTATCATCCATGCTAAAGTTCTGTGAAATACTACCTGTTAAAGGTGAGAAAAACACAACTTTAGCTCTTCCTGCACCACCTGCTAATAATGGAAATCGATCTTTACCATCTACTTTTGCTCTAAACAAGGAATCTTGTTTTGTAGCTTCTAACTTACTTTCATCAATCACAATATTTTGTGATTCAGTTTTTATAGAATCTAT
This sequence comes from Tenacibaculum sp. M1.3A, assembly GCF_057732375.1. Lineage (NCBI taxonomy): Bacteria > Pseudomonadati > Bacteroidota > Flavobacteriia > Flavobacteriales > Flavobacteriaceae > Tenacibaculum > Tenacibaculum sp. M1.3A. The sequence goes on along the minus strand of NZ_JBYJEF010000002.1, from coordinate 236,692 downwards.
TTTTTCAGGAGCTATTTCACCTGTTAAAACGGGTCTTAATGCTTCTGTATAACGCTCTATAATTGCCAATCTTGTTTTTAAAGAATCTGCTTGATATATTAATCGTGTTGCTTTCTTTTTTAGTGTTGTAGATGAATAACCTGGTATGTATTCTCGTAAACCTGTAAAAGCTATTAATAGTGAGGTTAAGACAATAAGTAATACAGAAAATAAACTTCCAAAAACAAATACATTTAACCGTGATAGTTTTAATGAAAACTTTTCTTGAAAAGTATTTTCATTTAAAATTACCAATCGGTATTTATCAATAAGTTTTTGTTTAAGCTTTCGCTTTTTTTGAATTTTAGCCACCTTAATACTAATTTGAGATTCAAATATACAACGAAAAAATTTCGAAACTATTTTTTATAGAAATTCATCTCATCAATATAAGTCCAAACATTTGCAGACAACAATGGTTGTATGTTTTTTTGATTTTTCACTCCGTTACGAATCATGGTAGATGATATTTGTACAATTGGCGCAGCTACTCTATTAATTTTAGCGTGCTCTTTAAATTGATTATCAACAATTCCTTCTGAAATTCGCGGATATACATAAATATTATAATCTTCTAAAATAGCTTCGAAATTTCGCCATTTATGAAAACTTTTTAAATTGTCTTCACCCATAATTAAATTAAAATTATAATCTGGGTATTTTTCTGAAATATGCGCTAATGTATTTATAGTATAATTAGGTTGTGGTAAATTAAACTCAATATCTGATGGTTTAATCTTCGGATATTCTTTCGTTGCTAAATACACCATTTCTAACCGATGATGATTATCTAACAAAGAGCTTTTCTTTTTAAACGGATTGTGAGGTGTAACAATCATCCATATTTCATCTAAATCCGAGTTTTCAACCATATGATTTGCAATAATCAAGTGCCCTATATGAACAGGATTAAAAGTTCCGAAATACAATCCGATATTTTTCATACCTTTTTAAAACGTTTTTTTATTGAAAAGTCGTTTAACTTAATTCTAAAAAATCACTCATCAAAACTTCAGCTTCTTTTAAAGCGACTTCTAATTCGTAATTTTTTATAATTTTATCAAACTGAGGCGCTGTTGCCAGCTCTACTGATGCTTTAGCAATACGCATGTTAATTTTATCCTCACTCTCGGTACTTCTTTTCTTTAAGCGAATTTTAAGCTCGTCAACACTAGGTGGTTTTACAAAAACAGCTAATGTTTCTTCTGGAAACTTGTGCTTTATACGTAAACCGCCAACTACATCAATGTCAAAAATAACGTGTTTATTTAAAGCCCAAATACGTTCTACTTCTGTTTTTAAAGTTCCGTAGAAGTTATCACGATATACTTCTTCCCACTCTAAAAACTCATCTGCTTTGATTTTATCTTTAAAATCTCTTGTAGATATAAAATAGTAATCTTCACCATCAACTTCAAAGCCTCTTGCTTCTCTTGATGTTGCTGATATAGAAAATTCTAAATTAAATTTTTCTTGTTTTAATAAATGACGAACAATTGTTGTTTTCCCTGATCCTGAAGGTGCTGAAAACACAAATAATTTTCCTTTAAAATCTTTAGACATTTTATAAAACGTTTAAAATTTGTTCTTTTATTTTTTCTAGTTCGTCTTTCATTTGGATCACTATTTTTTGCATCACGGCAAAGTTAGCTTTAGATCCCATGGTATTTACTTCTCTACCTATTTCCTGCACAATAAACCCTAATTTTTTTCCGTTAGAATCGGCAGTATCTAATTGCTCTAAGAAATATACTAAATGATTTCCTAAACGAACTTTTTCTTCGTTTATATCTAACTTTTCTAAGTAGTAAATAAGCTCTTGCTCGAAACGATTTTCGTCAATTTCAACCTTTAATTCTGTTAAAGCTTTTTGTAAACGTTCCTTTACGTTTTCTATTCTTTCTCCGTCTAACTTTTTAACTTCTTCTAAAGCAACTTCAATATTTGCTATTCTTAATTTAAAATCGTCTTCTAAAGATTTAGCTTCATCTGTTCTGTAAGCTATAATTTCTTTTAAAGCTTCATCAATATGAGTATCAATTTGACTCCATTCATTTTCATCTAACTCTTCACGCTCAGTTTTTAAAGCATCTGGCATTTTTATTGCCATTTTCAACAACTCAATATCATCTGTAGCATCAATAATCATTGCATTTCTTAACTGGGCTACATAATTTTCAACAACTGCTTTATTTACTTTTGTTGAAGTTACTTCTGCTGTTGTTTCGACATAGATAGAAAAATCTATTTTACCTCTTACCAAGCTACTAGCTAGTTTCTTACGAACAGCTAATTCTTTTTCTTTATAATAAGATGGCATTCTTGTATTTAAGTCTAAATTCTTACTATTAAGAGACTTAATTTCAATGGTTACTTTTTTAGAAGGTAAATGTAATACGGATTTTCCATAACCCGTCATAGACTGTATCATATTGTCAATTTAAAAAGAAAGGGCAAAGATACATTTATTTATTTTTAGCTGCTACTTGTTTGGTTACCAAAAAGACACCTAAAAAGATAAGAAGTGTTGCTGCAATTTTTACCATATTTAAACTATCGCTACCTACAATTAAAGCATAAATTGATGCAATAACTGGCTGTAAATAAATAAAAACACTTACTGTTGTTGGCTTTAATTTAGACAATGCAAATAAATTAAAAAGATATGTTATACAGGTTGTAAACAATACAACAAAACCAACTTTTAAATAAATGGAGGTTGGCATTAAGTGCCACTGAACTTCAGTTAGTTCTGAAAAACCAAAAGGAATTACGAAAAGCAAACCAAACAAATACAACCACTTTACAAATACTATCGGATTGTATTTCTCTATTAACTTCTTTGCTTTTACTAAGTACATTCCGTAAGAAGCAGCGTTGATAAACACCAAAAAATTACCTAACATCATATTTTTAGCGTCTACATTAGGCGAACTCCCATAAGCTATTAAGACTACGGCTCCTATTAGCCCAATAATTACTCCTACTATCTTTCTTAAAATCAACTTTTCTTTTAAGAGTATACTTGCAAATATCAAAACCAAAATAGGAGATGTTACCATCATTACAGAAGCACTAATTGGCGTTGTATAACTAAGCCCTTTAAAAAAAGTAAGCATATTAAGCCCTACTCCAAAAAAAGCAGCAATTATAATATTCTTATAATCTGATTTTTCTATGGGCTTTGCTTTTACAAAAACACCTAATAACCAAAAAACCATAGCTGCACATCCTACACGAATTAAGATAAAACCAGATGGCTTTATATATAATGGCATTACCTCTTTTGCCACTGTAAATGTAACACCATAAATAAGTGTAGCTATCGATGTTGCTATTAATGCTAGCGTTCTTTGATTCATTTTTTACTTTTAAATTTAAAATACAAAGATGAAAAATATTATGTTTTCTTTTTAACTAAATAAGTGTTTAAAACACATAAATAAATACTGTTAAATTTTACTCATAAAAAAGCACTGCAAATGCAGTGCTATATACTTTGATTGTAATAATCTGTTATGATTAATCCATTAAAGGTGGTACTCTTAACACTTGTCCTGGATAAATTTTATCAGGATGTGATAACATTGGCTTGTTAGCCTCAAAAATTACAGGATACTTCATTGCATCACCATAAAATTCTTTTGCAATTTTACCTAAAGTATCACCGCTTACTACTGTATGAAATTGTGCCATAACTGCAGCTTCTATTTCTTCAACCTCAGCAACAGTCATATTATCTTCTACAGAAGCAATACCGTTTGTATTACCCACAACTAAAACAACTTTTTCTTTAGTTGCTAAATCTGAAGCTTCACCTGAAACTGTTGCTTTATCATCTTCAATATCTATTGATAAATTCTCTACAGAAAACTCTAATTTATTTACTGCATCTATAAGTTTAGCAGATTTTTCAGTAGCTTCCTCTTCAGTTGTTTTTCCGATACCAAATACTTTGGCTCCAGCATTTTTAATAAATGAAAAAATTCCCATTCTTTTTTGATTTTTTTGTTAATTAATAAATTCACTTTCTGTTTACCAATATACAATATTATATGATTTTAACTTTACTATAAGCATTATTTTTTATTCATAAAAAAAAGATCATACTTCAATGAAGCATGATCTTTATATAATATTAATTATAAAACTTATTCTTCAAATGAATTCCAACCTTGTGCTTTTAATGCTATTTCTTGATCGGCTCTAGTTACCAAATTCACACCTTGATTCTCTTCAACCATATGACCAATAATTGATAAATTAGGATTCGCCTTTATCTTATCAAAATCAGCAAGTGGCACTGTAAATAGTAATTCATAATCCTCTCCTCCGCTTAAAGCAATCATGGTACTATCCATATTAAATTCTTCGGATGTAGAAATAACCTGCGGATCTAGCGGTAATTTTTCTTCATAAATTTTGCAACCTAATTTACTTTGCGAACAGATATGCATTACTTCAGATGACAATCCATCAGAAATATCAATCATTGCTGTTGGTTTTACGCCTAGTTCTTTTAATAATTCAGAAATATCTTTTCGTGCTTCTGGTTTTAATTGACGCTCGATTAAATAGGTGTAATTATCTAAATCTGGTTGATTTTTCGGATCTACCTGAAATACTTGTTTTTCTCTTTCTAAAATTTGTAATCCTAAGTATGCAGCTCCTAAATCTCCAGACACAACTATTAAATCCGTTGCTTTTGCACCGTTTCTATAAACAATATCCTCTTTTTTTGCAGATCCTATTGCTGTAACAGAAATTAACATTCCTTTAGTTGATGATGTTGTATCTCCTCCAATTAAATCTACTTTATAAGTATCGCAAGCTAACTGCACACCTGCATATAATTCTTCTAATGCTTCTAACGGAAAGCGATTAGAAACAGCTATTGATACGGTAATTTGCTCTGCAACACCATTCATAGCATATACATCTGATAAATTTACCATTACAGCTTTGTAACCTAAATGTTTTAAAGGCATATAACTTAAATCGAAATGTACACCTTCTATTAACAAATCAGTCGTTATTAATAGTTCGTTATCTGACGAACTTATAACTGCGGCATCATCACCAATTCCTTTTTGAGTTGATGAATTGTATATCTTAAAATGTTCCGTTAAATGGTTTATTAATCCAAACTCTCCTAGTTCAGCTAACGATGTTCTTCCTTGGTTTTTATCTTCTAACATTTTGCAAAGGTACTAAACATAGTTTTTAAACAAAACCAAACAATTTTTAAATTAAAATAGGGTTTAACTATTTATAACTGTTTTATATATAGTTATTCTTTAACTTTACCCTTTTTAAAAATAAAATATTATGATTAATAAGATTAAACCTGTTCTTTTATTCTCTTTTTTATTACTATTATTTTCTTGTACTTCAAGTGAGAATATTAACAATGATAAAGATGACGATAAAATAGTTAACTCTTCAGATAATTGCCCAGACGCCCCAAATCAAAATCAATTAGATACAGATGGTGACGGAATAGGAGATGTGTGTGATGATGATGATGATGATGACGGAATAAAAGACGACGTGGATAATTGCCCGTTAACATCTAATCCTGACCAAAAAGACACAGATGGTGATGGAAAAGGCGATGCTTGTGATAATGATGATGACGAGGATGGAGTGGTTAACTCAATGGATAATTGCCCAAATACCGCTAACTCCGATCAACTTGATACAGATGGTGACGGAACTGGGGATATTTGTGACGATGATGATGATAACGATGGTATTAATGACGATGTAGACAACTGTCCTTTGCTTAAAAACCCCGATCAGCTTGATACAGATAATGACGGAATAGGCGATGTATGCGACGAAACTCCTATGGGAAACAAAATACCTTGTGTATCTGGTATGGCAGGAATATATCCTTGTAATAATTACGATCTACTTTTAAACATACCTCTCAGTACTTTTGGAGCTACAGAAGGTAATGATTCTTGGGGATGGACAGATCCTACAAACAATAATGAATACGCAATAATGGGCGTAGAAAACGGAACTGTTTTTATTGATATAACAGACACTAATAACCCTGTATATTTAGGTAAATTACCTACAGCAACAGTTAGTAGTTCTTGGCACGATATAAAAGTATACAAAGACCATGCTTTTATTGTAAGTGAAGCTAGCAACCACGGAATGCAAGTTTTTGACTTAACAAAACTAAGAAATGTTGCAAACCCTCCTGTTAATTTCACTGCAGATACACACTTTACTGAATTTGGTAGTGCACATAACATCGTTATCAATGAAGATTCTGGTTACGCCTACCCTGTAGGAACAAGTAAAACAGGAACATATAAAGGTGGTCCTTTATTTATCAACATACAAGATCCTAAAAATCCTAAAAGCGAAGGCGGATGGGGAACCGATAATTACAGTCACGATGCACAGGTAATAAACTACAATGGTCCCGACGCTAGATATATTGGTAAGGAAATTTTAATAGGAAGTAACGAAAATGAAGTTGTAATTGTTGACATTAGCGATAAAGCAAACCCTGTAAATATTTCTAGAATATCATACGCAAATGTTGGTTACACACATCAAGGTTGGTTTACTGAAGATACAAAATATTTTATTTTAGGTGACGAATTAGATGAACAACGCTTTGGAAACAAAACAAGAAATATTATTTTCGATTTTACGGATTTAGAAAACCCTAAAGAACATTTTACTTACTTAGGTCCAACTGCTGCAATAGATCATAACGGATATGTAAAAGACAATACTTTTTACTTAGCCAATTATACCGCAGGTGTACGTTTTATCGATATTTCTAGCATAGAAAGTAAAACCATCACAGAGACTGGTTTTTTCGATACTTACCCAAGTAATAACGGCGCTAATTTTAATGGTGTTTGGAATGTATACCCTTATTTTAGTAGTGGTAAAATAGTAGTAAGTGACATTAACAAAGGCTTATTCATCATAAAAAAACAGTAAATGCCTAAAAAAATCTTCTTCTTATTACTTATACTGATGTATGGTTGTAGTAATGATACGAACCTACAATTGCCTGCAAAAACAATACAAGTTGATTTTGTTAAAACTTACGGTGGCACAAAAAATGAAAGTGGAAGAAGTATTGTTGAAACTTCTGATGGTGGTTATATTGTTTTAGGCTTCACACAAAGTATCGATGGAGATATTATCACAACAAAAACAACTGTTCAATATGATTATTGGCTTTTAAAATTCAATGAAAATGATGAATTACAATGGCAAAAAACATACGGAGGTTCAAACGACGAGAAAGCATACAAAATTATTCAAACCAAAGATAATGGTTTTGCCGTTATTGGCTACAGTAAAAGTGATGACGGAGATTTAAATTCTAACCAAGGATTTGAAGATATTTGGGTTTTGAAGCTAGACACAACAGGGAATATTATTTGGAAAACAAGCACAGGATTTTCTGGTACAGACCAAGGTTTTAGCTTAATTCAAACCTCAGACAATGGCTATTTTATTGCAAGTATATTAGACGTAACAGCATCCGGAGGTTTAGGAAACGCAAAAACAGCCGCAAAACATGCTGGTGGCGATTATTGGGGAATAAAACTAGCTGCTAACGGTACAATTGAATGGCGTAAATATTTTGGTGGCACAAATACAGATACTTGTTACGACATAATTGAAACTTCTGACGGTTATTTAATGGTTGGTTCTTCTGATAGTGATGATGTTGACATTACAAATAACAAGGGTGGTTATGATTTTTGGATTATAAAAATTGATAAAACAGGAACCTTACTTTGGGAGAAATCATTTGGCGGTGATGAAATTGATGAAGCCAGAGCAATTACAACAACCGATGATGGTAATTTTATAATTATTGGAGACACCCGTAGCGCTACCAAAGATGTAACACAAAATAATGGAGGAGCAGATTTATGGGCCATAAAAATAACTTCGGATGGTGATTTAATTTGGCAAAAAAATTACGGTGGTGCTAGCTTTGATGTTGGCCGTTCTATTCGTAAAACCATCGATGGTGGTTTTCTTATTTCAGGGAGCTCAAGAAGTGCTGATAACGAATTTACCAACAAAGGGCAAAATGATGCTTTAATTCTTAAAATTGATGCAAACGGAAATCAACAATGGCAAAAAACTATTGGCGGTACCGAAATAGATTTTTGTTACGATGCAATAGAATTAACAAACGGAAATATTATCGCCGTAGGCGAAAGCAGCAGCAACAATCAAGACATAACAACAAATAAAGGTTTTTCAGACCTGTTGATAATCAAATTAAAATAAAAATGAAGCAATATATAGTCCTTTTCTTAAGCATATTATTTTTCTCATGTAGTTCAGACAACGATGAGTTAATTAAAGAAGTTAGTGTGAAAATCAATTTTACCCAAAATTGGGATGGTGATTCTTTTCAAAAATCAGATTTAAGCAACACAGAACTCACCAATAAATTAGGAACTAAACTTACTATTGATAAATTACGTTATTTAGTATCAAAAATCACTTTAACAGATGCAGCCGATAAAGCTACTGTTTCTGAAGGTTATAAATTAATTGACTTAAGCGATCAAGAAAGCTTAGTATTTAGTCCGTCATTAAAAATAACTGAAGGGAATTATAATTTAGCCATCACTTTTGGTTTTAATAATGATGATAATATAGACGGGACGTATGCCGATTTAAATACGGCTTCTTGGAATGTTCCGATGATGTTAGGTGGTGGTTATCATTTTATGCAACTAGATGGAAAATACAAAGATGATGTTCCTAATGAAAATCCTTATAACTTTCATGTAATTAGAGCTTACGACACAACAACATCAACACCAGAAGATACTTCTTTTGTTGTAAGTTTAGGTAACGTAAACATTAAAAGTGATGCTAACATAGAGGTTAAAATGAATATTGCTGAATGGTTTAAAAACCCTAATGACTGGGATTTAAACGAAAAAAACACCAACTTAATGATGGATTTTGATGCTCAAAAGGAAATGTCTGCAAACGGTAAAAGCGGTGTTTTTAGTTTAGGAAAAATCTCACAATAAGGACGAGACAATGAAAAAAGGTATATCCATTTTATTACTATTTCTTTTAATGAGTTGCTCATCAAAAGAAGAAAATGATATATATACTCCTGTACCAGTAAATTTAGAAATCCCTGAATTATTTCTACAAAAAATAATTGCACCAGTAATACCCACAAACAATCCGTTAACCGAAGAAGGAATTGCTTTAGGTAAAAAACTATTTTTCGATAAAATATTATCAAAAAATAATACACAATCATGTGCTACATGTCACAATCCTGCAAAAGCCTTTACAGATAACACGCAATTTAGCGAAGGTGTAGATGGATTACTTGGCAAGAGAAACTCAATGCCTTTATTTAATTTAGCGTGGAATTTCGATGAACGTTTTACTTGGGACGGGAAAGAACTTAGTTTAGAGCGACAAGCGTTAGAGCCTGTTCGAAATCCGATAGAAATGCACAGCAAATGGACGAATGTTGCTGAACGCATTAAAAACAACCCAGAATACCCAACATTATTTCAACAAGCTTTCGGAAACACAAAAATAGACTCTATTTTAATTACCAAAGCAATCGCTCAATTCGAAAGAACACTTATTTCTGGAAACTCTAAATTCGATCAATTTTTACTCGGAAAAACAACATTAACTCCACAAGAACAAAACGGATTTGATGTTTTTATGGATGAAGCCCGTGGCGATTGTTTTCATTGTCACGGAAGTAATAACAATCCACTTTGGACCGATAATAAATTTCACAACAACGGCCTGGATGCTGTTTTATCTGATATTGGATTAGGTAAAGTTACTGGCGACCCAAATGATAATGGTAAATTTAAATCACCATCACTTCGTAACTTAAAATTTACTGCACCTTACATGCATGACGGTCGTTTTGCTACTTTAGATGAAGTTATCAATCATTATTCAACAGGTTTACAATCTTCTTCAACGATTGACCCTTTAATGAAAAAAGTAAATGAAGGTGGCGTTAATCTTTCTGACAACGACAAATCTGACTTAAAAGCTTTTTTACTTTCCTTATCTGATAATGATTTTGTTAATAATTTAAATTTTCAAGAATAATCAGAAAATCAAATAAACCCATCAAAAAACACAATGACGAGTTATGTATTTAACTGATACTTATATTGTATATTTGCAAACTATTTAGAGTTAATCCACTTAAGTAATGATAAAAGTTTCAGATATAGCAAAAAAGAAAGTTATCGAGTTAATGACAGATGATGGTTTTGATGCTACAGTAGATTTTGTGCGTGTTGGTGTAAAAAGCGGAGGTTGTTCAGGTTTATCTTACGACCTAACTTTTGACAAAAGCACACAAGAAAACGATAAAATTTTCGAAGAGAACAACGTTAAAATCGTTGTTGATAAAAAAAGTTTTTTATACTTAGTAGGAACTACATTAGAATACTCTGGAGGTTTAAACGGAAAAGGATTTGTATTTAACAATCCGAATGCAAACCGTACCTGTGGATGTGGCGAAAGTTTTTCACTATAATATTACAACTCAATTATGAGCAAGTATACAGAAGATGATTTAAGAGAAGAGTTAAAAACCAAAGAATATGAATATGGTTTTTATACTGAAATAGAAAGCGAAACCTTTCCTAAAGGACTGAATGAAGATGTAGTTCGTGCAATTTCTAAAAAGAAAAATGAACCAGAATGGATGACCGAATGGCGTTTAGAAGCATTTAGAGTTTGGCTAACAATGGAAGAACCAGAATGGGCAAATGTTCATTACGAAAAACCAAATTTTCAAGATATTGCTTACTATTCTGCACCGAAAGAAAAGCCAAAATTAAATAGTTTAGATGAAGTTGATCCGGAATTATTAGATACTTTTAAGCGTTTAGGTATTTCTTTAGATGAGCAAAAAAAACTAGCCAATGTTGCTGTTGATATTGTAATGGATTCAGTTTCTGTTGCTACAACTTTTAAAGAAACATTAGGTAAAAAAGGTATTATTTTTATGCCTATTTCTGAAGCTATTCAAGAACATCCTGAATTAGTAAGAAAACATTTAGGAACTGTAGTTCCTACTACCGATAATTTTTATGCCGCATTAAATTCAGCAGTTTTTTCTGATGGATCTTTCTGTTACATACCGGAAGGCGTTCGTTGCCCGATGGAATTATCTACTTACTTCAGAATTAATGAAGGAGGAACTGGTCAGTTTGAAAGAACTTTAGTAGTTGCTGACAAAGGTAGTTATGTTTCTTATTTAGAAGGCTGTACTGCACCAAGTAGAGATGAAAATCAATTACATGCCGCAGTTGTTGAATTAATTGCGTTAGATGATTCAGAAATTAAGTATTCAACAGTACAAAACTGGTATCCTGGAAACAAAGAAGGTAAAGGTGGTGTTTATAACTTCGTAACCAAAAGAGCTATTTGCGAAACCAACGCAAAAGTTTCTTGGACACAAGTTGAAACAGGATCGGCAGTTACTTGGAAATACCCAAGTTGTATTTTAAAAGGAAACAACTCTGTTGGAGAATTTTATTCGATTGCTGTAACTAATAATTATCAGCAAGCTGATACCGGAACGAAAATGATTCACTTAGGTAAAAACACCAAGTCGACTATTATTTCGAAAGGAATCTCTGCAGGTAAATCACAAAATTCATACAGAGGATTGGTTCATATAGGGCCACGTGCAGAAAACGCTCGTAACTTCTCTCAGTGTGATTCTTTATTAATGGGTAACGAATGTGGCGCACACACGTTTCCATACATCGAAACTAAAAACAAATCAGCACAAATAGAACACGAAGCTACAACGAGTAAAATTGGTGAAGACCAATTATTTTACTGTAACCAACGTGGTATTGATACTGAAAAAGCAATTGCGTTAATTGTTAATGGTTTTAGTAAAGAAGTATTAAATAAGTTACCAATGGAATTTGCTGTAGAAGCACAAAAACTATTGGAAATTAGTTTAGAAGGAAGTGTTGGATAATTTAAATCATAAAATGATGAAAAAAATATTTTTACTTGCACTTATCGCAATTACAGCTATTAGTTGTAAAAACACTGATAAAAAAGAAAATGCTGATAAATTAGCTACTGAAGAAGCTACTGTGAAACTATATGTTTTAAATGGTGGATCTATATTAGTCAATAAATTAGAGGTTTTTTCTCAAGACACAACGTATACAGGACAAACAAAACAATTTACTGATGCTTATTATGTTATTTCACACCCGAAAGGAAATTTAATGTGGGATGCGGGTCTACCAGAAAACTTAGTTTTACCAAAACCAGTAACTCCTGGTGACGGAACATTTACAGTACAAAGAGCAGACTCATTAGCAAATCAATTAGCAACAATTGGTTTTAAAATTAAAGATTTTAAATATTTTGCAATGTCTCATTCTCATTTCGATCATACTGGGCATGCAAACTACATGAAAGATGCTACATGGCTAATACAAGAAAACGAATATAATTCAGTTGCTGGAGATTCTTTAAAACAGAAAAATCCTGCGGTAGCAGCATTAAAAAATGTTAAAAAATTAAATGGTGATTACGATGTTTTTGGCGACAGTACTGTTGTTATAAAATATATGCCAGGTCATACAGTTGGCCATCAAGCTTTATATGTAAAAGTATCAGGTATTGAAAAGCCAGTTTTATTAACGGGTGACTTATATCATTTTGAAGAGAACAGAGCCAGTAAAGGTGTTCCTTCATTCAACTATAATGTTGAGCAAACTTTAGAAAGCATGCAAAAATTTGAAGCTTTCGCTAAAGAAAAAAATGCTGAGGTGATCATTCAACATTCGCCAAAAGCTTTCAAGAAATTACAAAATCTATTAAAAAAGTAACTAGTAATGTTAAAAATAGAAAACTTACACGCTAACATAGAAGATAAATCAATTTTAAAAGGATTGAATTTAGAAGTTAAAGCAGGTGAAATTCACGCTATAATGGGGCCAAATGGTGCTGGTAAAAGTACGTTAGCCAACGTAATTGCGGGAAAAGAAGAATACGAAGTTACAAACGGTTCTATAGAATTAAATAACGAAGATATTAGCGAATTAGGCCCTGATGAAAGAGCGCACAATGGTGTATTTTTATCTTTTCAGTACCCTGTAGAAATTCCTGGTGTTTCGGTTACTAACTTTATTAAAACAGCAATTAACGAAAATCGTAAAGCTAAAGGTTTAGAAGACATGCCTGCAAAAGACATGTTAAAAATGATTCGCGAGAAATCTGAATTATTAGAAATAGACCGTAAATTTTTATCTCGTTCTTTAAACGAAGGTTTTTCTGGTGGGGAAAAGAAACGTAACGAGATTTTTCAAATGGCAATGCTAGAGCCAAAATTAGCTATTTTAGATGAAACAGATTCTGGTTTAGATATCGATGCATTACGTATTGTTGCTAATGGTGTAAACAAATTAAAATCTAAAGACAATGCTGTAGTTGTAATTACACACTACCAACGTTTATTAGATTATATTGTTCCTGATTTTGTACATGTATTATACGATGGTAAAATCGTAAAATCGGGTGATGCTTCTTTAGCTTTAGAGTTAGAGGCAAAAGGATATGATTGGATTAAGGAAGAAGTTAATTCTTAAGAAAAATGGAGTTAAAAGATAAATTAACCACGTCATACGTCGCTTTTGAAAATGGAGTGGATATCAATTCGGACATACACGATATTAGAACAAAAGCGCTACAGAATTTTGAAGAATTAGGTTTTCCTACTAAGAAATTAGAAGCTTGGAAATACACTTCTTTAAATGCTGTATTGAAACAAGACTATAGTATTTTTCCTACTTCGGAAAACGCTATAGAATTAGCAGATGTTAAGAAATATTTCATCCACGATATAGATACTTATAAAATTGTATTTATCGATGGGAAATATAGTTCTTTCTTATCTGAAACTACACATGATAAAATTGATGTTTGTTTAATGTCATCTGCATTAACAAAACCAAAATACAAAGCTGTTATTGAAAACTACTTCAATAAAATTGCAAAGCAAGATAATTTAACATCGTTAAATACTGCATTTGCAAAAGAGGGAGCTTACATTAACATTCCTAAGAATGTAGAAGTAGATAAGCCAATTCAGGTTATCTACTTTACTACAGGTTCTGAGGAAGCTATCATGACGCAACCTCGTAATTTAATTGTTGCAGAGCAAAATGCACATGTTCAAATTATAGAGCGCCATCAGAGTTTAACTTCTAATTCGGTTTTAACAAATGCCGTAACAGAAGTGTATGCTGCAAAAGATGCAACGGTAGATATTTATAAGATTCAGAATGATGATGAAAATGCTTCTTTGGTAGATAATTCTTACATAGAGCAAAAATCAAATAGTATTGTTTCTGTACATACTTTTTCTTTCGGAGGAAATATTACCCGTAATAACTTAAACTTTTATCAAAGAGGAGAGCATATCGATTCTATCTTAAAAGGAGTTACTATTACTGAAGGAAAACAACATGTAGATCACCATACATTGGTACATCATATCGAACCAAACTGTGAGTCTCATCAAGATTACAAAGGTATATATGGTGACCGCTCTACAGCTGTTTTTAACGGAAAGGTAGTTGTTGAAAAAGAAGCGCAGAAAACAAATGCGTATCAACAAAACAACAACATTCTAATAAGCGATAAAGCAACAATAAACGCAAAACCTCAGTTAGAGATTTTTGCTGATGATGTAAAGTGTTCTCACGGTTGTACGATTGGCCAATTAGACGAAGATGCTTTATTTTACATGCAACAACGTGGAATTCCGAAGAAAGAAGCGAAAGCATTACTAATGTATGCGTTTGCTAATACGGTATTAGAAAGTGTAAAAATACCAGAAGTAAAGACACGAATTAACAAGTTAATCGCAAATAAATTAGGAGTAAATATAGGTTTTGATTTATAAAACTCTTATATTCACACATATAAAACAAAGGTCGTTCAATATTGAATGGCCTTTATTTTTAATAAATTATTTATTTTTTGTAATGATTAATAAAATGATTCGTCAAAAATAGACAAATGTAAAAACTATAAAAAAAATGAAAAAAACTATTACATTGATTGTATTGCTATTTATTAGCATTCAATCTTATTCACAAACCGATGTGTTTAACGCGCTTCTAAAAACGTATGTTGATACTGAAGGGAACGTAGATTATAAGGGTTTAAGAAAAAATCGTGCTTTATTAGATATTTACTTAAACCATTTAGAAAATCAAATTCCTGGTAGAAATTGGTCTCAGAATAAAGCAAAAGCTTTCTGGATGAATGCATACAATGCATATACTATTAAATTAATATTAGATAGTTACCCTTTAAGAAAGATAACTGATATAAAAAGAAAAGGTAAAAATGCCTGGAAAATTCCTTTTGCTGTTGTTGGTAAGGAAACCTACTCTTTAGATTATATAGAGCACAAAATATTGCGTAGATGGCACAATGACCCTAGAGTTCATGTTGGTATAAATGCAGCCTCTAAATCGGGTCCTACTTTCCCTAATTATGCTTTTACTGCTAAAAACTTAAATAGTACTTTAGAGTTGTTAATGAAGAATTTTATAAATGATACATCTAAAAATAAAATAACAATAACTAAAGTTGAAGTTTCAAAAATGTTTGAGTGGTATAAAGAAGATTTTACAGAAAAGAATACTTTAATAAATTATATTAATAAATATTCTACCATCAAGATAAACGATGATGCTGAAGTAACCTTCTTAGAATATGATTGGCATTTAAACGGTTTGCAATAACCTATAAATTTCCCTACTTATAATCCCCCCACTCCCCCCTTTTTTTCTAATTATTAACTATGTATTAATATCTATTTTTATAGTTTCTATGTTCATTCCTCTCTCATTTAGCTAATTTATCCACTAGCTTCTCTAAATAAGATACTTGCTTAGTTAATATCATCTATTATATACTCAATTTATATCTTTATTTGAGGCTTTTTTTGTATTCTTTCGTGCTATAAAAACCCTATAAAAGTTACTTTCTCTTCTGTTAATTGCTTTAGTTTTATTTCGCAACAACTAGTCAACCATCTTAGTACTTAAAGTAATTTATCTATAACTCTACGTTTCATTATTGATTTATTCTTTTAATGTGGCCTTACAAAACATTAAAATCGCAATACGTTCGTTACATTAAGCTGTTAATGTAATTTTTTAATCATTTTTTCGGAATAGAATAGTAGTTTACTAAACTCTACTAAATAAAAGGAAAAATATCTGTTTTAAGGAAGCTAAAAAAAAAAAGTATAGCCTTGATTAAAACGGCATCCTTTTTCTGATTCATTCTAAACTCGAAATAACGTCAAAAAAAAGCCACACCTTACAAAAAGCAACTTCTCTTTGACAAACAGAAAAAAGATATAGTGGAAAGCAGCTAATAGCTACAAACAAAAAAAATCCCAAGCAACAGCTCGGGATAAATTTAAAACTTTCTTTTTCATGTTAAGCAAAGATAATTGTGTCAAATAATAAATACTTTATCATTATTTATTATTTCAAAAATAAAAATAATTTTATTATCAAAAAATACTTAATATTAGGTATTTATAAAAGCAAAAAATCCCATGCTTTCGCATAGGATTTTAATATTTATAGGGCAACATTGTTACCTACATTTCTAATGCTTTCTTAATGTTGTTATCCATTAATAATTCTTCTGGATTTTCTAACGCCTCTTTAACGGCAACTAAGAATCCTACAGACTCACGACCATCAATAACTCTGTGATCATAAGATAATGCAACGTACATAATTGGCTGAATTACTACCTCTCCATTAACAGCCATAGGACGGTTAACGATATTGTGCATTCCTAAAATTCCACTTTGAGGTGGGTTTAAGATTGGTGTAGATAACATAGATCCAAATACACCACCATTGGTAATTGTAAATGTTCCTCCTGTCATTTCATCAACAGTTATTTGCCCATCACGAGCACGTATAGCTAAACGCTTTACTTCGCTTTCAACACCTCTAAAAGATAAATCTTCAGCATTTCTAATTACAGGAACCATTAATCCTTTAGGTCCAGAAACTGCAATAGAAATATCTTGAAAGTTATTTTTTATTTGATAATCTCCATCAATCATAGAGTTTACATCAGGGTACATTTCTAAAGCTCTAACAACTGCTAAAGTAAAGAATGACATAAAACCTAATCCAACACCATGTTTTGCTTTAAAATCTTCTTTATACTGCTTACGTAAATCGAAAATTGGCTGCATGTTCACTTCGTTAAACGTAGTTAACATTGCAGTTTCGCTCTTTACAGCAACTAAACGTTGTGCTACTTTACGACGTAACATCGACATTTTTTTACGCTCTGTACCACGAGAACCATTTGTTGGTTGCGTTCCCATAGAAGGCACAGCATTTACTGCATCATCTTTTGTTACACGACCATCTTTTCCTGTTCCTTTTACTGAACCAGCATCGATTCCTTTCTCAGCTAAAACTTTCTTAGCTGCAGGTGAAGCAGTACCAGTTGCATACGTTGCAACTTTTGGTTCTTCTTTTTTAGGAGCCTCCTTTTTCGGGGCTTCTTCTTTTTTTGTTTCAGTAGACAATTCTCCTGCTGGTTTTTCAGCACTCATGTCTATAAGACAAACAACCGCTCCAACCTCAACAGCATCACCTTCTTCTGCTTTTAAAGTAATAACTCCGCTTTCTTCCGCAGGCAATTCTAACGTTGCTTTGTCAGAATCTACTTCGGCAATAGGTTGATCTTTTTCAACATAATCACCATCTTCAACTAACCAAGTTGCTATTTCTACTTCTGTAATTGATTCTCCCGGAGAAGGAACTTTCATTTCTAAAACACTCATGTTTCTTTATTTTTATTCGGAAATATTTTATTTTTTTGGGCGTTCGAGCGGGCTTTTCACTATATGTTTTTAATTTGACTACTTCTCGACTCCGCTCGAAGAGACAAATTAAAAGGATGTCGTTTCAATCCCTAACGCATATACTTTTTGGTTGTTGATATTAATCAAAAACCATATCTAATACTCTTTGGTGACGGCGTTTAAAACGTGCACTTGAACCTGCAGCTGGTGCCGAATGGTAATCTCTCGATGCACATTCTAACTTCGCTAACTCAAAACGTTCTAACATGTAACTCCAAGAACCCATATTTTTAGGTTCTTCTTGTGCCCAAACGTAACGTTCTACATTCGGATACCTATCCATCACTTCTTTTATTTGCTCGTTGTGTAAAGGAAATAATTGCTCTATTCTTACTAAAGCAACATCTTCTCTCTCTAATTGTTCACGCTCTGCTAATAAATCATAGTAGAATTTACCTGAACAAAACACCATTTTTTTCACTTTAGCTGTATCAACAGTATCGTCAATTACCTCCTTAAAAGCACCGTTACCTAAATCTTCAATAGTATTTACTGCTTTTGGTAAACGCAACAAACTTTTAGGTGTAAAAATAACCAATGGCTTTCTAAAATCACGTTTCATCTGACGACGTAATATGTGATATATATTTGCAGGTGTAGAACAATTTGCAATCGTCCAATTATCTATTGCAGATGATTGTAAGAAACGCTCAATTCTACCTGATGAATGCTCTGGTCCTTGCCCTTCATATCCGTGAGGTAATAACATTACCAATCCGTTTTGCAACTTCCATTTATCTTCTGCTGAAGATATATATTGATCAAATACAATTTGTGCTCCGTTTGCAAAATCTCCAAACTGAGCTTCCCAAATAGTTAATGTATTTGGTGCTGCCATTGCATAACCATAATCGAAACCTAAAACACCATATTCAGATAAATGAGAATTATAAATTGTCATTTCTCCTTTATTCTTCGGATTCGTGTTTAATAAATTTACACGTTCTAAAGTTTCTTCGTCTCGCATAATAGCGTGACGGTGAGAGAAAGTTCCTCTTTCTACATCTTCTCCCGAAATACGAATATTAAATCCTTCTTCAAGTAAAGTTCCGTATGCTAAATTCTCTGCCGTACCCCAATCTAAAGTATTATCTTCAAAGACCATTTTTTCACGGCCTTTTAAAATACGTTCGGCTTTACGAACAAACTTATGTCCTTTAGGAGTATTAGATATTACTTTAGCGATATCTTTTAATGCCTCAACCGAATATGTAGTATCTACTGGCTTTAACATGTCTTGCAACTGCTTACGAACAAACCCTTCCCATACTGCTGGCATGAATTCTTGAATTTTAGACGTTGCATTCTTTTTAGATTCTGTAAATTCAGCTTCTAAATGTGATTTAAAATCGTCTGTTATTTGCTGTACATATTCTGCTGAAATACTGCCTTCTTTAATTAGTCTCTCAGTATAAATATCTTTTGCATTTTTATGCTTAGAAATTGCTTTATATAATTTTGGCTGTGTAAAACGAGGCTCATCACCTTCGTTATGACCATATTTACGGTATCCTAATAAATCAATATAAATGTCTTTTTTGAATTTCATACGATATTCAACAGCCATTTCCATTGCATGACAAACCGCTTCTGCATCATCTGCATTAACGTGTAATACTGGCGACAACGTTACTTTAGCTACATCTGTACAATAGGTACTAGAACGAGCATCTAAGTAATTCGTTGTAAAACCAACTTGATTGTTTACTACAATATGAATTGTACCACCAGTTTTATAACCATTTAAAGTCATCATTTGCGCAATTTCATACACGATTCCCTGACCTGCAATTGCAGCATCACCATGCACTAAAATTGGTAATATTTTACTATCGTCTCCGTTATAATCTAAATCTACTTTAGCACGTACAATACCTTCTGCTACTGCTCCAACAGTTTCTAAATGTGATGGATTTGGAACCAAATTCATCTTCATTTTCTGTCCGCCTTTGTATGCCTTACTTAAGGTTAACCCTAAGTGATATTTTACATCACCACCAATATCTTGATCTTCAAAATCTTTACCTTCAAATTCGCTAAACAAATCGCGAACAGGTTTTTTAAAGATATTTACTAACGTATTTAAACGACCACGGTGGGCCATTCCTAAAACACATTCTTCAACACCATATTTTTCAGCTGCATCACGAAGTGCTACACTTACTCCTGGTATTAATGTTTCACCTCCTTCTACAGAAAAACGTTTTTGACCTACATATTTTGTCTGCAAAAAACTTTCAAAAACAGAAGCTTGGTTTAATTTTGTTAGAATATATTTTTTGGCATCAATACTATAATTAGATTGATTATCATTTTTATTTAAACGATTTTGCCACCATTTTAATTCTTCAGGGTTACGTAAGTACATATATTCAACACCAATACTATCACAAAAAATAGCTTTTAGGTGTTTAATAATTTCCTCTAAT
The DNA here is from genome assembly GCF_057732375.1 of Tenacibaculum sp. M1.3A. Lineage (NCBI taxonomy): Bacteria > Pseudomonadati > Bacteroidota > Flavobacteriia > Flavobacteriales > Flavobacteriaceae > Tenacibaculum > Tenacibaculum sp. M1.3A. Next base: position 216,238 of record NZ_JBYJEF010000002.1, on the reverse strand, counting down.
GTTTTTGCTCCAATACCTAAAACGCCTCCTGCGTTAAAAACGGTAGATAAGTCTGATTGATTTAACCCGAAGTTCTCGACATCTAATGTTGGAGAATATTTTCTACGCTCACGAACTGGGTTTGTCTCTGTAAAAAGATGTCCTCTTGTTCTGTAACCGTTTATTAAATCAATTACTAAAAACTCTTTATGTACTTTCTCTGGGATTTCAACAGAAACTACTTCATCAGTAAACGAATAATCTTCGTTAGCTAAATCGTATCCTTGAAAAAAACTTCTCCAACTTGGTTCTACTGCATCTGGGTTTTTTTGATACTGTTCGTATAAATCTCCTATAAAACTTGTATGTGCTGCGTTCAAGAACGAAAACTTGTCCATATATATTTACTATGCTTTTTCTATCAATAAGAATAATGATGACAAAAATACAACTTTTACTAAAAACAAGACTTTTTTTTATGCTAAATTTAAGCCTAACAATTATATCAGAAAGATAAGAAAGCTTCCACATAAACTAATACCAACCCGAAACAAACTACTGACAATCAAGCATAAACATTTTTTATTTTATTTTTTATCAAAAAATGTTTGCAAATATGAAAAAAGCCCTTAAATTTGCACTCGCTTTTAAAGCAAGTCCGCTTTAAATTCCTCCTTAGCTCAGTTGGTTAGAGCATCTGACTGTTAATCAGAGGGTCTTAGGTTCGAGTCCTAAAGGAGGAGCAAAAAAGGCTTACATTCGTGTAAGTCTTTTTGTATTTTTACACTATGCTATTTCCTAAAAAACTTATCCGAAAAATATTACTACGTAAAGAGAACACTTCTCTCAGGGCACTTGGTAGTGAAACTCATTTAATAGATTTTTCATCAAATGATTATCTAGGTTTTGCTAAATCTGATTTGATTTTCGACAAAACCCACCAATTTTTAATTGATAAAAACATAAAACAAAACGGAGCAACAGGTTCTCGTTTACTTTCCGGAAATCACAAACTATATATTAGTGTTGAAAAAAAAATCACTGAATTCCATAATACGGAGGCTGCTTTAATATTCAATTCTGGCTACGATGCCAATATAGGCTTCTTTTCGTCTGTACCTCAACGCAGCGATATTATTTTATACGATGAGTTTATTCATGCTTCTATTCGCGATGGTGTCCAATTATCAAACGCTAAAGCTTATAAATTCAAGCATAATGACATAGAAAACCTAAAGAATAGAATCTTGTCTGTTCGAGCTGAGTCGAGAACTCAAGAATCAGAAATTTATGTTGTTACCGAAGCTGTTTTTTCTATGGATGGTGACTCGCCTGATTTAATTGCTTTAGTTGAAACCTGTAAAAAACACAAGGTTTATTTAATTATAGATGAAGCACATGCTGTTGGTGTATTTAATAATGGACTTGTTGAAAAATTGAATTTAGAAAATGATGTTTTTGCTAGAATTATAACTTTCGGAAAAGCATTAGGTTGCCACGGAGCGGTAGTTTTAGGCAGTAATGAGTTAAAACAATACTTAATTAATTTTGCTAGAAGCTTTATTTATACCACCGGATTATCACCACATTCATTGGCAACCGTACTTTGTGTTTACGATGAACTTGAGAGCTCTAACGGAATAGAGAGCTCAAAAAAATTACATCGAAATATTCAACATTTTATATCAGAAACAAAACGACTTAATTTAAAGTTTATAAATAGTGATTCTGCTATTCATTGCTGCGTAATTCCTAGTAATGAAAAAGTAAAATCAGCTGCAAAAAACCTTAAAGAAAAAGGATTCGATGTAAAGCCAATTTTATCTCCCACAGTAACAAAAGGAGAAGAGAGATTACGTTTTTGTTTGCATGCTTATAATTCTAGGCTAGAAATCACCAATGTTTTAGAACATCTTGCTATTTTTGTTTAATTATGGAAAATACTTTTATAACAATAGCAACCTTTAATTACTCTTCAGAAGCTCATATAATTAAAGGTAAATTAGAATCTGAGGGGGTTAAAGTCTTTTTAGCTGATGATTTTACAATTGATGTTGATCCTATGCTAAGCAATGCAGCAGGTGGCGTTAAAATAAAAGTACATAATTCTGACAAAGAAAAGGCCTTGGATATTTTAAAGACCATAAGCGAATACTGTGTAAGTGATACAGGAGAAAAAATAACCTGCCCTAAATGTAATAGTAATAAAATTAATTATTTTTCTACTATAAAAGATTTAAAGTCTTTGCTTCATTTTTTACTGGGCTTTTTGATTTCTGCACTACCCTTTTACATTAAGTATAAATATCGATGCGAAAACTGCAATACTGAATTTGACAAATGAAAAAATATTTTATTACCGGAATTTCTACTGAAGTAGGAAAAACTATTGCTTCAGCAATTGTAACCGAAGCATTAAAAGCTGATTACTGGAAACCGATACAAGCAGGCGAATTAGAAAATTCTGATTCACACAAAATAAAGCAGCTAATTTCTAATTCAGCTACTATAATTCACCCAAACTCTTATGCACTAAACACGCCTATGAGTCCGCATGCAGCTGCAGAAATAGACGGAATTACAATTGAATTATCAAAAATAACAGCTCCTAAAACTGATAACAATTTAGTTATAGAGGGCGCTGGCGGATTATTAGTTCCGTTAAATAATTCGGAAACCATTTTAGATATTATCAAACCCGACTATAAAGTAATTATTGTTTCTCGTCATTATTTAGGGAGCATTAACCATACTTTATTAACGGTGAATCTATTAAAAGAAAAAGGCTATGATGTTGCTCTTATTTTCTCTGGAAATGAACATAAAACTACAGAAGAAATCATCAAAAAAATGACAAACGTTTCTGTAATCGGGCGCATTGATGAAGAACCTTATTTTGATAAAAATGTAGTTAGAGAATACGCCGAACTTTTTAAAGAGAAGCTATTGAATTTATAAACGCCCTACTGAACTTATTATCAGTATAACGAAAAAACAAAAAATGACACTTCAAGAAAGAGATAAAAAGCATTTGTGGCATCCGTTAAAACAACACCAAACACATCCAGATAGTTTAGGAATTGTAAAAGCCAAAGGATGTATTTTAACCGATGAAAATGGCTATGAATATATCGACGCTATTTCATCTTGGTACACTTGTATGTTTGGGCATTGTAATGATTTTATTACCAATCGTGTTTACCAGCAAATGCAAACATTAGATCAAATAATGTTTAGTGATTTTACACACGAACCTGCTGTTAAATTATCCGAAGAACTGATTAAAATTCTTCCAAAAAATCAAAATAGAATTTTCTTTAACGACAACGGATCAACAGCGGTAGAAGCGGCTATTAAAATGGCATTGCAATACTATTTTAATAAAGGTGAAAAACGAACTACTTTCATTGCTTTTGAAGATGGTTTTCATGGTGATACTTTCGGTGCGATGTCGGTTTCTGGCTTATCAGCTTATAACGGTCCATTTGAAGATTTTTTAATGGATATTGAGCGTATTCCTGTTCCGAACGGGAAAAATAATCAAGAAATTTTAAATCAGTTAGAAAAAATCGTTGCAAAAAATAATATTGCTGGCTTTATTTACGAACCTTTAGTACAAGGTGCTGCCGGAATGAAAATTCATGAAGCAGAAGATTTAAACGAGATTTTAAATTTTTGCAAAGAAAATAATATTTTAATGATTGCTGATGAAGTGATGACTGGCTTCGGAAAAACAGGAAATCATTTTGCTTCGGATGAAGTTGCTACAAAACCAGATATTATTTGTTTAAGTAAAGCTTTAACTGCTGGTTTAGTGCCGATGGCAATTACCTCTTGTACTGAAGAAATTTACAGTACTTTTTTAAGCAATGATATTGCTAAAGGTTTTTTTCACTGTCACACCTACTCCGCAAATCCTATTGCTTGTAGTGCTGCTTTGGCAAGTATCGAGTTGCTACAAACCACAAAAACTCAAGAAAGCATACAAACTATTATAGCTTCTCACAAAACGTTTGAAGAGCGTATTAAAAAGCATCCAAAAGTAACAACTACAAGAACTAAGGGTGTAATTTTAGCAATCGATTTAAAAACCAATGCGAATCGTTACGGTACGTTACGAGATCAATTATTAAAACACTTTATGAATGACGGCGTGTTTTTACGTCCGTTAGGAAACACCATTTATATTCAACCGCCTTATGTAATTACAAAAGAGCAGTTACAAAAAGTATACACCACTATCGAAAAGGTTTTAGATATCTTCTAAGACCTTTTCTTTAACTAATAAATTTATTTCTGCTTGTGTTTCTTTAATACGCACATATAAATCTTCATAAATCCATTCGCCATTAGTTCTTATTCCGCGAATAATTAGTGTTCCTTTTCCGTTTGGTCCCGAAATCGGAATTGAGAAATCAACGTCTCCTTCATCGTTATTTATTGATATATTTCCTGATGGAATTCCGTATTTTTCAATTGGCTCCCCTAAATAAAGAAGTACTTCTTTATTTTTAGAAGCTTGTTCTATAGCATACTCTACAGGCGTAGCATTTGTAATCATTTCTGATATGCCAAAAAACGCAGCGCCAATACCAAAAACAAACAATAAAATAAGCCCGATACATCCGCAGCCACAACCACCAACAGGCACTACCCAACCCCAATTTCTACCAAACCAACTTTTTTGTTCCTGCACTTCCATTTGTTCTCTTTTTTTCACAATATAAATATTTATTTATTTCGTAATGCTTGATTTTACCTTTATTTTTGTGAAAACTTTAATACGTTGAAAAAACCAATTTCTATTACCTCTTTTGCTTCCGTTTCTGCTTTAGGAAGTACTCCTGAGCAAATTTGGGAGAACTACTTAAGCACAAAACATTTCTTAACGCTAAGAAAAAATGTTTGGACAGGTAGCTTGAATCAACAAGATAAACTTGCTATTACCGAAATAAGAAATTCAGATAATAAATATAAAAACTTAGACGATTCGGTTATATATACTTTGTATGTAGCAAGAAAGGCTATTGAAAAAACGAATTGGAATTCTGAAGATAACTTCGGAATTAACATTGGTTCGTCAAGAGGAGCAACTTCTTTATTTGAAAAATATCACAAAGAATTTTTAGAAACTGGTAAATCTTCAACCTTAAGTTCGCCAACCACTACACTAGGTAATATTTCTTCTTGGATAGCACACGATTTACAAAGTAACGGGCCAGAAATTTCACATTCAATTACCTGCTCTACAGGATTACATTCTTTGTTAAACGGCGTTGCATGGTTGCAGTCTGGCATGTCAGAAAAATTTATGATTGGTGCTAGTGAAGCTTCTTTAACTGATTTTACGATTGCCCAAATGCAAGCGTTAAAAGTGTACTCGAAAGAAACCGATGAATATCCCTGTAAAGCTTTTGATTTAGAAAAGAAACGAAACACAATGGTTTTAGGAGAAGCTGCTGCCGTTTTTTGCTTAGAAAAAGGAGTTCAAGAAAATGCAATTGCACTTATTAAAGGTGTAGGTTATGCTACAGAGGTTTTAAAACACAATACTTCGGTTACTGCAAATGCTGATTGTTTTCAGAAATCTATGAAAATGGCTTTAGGCACAATTTCTGCTGATGAAGTTGATGTTATTGTAATGCACGCACCAGGAACTATAAAAGGAGATTCGTCAGAAATTAACGCTATACAAAAAGTTTTTTGTAACAAAACACCTTTCTTAACTACTAATAAGTGGAAAGTCGGACATACTTTCGGTACTTCTGGCTTGCTTAGTTTAGAATTAGGCGTATTTATACTACAGCATCAAAAATCAATTGAAGTTCCGTTTGCCAAAAAACAAGACCAACCAAAAAAAATAACTAAAGTGTTAGTAAATGCAGTTGGTTTTGGTGGTAATGCTGTTTCCGTTTTATTGACAAAATAATAGTGCGTCTTTCAGTCAATTTATTTACTTTTAGTAACTTATTAAAATAACTGCTTTATGATGGAATGGTTTAATGAATTAACTTCTTTTCAGAAAATGTATTGGGTTGTTACAATTGCTTCAACCATAATATTTTTATTTGTTCTTATAAGTACTTTTGTGGGAGCTGATACTGATGATATAGGTGATGTTGATGCCGAAATAGATGCCGATACTGGTGCCGGATTTCAATTTTTTACTTTTAAAAACATGGTTGCTTTTTTCACCATTTTTGGATGGAGCGGAATTACAAGTATCGATGCTGGAAACTCAAAAAGTATTACCTTATTTATTTCTATTTTCTGTGGATTATTAATGATGACAGCGATGGCAGCATTATTTTACTACATCAGTAAATTAACTTCTAGCGGAACTTTAAAAATAGAAAATGCGCTAAACGCTATTGGCGAAGTGTATTTAACCGTAGGAGCTAAAAAATCTAAAATAGGAAAAGTACATGTTAAAGTACAAAACTCGTTAAGAGAATTAGAAGCATTAACAAATCACGAAACAGATTTAACACAGGGAACTGTGATAAAAGTAGTTGAAGTAACACCAAACGGATTATTAATTATTGAACCTCAAAAATAAAAATTGACTATGCTAAAAGGAACACTATTACAAATTGATGGGTTTGCAGGACCTATCGGAATCATTATTGCGATTCTATTTATTTTTATCTTATTTATCACTTTAATTAAACGCTATAAAAGATGTCCTTCGGATAGAATTTTAGTAGTTTATGGTAAAGTTGGTGGTGGCCAATCGGCAAAATGTATTCATGGTGGAGCCGCATTTATTTTTCCGGTAATTCAAGATTATCAGTTTTTAGATTTAACGCCTATTTCGATAGAAGTAAATTTAGTAAACGCACTTTCTAAACAAAATATTCGTGTAAATGTACCAAGTAGATTTACAATTGGTGTTTCTACAGAGCCAGGAATTATGCAGAATGCTGCAGAAAGATTGTTAGGTTTAGATCAAGATAGTATTCAAGATTTGGCGCAAGAAATTATTTTTGGTCAGTTACGTTTAGTTGTTGCTTCTATGGATATAGAAGAAATTAACAATGATAGAGATAAATTTTTAACCAATATTTCTCAGTCTGTAGAAACAGAATTAAAGAAAGTAGGATTAAAGTTAATCAACGTAAATATTACAGATATTGTTGATGAATCTGGTTATATTGAAGCTTTAGGTAAAGAAGCTGCTGCACATGCAATTAACGCCGCTCGTAAATCGGTTGCCGAAAAAACAAGAGATGGTTCTATTGGTGAAGCAAACGCTGTACAAGACGAAAGAAGTCAGGTAGCTGCTGCAAATGCAAAAGCTGTAGAAGGAGAAAACACTGCAAAAATTGCCGTTGCTAATTCAGATTCTTTACGTAGACAACGTGAAGCAGAAGCAGAACGTACCGCAATTGCATCAGAAAAAGTACAAACTGCAAATGCCTTAAAAGAATCGTATGCTGCAGAGCAAGAAGCTGAAGTTGCTAGGGCAGAAAGAGAACGTTCTTCTCAATTAGCAGATATTATTGTACCTGCCGAAATTGATAAAAGAAAAGTTGAAATTGATGCGGAGGCAAAAGCCGAAAATATTAGAAGAATTGCAAAAGGTGAAGCAGATGCAATTTTATTTAAAGCACAAGCAGAAGCACAAGGTTTATATGAAGTTTTAACAAAACAAGCAGCTGGTTTAGATCAGGTTGTAAAAGCAGCTGGTAATAGCTCTAAAGACGCAGTTTTACTTTTAATTGCTGATAAATTACCTGAGTTGGTTAAAACACAAGCCGAAGCTATTAAAAACATTAAGATTGATAAAATTACTGTTTGGGAAAACGGTGGAGGGAAAGATGGAAAAACATCAACTTCTAACTTTATTTCTGGCATGTATAAAGCAGTACCACCTTTACAAGAAATGTTTAACATGGCAGGAATGGAGTTGCCTGAGTATTTAAAAGGTAAAGAATTACCTACTAAAAATATTGAAGAGGCTAAAGAAGATAATTTACCTTCTTAAACTTTAAATTAATAAATATAAAATTCCGCTTTCATAGCGGAATTTTTGTTTCTTATAATTCTTTATTTTTAATGAATATTCGTTTTGATTCAGAATTGTGTCTTTATAACAAATAGTATTGATTCATGATGAGAACCTGAAACAAGTTCAGGTTGAAGGAAGCAATTTATAGTAAAGGCAATTAAGTGACATTTATTAATTGTCTGTTCGAGCGGAGTCGAGAACTCGTTAAGCTTAAAACAATCTCGACTCCGCTCGAACAGACAATAAAAGAATAGAAGTTGACAATCAAAACACAGAAGTTACACTCTATCTTAGCAAGACTCTGCTCGATTTGACAAAAAGAAATAAAAAACTAGTAGATAAACGTTGTTCTTATAAATAAGTTTAGCCCTGATAGAGCGGTTTGTTTGAGCTCTTTTTTACTGCCTGTTCGAGGGAATTTTGAAGGATGAAAAAATTGTATCGAGAACAGCTGAAAAAAAAGCGAGTAGCGAAAGCAGGAAATAGCTTCTAAAAACAATAGAAAGCCAATTAGTTTTTTTATTTTTGACAACACAAACAACTTGAATTCATGAGCGAAGTAAGACATAACTGGACGAAAGAAGAAATTCTTGAAATATATAATAAACCTATGATGGAGCTTTTATACGAAGCTGCAACGATTCATAGAAAAAGTCACGACCCTAATGTAGTACAGGTTTCTACATTATTATCTATAAAGACTGGTGGCTGTTCTGAAGATTGTGGATACTGTCCGCAAGCGGCACGTTACCACACCAATGTTGACGGAAACGATTTAATGTCGGTTCAACAAGTAAAAGCACAAGCTTTAAGAGCAAAATCTGGTGGAAGTTCTCGTGTTTGTATGGGTGCTGCTTGGCGTAATGTAAAAGACGGCCCAGAGTTTGACCAAGTTTTAGACATGGTAAGAACCATTAACAAACTAGATATGGAGGTTTGCTGTACTTTAGGTATGGTTACCGAAAACCAAGCGCAACGTTTGGCTGAAGCTGGTTTATATGCCTATAATCACAATTTAGATTCATCAGAAGAATATTATAAGGAAGTAATTTCTACACGTGGTTACCAAGATCGTTTAGATACGATTAGCAATGTTCGTAAAACAAATGTAACTGTTTGTTCGGGTGGAATTATTGGAATGGGAGAAAACGCAGCAGACAGAGCAGGAATGTTAGTTGCTTTATCTACTTTAGATCCGCAACCAGAATCTACACCTATTAACGCGCTAGTTGCTGTTGAAGGAACGCCGTTAGAAGATGAAAAGCCTGTAGAAATTTGGGATATGGTGCGTATGGTAGCTACCACACGTATTGTTTTACCAGAAACGCAAGTACGTTTATCGGCAGGAAGAACACAAATGAGTAGAGAAGGACAAGCTATGTGTTTCTTTGCAGGAGCAAATTCTATTTTTGCAGGTGATAAGTTACTTACAACACCAAATCCTGATGTTAATGAAGACATGAAAATGTTTAAAATGTTAGGAATGAATCCTCAAAAGCCATTTACTAAAAAAGTACAACCGCAAACAGTGGAGGCTGCAGACTCTAAATTTGAAACATTAGGTGAAAAACCAAAATGGACAAGACCTGACCATAAAATTGAACGTAACGAAGAGAAAAAGCAAGAAGCTTTAGCTTTTAGAAAACAATAATTACAGCTTTTATTAAACATAAAAAAGCGCCAATATTGGCGCTTTTTATTTTTTAAAATCTAAATAAAGTATTTCTTTTTTAGATTAAAACCAACCTTTTTGGTTTACTTGGTATGTTTGTACAAACTCTTCATCAGATTTTGTTAAATAGATAATTCCTTCTATAAAAGGCACTAAAGAAGCAAAACCACAAGTTACAAACGTTAATACTACTTGAATAATCCCTTCTTTTGTATACCCTAAGATAAATTTATGAATACCTAATGATCCAATTACTATTGCTAGAATACCCGCTAAAATTCGTTTACTTTCTTGATTTGGAACAGCGCTTCCATTTTCATCAATTACATTCATTTTTTTTGTTTTTAATAATTAGTTGATGCCGAATTTATAAAAAAGCTTCGTCTTTTGGCTCCCAAAGTTCAATTTTATTTCCGTCTAAATCTATAATCCAACCAAACTTACCATAATCATACTCTTCTATCTTGCCTAAAACCTGCACTCCTTTTGTTTTTAGTTCTTCTAATAATTCTACCAAATTTTCTACGCGGTAGTTAAACATAAAATCTTTATCTGATGGCTGAAAATGTTTGGTATCTTTTGTAAACGGACTCCATTGTGTAGATGCTTTTTTACCTTCGTTATCTTTCCACCAAAAAGTACAACCCCAATCATCCGTATTAAAACCTAAATTATTTTTATACCAATCTTTGGTTTCTGATACATTTTCTGTTTTAAAAAACACACCGCCAATTCCTAAAACTTTACCTTTTTTCATTATTTCTTTTTTATAGCCGATTCATAAATAGCAATCCATTCTTTAACCGTCATTTTTGTACAGAGTTCTTTGATTAAATCAAACGGAATTTCTTCCATTTTTTTAAATCGAACACAGCTTTTACCCATATCTAATTTACTTTTACAATGTTTCGGATATTCAGCAACAAACCAATCGAATAATTCTTTTTTAGCATAAATTCCGCTATGATATAAATTGATTGAATTTTTCTGTGAAGCAATATTTATAAACGGCAGTGGTAATTTAGGGTCACAATGATAACCATCTGGATATACAGCATGAGGTACATAATAGCCAATCATATTGTAACTCATACCTTCTTCAAAACCTTTTGGAAGGTTGTTCTTAATAGTATTTCGTAGTTTCTCTAGAACTGCTTGTCGCTCTTCCGGAATTTGCACTATATATTCTTCAGGTGAATTGGCTTCGTATTTCATTATAACTGATTTTAAAAGCTACAAGTTAACAAAATTTTGCTTTTATTTTATCTACAATTGTTTGTGCTAGTTTCTCTTTACTTTCAACCGTCCAGCCTGCAACATGCGGAGAAAGTAAAACATTTTCTGAATTTATTAAATATTGAAATGCGGATGGCATCTCTTGATTTACAAATAAATTTTCAAATGATTTTTTCTCGTATTCTAGAACATCTAAACCTGCACCTAAAATTTTATTTGACTTTAGGGCATCAACTAAATAGGCAGTTACAACCGATTTTCCTCTTGCCGTATTTAATAACCAAAAAGGATTCGAGAAAGCATTGATAAAATCAGCGTTTATCATATTCATCGTCAAAGCTGTTTGTGGAGTATGCAAGCTTAAAACGTCCGATTTTTCTTGTAATTCTTCTAATGAAACTTGCTTACAATTTTCATCGCCAACATTTGGTTTAATATCATAGCAAATTACATCTACATCAAACCCGCGAAGTTTTTTGGCAAAAGATTTACCCATATTACCATAGCCGATTAAACCAATTGTTTTTCCGTCGAGTTCAATTCCGCGATTTTCTTCTCGCAACCATTTACCATTTCTAACTTCTTTATCTGCTTTATTTAACTTATTAAAAAGTGATAATAACATTCCCAAAGTATGTTCACCAACAGCATTTCTGTTTCCTTCAGGAGCCGAAATTAAATACACGCCTTTTTTCTCGGCATAGTCACAATCTATATTTTCTAAACCAGCACCTACTCTACCAATAAACTTAAGATTGGTTGCTTTATCTAAAAAAGTAGCATCAATAGAAAATCTACTTCGGATGATGATTCCGTCATAGCGATGAATTTTAGCTTCAATTTCTGATTTTGTAGACTTATAATCTTCTTCATTCTTAAAACCTGCATTATTTAATTGCTCTAATAACAACGAGTGATTTGAATCTAAGTGAAGTATTTTCATTTTTTATCTTATAAAAAAAAGCCTTCTTTTCAGAAGACTTTTCAGTTTAATATTGTTCTTTTTCGCTAGGGAAATCTTGCGATTTCACATCGGCTATATAATTTTGAAAAGCGCCTGTCATTTCTGAGTATAAATCTAAATACCTACGTAAAAAACGCGGATTAAATTCATGGGTCATTCCAATCATATCATGAGTAACTAATACTTGTCCGTCTACGCCTGCTCCAGCTCCAATACCAATAACAGGTATTGTAAGCGCATCTGCTACTTTTTTAGCTAAACCTGCAGGTACTTTTTCTAAAACAAGAGCAAAGCAACCTATTCTTTCTAACATTAAAGCATCTTTTATTAATTGTTCTGCTTCTTCCTCTTCTTTTGCTCTTACTGTATAGGTTCCGAATTTATAGATAGATTGAGGTGTTAATCCTAAATGTCCCATTACCGGAATACCAGCATTTAAAATACGTTTGATAGAATCTTTTACCTCTTTACCTCCTTCTAATTTTATTGAATGACCTCCAGACTCTTTCATTATTCTAATAGCAGAACGCAATGCTTCTTTAGGATCTGATTGGTAACTACCAAAAGGCAAATCAACCACGACTAAACAACGTTCAATAGCTCTTACTACAGAACTTGCATGATATATCATTTGATCGAGTGTAATTGGTAAAGTTGTCTCATGACCCGCCATTACGTTTGATGCCGAATCACCTACCAAAATCACGTCAATTCCAGCTCCGTCTACAATTTTTGCCATCGTATAATCATAAGCAGTAAGCATAGAGATTTTTTCTCCGTTTGCTTTCATATCTACTAAAGACTTCGTTGTTACTCTTTTATATTGTTTTTTAGCTACTGACATTGTTTTAAATTTTCTTGATTGTAAAAATACGCAATTATTCGCTTGATTTATCCCTAAATACAAGTTAGCAATACATTATTTAATCTTTATGGAAGTAGTTAATCTTCTGTTAATTATAATTTAACTGAGTTCATTTTTAATAATTTCACTTTTCAAAGCCAAACTACTATGCCTAAAATAATTACATTTATTATTATTTTTATTCTTACTTCTGTTACCAGCGCTCAAAACACCACAGAGAGCAATGTTATAAAAAAGACTGTTGAGATTTTTTTTGACGGACTTCATAAAGGTGATAGTACTTTAGTGAGTTCAACCTTTCATTCAACAATTAAAATACAAACTACTTTTACGGATAAAGACGGAAAAAAAACTTTAGTAACCGATAGTAAAGAAAAGTTACTAACAGGAATTGCAAATAAAAAAAGTGACCATACTTATTTAGAAAAAATTCTTTCTTGGCAAATTCAAGTTGATGGAAATTTAGCTTCTGTTTGGATTCCTTATCGATTTTATTTAAATGATAAATTTAGTCATTGTGGCGCTAATTCTTTTCAATTATTTAATGATAATGGAAGTTGGAAAATAATTTATTTAGTAGATATGAGACGTAAAAATGACTGTAAACCTTTAAAAAAATAAAATGAAAAAAATATTAATTATCATATTATTACTTATTCAAAATATCAATGCTCAAGAGGCTAAAATATTCTTACCTCAATTATTTAACGGATTACCTAATGTTAGGGATTTTTCTATGATTAATACTGGTGATGAGTTTTATTTCACTGTAGAAAGCTATACAAAAGAATACTCGTTTATTGCATTTTCAAAAAAAATAAATAATTTATGGACGAAACCAGAAACGGTTGCTTTTTCAGGAAAATATAAAGATTTAGAACCTTTTTTATCTCCAGATGGATTAAGGTTATTCTTTGCATCTAACAGAAAAAATAACACTTCCCCAGAAATCAAGAATGATATTGATATTTGGTATGTTAAAAAAAATACATTGGCTGATGTTTGGTCTGAACCTATAAACGTTGGTGAAACAATTAATACTTTGGCGGATGAATTTTATCCGTCGGTTACAAATAGTGGCGATTTGTTTTTTACAGCTTCTTATGCAAATTCAAAAGGGAAAGAAGATATATATGTAAGTAGGTTTATTGATAATAAATATACAACACCTGTTTCATTAGGCACTAATGTAAATTCAGAAAAATATGAATTCAATGCTTTTGTTTCTCCAGATGAAAGCTATATTATATTTACATCGTACGGAAGAAAAGATGATTTAGGTAGAGGCGATTTATATATCAGTAAAAAAGACTTAGATAACAATTGGCTGCCAGCAAAACATTTAGGAAAGAAAATTAATAGTCTCAAATTAGATTATTGTCCGTTTGTTGATATTAACAAAAACATTCTATACTACACCACAAATAAAAGTGACATTCCGAAAAGCTTTAAATCAAGAAAAACCATTAAACAAACTATTAATTTTATAAACAGCAATCCCAATGGGTTAAGCAGAATATATAAGGTTTCATTAAATAAAAAATAACTTATATTTGGGGTGATGAACCAAACAGACAAATCCAACACTTTATCTCCAAATAACTGGGTAGATGCTTATGCTGATTATTTATTTAATTATGCTGTAGCACGTGTAAATGACTCTAATACTGCTAAAGATTTAGTTCAAGAAACATTTTTTGCGGGCCTTAAATCTGCTAAGAATTTTCAGGGTAAGTCAACAGAAAGAACATGGTTGGTTTCCATATTAAAAAGAAAAGTAATAGATCATTATCGAAAAATAAATTCTAAGAAAGGCCAGGCTGAAGTTAGAATGAATTTTTATGAGAATGGTGAAAACGAAGGAGATTGGATTGAAGAACGTGTGCCACAATCTTGGGATAATGAGATTGATAAAAGTATTGAAAACGTTGAATTGAAATCTCAACTAGATAGCTGTATAGATAAATTACCTGAGAAATATGCTATGGTTTTTAGAATGAAAACTATACAAGAATTTGAGACAGAAGAAATTTGTAAGGAATTAAATATCACTCCGTCGAATCTATGGGTTATCATCCACAGAGCAAGAACACAGTTAAGAAGCTGTATGGAAAAAAATTGGTTTAACAAGTAAGACGTAATGTTTAAAAAATTTAAATTAACATGCAATGAAGCAACTACAATTTGTGATAAAGCACAATATGGAGAGGCATCATTCTATGAAAAAATACAACTTAATTGGCATCTAATAGTCTGTAAAATATGTGCGATCTATACTAAGCAGAATAGTAAAATGTCAGACATTTTTAAAATGAAAGCTGCTAATTGTAAAAGTGAAACAAGATGTTTATCTAACAAAGATAAAGACGCAATAAAGGAACAGTTAAGTCAAATTAATTGATTCTTTTGTTTTTTAAGATTGAAACGGAATTTATTTTATAATAAGTTCCGTTTTTTTATACCTTTGAACCAAAAATAAAACCATGCATTTTCTTCCTGAAAAAATTGATACTTATGTTGTTAATCACTCACAGCAAGAGCCAAAAATATTACAAGAATTAACCAAAGAAACTTGGCAAAAAGTATTAAATCCTAGAATGTTGAGCGGCGCTTTTCAGGGAAGAGTTTTATCAATTATTTCAAAACTAATTAATCCGAAATCTATTTTAGAAATTGGTACTTATACTGGTTATTCTGCACTATGTTTAGCCGAAGGTTTAGCTAAAGATGGAAATCTTTATACTATTGATAAAAATGAAGAATTAGAAGAACTACAAACTACATATTTTCAAAAATCAGATTACAAAAATCAAATCCATCAATATATCGGAAATGCGATTGATATTATTCCAACATTAGAAACTAAGTTTGATTTAGTTTTTATTGACGCTGATAAATCAAATTATCTAAATTATTTCGATTTAATTATTGAAAAAATGAATAGCGGTGGTGTTATTTTATCTGATAATGTACTTTGGAGTGGAAAAGTAGTCGAAGAGCTAAATCCGAAAGATATCGACACTAAAGTTCTTTTAGAATATAACAGGAAGCTTAATGAAGATAATCGCATAGAAACTGTTTTATTGCCGATAAGAGACGGATTGACTATAAGTAGAGTTAAATAGTTTTTACTACCTACGTTTTATAGGCCCTGTAAAATCATCAATGTTATCTTTAACCTTATTAACTTCTTTATTAATATCTTTTACGAAGTCGGTATCTATACCTTGGTTTTTGGCACTGTTGTTTATTTCTTTTTTAATATCATTTGTAGCGTCTTTTACCTGACGTATACCTTTCCCGAGCCCTCTAGCTATTTCTGGAATTTTATCTGCTCCGAATAACATAACGACTAATAACAAGATTACAAAAATCTCAGGGCCTCCTATAAATAAAAATACTGTATTCATTAGTACAAAGGTAATTAAAATAGATAGTAAAATTCTTTATAAAATAAAAAAAGCCAAACTTTAGGTTTGGCTTTTTTTTATGATGTTTAAGTAATTAATCTGCTAGGATAATTACTTTATTATCTTTCATCTCTAAAGTTCCAGATTTGATTGCTAAAGTTAACACTTTATCATCTCCTGGTAAACTTACAATACTGCCATGTAAATCATCAAAAACTAAGTGATTTTGTGTGTGCACATGCACTTTTACGGTTCCTTGATTTAAAATAGACACAACTGGTGCGTGATTATTTAACATCTGAAATTCACCGTTAATACCTGGTACAGTTACAGAATCTACTTCTGATGAAAACAAGATAGCTTCTGGAGTTACAATTTCTAAAAACATAATTTCAATAGAATTAATTATTGTTAATTGTTATTTGAACTATGCTTCAGCTAACATTTTCTCTCCAGCATCAATTGCTTCTTGAATTGATCCTTTTAAGTTAAATGCTGCTTCAGGATACTTATCTAATTCACCATCAATAATCATATTAAATCCTTTGATTGTGTCTTTAATATCAACTAAACATCCTGGTATACCAGTAAATTGTTCAGCTACGTGGAAAGGCTGAGATAAGAAACGTTGTACACGACGTGCTCTGTGAACTACTAATTTATCTTCTTCAGACAATTCTTCCATACCTAAAATTGCAATAATATCTTGCAATTCTTTATATCGTTGTAAAATTTCTTTTACGTTTGTTGCTGTATCATAGTGCTCAGCTCCTAAAACTTCAGCAGATAAAATTCTTGAAGTAGAATCTAATGGATCTACTGCAGGATAAATACCTAATTCTGCAATTTTACGAGATAATACTGTAGTTGCATCTAAATGGGCAAACGTTGTTGCTGGTGCTGGATCTGTTAAATCATCTGCAGGTACATAAACTGCTTGCACAGATGTAATAGAACCTTTCTTAGTAGAAGTAATACGTTCCTGCATCGCTCCCATTTCTGTAGCTAATGTTGGCTGGTAACCTACGGCAGAAGGCATACGACCTAATAATGCCGATACTTCAGAACCTGCTTGTGTAAAACGGAAGATATTATCTACGAAGAAAAGAACATCCTTTCCTTGCGCTTCTCCTGCTCCATCACGGAAATATTCTGCTATTGTTAAACCAGATAATGCAACACGTGCTCTTGCTCCAGGTGGTTCGTTCATTTGTCCGAATACGAAAGTAGCTTTAGAGTCTCTCATTCCTGGCTTATCTACTTTAGATAAATCCCATCCTCCTTCTTCCATAGAGTGCATAAAGTCATCACCATACTTGATAATTCCTGACTCTAACATCTCTCTAAGTAAATCGTTTCCTTCACGAGTTCTTTCACCTACACCAGCGAATACAGATAAACCTCCGTGTCCTTTTGCGATGTTGTTAATTAACTCTTGAATTAATACTGTTTTACCTACTCCTGCTCCACCAAATAATCCAATTTTACCTCCTTTTGCATACGGCTCAATTAAATCAATTACTTTAATACCTGTAAACAACACTTCTGTTGAAACTGATAAGTCTTCAAATTTTGGTGCTTGACGGTGAATTGATAATCCTGCATCACCCGTTTTAGGCAAATTACCTAATCCGTCAATAGCATCACCTGTTACGTTAAACAAACGACCATAAATATCGCTTCCTATTGGCATTTGAATTGGGTTTCCGGTAGCGATTACTTCTGTACCTCTACTTAAACCATCTGTCGCATCCATTGAAATGGTACGAACTGTATCTTCACCTATATGTTGTTGAACCTCTAATACTAAAATTGAGCCATCAGCTTTTTTAATTTCTAATGAATCGTAAATTTTTGGTAATTCAGCATTTTCTGTATTAAACTCAACATCGATAACTGGACCAATAATTTGAGAAACTTTACCTGTTATTGTAGACATTACTATATGTAATTAAAGTTATTTAATTTGCTATGTGAGCTTTAGCTCATTTTTCAAAGTGCAAAGGTAATTTTTTTAGTGGAATTTAAAAAACGTTTGACGCTATTTTTACTAAAAATATTGCACAAAAAAATGCCTCACAAATGTGAGGCATTTTATAAAACTTACGTTTTAATTAAATTATTTTGTTAATTTAATTTCAACACGTCTGTTTTGAGCTCTACCAGCTCTTGTTTTGTTATCAGCAATAGGATAGTCTTCTCCAAATCCAGCAGAAACTAATCTTTTAGCAGGAATACCAGATTTAACAACTAAATAATCCATAACAGCCTTAGCTCTTCTTTCAGATAAACTTTTGTTATTAGAAGCTCTACCTTGACTATCTGTGTGACCTTGAACACTAAAGTTAGCTTTAGAATATTCTTTCATGATCGCAGCAATTAAGTCTAATTTACCAGAAACTCCAGCTCTAAAAGTTGTTTTTCCTGAGTTAAAATAAATAGCTCTTGCGAAGTCATTTAATTTTTTCTCTGCAGCTTTTGTAATTACTACTTCAGGACATCCGTTGTTAGAAGCAACACCTGCAACTTTAGGACATTTATCGTCTTTATCTAAAACTCCATCACCATCAGTATCTGGCCAAGGACAACCTGCGTTTGCAGCAGGACCAGCTACAGCAGGACACTTATCTTTACCATCAACTACACCGTCTCCGTCAGTATCAGGACATCCGTTGTTTGCTTTAGTTCCTTTTTCAGTAGGACAAGCATCGTCTTTATCAGCAATACCATCACCATCAGTATCAGGACAACCGTTTAAAGCAGCTAAACCAGCTACCTCAGGACATGCATCATCTGCATCTTTGATTCCGTCATTATCAGTATCAGGACACCCGTTAAATTCTTTTAATCCTGCAACCTCTGGACAAGCATCGTCTTTATCGAAAATACCATCACCATCAGTATCAGTACCACCAAATTTAAACACTAAACCAACTGAATGTTGGAAGTGATCTTGTACTTTATCACTAAACTCTTTTTTACCACCAGTTTGAAAGTTTAAACCTAAGTTATCGTTAAACCAAGTATTGAAACCAAAACCTGCATTTAACATACCTTCTCCTTGATCATCTAAAGAAGTGTAACCACCCCCTAAATATACATAAGGATCAAACCAAGAAGTTTCACCAACTAAGTTATTTAAGTCATACTTTACGTTTGCATCAACAGCCCAATAAAGAGCATCGCTATCATTTTTCGCTCTAAAAGTTTCAATCTTGTTTATAGACCCTGCTAATTCTAAAGTAAAACCTTCGTTTAAATACTTTCCAACAGTAATTCTAGAGATAGAAGGAAGAACATTCCAGTCACTAGTACCAATATAATCTTTTGCATATCCTGAAAATTCAGTTGGAATTCTAACGTCTACGGCGTTAACTCCAAAACCAACCGCCCATGGGTTGTCCGAATCTTGTGCGTTTATCGTTCCTACAGTAGCGAACGTAAACAAAGCTATCACAGCTAATTTGATTTGTTTCATTATAAAAAATTTAAATTAAAAGTTCGTTTATATATTTAGCAAATGTAAGTTGTTAAAACTTATTTACAAAAGCAAATCTACAAAAACTTACAATAAATGCAAGTTTTAGTTTAAGATATTTAAATCACTCCCAGCTCTTTCCCTACTTTTATAAAGGCTTTTATCGCTTTATCTAAATGTTCTTTTTCATGTGCTGCAGACAACTGCACGCGTATTCTTGCTTTTTCTTTTGGCACAACTGGAAAGAAAAAACCAATAACATAAATACCTTCATCTAATAATTTATTTGCCATGTTTTGAGAAAGCTTTGCATCATACAACATAACAGGTACAATTGCAGCATCAGCACCTACTAAATCGAAACCAGCTTTCTCCATTTCTGTTCTAAAGTAGTTTGTATTCCATTCTAACTTATCTCTTAAAGAAGTATCGTTAGAAATTAAATCAAAAACTTTTAACGCTCCTCCAACTAAAGAAGGCGCTAATGAGTTTGAAAATAAATACGGACGAGAACGCTGACGCAATATTTCGATAATTTCTTTTTTACCTGTGGTATAACCTCCCATAGCACCACCAAGTGCTTTTCCTAAAGTACCGGTTACAATATCAACACGATCCATTACATTCTTAAGTTCAACAGTACCACGACCAGTTTTACCGATAAATCCGGTTGCGTGACATTCATCAACCATTACCATTGCGTCATATTTATCAGCTAAATCACAAATTTCATCAAGCTTTGCTACAATTCCATCCATAGAGAAAACCCCATCAGTAACAATAATCTTAAAACGGTGTTCTTGTTTATTTGCTTCAATTAACTGCGCTTCTAAAGAACTCATATCATTATTGTCATAACGATAACGAGCTGCCTTACACAAACGAACTCCGTCTATAATAGAAGCATGATTTAAACTATCAGAAATAATAGCATCTTCTTTTGTTAATAACGGCTCAAAAACTCCACCATTTGCATCAAAAGCTGCAGCATATAATATCGTGTCTTCTGTTGTATAAAATTCTGCAATTTTTGCTTCTAGTTGCTTATGAATATCTTGTGTTCCACAAATAAAACGAACAGACGACATACCGAAACCATGTGTACCCATAGTATCTTTTGCTGCTTGAATTACTTCAGGATTATTTGACAATCCTAAATAATTATTCGCACAAAAATTAATTACCTCCTCGCCTGTTGCTATTTTTATAGCAGCATCTTGAGAAGATGTTATAATACGTTCTGATTTATACAATCCCGCGTCTTTAATTTCCTGAATTTCTTGCTGTAGTTGTTCTTTTATTTTTCCGTACATAATTTATATTTTAGTTACATCTACAATCGATGTGGTATTTATATTTAAAAGGTCAAAGTTAATTGTTAAACTTCTTCAACCAAAATTTCTTCATTAATATATATAAGTAGTTTTTTATCCACCTTAAAATCCATCGATTTTAAAACACGTTCGTATCGCAATAATTGCTGATGATAACTTTTGGATGGTTTTCCTGTTTTGTAATCGATAATAGTTACAATATTATTCGTGTCAATCACCAATCGATCGGGAATTAGAATCTGATTATCAACATCAACAATTTCACGCTCATTATATATAGTTACTTCTTGTGAATAATAATGTTGCAAATCTGAATGAGCTACAATTTTATTAATATCCGTTTTAATCGTTTTTGCTTGTTCTTTGTCTATTACACCTTGTTGCTCGTATTGATTCACTATTTTATCTACATCGCGCTGAGTTGTAATTTTCGCCATCATTTCGTGAATCAAGTTTCCAAACTCAATTGCTTTTCCTTGTTCAGTGTTCCATAATTTCGATGCACTTGCCAACATATGAATATTGTGCTCTTGCCAAGGCGTAGATATAAATTCTTCTTGAATCGCTGCCAAAGAAGCGATTTCTTTACGTTTACTTATTCGCGTTATATCGCCAAAAGAATACTCCGACTGATCATTATTCCAAAGATTTTTTTCTTTTAGATAATTGATAAATATTCCTGAATAAAAATTAACATTCTCTTCTCCTTTAGCCGTAATTTTATATTCGGTAATTATATGCAACTGTTCTACCGAACGCGTTAAAGCAACATACAAAAGATTAAAATTATCTAATTCTAATTCTTCTCTTTGTTGGTCGTATATTTCTAAACTTCGATCGTTTATAGCTTTTAAATCTTTATTAAACGGCACTAATAATTCCTTAAAATTTTCAAAGTCGGCTGGTAAATCATCCAACCAAATTTTCGGATTTATTTGTCGATAAATTTCTAAATCGTACGGAAAAATAACCACCGGAAATTCTAGTCCTTTCGATTTATGAATCGTCATTACCTGAACAGCGTTTCCACTTTCGGGAGCCACAATGCTTAAATTTGCTTTTTTATCTTCCCAAAAATCTAAAAACTCCTGAATACTCGTTCCTTTTCTCTGTTGTTCTAAAACTACATCTAAAAAGAATTGCACATAGGCATCTGAAGAGTTTATTAATTTAAAACTTCGGATGATTTCCTCTACTTTTTCATAAAACGGTAATTGATGAAAATCAGCTAATTCAAAAGACACTTGGTAACTTAATAACTCTTTAAAAATTGCATCATTCGGCTGATGAATCATTGCTGATATAAAAGCATGTTTTTCCGTTTTCAACCCTAAATGCTCGTGTAAGAAATACAAAACCTCTAACAATGCTTCTTTATCATTCGGATGTTGAATTACCTGTAAAACATCAACAATAAAATTTACTTTCGAGCTGTTTTGTAGCAACAACGTTTCTGAAGAAATAATGTTAATTCCGTTTTCAGATAAATAATTTGCCACTGCAATTCCGTCTTTTTTCTTACGGACTAATACACAAATTTCATTTAAAGAAAAATCGGCTTCTAAACTTTTAATGGTTTCTAATATTTTCTTCGGATATTTTAAAACCTCATCCTCTTTTTCCTCTTCCTTATCTAAAAAAGACAACGAAACGTATCCGCCTTTTTTTGCTGTTGTTAACTGCTTATTTCCTTCAATAAATAATTGTTTATAGTTTTCATTTTGAAGAAAATTTGACGTGTGCTGAAAAAATTGATTGTTAAAATCAATTACCTCCGTGTAACTTCTATAATTAGTCTCTAGTGTTTTAATTTCTTTCGGAACATGAAACGGATTCTCAACATCCGAGCCTAAAGAAATAAACTGTTCTGCTTTACCGCCACGCCAGCGATAAATAGCTTGTTTACCATCGCCAACCAACAACAAATTACTTTTTTCTTGTGCTAATGCATTGTCGATTAACGGAATTATATTTTGCCATTGTAACACCGATGTGTCTTGCATTTCATCAATAAAATAATGCATAAATCGTTGCCCAATTCTTTCGTAAATAAACGGCGCTGGTTGATCCTTTATATTGTCGGAAATTAATTGATTAAATTCGGCATTTAATCTGATATTATTTTCTTCTTTTATATGTGTTAATTCTAAATTAATATGATTTAAAACTGCTAACGGAATGATACTTTTTAATGCCAATTTGTTCATTAAAAATTGCTGATACAATTCTTCTGATTGACTGTATAAGTTCAACAATTCTGGTAAAACACTTTCAATAGCGTTTTTTATGTCGTCTGATTTTGACTTTGCATAAAAATTATTTTCTTCGATACGTTCACGAAGCTTTGAGTCTTCGAAAAACTTTGCTTTCTCCGGATTTTGAGACAACGCCAAAAAATGATTCGGCAACATCGAGCGATAAAAATCTTTATGATTTATTTGTGCCGTTTCTATAATCGCTATTCCCTGATTACCAATTGCGATAAATCGAGCTTTTATCTCTTTTTGATGTTTAGAAAGTTTAGTTTTTAAGTTCGTAAAATCAGCTAGTTTTTTATCCGCCAGTTTTCTAAAATGCTTTGTATCGTCTTCATTTAATAAAATTCTAGAAAACTCATTTAGCTCCAACGAAATATCCCACGATTTATCATCATCTGCTTTATCAAGCGAAAAATCAATTAATAATTTCGTTAAATCTTTATCAGTTCCAATTTTAGAAATCAATATATCAACAGCTTCATTTAATAAAGAAACAGCATCCATTTCAACCTCAAAATTTAGTGACAATCCTAAATCGTACGCAAAACTTTTTATTATTTTATGCGTAAAACTATCAATCGTAGTAATTGAAAAAGCGGAGTAGTTTTGTAAAACAGCATCTAATATTTTCTTACTTCTGTCTTTAACGGTTTGTTTATCAATTGTAATTTCATTGATAATAAGTTGAAACAAATCGTTTTCTTTTCCTTCAGAGAATTCTTGTAAATTTTCTAACACACGCTCTTTCATTTCACCAGCCGCTTTGTTGGTAAATGTAATCGCCAATATTTTCTGAAAAGTGAAAATATCATCAGAACTCAATAAAACTTTTAGATATTCTTTTACAAGCGTAAATGTTTTTCCGCTACCAGCAGAAGCATTGTACACTTCAAAATTAGAAGAATTTTGCACAGGTTATTTTTTATGCAAAGTAACCTATTTAAAGAAAATAAGAAAGCAGAGAGCAGAAATATTATTATTTACCCTCTAAACAAAAAGAAATCTTTTTTCATCGATTCAATCTTAGAATCGTCGTTTGTTATAATATAATCTATTGCCTTTTCGGTAAAGGTTTTTCCTTTTTTGGTAAGTGATATAATTTGATTTTCTACAACAATCATATTATTTTTTCTAGCTAAATCTACCACAGATTTTGCTTTTATTTTATGCCAATTTATATGCTCATTTAAATGATTAATATGTCTCTCTCTTTTTTCAGTATGATTATTTAAGTGTAGCAAAAAAGTAAGTAATTGTACTTCTTTTTGTTGCTGCTTATTTCGATAAATTACTGAAATTAATCCTCTGTTTGGTGCTAATAAATACACAAAAAAGAACACCAAACCAAGCATACTAATCATAGATCCAGATATTGAAGCATCTAACCAATGCGCTAGCCAATAACCCGAAATGGCCGAAAAAACACCAAATAACCCAGAAAAAACTAACATTTTCTTTAAATCATTTGTTAATAAATAAGCGGTGGCCGCAGGCGCAATCATTAAGGCTACAACTAATATTGCTCCGACTGCATCAAAAGCTCCAACTGTTGTTATGGATGCCACACTCATTAATCCGTAGTGAATTACAATTGGCGAAAAACCTAAGGCTGTTGCCAAACCAGCATCGAACGTACTTATTTTTAATTCTTTAAAAAAAGCGATTAAAAGGCTTAAGGTAATTACTAATATTGTTCCTATAATCCATAATGATTTCGGTCCGATATCTGTTCCGTTAATCAACAATCGATCAAACGGAGCGAAAGCCAGTTCACCCAATAAAACAGCATCAACATCTAAATGAACATCGTTTGCATTTTTAGCTATTAAAAGTACACCAATACTAAACAATGCTGGAAATACTAAACCAATTGCTGTATCTTCTTTTACCAATTTTGTTTTCTGAATATACTCAACCAATACTACTGTTAAAATTCCTGACAGGGCTCCCATTAAAATTAATAAAGGAGAATTTAAATCATGTGTAATAAAAAACCCGATTACCAAACCAGGTAAGATCGAATGGCTAATAGCATCGCTAATTAATGCCATTTTTCGCAATACCAAAAACACGCCAGGTATTGCACAAGCTACTGCTACTAAACTTGCTATTAATTGTATTTCTATCTGAGCGCTACTCATTTTCTATATGTTGATTATACAAATTACCTGCAAATTGATATCCTTCTTCCGTCATCGACCACATTCTACCTTGCACTTTTATATATTTTTTCTCTTCTAACTCTTTTAAAGTTGCTCTTGTATATCCTTGAAAGTTATTTAAAATTTTTACCGCATGCGGATGCGATTTATCCTCGTGCGTTTTCACCAAATCAAACATAAAAGACAAGGTTTTATGCAACTGTAAATCTCTTCTATTCTTTAAAAGACGTATTTGACGGAATAACAAACCCCTTGAGGGTGAGAAAATAAATGAAAACACCACAAACACCGCTGCTACTAACACTATTACAGGCCCAGTAGACAAATTAGATTGACTTGCACTAATTCCTGTACCTACAACACCAGCGAGTGAACCGAAAACAGCTGCTAAAATAACCATTGTACTCAGGCTATTTGTCCATTGTCGAGCTGCCGCTGCTGGTGCCAATAACATCGCACTCATTAAAACAACTCCTACCGTTTGCAACCCTAAAACAATAGCCAACACAATAAAACTTGTGATTAAAGCATCTATAAAATTTATATTAAAGCCCAATGTTTTTGCATAATCGGCATCAAATAATAAGAGTTTAAATTCTTTCCAAAAAAGGAGTAATACAAACAAACAGATAGCGGTAACTATTGCCATAAACCAAACATCTTTAAGTAACAATGTTGCGGCCTGACCAAATAAAAACTTATCTAATCCTGATTGATTTGCATTCGGTAATTTCTGAATAAAAGTTAAAAGCAACATTCCAAAACCAAAGAAAACAGAAAGAATAAGCCCTAAAGCAGTATCTGTTTTTAAATGGGTGTTTTTCACGATTCCTCGTATCCAGAAAGCTCCGATTAGCCCGCTAATCAATGCCCCCAGCAATAAAATACTGGTATCTTTTGTTCCTGTAATTAAAAATGCGATTGCAATACCAGGAAGCGATGCATGTGAAATTGCATCTCCTAATAAACTTTGTTTTCTTAGTACAGCAAAACTTCCTAACATACCACAAATAGCGCCTAAAATTGCCGTTCCGATGGTGATTGTTCGAAGCGTGTAGTCTGAAAAAACGAGATTAAAATATTCTTGTAAATCCATTATTGCTGTACACTTACTTTATAATTAATTCCGTATGTTTTTGTTAGGTTATCATCGTTAAAAATTTCTTTAACTGGTCCCGTTGCTATTTTTTTTACATTTAAAAAAGTTACCCAATCGAAATATTCTGGAACGGTTTGTAAATCATGATGTACAACAACTACTGTTTTTCCTGCTTTTCGTAATTCTTTTAAAATATTAATAATAGTTATTTCGGTAGTCGCATCTACTCCCTGAAAAGGTTCATCCATAAAATAGATAGACGCATCTTGTGCCAATGCTCTGGCCAAAAAAACACGTTGTTGTTGCCCACCTGAAAGCTGAGAAATTTGTCTACTTTTAAAAGCTAACATTCCTACTTTTTCAAGCGCTTCTAATGCTGTTTTTTTCTGTGATTTCCCTGGGCGTTTTATCCAACCTAAACTTCCATAAGTCCCCATCATAACAACATCTAAAGCTGTAGTAGGAAAATCCCAATCTACACTTCCTTTTTGCGGAACATAAGCAACTAATTTTCGTTGTTTATCATATGATTTTCCATAAATAGAAACACTTCCTGCAATGGGATTTATAATTCCTAAAATAGATTTTATCAATGTAGATTTTCCTGCACCGTTTGGACCAACAATTGCCATTAAAACTCCTTCAGGAATGGCTAAATCAATATCCCAAAGTACTGGTTTGTAATTATAAGCAACCGTTAAATCATCTACCGTTACTGCGTATTTTGTTTCCATATTATTTTAATGCGTTAACAATCGTATTCACATTTGCTTTGTACATGCCTATATAAGTCCCTTCTATTGTTCCTGCATTTCCTAAAGCATCAGAATACAACGTTCCGCCAATTACCACTTCCTGATCTTTAGATTTTACAGCTTCCTGTAAAGCTTCAATAGTTCGTTTTGGAACAGAACTTTCTACAAAAATTGCTTTTACATTCTTTTCTATAATAAACTTCGCTAACTTCTGAACATCCTGAACACCAGCTTCTGTTGCCGTTGATAATCCTTGTAAGCCTACAACATTAAATTGATGCTGTTTTCCGAAATAATTAAAAGCATCGTGTGCAGTTACCAAAATTCTTTTCTCTATTGGTAATTCGTTTATTTTGCTTTCAACCTCTTTGTTTAAAACTACTAGTTTCTCTAAATATTCTTTCGCACTTTGGTGATAAAAAGCGGCATTTTTAGCATCTATTTCTGCTAATTTTTCTGCTACGTAAGATGTTATTTTACTCCAATTATTAAGATCAAACCAAATATGAGGATCGTAATTTGAAGCGAACAACTCTGAACTTATCAAGTTCTTTTTATTAATTACATCAGAAACAACAATCGTTTTTTTATTTTGATGTTGCATTTTCTCAAAAACCTCTTCTAATTTCCCTTCTAAATGTAATCCGTTATAAATAACAACATCAGCATTAAATAATTTTGAAACATCACCTTCACTAGCTTTATACAAATGCGGATCTACTCCTGCACCCATTAAACCTTTAACTTCTAATTTATCACCTCCAATATTTTTTACTAAATCGGTAATCATCGTAGTAGTTGTAACTACCTTTAATTTACCATTTTCGTTTTTTGTTTTTTTACCACAACTTACTGCTAATAAGATTACAAATAATAATGCTATTCTTTTCATCTTAATTTTTTTGTATATAAATATTGTTTGCTACTTTGTTTGAAATCGTCATTTCTTTCTCGTTGATTTTCACTAAAAAAGAATCATCAAAAGGTTCTTTATCTAACACTTCTATATTGAGTCCTAATCCGATTTCTTGCTTGTCTAAAAAACGCAAAAACTCAGAAGAAGTATCGTTTACACCTACACAAACTCCTTTTTCGTTTTTTTGCAGTGTAGATAACAAGCTTTTTTTTATTTGAGGTAAATTCCCTTCCTTATCAGGAATTGGATCTCCGTGAGGATCTCTTTTAGGGTGTCCTAAAAAAGCATCCAACTCGTCTATTAGTTTTGGCGATTTTATATGCTCTAATTGTTCTGCAACTTCATGCACTTCATCCCAAGAAAAATTAAGTTTTTCTACCAAAAAAACTTCCCACAATCGATGTTTGCGAATAATGCTAGCCGCAGTTTTTTTTCCGAGTTCGGTTAACGTAACACCTTGATACTTTTTATAAACAACGACTTCTTTATCAGATAGCTTTTTAATCATATCTGTTACCGAAGAAGCTTTTGTTTTTAACCGCTTAGCAATAGCATTTGTACTGATTCCTTTATCAGATATTGCTGCTAGGTGATAAATGGTTTTAATATAATTTTCTTCTGACTGGCTAAACATTGTATTTTTTTGACTTTACAAATATATAAATTTTCATTTACATAAAATAATTTTTAGTCTTACCTAAAAATTTATTTACCTTTGCGTAAAAATATTTAATAAATTACCAATGAAGAATGCTGTTTTTTTAATTATTCTATTTGTTACCAGCCTTGTAAAAGCACAAACAATTACAGGAAAAACAACTAATACGAAGGGAGAAACAATCCCTTTTGTAAACATTCTTGTAAAAGGAACAAACACTGGAACAACAACTGATGAAAACGGAAATTACACGATAGAAATATCAAAAAGTAAATTTGTTTTAGTCGCTTCTTCAATAGGTTTTTTATCAGAAAGAAAAAACATCAACTTAAAATCATCCGAAGAAAAAAAAGTAGATTTTATTTTAACTGAAACTACCGAGGTTTTAGATCAGGTTACTGTAACAGGAACAAGAACCGACAGAAGAAGTACTAAAAACCCTGTAATTGTAAACGTAATTAACAATGAAACTTTAGCAAATGTACAGGCATGTAATTTATCTGAAGGTTTAAAATTTCAGACTGGACTGCGTGTAGAAACCGATTGCCAAACTTGTAATTACACACAATTACGTATGAACGGATTGGCGGGTGGTTATTCTCAAATATTAATAAATGGGCGACCAATTTTTAGTCCGCTAACTGGTTTATACGGTTTAGAGCAAATACCTACCAATATGATAGATCGTATTGAGGTTGTTCGCGGTGGTGGCTCTGCATTATACGGGTCGAGCGCTATTGGTGGTACTGTTAATGTGATTACTAATGTTCCTAAAAAAGACGATTATAGTATTCAATATACTTATCAAAATTTTAAAGGTGCTTCAGACCATATCATTGCTGGTAATGCAACTGTTGTTAATGATGCTAAAAATGCTGGAATTTCTTTTTTCATCAACAATAGAGCTCGAGAAATTTACGATCATAATGGCGATAATTTCTCTGAATTACCACAATTAAAAAACAACTCTTTTGGTACTAGTTTATTTTTCTTGCCAACAGAAAATCAGAAGCTAGAAATTAACTTTAGTAAAATGAATGAATACCGTTATGGCGGCGAAATGATTAAAAACGCGCCGCACTTTGCATTACAATCCGAAGAGAGAACACACGATGTATATGTTGGTAATATTGATTATCAAATTAATTTTAATGAAGATAAAAGCTCATTAATTACCTATTTTGCTTCTCAATATACCGCCAGAGATCATTACACAGGTATTCGCCCAGAAATAGGTACTCCAGAAGATACTGCTCATTTGGCAAATCCGCCTTATGGAAATTCAGAAACCACTACTTTTCAAGGAGGAATTCAGTTTAATCATAAACTAGAAGATTTCTTACAAGGAAATAATGTATTAACTATTGGTGGGGAGTTTGTACAAGATGATGTGTACGACGAAATTGATGCTTATAAATATGTTGTGGATCAGGTTACTAAAAACTACGGATTCTTTTTTCAGAGTGATTGGGAAATAAACAAAAAGTGGAATTTACTTGCAGGTGTTCGTTACGATCATCATAAATTAAATGCTTTAAAAAGAGACGGATCCAAAAAATTAATAACCAATAATGTGGCGAGTCCACGAGTTTCTTTACTTTTTAAACCTTTTGAAAAAGCACAAGTAAGAGCCACTTGGGGAACCGGTTTTAGAGCGCCACAAGCTTTTGACACCGATTTACATATTGCTTTTGCAGGTGGCGGAATATCGAGAGTACAACTTGCTGATAATTTAAAAAGAGAACGCTCTAATAGTTATACCGTTTCTTTTAATTACGATCAACCAACAGAACATTATATATACGGCTTTACAGTTGAAAGTTTTTATACCAACTTAAATGATGCTTTCTTTTTAGAATCTATAGGGGAAGATGAATTTGGTGAAGTTTTTGAAAAAAGAAATGGTGATGGCGCTATTGTAAAAGGAATTACTTTAGAAACAAGATTAAACTACGACGGAGTTGTTCAGTTTGACGCTGGTTTTACGTATCAATCAAGTAAATACAATACTGCCATTAATAATTCTGATGCTTTAAATTCGAAGAAAGAATTTTTACGCACTCCAACTACTTACGGATATGCAACGGCAACATACACTCCAAATCAGAAATTTAAAACGGCGTTAAATGTAGTATATACTGGTAAAATGGATGTGCTTCATTTAGCTTCTGATTTAAATTTAGCGAATGACGAATATTTTAAGTCTCCTAAATTCTTTAATGTAGGAATTAAAACAAGTTATAATTTTGAATTAGAAAAGCTAGATAGTAATATTGAATTTTTTGCAGGTATTAAAAACGTTTTTGATTCTTATCAAACAAATTTCGATGTAGACAAGGAACGTGATAGTAACTTTATTTACGGTCCTGCAAACCCAAGAACTTACACTTTAGGCTTTAAAATATATAAATAACCTATTAATACATACAATATACTGAAACCGGGAAGCTTACGTAAGCTTTTCGGTTTTTTCGTAATCTACAGTTAATATTCTCATAACAAAACAAGCCTTCATTAACATTTAAGAAACATTCTAATAAAACAAGCATAATTTGCGTGTAACATTAGCTTTACAATATAACGTCAGATTTGCATTGTATTTAAAACGTAAGTTAATTAGAATGAAAAATTTAATATTAATAACTCTTTTAGGCCTTTGTAGTTTTGCTTATTCACAAGACAAAGGAACAGTTAGTGGTCTTGTTACAGATAAAGAGATGAACAATGAAGCATTGCCATTTGCCAATGTTTTTATTAAAGGAACAACTATTGGAGGAACTACCGATTTTGATGGTAAGTACACTCTTAATGTTCCTGCAGGAAATCAAATAGTAGTTTTTAGTTTTGTTGGTTATCAAACCATAGAAAAACAAGTTATTGTTAAAGCCAATCAAACAATAACCCTTAACCAACAATTAGGAGCAAACGAAGGTGTTGCTTTAGATGAAATTGAAATTAAAGGTAGCACAAGTAAAGATAAAGCCAGCGCTTTATTACTTGAGCAAAAAAAGGCCGTTGTTATTAAAGAAAGTATTGGTGCCGAAGAGCTATCATCAAAAGGAATATCTGATGCGGCAGGAGCAGTATCTAAAATTTCTGGAGTTTCTAAGCAAGAAGGTTCAAGCAATGTATATGTTCGTGGTTTAGGAGATCGTTATTTAAATACCACAATGAATGGTTTATCATTACCATCAAACAACATTGCTAAGAAAAACATCGATTTAAATTTATTTCCTTCGGACATTATACAAAACGTGTCTATCAGTAAAGCTTACTCTTCTACTTTTTATGGAGATTTTGCTGCAGGTAACATCGATGTTTCATCTAAAGAATATAATGGTAACGGATTTGTAGAAGTAAATCTTAGTTCTGGAGTAAACTCTAGGGCAATGGGTGAAGATTTTAAAAAGAGCGAAGGAACTGGCGATTTTGGCTACTACAATAGATTTAAAAGTAATCCGTATGCAGTTGTACTTTCTCATGGCGTAGATCCTATAAATGCTAGTAGCCCTGTTAACAATTCTATTGGTATTAATACTGGTAAATCTTTTAATTTTAATGACGGATCTAGGTTAAGTCTTTTCGGAACAGCTTCTTTTAGTAGAGATTTTGAATATAGAGAAGGTCCTATTGTAGATTTTTCTAATGTATTTAAAAAGAAATATCCGAACGCAAAAGAATACTCTTACTCAACATCTACAACAGCAATGTTAAGTGCTTTGTATAAAATTAATAGCGACCATAAATTAAAATTCACTTCTCTTTTCTTAAACAATTCTAGTGATGAAGTTGGTTACTATGGTTATAAAGGTTTAGGTGAAAACAGAGATGCTTTAAGAAATACTGATGAAGGTTTTTATCAAATGAATGTGCAATATAATCAAGATCTTGTTTTTGTAAATCAAGTAACTGGTGATCATAAATTTGAAGATGAAAAACTAAAGTTAACTTGGGGTATTGGTTATAATAATGTTTTTGCTCATGAGCCAGACAGAAAAAGAATTAGTTTAGAAAATTTTCAATATTCTTTAGACAACGATCCTAGTACCAATCCTGTTTTTTACACAAATAACTCTTTTGATAACCAACGTTATTTTCAGAAAATTATTGATGAGGAATTAAACAGTAGAGTAAACTTAACTTATAAGACTTCTGAAAACTTAGCTTTAAACTTTGGGTATAACGGAAGGATTAAAGAAAGAAGTTTTGAAAATATTAGATATGGTTACGACATTTTAAACAAACAATTTGAAGTAACAGATGTTAACAATCTTAATGCTATATTTAACATTAACAATGCTCAGATATTTAAAGATCAAACGGGTAAAATATTTAAACTAGATGCTTTTAGAAACATTCCTGGATATGAAAATAGTAACATTGCTAGTTTACCTGGTTTAAACGAAAACACATATGACGGTCAATTAAAAATACATGCAGGTTATGTTTCTGCTGAAATAAGCGCAGGTGAAAAATGGGTGATTGTACCTGGTATAAGGCTTGAATCTTTTAATCAAAATATTAATTATAATGTTATTAATATTAACCCGAATGATCCTGGTTACAGAAGTGCTTCTGAAACATTTTTCTTACCTAGTTTAAACCTTAAATACGCCGTAAACGAAGATCAAAACTTACGATTTAACTTTAGTCAAACTGTATCAGTACCAGAATTTAAAGAAGTGGCACCCTTTATTTACGAAGGTATTGGACAAAGAATTGGTGGTAATCCAGATTTATTAGACAACCCATCATTTTCTAAAGTATTTAACATCGATTTAAAATACGAATGGTTTATTTCTAGAGATGAAATATTATCTATCGCTGCATTCGGAAAACAAATTAACAACCCCGTAAACCTTGTAATAGCAAATAGTGCGGCAGGTAACCAACGTTATTTTAGAACAGGAGATAAAGCTACTGTTTTAGGTGTAGAGTTAGAGGTACGAAAAAACTTAATAAAAAATGAAGATGATGAAACAATAATTTCTACTGGTTTTAATTTCACATACATGCACACTAAGCAAGATTTAAAACAAAACATTTCAGGAGTTTCTCGTTACAGCACAACCTTTAATAGAGATAGTGATGAGCTTCAAGGTGCATCTCCATTCTTAATAAACGCAAACATTAATTATAGTCCGATAAGTTTTAAAAACTACAAGCCAATTACCTCAATCGTTTTCTCTTATTTTTCAGATAGAATAGATGCTTTAGGAGCTGGTGCATTAGGAAACATTATCGAAAAGGGAGTACCAACTTTAGATTTTGTTTGGAAGAATAAAATTGGTGAAAAATGGGAAGTAAACTTAAAAGCCAAAAACTTATTAGACCCATCAATAAAAAGGGTTAGAGAAAACACTTCTATAGGAGATGTTATTTTATCTGAATATAAAAGAGGAACGAATATAGGCTTAGGTCTTAAGTACAAATTTTAACAACTAAATAAAAACACTTATTAAACTTTAAAAAAATGAAAAACAATTTTTTATTAGGATTAGCAATTGCAACTACATTATTAACATCATGTGGTGAGGATGGTACTGCTGACATCGTTATAAACGACAACAGCGTAACAAACAATAACGGAGGTGGTACAAACCCTACAACCGGTGAAAATGTTGAATTAAGAGGAAACTACACAAATGATTTAACTTTAGATGCTTCTAAAAACTATACTATAACAGGACCAACAATTTTTGAAGATGGTACAACATTAACAATACCAGCTGGTACAGTTATAAAAGCAGCCGCTACAGGTGCTGATGTATATTTAGCAATTGCACAAGGAGCTAAAATAATGGCAGAAGGTACTTCTAGCCAACCAATT
This sequence comes from Tenacibaculum sp. M1.3A, assembly GCF_057732375.1. Lineage (NCBI taxonomy): Bacteria > Pseudomonadati > Bacteroidota > Flavobacteriia > Flavobacteriales > Flavobacteriaceae > Tenacibaculum > Tenacibaculum sp. M1.3A. The sequence goes on along the minus strand of NZ_JBYJEF010000002.1, from coordinate 181,611 downwards.
ATTTTTACATCAAGTGCTAATACTCCAAATGCTGGTGACTGGGGTGGTTTAATTTTATTAGGAAGAGCCCCTATAAATTCAGTAGTTGGTGGTACTGCTACTTCTACTTCAGAGATTGCAAGTTTACCTTATGGTGGAAATATTTCTGATGATAACTCTGGAAAATTAAGATATGTAAGAGTAGAATATTCTGGTGGTAAAGCTGATGGATCATCAGAAAACAACGGATTTTCTTTTTACGGAGTTGGTAATGCAACTACTGTAGAATATATTCAAATGTTTGAAGGAAAAGATGATGGGGTTGAATTCTTTGGTGGTACTGTAAACGTAAGTAATGTTTCTGTAGTAAATGCAGAAGATGATTCTATCGACTGGACAGAAGGGTATTCAGGAACCATTACAAATGCTTATGTAAAACACGGTACTGATCATGATAAGGGATTTGAATGTGATGGTTACAATACCGATATAGGAAATTTATCTAGCACGAACTTCTTTTCTAAGCCTACTGTTACAAACGTAACTATTGAAGGTTTAGGTTCTGGAACGGCAAATGAAGCTATTCGTTTAAGAGCTGGTACACAAGGTATATTTAACAATGTTTTATTAGTAGGTTTTGCTGAAGGATTTGATCTTGATGGTGATGATACCGATAATCCAACTGGTAATGGCGTTACCGATGGTAATTTAAAAGCTACTGATGTAAAGTTTGAAGATGTTACTGTTAAAGTAAAAAATGATACAGGTGTTGCTTTTACTCCTACTGATTTTTTAACTGAAAATGCAGCTGCTACAGGTACAGATTATGCTACATGGGGTGCAGGTTGGACTAGAGAATAACCTTAATTACTTTATAAAAAAACCGAGCAATTGCTCGGTTTTTTTATGCGCTTATTTTTTTATCAAACTGTATAATAAATCTTCTAGTTTTTTTAATTCTTTAGGCGGGTTACCCGCATCAAAACTTGATGATAGATATTCCTTACCTTTTAATGTAATAGCTATTTTACCTATTAAAGCCATGTCAGCAGCGCTGTTATTGGTTGGTGCTTTTAAATCGGCTATTTCAGCTAGTTTTATTAAACTTACCAACTCATTTAAACTAGTTAATTGTTCGTTAGAAAGCTCATATCTCGCTTTTTTATTGGGTAATTTATAAGATACCTCTTTAGCATCAACATTAATTAATGTCATACTTCCTCTAGTTCGAGCTTCATACTTAATACTATCAAAATTCTTATCTATATTTTGTGAAGCGCAACTCATGGTTAATAGCATAAAAAAAGGTGTAATTATTTTTAAATATTTCATTTGATTAAATTTTAAGGCCACATGTAAATATAAAAAAAGACACCTTAAATAAGGTGTCTTTTAAAATTATATAGTAAGTTTAAATTTACTTCAACTTCTTCTTAACTGCTATTTCAGTATAAGCTTCAATTACATCTCCTTCAGCAATATCATTGTATCCTTTTATTTGAACACCACAATCATATCCTTTTGTTACTTCTTTAACATCATCTTTGAAACGTTTTAATGCAGTTAATACTCCATCATGAACTACAATTCCGTCTCTAATAATACGTATTTTAGAATCTCTTGTAATTTTACCACTAATTACCATACAACCTGCAATGTTACCAACTTTAGAAATTTTATAAACTTCTCTAATTTCAATATTTCCAAGAATTTCTTCTTTCATATCAGGAGATAACATTCCTTCCATGGCATCCTTAAGATCGTTAATAGCATCATAAATAATAGAATATGTTCTAATATCAACTTCTTCTCTATCTGCTATTACTCTTGCGTTTGCTTGTGGTCTTACATTAAACCCTACAATAATGGCATCAGATGCTGTTGCTAACAACACATCAGATTCTGTAATTGCTCCAACTCCTTTATGTAAAATATTTACTTGAATTTCTTCAGTAGATAATTTCTGGAATGAATCTGTTAAGGCTTCTACCGAACCATCTACATCTCCTTTTAAGATAATGTTTAATTCTTTGAAATCTCCTAACGCAATACGACGACCAATTTCTGCTAATGTTAATGTTTTTTGAGTTCTTACAGATTGTTCTCTTTGTAATTGAGAACGTTTTGCTGCAATTTGTTTTGCTTCACGCTCATCTTCAAATACATTAAACTTATCACCTGCTTGTGGCGCACCGTCTAATCCTAATATTGATACAGGTGTAGATGGTCCGGCAACTGAAACTTTGTTTCCTTTATCATCAAACATAGCTCTTACTTTACCACTATGCTTACCTGCTAAAATATAATCTCCAATTTTTAATGAACCTGTTTGCACTAAAATTGTAGATACATATCCTCTACCTTTATCTAATAATGCTTCAACAACTGCTCCTGTTGCAGTTCTATTTGGATTTGCTTTTAATTCTAAAATTTCTGCTTCAAGTAATACCTTTTCTAATAACTCAGGAATTCCTTCCCCTGTTTTAGCTGAAATATCTTGAGACTGAATATTACCTCCCCATTCTTCAATCAATAAATTCATCTGCGATAATTGTGTTTTCACATTATCTGGATTTGCATTTGGTTTATCAATCTTGTTAATAGCAAAAATAATTGGTACACCTGCTGCCTGAGCATGAGAAATAGCTTCTTTTGTTTGAGGCATTACATCATCATCTGCTGCAGCTACAATAATTACTAAATCTGTTACTTGAGCTCCACGCGCACGCATTGCTGTAAAGGCCTCATGACCTGGTGTATCTAAAAATGCTATTTGTTGATCTCCAACGTTCACTGAATATGCACCAATATGCTGAGTAATACCTCCTGATTCACCTTCAATTACATTCGCCTTACGGATGTAATCTAATAATGATGTTTTACCATGATCTACGTGACCCATTACCGTAATAATTGGCGCACGTGTTATTAAATCTTCTGGCTTGTCTATAACTTCTTCAATAGATTCTTCTACCTCAGCGCCAACAAACTCTACTTTATGGTTAAACTCTTCAGCAACAATAACTAATGTTTCAGCATCTAAACGCTGATTCATTGTTACCATCATTCCTAACATCATACATGAAGAAATAATGTTTGTTACAGGAACATCCATCATCGTAGCAACTTCACTTACAGTAACAAATTCAGTTACTTTTAAGATTTTGTTATCTAATGCTTGAGCTTCTAATTCTGCTTCAGTATGCTCTCTGTGTGCATCCCTTTTATTTCTACGGTATTTAGCTCCCTTACCTTTTTTAGATTTACCTTGAAGTCTTTCTAAAGTTTCACGTACTTGTTTTTGTACTTCTGCCTCTGTAGGCTCTTCTTTTTTGACTACTGGCGATCTTTGTCCTGGTCTTCCTCTTCCTCCTGGGCGACCAACACCACCTCTTCCTGTTGGACGACCAACACCACCACCTCTTGTAGAAGGTCTTGCTGCTGTTCCTGGTTTTGCTGTTCCTGGCTTACTAATTCTTTTACGCTTCTTTTTATCAGCGTCAGATTTAGCATCTGGTTTTTTCTTTTTAGGTCTTTCAAATTGCTTTAAGTCAATTTTTTGACCTGTAATTTTAGGACCGTCAAGTTTTTTATATTGAGTTTTAAGTTTCTCTGCGTTTTCTGGAGTAACCTCAACAGGCTTCTCTTCTTTCACTTGTTCCACTTTTTTCTCTGCTACTTTTTCAATTGGTTTTTTTTCAACCTTTTTAGGAGCCTCCTTTACTATTTTAAACTTTGCTTTTACTGGCTCTTTTCTTTCAATCTTAGCTGTAGGTGCTTCAGTTTTCTTTTCCACCACTTTTTCAGTTAATTTCTCAACTTCTTTAGCTTCTTGAACAGGAGTTTCTTCTTTAGGTGTTTCTTCAACCTTTTTCGGAGCTTCTTTTGTAGGTGCTGGTTTCTCTTCAACTGCTTTACCAGTTTTCACATCAATCTTTCCTACAGTTTTAAGCTCTAATTTTTTAGCCTTAGCTTTTAAAACTTCTTGCTTTTTGGCTTCGTCTTCTACCCTCTTCTTCTCTTGTTCTTCTTCTACTTGTAGACGAATAGCTTCCTTTTCTTTACGCTTTTCTTCGCTTACTTCTTTAGAGGCTACTTTCTTAGATTTATCTGTTTGAAAACCATCAAATAATATTTGATATTCTTTATCAGAAATTTTAGTAGTAGGACGAGCTTCTATTTCATGACCACTTTTAGCTAAGTGTTCTACTGCTCTATCTAAAGAAATGTTTAATTCTCTTAATACTTTATTGAGTCTTAATTTGTTGCCTTCAGCCATAAATTATTTTATACTTTATATTCAAAAAACACACTTTATACTTTCGTATAGTTACGTTCTTTTTCTCTTAATGTCAGATTTTGTATTGATTATCATCAATTTTGCAGGAGACTGACTTCCTTTATTTTCTTTTATTCTTCGAATTCTTCTCTTAAAACTCTCTGAACATCTAATATTGTTTCTTCTTCTAAATCGGTTCTTTGTACTAACATCGAAACATCTTTCTCAAGAACACTCTTTGCTGTATCTAAACCTATTTTTTTGAATTCTGCAATTACCCAAGCTTCAATTTCATCAGAAAACTCTGTTAACTCAACATCTTCTTCTTCTAAACCTTCACGTTGTACATCTATTTCGTAGCCTGTTAATTCACTAGCTAAACGAATATTTACTCCTGATCGCCCAATTGCTTTAGATACTTCTTCTGGCTTTAATAAAACGCTTACACGTCCTTTCTTACCATTTTTCTCTTCTTCGTAAGGCTTAATATCAACCGATGTTACTTTTGCAGGGCTTAATGCTCTTGCTATAAATAACGCTTCGTTTTTTGTGTAATTAATTACATCGATGTTTTCGTTTCCTAATTCACGAACAATACCGTGAATACGAGATCCTTTTACACCAACACAAGCTCCTACAGGATCTATTCTATCATCATAAGAATCTACCGCTACTTTTGCTTTATCACCAGGTATTCTTGCAACACCTTCAATGGTAATTAATCCATCAAAAACTTCTGGTATTTCTTGTTCAAATAACTTTACTAAGAAAGCAGGTGAAGTTCTTGATAAAATAATAGCAGGTTTGTTACCTCTTAATTCTACTGTTTTTATAACTCCACGAACAGAATCTCCTTTTCTAAAGAAATCTGAACGAATTTGCTCACTTTTTGGTAAAACGATTTCGTTTCCTTCGTCATCTAACAAAATTACTGCATTATGTCGAATATGGTGTACTTCTGCACTATAAATCTCACCTTCTAACTCTTTAAATTGCTTAAAAATGTTTGTGCTATCGTGCTCGTGTATTTTAGAAATTAAATTTTGGCGTAATGCTAAAATAGCACGTCTTCCTAAATCGATTAATTTTACTTCTTCAGATACATCTTCACCGATTTCAAAATCTGGTTCAATTCTTCTTGCTTCTGCAAGCTCTATCTCTTCATTATCATCTTCCGAAAAACCATCAGCAACTACTACTCGGTTTCTCCAAATTTCTAAATCCCCTTTATCTGGGTTAATAATTATATCAAAGTTTTCATCAGACCCAAACCTACGTTTTAATGCTGCACGGAATACTTCTTCTAAGATAGACATTAGTGTTACCCTGTCTATACTTTTATTATCTTTAAACTCTGAAAATGATTCAATTAACGCAATATTTTCCATTTCATTCTCTTATTAAAATATGATCTTCACTTTTGCTTCCTTAATATCGTCATACGACAAAATCATTGTTTTCTCTACCGTATGTTTTCCTTTACCAATTGGCTTAGGCTCTCTCGCTTTCCAAAACAATGTAATAGTATCATCGGTTGCTTCGGTTAACGTTCCTTCAAATTCTTCAGTTGCTGTTTTAACTTTTAGAATTCTACTAATATTCTTTTTATACTGACGCTTTACTGTAAGCGCATGTGCAATATCAGGTGTTGTTACCTCTAAAGAAAAATCTTCTTCTTCTCTATCTAAATTATGCTCTATTTTTCTACTAATACGCATGCATTCATTTAAAGGCACTCCTGAATCACCATCAACAATCACTTTTATTTTACTGTTCGCCAAAAATTGCAAATCAATTAAATATAACGATTCGTTCTCTTGCAAAGCTTCTTGTAATAATTCTTTTACTTTTTCTTGATTCATCCTAAGGTATAAAAAGAGGGGACTCTCGTCCCCTTCCATCCATCTAATTAATAAATTTGCTGCAAAGATAGTAAGTTATTCATTAACACGCAAATATCTTCTTCTTCAAAATACTTCACGTAATTAAAATGAATTATCTACTTATAAATCCATCTGTTATGAAAAAAACATTCACTTCTATAATTTTCTAATACTTGATTATTTATAAAAATTAATCTTGATTATCAATTTGATAAAAGCACTATTGAAATCCTTACATGACTTACTGTTTAGCATCTAACCAATTTTGCAATCTTAACTCGCTATTCATTTTAACATCTAACCAAAACAAATTAATATCTCCCGCATGATAATTCTTAAGAAATGACATAAAAAAACGCAACGGAAATTTAGGATTTGTAGACCAAACTAAGCCGTCTGTAATTTGAATTTTTAATGCTTTACAATACAAATTTCCATTACTATATAAGAAACCTTTATGCTGATTTAATTCTGTAGTTTTAGACGCATCCCATGTTATTGGGTTTGTTGTTACACTTCCTTTATAAAAATCTTTATTTTTAGGGAAATTATTCTTTTTAAAAGTATTCCAAGAAACAAAACCTCCTGTTTCTTCTGGAGAAACCATTGGCTTAATTGTTTTAAACTCATTAGGCGCTACACGCATTCCCGGAATATAAGCCGCTACCAACCTGTTTTGAAGTGACTTTTCATCAAAAAAATCTTTTAATAATCGAATTGCGTGTCTAGAACCCTGACTGTGACCTGCAATTATAATAGGTCGATTATTGTTGTACTTTTTTAAATATACTTCAAAAGCATTTTTTACATCTTCATACGCTAAATCTAAAGCCTTATCGCCTCCTTTTTTATACCTTCTATTAAAAGATCGATAATGCGCTTGCCTATAAAAAGGTACATACATTTTTCCTGATGTTGCAAAGGCTGAGGCTTGATATAAAACTACCTTATTTAATACTTTATCATTCTGTTCTTGATCGGTTACAGGAACATTCCATCGCTCATCTTTTTTACTCGTATTTAAAGTTGGATATATATAAAAAACATCTGCTTTTAAAGCGGCATTTTCAGAAGGTAAATATTTAGCAAAACCTTTTGGGTATTTAGATGGTAAAACTGCCCATGAATTTTCTAACTCATAATTTGGTTTTGAAGGACTGTTTTTATCGCTAAACATTTGTGTATTGTAAGTTGATTTACAACTACCAAAAATGACTAACAAAAACACACCTACTACAACTTTAATACTTTTCATTTTTTATGTTTTTGGGTAGATGATTAACTCTATTCGTTATTTCTTCTTTTATGAAAATGAGTATGTATAACTATTAGATCTGAATTCATTTTAAATAAATCTTCTTTCAATTATTGAAAACAAACGCGCTTCGTATTCTTCTTTATTAGACCAATCATAATCTGGTTTAATCATTTTATTAATAAATTTTTTAGCTTCTTTCTCTGTTTTAAATGTATTTAACTGAGAAATCACTCTATTAAAATCACTTTGATTCCCATCAAACAAGTGCTTTACAAAAACAATTCTATCGTTTAGGTCTATTTGGATGGTACTTTGTAATTGATCATTTAATGATTTTCTTAAATCAACCTTCTCAAATAAATCAGCCATAACATCAACCGAAATCGTTCCTTCTAACTCATCCTCAAGAGTGCCTTTTTTCAACTCTTTAATCTCTTCTATCTCATCCTTAACCACTTCTTCTTTTGAAAATAATAAATTCTCAATTTCATCAAAAGGTTGTTCTGTAATTTCTTTTACCTCTTCTAAACTTATTCTTTCCTCTTCAACTACTACAGTAACTTCCTCAACAGCCTCAACCTTGGTAATTTCAACGATCTCCTGAACATCTTCAATCTCGGTAGCTTCAACAACTTCTGCAACAGGTTCGTTTGTAACTTCAGTCACGACTCCTACTTCTGCTATCTTTTCTTCAGCTTCTTCTAGTTGATGTATAACTTTATTTGTTGTTTTAAAAGAATCTTCAGCGTTACTTTCTTTGCTTTTCTTTTCTTCTGCCAACAAAACATCCTCTAACAATTCTTCCTTTGTTTTTAAAGGATTGGGGGTGTTATTTATGTATTCTTCTACATATGCTAAAACCGAAAGTTTTTCATAAACCTCATGTGCCTTCTGTTTTAACTCAAACACATCATCTTTATTTTTCATTCGTAAAATGCTGTGTGCTAAACTGGTTAAATCTGATGCTAGTTTTTTGTGCATAAGTTGTTCTTTGATTTTAATTTTTGCTGTTAAATTTTAATAAATTTGTTGCTTACTCGAAAGTAACACAAAAATCAATAATAGCGCTTAAAATTACAAAATGTTTCTTGAAAATACAGTAAATCATACAGAACAATTTGGTTGGATTGAGGTAATTTGTGGCTCAATGTTTTCGGGTAAAACCGAAGAATTAATTCGCAGACTTAAACGTGCGCAATTTGCAAAGCAACGCGTAGAGATTTTTAAACCATCAGTAGATACTCGTTACGACGATGAAGAAGTGGTATCTCATAATGCTACCAGAATTAGATCAACACCAGTGCCGTCGTCATCAAATATTAGAATATTAGCTAATAACGTTGATGTTGTTGGTATTGATGAAGCACAGTTTTTTGACGATGAAATCGTTGCTGTCTGTAACGATTTAGCCAACAGAGGCGTGCGTGTTATTGTTGCTGGTTTAGATATGGATTTTAAAGGAAATCCTTTCGGGCCAATGCCAGCATTAATGGCAACTGCCGAATATGTAACAAAAGTACATGCCGTTTGTACTCACACTGGTAATTTAGCACACTATAGTTATAGAAAAGCTTTAAATGACGATTTGGTTTTACTTGGCGAAACCCAAGAATACGAACCATTAAGTAGGGCTGCTTATTATAAAGCAATGCAAGCGCAAAACAAAAAGAAAGAAAATTTATCGGATGAATAATCATGTTACTGTTTTAGAAATTGATGCAGAATCTCTACATCATAATCTTGCTTATTTCAAGCAAAAATTAAATCCTAAAACCAAGGTTTTAGCGGTCGTAAAAGCTTTTGGTTATGGCAGTGAAGCTACAGAAATAGCAAAAATGCTTCAAGATAAAGTAGATTATTTTGCGGTTGCTTATTCAAACGAAGGAATTATTTTACGCGATGCAGGTATTAAAACACCTATTTTAGTTTTACATCCACAGATTCAGAATCTAGAGGACATTGTAAAATACCGACTAGAACCAAACCTGTATAACTTTAAAATATTGGAGGCTTTTTTACAATTAGCGGATAAAAAGCCATTAATGAATTATCCTATTCATATTAAATTTAACACAGGTTTAAATAGATTAGGTTTTTGGCATACTGATACTCCGGTGCTTATTTCTCAATTAAAAAAGTCTAACAACATAAAAGTTGAATCGATTTTTTCGCATTTAGCAGCAAGTGAAGACCCTAATGAACACGATTTTACAATTGGACAAATAAACAACTTTGCTTATATCGTAAAAGAGATTTACCAGCATTTAGGTTACAAACCTATGATTCATATTTTAAACACCTCTGGTGTTGTTAATTATCCACAAGCTCAGTTTGATATGGTTCGTATAGGTATCGGTCTGTATGGTTTTGGAAATAACGACCATGAAACTTCTCAATTAAAAAACACACATACTTTAAAATCTATTATATCACAAATACATTTAATTCAACCTGGCGAAACTGTAGGTTACGGCAGAGCTTTTGTTGCTAGTAAACTAACTCGTAGTGCAACGATTCCTGTCGGACATGCAGACGGTATTTCGCGAAAACTAGGAAATAAAGAAGGTTTTGTATTTATCAACAACCAACCAGCACCTATTATCGGAAATGTTTGCATGGACATGATTATGGTTGATGTTACAAAAATAGAATGTAAAGAGGGTGATGAAGTTATTATTTTTAACCATCAAAAACACATTCAATATATTGCTCATAAGTGCGAAACCATTTCTTATGAAATACTTACTGCCATATCTCAACGTGTAAAAAGATTGGTTAAATGCTAAATTTTATTTACTTTTCAACTCAATTAACTATTAAAACTCAAAAACATGGGAATGCTTAAAGAATTTAAAGAATTTGCAATGAAAGGTAACTTAATCGATATTGCTGTTGGTTTTGTTATGGGTGCAGCTTTTAAACAAGTAGTAACTTCTTTTACTGGCGGTATTGTATCTCCTTTAATTGGCCTACTATTTAATGCCGATTTTAAAGATTTAAAATATATTGCAAAAGAAGGAGTCGCAGACGAAGCTGGAAAAATAACTGGTGAAGTTGCTATATTATATGGTGAATTTCTAACCAACGTTATCGATTTTATTATTGTTGCTTTTGTAATGTTTATGGTGGTAAAAGCTATAAACGCAATGAAGAAAAAAGAAGTACCTGCTCCTGAAGCTCCAAAAGGACCAAGTCAGGAAGATTTATTAGGTGAAATTAGAGATTTATTAAAAAATAAATAACAGCTAATTACAAATACAAAAAAGCCGGTAAAATTAAATTTTACCGGCTTTTTATTTATTTTATCTTTTAAACATGCTTCCCTTTTTCCCAACCTGTTTTTCCAAGATATTGTTCTCCGCTTTCTACGGCTCCTTCTTCAATTGAAGTTCCCATAGAGTCGTTCCAACGGTTTAAATATCCGAAGAGAGAAATAACACCTAACATTTCTACAATCTCACCTTCATCCCAATATTTATACAATTCGGTTTTTATTTTTTCATCCACCATATTTGGTACCATTGAAGCTGCTAAAGAAAAATCTAACGCAGCACGTTCTGCTTCAGAAAAAGCAGCGTGCGTTTTATATTCCCAAATATTATCTAACTGCTCTTGTTCTGCTCCGTAACGTTCCGCAGCTCTAATAGCATGTGCCTGGCAATATCTACAACCTGTAGCGTTACTAGAAACCCAAGCAATCATTCTTTTTAAAGCCGATGTTACCTTGCCTTCATTTGCCATAACTGCTTTATTTAAGTTGATAAAAGCTTTTGAAATAGCAGGACGCCTTTGCATTGTTAAAACCGAATTTGGGCAAAACCCAAGTGTTTCATTAAAAAATTCAGCTAATTCTTTTGTTTCTTTATCATGATCGGCAGATAATGGTGTTACTAATGGCATATGTTTTATTTTTTGATGATTTTTTACTGTAGTTTTGTAAAAGAGCACAACATCTCGTTGCTTCTTTTTTAAATTTGCTTACGCAATAAACAAAAAAATAATCAAATTATGGCATCACATACAGTTACAACAGTTTGGAAAGAAAACATGCAATTCGAAACTGATAATCCAAGCGGACATAAAGTTTTAATTGATACTTCGGAAGAAAACGGAGGAAACAATTCTGGCTTAGGGCCAAAAGCAATGATGCTTTCTGCATTAGCTGGTTGTTCTGGCTTAGATGTGGTTTCTCTATTAAAAAAAATGAGAACAGAAATTGTTGATTTTAAAATGGAAGTTACTGGTGAACTAACAGAAGAGCACCCTAAATACTATGATAAAGTTTCAGTTGATTATCATTTTTACGGAACAAATTTAGATGAAGAAAAAATTCATAAAGCAGTAAAATTATCAGTAGACAAATATTGTGGTGTTATGGAAATGTTTAGAAAATTTGCGGAAGTAAAAACTACAAATCACTTTCATGAGCAATAAATATTCGCTTTAATCCATAATCTTTACGTCATTCTGAATTTATTTCAGAATCACATACTTACAATAAACAACTGAGGATTAATTCACGTAATCCTTTCGTTATAAATTAAAAATATGCGTTGGACTTTAAAACCAGCACCCGATTCTAAAAAAGTAAATCAATTAGCTAAAGAATTATCTGTCGATAAAACTTTGGCTAAAATTCTTGTACAACGTAATATTGATACTTTTGATAAAGCAAAACAGTTTTTCAGACCTTCATTAAACGATTTACACGATCCGTTTTTAATGAAAGATATGGATATTGCTGTTCAGCGAATTGAAAAAGCAATTACCAATAACGAAAATATTTTAGTTTTTGGTGATTATGATGTTGACGGAACTACTGCCGTTTCTTTAATGTCGTCTTATTTAAAAACAATTCACCCAAATATTGCCACATATATTCCCGATAGATATGCCGAAGGTTATGGCGTTTCTTATATGGGAATTGACTTTGCAGAAGACAATGAATTTTCTTTAATTATCGCTTTAGATTGCGGAATAAAAGCCGTCGATAAAGTTGCGTATGCATCTAAAAAAGATATCGATTTTATTATTTGTGATCATCACAAACCAGGAGCAGAAGTACCAAGAGCTGTTGCCATTTTAAATCCGAAGCAAGTAGATTGCTCGTATCCGTATGATGAATTATGTGGTTGCGGAGTTGGTTTTAAATTGATTCAAGCATTGGCTTCAAAAAGAAATCAAACTATTGATGATTTGGTAGGTTATTTAGATTTGGTAGCCACTGCAATTGCCGCAGATATTGTTCCGATGACTGGCGAAAACAGAACGCTAGCTTATTGGGGTTTACAGGTAATTAATTCGCAACCAAGAAACGGAATTAAAGCAATTATTCATCAATTAGATAAAAAAGAATTAACCATTACCGATGTTGTTTTTATTATCGCTCCGCGGATAAATGCTGCGGGTAGAATGAAGCACGGTAATCATGCTGTTGAGTTGCTAACTGAAATGGATTTTGAGGCTGCTATTGATTTTGCTGCATCCATAGAAAAATACAATTCAGACAGAAAAGAACTCGATAAAAAAATTACGCAAGAAGCCTTGCTTCAAATTGAAGAAAACGAAGAAACTGAAAAATTTACTTCTGTTGTTTTTGATGAAAGTTGGCACAAGGGTGTTATCGGAATTGTAGCTTCTCGCTTAATAGAAACTTATTACAGGCCAACCTTAGTTTTTACTAAAAGTGGTGATAAATTAGCTGCTTCTGCACGATCGGTAAAAGGGTTTGATGTATATAATGCGCTAGAACAATGTACGGAGTTTATTGAGCAATTTGGTGGGCACAAATATGCTGCGGGCTTAACTTTACTGCCTGAACAATATGAAGGTTTTAAAAATAAATTTGAAGAAGTAGTTGCAGCAACTATCGATAAAGATTTATTGATTCCTGAAATTAGCATCGATGCTGAATTAGATTTATCTGAAATTTCTCCAAAATTTTATAGAATATTACAGCAAATGGCGCCTTTTGGTCCGTTAAATATGAAACCTACTTTTTCAACCTCATCCGTAAGAGATAATGGCTACGGAAAACAAGTTGGCGCAGATAAAACACACTTAAAACTAAATATTATTTACGGTTCAGATAAAAGAACATACAATGCTATTGGTTTTAATTTAGGTAATAAATTATCTTTTGTTCAGAATGAATTTGATATTGTGTATGCATTGGATGAGAATACTTGGAACGGTAATACCTCTATTCAATTAATGCTAAAAGATTTAAAATAATTTATTTAGAATTATTCTAAATAAATTATATATTTGTTTCCATAATACGGTTTAATATGGAAAATATTATTAAAATATACGACAACAAAATTGGTGTTTCATTTTGTTGGAAAGACACAAGTACTAATTTAATTCAGATTATATTTCGTGACACAGGTTTTCATTTAAATGAAAACGAAATTGAAAGCTTTTTAGAAAAAGTAATTGACTCAAAAAATCAAAAAAATTGCCCTACCTGCACCGAAGGAGAAAATTGTAAATCTATTTTATTACAAACCCCCTCTAACAAAGTAAGCATGGCTGTGTCGATGGTAGAATTGTCTCAAATAGATGATTTACTTAAGGGAACGTTGTTTCAAATGCGCATGAACAACTATTTAGATGATTTATGTAAAAATTAATGTGCTTGTTACTCTAATTTTTCTTTTATTAAATACATATAAACAGGATAATGATCGCTGTAGCCACCAGTATATTTTCCGCTTGAAAAACTTCTAAAAGGATATCCTTTATAGCGTCCTTTTTTTTCGGTTAAAAACTGTTTATTAAAAATTGATGCTTTAAACATTTTAAAAGAAGAATACTCTTTTTTTCCATTATCTAATAACGATGAAGTTATTACAATTTGGTCAAACAAGTTAATATTATCTCGATACATTAAAGTATTAAATCCGCGACGAAACATGTTTTCATACGGATTGTAAAGATCATCTTTTTTAACATCGCTCTTTTTCGCTTTAGTTTTTAAAACTGTTTTAAAACTAGAGTTTGTAGGATCGTCATTAAAATCACCAAGAATTAATATCTTTGGATTCGGATCGTTTTCTTTAATGTTTTTAATGATCTGAGTTACTTTATAAGCTGCTTTTTCTCGTAATGCTCTACTTTTTTTCTCACCGCCTCTTCGCGATGGCCAATGATTTACAATTACATGAATTAATTCATCATCTAAATAACCTGAAACCCACAATATATCGCGAGTATAAACCTTTTTATTTTCTTTATAAATATTGGGATTAAAAACTTCGAAGTGAATTGGTTTAAAATATTTTTTTTGATACAATAAAGCAACATCAATACCTCTTTTATCAGGAGAATCGAAATGGATGATTCCGTAATCTTTGTTTTTTAATTTATCAGTATCGATTAAATCTTCTAATACTTTTTTATTCTCAACCTCAGCAACACCAATAATAGCCGGACTCGTTTTTGTTTTTTCTGAACCAAGTTGTGAAATAACATCAGATAATTTTTCTAATTTATCTTTATATACCTTTTCCCTATTTTCTTTAATCTCCATCATCGGGCTGGCTTCATCATTCTTCTCAACATCATCAACGGTATCAAAAAGATTTTCTAGATTATAAAAACCAATCGTTCTTATTTTATATGTTTTTTGAGCATAAGAAGATGCTGTAATAAGTACTATAAATATAAGCGCTGCTACTTTTTTCATTTTATAATATTTGTTGGTAAAAGTAAAACAAATTCGACACCTAAAAATATCTAAAGACAAAACTTACCAAATTTTGATTTAAAATAAAAACACTAACTTTATATAAAAAGCTAAAATAAAGGTATTTAACTTATTTTTAAACTAAAATTCTATGAAAAAATTCACAACAACAATGTTGTTGATGCTTTGTAGTTTGTTTGCTATAAATGCTCAAAACAAGGTAAAAGGAACCGTAATTAATAGTAACTCAGAAGAACCCCTAAAAAACGTTTTGGTAAATGTAAAAGGAATTAACACTTATAATTCAACCAATAATACTGGTGCTTTTTTATTAAATAACTTACCCGAAGGCAAACAAATTATAACTGTCTCCTTAAAAGGATTTCTAACTCAAAGCTTTCCTATTACGTTATCTGGATCTACTATCGATTTAGGTACTATATTAATGTATGAAAACGCTACTGAATATCAAGATTTAAGTATTATAACACTTACTGATGATGAGTTAAATGATGAATCTAACAGCGCTGATAATATTTCTGGCTTGCTACAATCATCGAAAGACACCTATTTGCGTGCTGCTGCTTTTGAGTGGAGTTCTTCTTTTTACAGAATTAAAGGTTTGGATTCTGATAACGGAAAAATATTAATTAACGGAATTGAAATGAACAAGCTTTACAACGGTCGCCCACAATGGAGTAATTGGGGTGGCTTAAATGATGCTTTAAGAAATCAGGAGTTTAGTAACGGTTTAGCTCCTTCTAATTTTACCTTCGGTGGCGTTTTAGGATCTACAAATATGAACACGCGTGCTTCGGAATATAGAAAAGGCGCAAGAGTATCTTATGCTTCTTCTAACAGAAGTTACTCTCACCGTTTAATGGCAATGTATGCGACTGGTCTTATAAAAAACGGATGGGCGTTCACAAGTTCTGTAAGTAAAAGGTATGCCGACGAAGGCTTTACAGAAGGGTCTTCTTATGATGCATTCTCGATGTTTTTCTCTATAGAAAAACAACTTAACAAAAAACACAGCTTAAATATTACCGCTATTAAAGCCGAAAACAACAGAGGGAAATCTGCCGCTAACACGCAAGAAGTTTATGATATTAAAGGAATTAAATACAATCCTTATTGGGGTTATCAGAATGGAAAAATCAGAAATTCTCGTATAAAAAGAGTCGACGAGCCCATTATTATGGTAAATCATTATTGGAATATAAGCGACAAAACTACTTTAAATACCGGAATTGCTTATCAGTTTGGTGAAATAGGTAATAGTAGAATTGATTTTAATGGAGGTAGTGATCCTAGCCCAACTTATTATAGAAAATTGCCTAATTTTTTTCTAAACGATTCTTATGGTCCCGATTATGAAAACGCATATAAAGCCTTAACCAATTTTAAAAACGACGGACAATTAAATTGGCTTGATTTACATATAGCCAATGAAAATAGAGGTGACAATGGTTTGTTTGTTTTATATGAAGATCGTAATGACGATAAACAAATAAGTATGAACACTATTTTAAGTTCTCAGCTAACTGAAAACATTACTTTAAGTGGTAATTTAGAGTATAAAAAATTGGTTTCAGAAAATTTTGCTAGTGTAATAGATTTATTGGGCGCTACTGGTTATTTAGATATTAATAAGTTTGGCAATCCGCTTGAAGATGCTTTTCAAAACAATTTATTAAATCCCAATAGCATCGCAAAAAAAGGAGATCGATTTAAATATAACTACAAATTAACATCGAATGTATACGGTGGTTTTGCACAATTATTATTTAAGTACAATAAAATAGATTACCATATTAGTGCTTCTGTAAATAACACCACACACCAAAGAGAAGGTTTTTATAAAAACGGAATTTTCCCTGGTGATGACTCTAATTCTGAAATACCTAATTCTTTTGGGAAATCTAAAAAATTATCATTTTTTGGTTATGGTGTTAAAGGAGGACTAACCTATAAAATTACGGGGCGGCATTTAATCGATTTTAACGCTGGCTATATTAGCAAAGCTCCCTTTATTCGTAATTCTTTTGCCAACTCTAGGTCTAATAACTTAACAGTTGCTGATGTAAGTACTTTACTGAATGAAAAATTGATGTCTTTTGATGCTAGTTATATTTTAAGAACACCCTTTGTAATGGCAAAATTATCAGGGTATTTCACAAAAACACAAGATGCTACAGATATTGCTTTTTATTTTACAGGTGCAGATAATCTTTTTATCCAAGAAATTGTAACAGGAATCGCCAAAAAACACTTTGGTGCAGAACTAGGTATCGAAGCACAAGTATTATCAACATTTAAGTTAAAGGCTGCTGCTAACATCGGGCAATATACGTATGATAATAATCCGAATATATCGTTGGCTTCAGAAATTAGTACAGAATCTAATAATGCTGGTTTTAATGAAAGAGGAATAAAAAATTACGGTACTGCAAATCTTAAAAATTATAAAATAGCTTCAGGACCGCAAACAGCTTATTCTTTTGGTTTTGAGTATCGAGATCCTGATTATTGGTTTGTAAGTGTAACGGGTAATTATTTAGACAATGCTTATGTTGATCCTTCAGCTATAAAAAGAACCACCTCTTTTATTTCTGATGATGGGCAACTTTTTCCAAATTTCGATCCCGATATACTAAGACAATTATTAACACAAGAAAAATTTGATGGTTATTTTACCTTAAATGCTATTGGCGGCAAAACCTGGCGGATTGGTAAAAACAAATACATAGGCTTCTTTGCAAGTGCAAGTAATTTACTTAATGAAGAATATAAAACAGGAGGCTACGAGCAAGGACGAACTGCTAATTACGGATTAGAAAGTGAAGATAACGCAAACGGAACTCCAAATTTCGGTAGTAAATATTGGTACGGTAGAGGTGCCACCTATTTCTTAAATGTGAATTATAGATTCTAAAAAAACATTGAAAATGAAAACAAAAAATATAATTAAATTCGGAACAATACTTTTTATCTTCTTCTCTTTTTCTGCTTGTGTAGAGGATGGCGATTTTACGATTCCTACTTTAGGAGATGAAAAAGAATATGCAACTATAAAACCGTTAACAGAAATTGCTGATTTATACCAAGGCAGCTTAGTTGATTTTGAAGAAGATATTACAACCTTCGGATATGTGGTTTCTAATGATAAAGAAGGTAACTTTTATAAAAATATTATTATTCAGGACTCGCCAGAAAATCCATCTATAGGGCTTGAAGTTTTAATAAATGATTTTAACTTAAATGCAAGATATACTGTAGGTCGAAAAATTTTCATCAAATTAAAAGGCTTGTTTTTAAACAGAAAGAACGGAGCTTATCAAATCGGAACTGAAAACACTTTTCGAAATGGCGTTACGCAAATCGGGCCAAACGATTATGTTTATTTTATTGATAGGGCTGCTGAAATTGCAACTGTTATTCCAACCGAATTAAAAACAACTCAATTAACAGACGTACATATTAATACCTTAATAAAAATTAACAACCTACAATCAGAAACACAAGGATTAACCTATGCGAATTCTTCTAATACAGATACTGTAGATAGAATTTTTACGAGCTGTGATTCTTTCGAAACAATAACATTAACAACAAGTGGTTTTGCTGATTTTAAAGCGTTGCCTATTCCTGATAAAAAAGGTAGCATAACTGCTATTTTAAATAAATTCGAAAACAATTATCAACTATTAATTAGAGGTATAAACGATGTTGATTTAACTGAAGAATATGGCTGTTTTCAAAACCCAACAGAAACATCTTTAGCTGATATTAAAACGTTGTTTACAGGAACTGAAACAACGATTACTCAAAATTCAAAAATAAAAGTAATTATTACTTCTGACCTTTCTAAAAAAAACATTTCTAATCAAAATGCTTTTATTCAAGACAATTCGGCTGGCATATCGTTAAACTTTAGCGATACACATAATTTAAACTTAGGGGATGAAATAGAAATTGCAGTAGGCGGATTAAAACTAAATGAAAACAATGGATTATTACAATTAAACTTAACTACTTCAAACATATTAAGCACTACAAGTGGTACTTTACCTACGCCTGAAATAATTAGTTTTTCTCAAGCATTATCTGGAGAATACGAAAGTAAGTTAGTACAAATTGAAGACGTTCAATTTAAAGATATTACAAAAGTATATGTTGGTGTCAATACATTAACCTCTGATTGCCTTGATGAACTAAGAATACTATCCGTTAAGCCAGAAGCTACATTTGCAAACAATCAAGTAAGTGATCAAAAAGGAACAATTACAGGTGTTATGACACAAGCAAACGGAGTTTATTTATACATTAGAGATATAACTGATGTAAACTTTACTGAAACCTACGCTTGTA
This sequence comes from Tenacibaculum sp. M1.3A, assembly GCF_057732375.1. Taxonomy (NCBI): domain Bacteria; kingdom Pseudomonadati; phylum Bacteroidota; class Flavobacteriia; order Flavobacteriales; family Flavobacteriaceae; genus Tenacibaculum; species Tenacibaculum sp. M1.3A. The sequence goes on along the minus strand of NZ_JBYJEF010000002.1, from coordinate 162,151 downwards.
CTCCTGTTGGTGGAGGTGGTTCTGGTAATGATTTGTTTTTCTCTGAATATGCAGAAGGATCAAGTAATAATAAGTACCTAGAAATATATAACGGTACTGGTGTATCAGTAGATTTATCCACATATAAAATTGAGCTGTATGGTAACGGCTCTGTTACAGCTACTAGAAATTTAGATTTAAGCACATTAACAAATACAACTTTAGCTAATAACGAAGTATTGGTAATATACAATGCTAGTGCAAATGATGTTATTAAAAATGAAGGCGATTTTGCAGCAGGTGTTATTTTTTTTAATGGTGATGATGCTATTGCGCTATTAAAAAATGATGTGGTAATAGATGTAATTGGTAAAATTGGCGAGGACCCTGGTGTTGGCTGGGAAGTTGCAGCCACTACCGAAGCAACTAAAGATCATACTTTAATAAGAAAATCAACCATTATAAAAGGAAGTACTGATTGGACAGTAAGCGCAGGAACAAACACTTCTAATTCGGAATGGGAAGTAAAAGACAAAGATGATTTTTCATCCGTAGGAAATCGATAAATTATTTCTTTATGAAGAGTCGAGTTTTATAAGCTCGGTTTTTTTACGCATATTTATCGCATAAATAGCATATATGTCATCAAACAGCAGAATTACTAGGGCTTTTAATCAAGCTAAAAAACTACCTTTAAATCAAGATTCTAAATATATATTATTTTCTGATTGCCATAGAGGAGATAATAGTTTTGCTGATGATTTTTCTCACAACCGAAAAGTATTTCATCATGCTTTGTCGCAGTATTTACAAAAAGACTTTACCTATATAGAATTAGGTGATGGTGATGAATTATGGGAAAACAAATTTGTAAATATCTTTAAGGCAAACAAAGATATATACTTACTTTTAAAACAATTTCACGACAAAAACAGATTGCATTTAATATGGGGAAATCACGATATGGATTATCGAAATCCGAAAAAAGTAAATGCCAATTTAAATTACTATTATGATGTTACAGATAGTAAAGAAAAAGAATTGATGATAAATATTTCTTTTTCTGAAGCGATAAAATTAGAACAAGAAAACGGAAAGTCAATTTTTCTTTTACATGGCCATCAAGCAGACTGGTTTAATTATACTTTTTGGAAATTAAGTAGGTTTTTAGTAAAAATTCTATGGAGACCGCTACAATTAATCGGTATTGATGACCCAACAAGTCCCGCTCAAAACTTTAAAGAACTTATAAAAGTAGAAAGTCGTCTTGAAAGATGGATAAAAGCAAATAATAATCAAATGATGGTTACAGGTCATACACATCGGCCAAGGTTTCCTTCTGAAAACGAATTACCACACTTTAATGATGGTAGTTGTGTACACCCTCGCTGTATTACAGGTCTTGAAATACAAAATACCGAAATCACTCTTATTAAATGGCATGTTGTTACAAACGAAAACGGCACAATGCAAATTACTCGCACTATCTTAGAAGGACCAAAACCTCTGTCTTTATTTATTTAACTTTATATAACAGTTTATTAAAATGTTCTTAATACTAAAATAAATATCAATGAATACTTTTGATAAATCTTATTATAAGAAGTAAAGCCACTAGATAACTATTAGTTTTTGTCGACTATTTTATTAGGCTAACTGCCTTTGGCCGAGGCAGTTTTTTTATTTAATACCATATTAACAATAAATTAACATTAGTGTTGGTTATTTGCTGCGACAAAAACTAATAAACAACAACTAATGAGTCTTAAAACAGCACTTACAATTGTAAGTATGTCTGTGTTATCGTACACGTATGCACAACAAACAAATGCACCCAAATTCGGAAAAGGATTATTTAATTTAGTCGGACAAGACAGTACTTGGGCTATGAATATTAGCGCAAGAATGCAGTTTTTAGGAACCCATCAATGGGATTCTAATAGCGATGGTCTTTCTAATCCTGCAACTTCATTTTTAGTACGAAGAGCTCGTTTAAAATTTAATGGGTTTGCGTACTCTCCGAAATTAAAATACAAATTAGAACTAGGTTTAACGAATAGGGATATTGGTGGAGCATCAGAATTTACAAACAACGCTCCTAGATATATTTTAGACGCTGTTATAAAATGGAATTTTCACGAAAACTTCGAGTTATGGGTAGGACAAACCAAATTACCAGGAAACAGAGAACGTGTAATTTCTTCTGGTAACCTTCAAATGGTAGACAGATCTTTATTGAATAGCAGATTTAATATCGATAGAGATATGGGGTTACAATTAAGACATCACTTTAAATTATCTGACAACTTTATTATTAAAGAAGCTTTATCAATAGCACAAGGAGAAGGTAGAAACGTAACTACAGGTAACCTTGGAGGGCATCAATATACAGCTCGTTTAGAATTTTTACCTTTTGGTAACTTTATAAGTAAAGGTGATTATAAGGGAAGTGATTTAAAAAAGGAACAAACGCCAAAATTAGCCATTGGTACTAGTTATGATTTTAACAATAATGCTGTTAAAAACAGAAGTAATCAAGGTTCTTACATGAAAAATGATACTGGCTTTTATCAAACAAATATTACCACCCTTTTTGTAGATGCGATGTTTAAGTACAAAGGATTTTCTTTTATGGGTGAATACGCCTATAGAGATGCTAAAGACCCTATGGCAAAAAATTCTGATGGAACTTTAACAGGAGATGTGGTACAAGTTGGTAACGGATTAAACTTACAAACAGGTTATTTACTGGGTAAAAACTGGGAAGTTTCTGGTCGTTTTACCAACATCAACTTAGATAAAAAAATAACAAACAAGTCAAGAGAAAATCAATACACTTTAGGTTTATCAAAATACATTGTGGGTCATAAATTAAAAGTACAAACTGACGTAAGTTACTTAGAATTAGCAGGTGCCACTAATGAATTAATGTATCGCTTACAAGTTGATATTCACTTTTAAAAAAAATAACGTAAACCTAACATGAACACTAGAATAGTGTTTGTAGATTTGCAAAAAAAATAAAAACAAAAAAATGGGAGATCCATATATTTTAATGCTTGTTGCCTTAGCTATTTTAGCTGTTGTAGATTTAGTTGTAGGTGTTAGTAATGACGCTGTTAACTTCTTAAACTCGGCTATTGGCTCTAAAGCAATTAAGGTTAGAAACATTATGATTATTGCGAGTGTAGGTGTGTTCTTTGGAGCCATTACCTCTAGCGGAATGATGGAAGTTGCACGTAAGGGTATTTTTAACCCAAATATGTTTATGTTTCAAGACATAATGTTCATATTTATGGCAGTAATGATTACCGATATTTTATTACTAGATATCTTTAACTCATTAGGTATGCCAACATCTACAACAGTTTCAATTGTATTTGAATTATTAGGAGCTGCGGTTTGTATTTCTTTAATTAAGATCTCTGGGGATGATTCTCAATCTTTTAATGATCTTTGGAATTACATTAACTACGAAACAGCTACTAAAATTATTTTTGGTATTCTTCTCTCTGTAGTAGTCGCATTCTCTGTAGGTGCTATTGTTCAGCTTGTATCTAGATTAATTTATTCTTTTAATTTCGAAAAAAGGGCTACCTATATTAATGCTTTGTTTGGTGGTTTTGCAATTACAGCAATTACTTATTTCATTATTATAAAAGGAATGAAAGGAACTCCTTTTTATAAAGATATAAAACATTTAATTGAAGGAAATACCTTATTAATTATTGCAGGTAGTTTTGTTGCTTGGAGTTTAATTTCTCAAGTATTGATAAGTGCTTTTAAAGTAAATGTTTTAAAATTAATTATTGGTATTGGTACATTCTCTTTAGCAATGGCCTTTTCTGGTAACGACTTAGTAAACTTTGTTGGAGTGCCAATTGCAGCATGGAATTCATACCAAGCATGGGAAGTATCAGGGGTTTCTGCTGATGCTTTTTCTATGGGAATTTTAGCAAAAAAAGTCCCATCTAATGTATGGTTATTATTAATTGCTGGGGCCATTATGGTAATTACATTATGGACATCTAGTAAAGCCCAAAACGTAATTAAAACAGGTATCGATTTATCTAGACAAGGTGAAGGACACGAAAAATTTCAACCAAATCCTTTATCTAGAATTGTAGTAAGAACTGCCATGGTAATTAATGCTGGTATTCGTAAAGTTGTTCCAGTAAAAACATTGACTTTTGTAGATGCTAAATTTCAGAAACCTGTAATTGAGTTGCCAAAAGACAAAACCTATGAAATGCCAGCTTTCGATTTAGTAAGAGCAGCCGTTAACTTAATTGTTGCTGGTATCTTAATCTCTATTGCAACATCTATGAAATTGCCTTTATCAACAACCTATGTAACATTTATGGTTGCAATGGGTACCTCTTTAGCTGATAGAGCTTGGGGACGTGAAAGTGCAGTTTATAGAGTAGCTGGTGTAATTAATGTTATTGGAGGATGGTTTTTAACTGCCATAACTGCATTTTTAGCTTCAGCAACAGTTGCTTATTTAATTAGCTTTAACATGGTTATGATTCCTATTTTATTATTAGTGGTTGCACTTTTAATCGGAAGAAATACATTAATTCATAGAAAAAAATCGAAAGAAGTTAAAAAGCAAATGCATTTCGAAAGAGCCGAATTAATTACCATTAATGGAGTAATTGAAGAAAGTGCAGATCATATTGCAGAAGTTGCAACACGTGTAAATAAATTATACACAAGTGTTGTTAATGATTTAGCAAATCATGATTTAAACAAACTACGTAAAACAGATAAACACGTAGGAAAGTTAAATGATGAAATTGACGGATTAAAAGATGGTGTTTTCTATTTTATTAAATCTTTAGATGATACTTCGGTACAAGCAAGTAGATTTTATATTTTAGTTTTAGGGTACTTACAAGATGTAGCACAATCAATTAGCTATATCTCTAGAGCAAGTTTTAAGCACGTAAATAATAATCATAAGAATTTAAAGAAAGGTCAATTAAAAGACTTAAAGCAAATTGACAACACACTTTCTAAACTGTTAGATGATATTAGTAGTACTTTCGAAAACAGAAGTTTTGATAACTTAACACCTATTATTAACGAAAAGAAAGAGTTATTAAAAGATGTTGCTGCTTCTATCGAGAAACAAGTTGCTCGTATTAGAACCGACGAAACAAGTCCTAAAAACACTACTTTATACTTTAGTATATTAATTGAAACACAAGATTTAGTTTCAGCTCTTATGAGCTTATTAGAAACCTATGAAGAGTTTCATATAAGTAGTAAAACAGTATAAAACTATATATTAAATAAAAATCCCCGAGTGAATTTCACTCGGGGGTTTTTTATTTATCAAAAATTAATTTACTTTTTCATTGGGCGCATTAAACCTTCTTGTGCTACTGAAGCAATTAACTTACCTTCTCTCGTATAAATATTACCACAAGCAAAACCACGAGCTCCAAATGTATTCGGACTTTCTATAGAGAACAACATCCAATCGTTAAAATCAAAATCTCGGTAAAACCACATTGAGTGATCCAAGCTAGCCATTTGAGTGTTACCAAAATTAGCAACACTCGCATTTGGGTTTAAACAAGCTGTTAAAATATTATAATCAGAAATATACGTAAGTATTTGTTGTTTTAACGCTAAAGATAAATCAAGCGGATCTCCTTTTAATCGAAACCAAACATCAACAAACGGTTGTACATCCTTTTTTTCTAAAGGATTTACAATTTCAACAGGTTTAAACTCTATTGGACGCTCTACACTTAAAAAAGCCTTTAATTTTTTTGGTAAAAAATCACCAAACTGAACTAACATATCTGTCCAACTAAACAATTCTTCTGGTTGTTTTATATGCTTTTTAATAGGTATTTGATGCTCGTGCCCTTTCTCTTCTTTATGAAAAGAGCAAGATAGAATAAAAATATTTTTATCATTTTGATGTGCAGTTACACGTCGGGTAGAAAAACTACCTCCATCACGAACAACTTGTACATTATATGTTATTGGTAAATCTAAATCTCCTGCTTCTAAAAAATAAGAATGTAACGAATGTAAAATTCTATTGTTTGATATAGTTCTATAAGCTGCATTTAAAGATTGTGCTAAAACTTGGCCTCCAAATACATTCGGACTTCCAATATCTTTACTAACGCCATTAAAGTTATTATTACCTAAATCTTCTAAGGTTAGTATATTTAATAATTCTTGAGTATTTTTCATTATTACAAATTAGCTTCTACTATTAATTCTTTATTTTTAAATGGATGTTTCTGTTTGAACTCTGATGGTTGAATTCGCTTTAAAAACAAACTTAAAATTCGGTTTGGTATTGTCTTTTTATGTCGTAAATAAATAGTTAAATTTTTTGGAGTGGCACCAACTGAACTTTTTATTTCACTTGCTGTTCTTCCTAAGTTTATTGTTTTTACTTTACTTCTTATCCCCAAAGCTATGTAATCATATAGCATACGCTGGTAAATTGCAAACTCTTTATTGTTTGCATAATCTATACCTACAAAATGAGCATCTAACGATTCTTGATTAAATATTCCTGATAAAAAACCTACCAACTTATCTTCTAACCAATATGCTTTTAAAAAATAATCACTTCCTAAATTATCTTTTAACGACTTATAGGTTTCTAAATTAAAATCACCCAGATTAAAACTCGATTTTGTTGATACTGTTTTATAAAGAACCCTCATTTCTGGCAATAAATCTTTAAGCCTGTCCGCTGTAACATCTTCTACTTTTAACGATGCACTAAGCTTTAACGCTTTTCTTGCCTTTACTCTAAATTTTGTTTTTAAGGCCGCTAAATAATCATCTAAGTTATGCCAATCACTTTCTAAATGCAATACCATGTTAGGATCTACATTAAATGAATTATAGCCTTCTTCGTATAGCTTGTTGGTTGTAAATAGCGATTCGTTTTCAAAATCTTTTAACATAAATGCATCTACATCATTTATCAAATTAGAATTCGATAAATCTACTACAGCTTCAGCTATTCTGGTTAAGATTAACTTCTTGTCCTGATTTTTATGAATAAAAATTCCGTGTTCGCCACTAACAAAAGTGTTTCCACAAGTAAGTACTTTAAACACTTTTTCCGAAGGTATAATTCGTAGTTTTCTTCCCAAGCACTTCACCCATTCTACAATAGATTGCATTTCATTCTTAACACTATCTAAATAAAAATCTACTACTTGAATTGTTGCTAAAGCCACGGCTTTATCAGTTTCATTGAATAAAATGATATAAACGAATTGTATATTCGAATTATTTTGCTGAAGTGCTTCTAAGTACTTCGGATGAAAATACAGGTTATGAGTACAATTTAACTGCTGCCAAATATCATTCGATATTTCACTAACTGTATTAAAGTATTGAACATTTAAAGTATGTTTATTGCAAGATGAAAAAATCAAAGCCCCTTTTATTTTGGGTGTAAATTACTAAAAGTTTATGTAAACGTAATTATACAACTCCGTTATTCCAAACTGGCACTTTTAATAAGTTACTTATTTTCATCATATCACTTAAAATATACATTTTATCTCCATGGTTTAGCAAATTAAATCGATCTCCTTTATTTGTTATCAAATTTAATTCATATGAAAAATAGCCACCTGAAGAGCTCCCCCCCGACGAAAATTTTTCTAATACTTGTAACGCGTATACCTGTTGAAATTGAAGAGTTTCACTACCTATAATAATTTTTCTTTTTCTAGTATGGATAAATACTTTAGGAGAAAACATAAATAGTAAAAACAACCCTATTAATAAAAAAGGCCCACCAGAAGTAAAAAACAATTTTCCTCCTTTCATAAAAGTAAGTGGAATATCATAAACTTGATAGTATTCGTAAAATGAAATTGCTACATAATTTAAACCCATTAAGAAAAAACTCCAAGCAAATACTTTGGTAAACGAGCTAGCGGTTATTTTGTAACCTTGTGCTGTTTTTTTAAACACTTCACTTGCAAAATTACTAGCAGAACTCTCTAGAGCATCCCAAGATATTTTTTGTCCAATTACATCAGTTGTAGGGTCTTCAAAAACAAAATCTACTTGTTTGTTTGTAGATGAAGTTTTCTTTTTATTAGACATATAATTTGTTACCATCATGCCTATTCCCATAAACACTAAAACAATAAGCATTCCACCTGTTTTATAAAATATGAATTTCTCACCGCCATAAACCTTTGTATGAATTGGCACTGTGATTTCTAATTTTTGAAGTAAATGTTTCCCTTTTGAGCTTAGTTTTTCTGATTGCTTTAAAGAATCTAAAGTATGAATATCTTTTTGGAGTGTAATTTGGTGATTATTATATCGCTCATAATTTTTTTCAATTTCTGGTATTACCACAAAAAACGCAACACCAATAGGAATTAATAAAAAAAGCCAGAAGCTTTTAAAAGGTAATTTTTTCATAGAAATTTTTAATTACAAATTTGAGGATTATTTTAGTTTTTAGACAAAAAAACACCCTTATTTATTTACAATAAACAAGGGTGTTAATTATATAATTGATAAAAAACTATCCTACAATATTAATAATTTTTCCTGGTACAATAATTACCTTTTTAGGTTCTTGCCCTTTTAATTGTGCAACTGTACGTTCATCTGCCATTACTATTTTTTCGATTTCTTCTTTACTTAAATCTAAAGATAATTCTAAAGTAAAACGCATTTTTCCGTTAAAAGAAACTGGGTATGTTTTAGAGCTTTCTACTAAATGAGACGCTTCAAACTTAGGGAAATCTATTGTTGCTATTGAACCTTCATGCCCAAGCTGGCTCCATAATTCTTCTGCAATATGCGGCGCATATGGAGAAATTAATGCTAATAAAGGCTCTAAAATTGCACGTTTATTACACTTTAAAGCAGTTAATTCATTTACTGCAATCATAAAGGTAGAAACCGATGTATTGAATGAGAAATTCTCAATATCTTCTTCTACTTTTTTAATTGTTTTATGTAAAACTTTTAACTCCTCTTTCGTTGGTTCAGCATCAGTAACAAGTACTCCTTCTTCGCCAATATATAACTTCCATAATTTCTTTAAGAAAGAATATACTCCCGAAATACCTGATGTTTTCCAAGGTTTTGTTTGCTCTAAAGGACCTAAAAACATTTCGAATAAACGCAATGCATCTGCACCAAACTCTTCACAAATTAAATCTGGATTAACAACATTGTATTTAGATTTAGACATTTTCTCTACCTCTCTATGACACACAAATTGTTTGTCTCTTCCAAAAACAAATTCTGCTGTTTCAAATTCGCCTCTCCAAGCTTTTAACTTATCAATATTTACGTTTACATCTCCTTCAAGTGTGCTTACATCAATATGAATAGGTCTGTAAGATAAAGTCTCCTCATTTTCTTCAGTGAGACCTGCTTCTTTTAGTTTTTTATCTAAACGAGTCCATAATTTATCGTCTGCTTCTATTTCTTGTATTTGATTTTCTCCTTGAAAATAATCAGACGAGATATATAAATTATTCTTTTTTCCGTCAAACAATGCTTCATAAACAAATGCTGATGTTCCTAAAATCATTCCTTGGTTGATTAATTTTTTCGCAAACTCATCAACAGGAACAACACCTTTATCAAATAAGAATTTTTGCCAAAAACGAGCATATAATAAGTGCCCTGTTGCATGCTCAGAACCACCAATATATAAATCTACTTGTTTCCAATAATCAGCAGCTTCTTTGCTTACAAATTCACCGTCGTTAGTAGAATCCATATACCGGTTAAAATACCATGAGCTACCTGCCCAACCTGGCATTGTATTCAGCTCTAACGGGTATACTGTTTTATTTTTTAACTTATCATTCGATACAACTTTCTTTGCGCGAGAATCCCAAGCCCATTCTGTAGCATTTCCTAACGGTGGTTTCCCATCTTCTGTAGGTAAATACTTTTCTACTTCTGGTAAAACTATTGGTAAATGTTCTGCAGCAATCATTTGTGGCATTCCGTCCTTATAATACACTGGAAAAGGTTCTCCCCAATAACGCTGACGGCTAAATACAGCATCACGTAAACGGTAGTTTATTTTACCAAAACCAAAACCTTTTTGCTCCATTTCATAAATCGCTAATTTCATCGCTTTCTTATACGATAAACCATTTAAGAAATCAGAATTTGCAATTTTAGTTCCTTCTTTATCTGTATGTGCCTCTTCAGAAATATCTACATTATCAAAAACATTAGGAATCTCTAATTCGAATTTTTTTGCGAAATCATAATCACGCTGATCTCCACAAGGAACCGCCATAACAGCACCTGTACCGTAGTTTGCTAACACGTAATCTCCAATCCAAATTGGTACTTGTTTTCCCGTAAACGGATGTAAAGCATACGCACCTGTAAAAACACCTGAAATTGTTTTTACATCTGCCATTCGTTCTCTTTCAGAACGCTTTGCTGTTGCTTTAATATAATCGTAAACAGCTTTTTGTTGCCCTTCGCTTGTAATTTTAGCTACTAATTCGTGCTCTGGTGCTAAGGTCATAAATGAGACTCCGTAAATAGTATCTGGTCTCGTAGTAAAAACATCGATTTTATAATCGTTTGCTATTGCTGTTTCTACAACCTCAACAATTGTTTTTTCAATAGGTTTTGCAAACTGAATCGTGTTGTTAATTTTAGATATAGCACCTAAAACATTTTCTAACACTTCTGCATTTGTAAAACGCAATACATGAAATCCTTCGCTGGTAAAATAAGCATCTCTTTTTGCTTCGTCTTCTTTACCAGAAAATTCCACTATTATATTTTTTGCTAAGCATACATAATCTACTAAAAAAGTACCAATGGTATATTTTTTTCTGAATTTTGCAGCTCCTTTTTTATTTTTTAATTCATTCCAAAGTACTTCTTCAGCCTTCGAAAGGTTTAAACGCATTTCTTTTAACGCCTCTAGTTCTTTATAAGATAAACGCACGCCAGCTTCTGGTGCATCTAAAGCATCAACTTTAAAAGTTACCATTGCACCTTGCGAACGACCAATCCAATTTGTTTGGCTATCTTTTAAAGGTTGCGGCCAATCAATTGTTTCTAATCCGTCTAATAAACGTTGTGCATATGCAGAAATTCGCATAGACCATTGGGTCATTTTCTTGCGCTCTACAGGGTGACCACCGCGCTCTGAAACTCCATTTATAATTTCGTCATTCGCTAATACCGTTCCTAATTCAGGGCACCAGTTTACTTCTGTATCCGACAAATACGTTAAACGATATTGTAATAAAATTGCTTCTTGTTCTGTAGTTGAAAATGCTTTCCATTCATCCGCAGAAAAAATAGTAATATCTTCTTCTGAAACAGCATTTACAGTTACGTTTCCTGATTTTTTAAATACCGATATTAATGTTTTAACATCTTCTGCTTTATCTGTATCTTTATTGTACCAAGAGTTAAAAAGCTGAATAAAAATCCACTGTGTCCACTTATAGTATTCAGGACTAGAAGTACGAACCTCGCGAGACCAATCAAAAGAAAAACCGATAGTATCTAACTGTCTTCTATACGTTGTAATATTTTCTTCAGTTGTTTTTGCAGGATGTTGCCCCGTTTGAATTGCATATTGTTCTGCTGGTAAACCAAAAGAATCATACCCTTGCGGATGCAATACGTTAAATCCTTTATGACGCTTGTAACGTGCATAAATATCTGACGCAATATATCCTAAAGGATGCCCAACATGTAAACCTGCTCCTGACGGATAAGGAAACATATCTAAGACATAGTATTTAGGTTTCTCCGATTCATTACTGGCTTTAAATGTTTGGTTTTCTGCCCAAAATTGTTGCCATTTCTTTTCTATCTCTTGATGATTATATTGCATTTTGTATCTTTTTAAGAAGTTGCAAATTTACGGTTATTTTAAATACTATTTTTATTTCTTTTCCTTAACAAAAATGGAACTTTTTAAAAAAAATGCGGGCTTAAAAATCACATGATTTTTAAGCCCGCATATAAAAAATATTTTTGCTTATTTTAAACAATCTTTGTAGTTAGAATCTCTTTTATATAACGTTGTATTTAATTCTCCATCTCTAAAAAATTCTACAATATTTTTATCACATGAAAACGCTACATTATAAGTATATACATTTCCAAAATAAAAATCCATTGTTAACAAACCTTCTTCAGCCATATAATCCGCAGAAGATGCTGTACTTCCTTCCTGCCAAACACCCTCACTTTTGTAGGAGTTAAATCGTTTCCCATTAGAAAACGTATACATTACATTTGGCTCATTATCTCCATTTTCTAAAAGCCATTCACTAGCCTCTAAAGATTCTATTTTTTCTTGAATTGTTAATTCTTTGTCTACATTTTCTGAGGAGTCACTACAACTCATAAATAAACAGATTACCATCAGAATTACAATAAAAATGTTTGAATTACTTTTCATAGAATTTATATTTAAACTGAATTATAAACTTAATGAAGTTAAATAACTTACGCAAAAATATTTTTTTCTAAAAAACTATCCTTTAACTGGTACAGATACAACTACGTCTCCCCAACCTATAAACATTGTAGCGTCATTATCTTTACCATCAAAAGCAATTGAAAAAGCTTCAATAGATATTTCTGATTTAGCTTTTGATGCCATTACGCGAACCACATCTTCTTCTTCGTTATAAAAATAAGAACCCCATACATTTTTAGCAGTGCTTAAAATCACTGTCCATTCTTTATCTCCTGGCATTGTAAATAATGTATAAGTTCCTGCTTTTACATCTTTCCCTCCAAATTTCACATCTTTATAAAACGTAATTTCTGGCGCTTCATTTGCACCTGTTCTCCACACTTTTCCTACAGGAGCTAACTTAGCCACGTTTCTTCCTTTTAATTGTGGACGACTATATGTTATTTTTACTAATTTATCTGATACTCTATAGCTACTTGGGTATGATGCAGCATCCATAGGACTTTTATCTAACCCTTTAAATTCTTGCGCCATTGCTTCTGTAGAGAATAATACAGCGACCATTAACATTGCTAATACTAAAATTCTTTTTTTCATTTTTTACTTAATTTTAAGTTATTTTTAACTTTTTATTAGTCATCAAAACTACAAATCCTTACATAAAATAGTGACTAAAATTATATATACTTTTGATAAATTTAAAAACTATCATAGTCAATATTTCTATTTTTAAATACTTTTTCTGAAATGATTATCAGTACTAAACTTAAGCCAAATATTGGTAATAAAACACCTAATAGAATAAGTATAAAAACAATTAATTTACCAACCTTAAACCTAGAAGAACCTTTCGGTATGCTCCAACTTCTTTTTTGCTTTCTGCACAAATAAGAAATTAAACCAGCAATTGTCATTATTGTTAAACCAACAGCAATTCCAAACATTAACCACCAATTCCATCCACCAAATTGACCTTGATGAAATGCCATTAACCATATTCTTGATTTCATTAAAAATCCAACATCATTCCAAGTATGTTTTTTTATTAATTGACCAGAATATTGATCGAAATGTAACATTTGTTGCGCAGCTAAAGGAAATGTTTTATTAGAAACACTAAAGGTGCTTTTAGGTGATTTTGGTAAACCTAAAGTAATCAGTCCTTTTAATTTTTGTTGGTTTGCAATAGCTACCATTTCTTCAATAGTTAATGCTTTCTCTTTTGGTATTGATGATAAACCTCTTCCGCTCCAAGTTTTTGGATATCCGGTATTAGTTACTTTTTGTACCCATTTAAAATTACTACCAAAAACATCTGTCCAAGGAAGACCACCAGCTAAAACGATTAATAATAAAATAGACATCCAAAAACCTGTTACAGCGTGTAAATCTCTAAATAACGTCCTTTTTCCTTCTTTAAATCGAACGATAAAAACACCTTTTATTCCTTTTGTTAATGGCCACCAAATGTACAATCCGGTTAAAATTAAAACCACCATCCAACTGGCAATGAGTTCTACTATTTTTGTTCCTACTTTTCCTGCTAATAATTCACCATGTAATTTTCTTACCGTATGCATCCAAGTGCTTTTTGGACTGAATTCACCTGAAAACTCACCTGTATATTGATTGATAAAGACGGATTTTTTATGGCTAAACCTACCAGAAACAAACTCGGTACTTTTAGTTGCTTCATTATGTAGGATTAAAGCATTCGGTTTCTTTTTTAACTGTGTAGTAGCAATAGCAAACTGTTTTTTATAAGAAACTGTTTTTTGTTCTCCTTTTTTTATATTTTGAATACTTGCAATTGCATCCTTTTCTACATCTGGACTGAATAAATAAATAGCCCCTGTTATAGATAATAATAATACAAAAGGGAGCGAAATAAGGCCAGCAATAAAATGCCACTTCCAAAGCCACTGATTTAATTTTTTGTTTTTCATTGTTTGGTAACTTAATAATCGTCATTGCGAATGAATAATGAGAGAAGCAATCCGTTTATTATAAAACAGATCGCTTCGTTCCTCGCGATGACATTAATTCTTTTTTGATTTCTGTTAAGACAATTAAATAATTAGCTATCGCTTTGTAATTAAAAATTATATTTTACGCCAAAATGAAAAGCTCTTGGATTACCAATACTATAGGTATTTGCTTTGTTCCAAATACTATACGAAGCTCTTACCGCATATAATTCATCAAAAACATTTAATGATTGTCCCCAAACTTCAAATTTACCTATCGTATAATTTGCTCTGAAATTAAATACATGATGTCCACCGTAGGTAGATGTTCCTAAAATATCTTCATCAGCAGCATTTACACCAACTACAGCTTGTCCTTCAAAACTTGTAGTATAAGAACCTACTTGTTCGTGTTCTAAAGTTAATAATAGGTCTCTTAATGGCTTGTAATTAATACTCGCATTGGCTAAGTAATTTGGTGCAGTTTGCATATCGGTATTTGAATAATCTACAGCATCTTCAAAAAAGTCAATGTATTTGTGAGTAGCATAACTTCCACTATAGGAGACCCAAAGATTTTCCATAAAATTATATCTTACGCCTAATTCAACACCACGAGATTGTGTTTTACCAGCGTTTAATTGTAGGTAATTATCGTTTTCATCTTGAATAGAAATTAAACGATCTTTTCCGTCTAATTGATAAATAGCAACGTCAACTTTTAATTTTGATGGAATGGTAAAATATCCACCAACTTCAAAGTTATTAAACTTAGCAGGTTTTAAATCAAAAACCGTATTTCCTGCAGCATCATTCTCTCCATTTCTGAATAAGGTTGATGTTTGTGGTGGCGTAAATCCTTTAGAATAATTACCATAGAATCCTGCATTTTTAGATAGGTTGTAGTTGAATCCTAATTTTGGTGCAACATTGGTATAGGTAACTTTTGTGTCTGAAACACCAATAAATTCTTCTACCAAGTTATTATAATCGTAACTAAATCCGTCATAACGAATAGCACCAGTTAATTTTAAGTTTTCAATAGGAGAAATTTCAAACTGAGCATAACCAGCGTAGTTAAAAATATCAGCTTGATAATTTAAAATATAATCACCAGAATTTACGGTGTAACTCGTGTTTTTATTTGTTTCAGCATCTGTAACAACAGTTATTGTTTCTGCTACATAATCTTGTGGAGAAAAATCTGCAGTTGCACCAACAATTAAAGAAGCATCAGCAAAGTCTAAATTAATTTTGTGTTGTACTAAACCAACATAGCTTCTAAATGTATTAGAATTAATTTCACCTGTACCATTTCTTTGGCTAATTCTATACGAAGGAATTTGATCCATCACATTATTTCTATAAATAAAATTGAAAGAGGTTTTATTGTTATCATTCCATTTTTTATCTAATGTAGATCTAAAACGTAAAGCTCTTACTACTCTTTCGGTAAATGTTTGATCGCTTTTATATTCGCCAGCTTCATAATTAGTTTGTGATATTGAGCCTGACATGTCCGAACGATAATCTACAAAAGTTACCATATTTGTCCATTTTAAAGTTTCAGAAAAATCATTTACGTTTTTAAAGCTAATCGCAAATTTCTCATAATCTGAGTGTTCAACAGGTCCATTTTTACGTTGCACATAATGTCCGCCAACATAAAAGCCATATTTTTCGTTTGCAGTTATAGACGCTTCTGCTTCAAAACGACTTAAACC
The DNA here is from genome assembly GCF_057732375.1 of Tenacibaculum sp. M1.3A. Taxonomy (NCBI): domain Bacteria; kingdom Pseudomonadati; phylum Bacteroidota; class Flavobacteriia; order Flavobacteriales; family Flavobacteriaceae; genus Tenacibaculum; species Tenacibaculum sp. M1.3A. The sequence continues at coordinate 146,021 of NZ_JBYJEF010000002.1, read as the reverse complement.
CATAGTATTTATTTGAGCGCCTAATGAACCTTCAAATTCTTTACTTGGGTTTTTAGTGATGAAATTAAAACTTCCGCCAATGGCTTCACTTCCGTAAATACTAGAAGCAGGTCCTTTTAAAACTTCAACACGATTGAATGTTGTACTATTCATTTCCAATAACGCATTATGATTAAAAACAGCAACAGGACGAATTGGTAAACCATCTTCTACATACAAAAACAAAGATTTTGTAGATATTGGCGAACGCGTAGCCATAAAATGTTGTTCGTTACTAGCTGCTTTTGATGTACTCATAAATACACCAGGAACCTGATTAACCAATTGTTCTATACCAAAAGCTTTTGTGTTTTCTATTTGATTTGCGGCTAAAACACCAATTGCTCCAGAAACTTCACTTCTTTGTTGTGTTTCTCTACTTGCAGAAACAACAACTTCTTCTAAATTTTCTATAGCTTGTTCTAAAATTATGGTATTTAAATTTAACACAAGTATTACTTCTTTTGTTTGAAAACCTACAGAAGTTACTTTTACAATTGGAGTATTTAGTTTTACAGTAAAACGTCCTTCAAAATCGGTAGCTGTTCCTTTGTTTTTATTAGAAGCTGAAATTATCGATGCTCCAACTATTGGGTTCTTGTTTTTATCAGTAACCTGACCTTTATATGTTGTTTGTGCGAAACTTTTTAACATAGGCGTTAGTAAGCCTATGAATAAAATTATTGCTAATTTTTTCATTTTATGAGTGTGTATTATAAATACTATAATTTATAGTTAACCTATCTTTTATAACTAGATTGTCTAATCAAGTAAAGTTGGAAAAATCAAAAGAAAATTAATTTAGATAAACATGTTTGTTACAAATATTCTCGATACGATTTTATTGCGTTTCACTTTATAAAATCACTCGAACTGAATTCGTTTTCTTTAGTAAACTTTCTTAGTTATTACTTCGAATAAATTATATTAAATATGTTTTTTTGGATGTGTTTGAGCTTACATTGAATACTGTAAACCTAAAGTGATTGTTTGTTTTTGCTCTAACTGAATTCCGTTTAAATCTTGATAAATTGGCAATGCATATTCAGCTCCAAAACGAACATTTTTTAAGGATCCTTTAAAAGCATAAATATTAAAACCTAAACCTCCATTAATTTGGTATCCGCCAGAGTTTGCAGTATCTGCAGTAGTTACCATCATTGGTGTTAAATTAGGATTTGCACCGTTTATTTTTTCCGTTGCAGCTCCTTCTATTCTAGCTGAAATACTTAACCAATTTGAAGTTTTTACGGCAAACCAAGAATTTAAACTGTAACGGTTTCCTAAAGAATAATCGTATTTATTTCTTCCAAAACGATAAGTAGCTTTTAATTGAGACCCCCAAGAAACTTGATTGTTTTGACCTAAATATGTTAACCCTAAATCAAGATCATAAGTTCCGCTACCAACCTGCATTGGATAAGGTAATATTATTTCATTTGGAGAAGACATTGGTGTTTGATCTTTAGCCTCTAAACTTCCTGTAGGAATAGATATATTTACCAAACTATGTAAAGATTGACGGTTCTTATTAATGAATTTATATAAGATTCCTAATTTTAAATCTCCAAAACCAGATGATGCTGTTGAAAATTTAGTTTTCATTCCCATCATTCTCATCTGCAAATCCATATCATTAGTACTATAGTTTGCCATGGCCATTAAAGTTATTTTATCCGTTGGCGCATACATAACCCCTAACATATGCATGTTCATTGGCATACTTAAAGGTGTTATCATATAACCAGCATCATGAGCTGCATCATTAATAATAGTAGTACCATTTTGCTGTAATCCTTTCATATACATATTCATATAACGATAAGAAAACATTAAATTTCCTTTCTTATGATAATGATCTCCCATTACACTAATTGGAGCATGCCCATCTGGCCTACTAGTTTTCCATTCGTTATTTTGTGTTGTTATTTTTTGTGCGTTTACTACTTGAAATAAGAACATAAAAATTCCTATAAAGATGATTTTTGATGATTTCATCAGTTTATTTTTTTTTAAATTTTACACTATTGTTTTATACAGTTTAATTTTAAACTGTATTCTTAATTATCTGTATGTAAAATTTAAAAATTAGGTGGGTGAAAAATGGCTATTGAAAATAGGAAAGAATAATTTTTTGTATAAAAATATGTTTTTTTCACATATTTATTATAGCTGTTTTTTGCGTTTACAGAAAGTAACTCTACAAAACCAATTGGATAATCTTTTATAACAATACTTAATGATTTAAAATCATCTTCTTGTTGCTGCTCTATCTTTTGCATTAATTGACATTTACCATTACATTGAAGTGCTGGTTTGTCTTTATTAATACATAACACTTTTGATATATAATCATAATTTACTGCATACTCAACAAACGGTGCAATTGGCCTAAGCATAGCAACCATGTAAAGTAGAATAAAAAAATAAACGCTTATTTTTTGCAGCAAAACTTATTTTTAAAATAGATGAGACAAAGATAGTTTAACCATCTTTTTTTTAAGAAAAAAATCACAACAAATATTATTTTAATTTATTCTAAATAAAGTATTATATTTGCACCGAATTACACCAATTATGATCATATTTTATACTAAAAATAAAAAGGCTATTCCTGTTGTTTCAATGCAACAAGATGCTGTGTGCTCTGCTGTTTGCACATCAAATTGTATAAAACCAAAAAATAAATGTTGTAATAAATACCAAAAAAAAGGCATCAACTGTAAGCGATGCCCTTTAACTTTTGATATTAAAATAGCTTCTTAATTACGCTACTTTTAATAAGAAATAACTCTTTTTCCCGCGTTGTAATAACACATATTTATCAGCAATTAAATCTTTTGCTGTAATTTCAAAATCTTCTTTTACCTTTTCTTTATTTACCGAAACTGCATTTTCTTTTAAAGCTCTTTTTGCATCTCCATTAGATTTTAAAAAGCTTGTTTTTCCTGACAAAGCATCTATCATTGATAAACCTTCTGAAATATCTTCTTTAGACACTTCCGCTTGCGGTACGCCATCAAAAACATCTAAAAACGTTTGTTCATCTAAACTTTTTAAATCTTCTGAGGTAGATTTTCCGAATAAAATATTAGATGCACTGATTGCTTTTTCTAATTCATCCTTTCCGTGAACCAAAACGGTTACTTCTTCTCCTAATCTTTTTTGCAAGATACGTTCGTGTGGTGCTTCTTTATGTGCTGATATTAAAGCATCAATAGTTTCTTTATCTAAAAATGTGAAGATTTTAATATATTTCTCAGCATCTTCATCCGATGTATTTAACCAGTATTGGTAAAATTTATATGCTGATGTTCTTTTGGCATCTAACCATACATTTCCTCCTTCTGATTTTCCGAATTTAGAACCGTCTGATTTTGTAATTAACGGACACGTAATTGCATATCCTTTTCCGCCACCAATTCTTCTAATTAATTCGGTACCTGTAGTAATATTTCCCCACTGATCAGAACCTCCCATTTGTAAAGTTGCTGATTCTTCTCTAAATAAATGTAAGAAATCATATCCTTGAACCATTTGGTAGGTAAACTCAGTAAAAGACATTCCGTCTTTAGATTCTGAGCTAATTCTGTTTTTTACAGAATCTTTTGCCATCATATAGTTTACGGTAATGTGCTTACCTATATCACGAATAAACTCTAAGAAAGAAATCTCTTTCATCCAATCGTAATTATTTACTAAAAGCGCTGCATTTTTTTCATCTGAAGTAAAATCTAAAAAATGCCCTAATTGTGCTTTTACACAATCTTGATTATGGCGTAATGTTTTTTCATCTAACAAATTACGTTCAGCAGATTTTCCTGAAGGATCACCAATCATACCTGTTGCTCCACCAACCAAAGCAATTGGTCTATGCCCACATCTTTGATAATGTGCTAATAACATTATAGGAACTAAATTACCAATATGTAACGAATCTGCAGTTGGGTCAAAACCAACATACGCACTACGCATTTCTTCTAATAGGTGTTCTTCGGTTCCAGGCATGCTATCATTCAACATTCCTCTCCATTGTAATTCTTCAATAAAATTTTTCATCGTCGTAAATTTATCAGTCAACAAAGATACATTTATCGTTCAAAAAATTCTACTTTCGTTATATGATTTTAGTTACCGGTGGAACAGGTTTAGTAGGGGCACATTTATTATATCATTTAACTCAAAAAAATGATGTAATTCGAGCTATTTATAGAACAGATGAAAAGAAAAATCATGTAAAAAAAATATTTTCTTATTATACAGATGATGTTGAGCTCTTCTTTGCTAAAATTGAGTGGATTAAAGCTGATATTACTGATGTACCTTCATTAGAGCCTGTTTTTAAAAACATTACCAAAGTATATCATTGCGCAGCCTTAATTTCTTTTAATCCGAAAGATTATAGAAAAATGCGCCAAGTAAATATTGAAGGTACAGCAAATATGATTAATCTTTCTATTGATGCCAATGTTGATAAATTCTGTTTTGTAAGTTCAATTGCTGCCGTTGGAAATTCTATTAATGAAAAACCAATTGACGAGGAAAATGAATGGTCTGACGAAGACAATAACAGCGGCTATTCTATTACAAAATACGGTGCAGAAATAGAAGTTTGGCGAGGTAGCCAAGAAGGATTAAATGTTGTTATTGTAAATCCGGGAGTAATATTAGGAAGTGGCTTTTGGAATGAAGGATCTGGTAAATTATTTACACAAATAAATAATGGATTAAAATTTTATACTGAAGGAATTACTGGTTTTGTAGGTGTAAATGATGTTATAAAAGCAATGATTTTATTAATGAATTCTGATATTAAAAACGAACGATTTATTTTAGTTTCAGAGAATAAGTCGATTAAAGATATTTTAGTTGCTATAGCTGATGGATTGCACAAAAAAAGACCATCGGTGAAAGTAGGTAAACTAATAACTTCATTTTTGTGGAGAATTGATTGGATACTAACGTTGCTTTTTAATAAAGCCCCTTTATTAACCAAGAGTTCTGCAAGATCTTCACACACTAAATCATTTTACTCTTCAAAAAAAACAAAAAAAGTAATAGGTTTAGAATTCGAATTAATTGATAATATAATTAATAGTGTCTCTGAAAAATTTCACACTTAAATCACTTAATTTCTTTAAGTTTCTTTGCTGGCTTTTGTAACTTACTATTTTTATCACTTAATTTTAAAGATAGTTTATTTTTTGAATACTTCTTCTTTTTGTATAACGAGTCATTAACAAGTGCCTTTTGTTTATAAAAAAAATCTAAAGTATCTAAATTACTTTTCACTTCTTTTAAAATTTCTGCATATTCCTCAGATAGAGAGGTATAATATAGGTTAGAACTTTTAAAACGAGTACTATCTATTTTGTATTTTTCATATACTAATCCAACATAATTCCTCTCTCTTTTCAAGAATTTATTCTTCACGTTTTTAGCAGACGATGCTATATACATGTCTGTTAACAAAGTAACCATCGAATCTTTTGGAATTAAATCTTTAGGTGCTTTATAAAATGTGTTACTTGTACATGAAACAAATAACGTAAAGAGCGCTATGTAAAGAAAATTTTTCATCTATTTTTTAAATTCTAAGCGTTTTCCTTTAGTTTTTTCATCAAAAACACCATTTACAAACATTAAGTTTCCGTTTACAAAAGTGTGTGTTATTTTGTGTGAAAACTCAACCCCTTCAAAAGGAGACCATCCACATTTATATAATATATTTTCTTTGGTAACTGTCCAATTATCCTTTGCATCTATCAATACTAAATCAGCAAAATATCCTTCTTTAATAAATCCTCGCTTTTCTACTTTAAATAATTTTGCAGGATTATGACACATCTTCTCAACTGCTTTTTCAATTGATAAAACTCCTTCTTTTACTTTTTCTAAAATTGCAGGAATAGCGTGTTGTACTAATGGTCCACCACTTGGTGCTTTCATATACACATTATCTTTTTCTTGTAAAGTATGAGGTGCGTGATCGGTGGCTATTACATCGATTCGATCATCTAGCAAAGCTTTCCACAAACCATCTTTATCTTTTTGAGATTTCACAGCAGGGTTCCATTTAATATGCGTCCCTTTTTTATCGTAATCCTTATCTGTAAACCATAAATGGTGTATACAAACCTCGGCAGTAATTTTCTTTTCTTCTAACGGAATATCATTTCTAAATAAATGCGTTTCTTTTTCTGTTGATAAGTGAAAAACGTGCAACCTTGCTCCTGTTTTCTTAGCCAATTCTATAGCTCTTGAAGAAGATAAGTAACAAGCCTCTTCACTCCTAATAACTGGGTGGTATTTTAACGGAATATCATCACCATATTTAGCTTTATATTCTTCCGTGTTTTTTCTAATCGTTGCTTCATCTTCACAATGTACAGAAATTAACATATCTGTTGATGAGAATATTTTTTCTAAAACTGCTTCGTTATCTACCAACATATTTCCTGTTGATGAGCCTAAAAACAACTTAATTCCCGCTACATTTCTAGGATTTGTTTTTAACAACTCTTCTAAATTATCATTTGTTCCACCAAACATAAACGAATAATTCGCATAAGATGTTTTTGAAGCAATCTTAAATTTATCTTCTAACAATTCTTGAGTCGTTGCTTGAGGAACGGTGTTTGGCATTTCTATAAAAGATGTAATTCCTCCCGCAATTGCTGCCTTACTTTCGGTTGCTATATTTGCTTTATGAGTTAAACCTGGTTCCCGAAAATGCACTTGATCATCAATCATACCCGGAATTAAATATTTTCCTGCAGCATCAATAACTTCTACGTTTGAAGTTGCCGAAATTTCTACTGAAATTTCTTTTATATAATTTCCGTCAATTAAAACATCACCTTTAAAAACCTTGTTTTCGTTAACGATGTTTGCATTTTTAATTAAATATGATTTCATAATTATTTTGGTAAACCTTTTAATCTCATTTTTATAACTCCGAATACTGCTTCTTTTATAATACCAGAACTTAGTTTCGATTCTCCTAAAATCCTATCAGTAAATATAACTGAAACTTCTTTTATATTGAATTGATGCTTCCATGCCTTAAATTTCATTTCTATCTGAAAAGCATATCCTATAAATTTAATTTTATCTAATTTAATAGTTTCTAAAACTTTTCTTTTGTAACAAACAAAACCTGCTGTAGTATCGTGAATTGGCATTCTTGTAATTAATCGCACATATTTTGATGCAAAATAAGACAACAAAACTCTACTCATTGGCCAGTTAACAACATTTACACCAACAGAATAGCGAGAACCTACAGAAACATCTGCGCCCTGAATTGCACAAGAATTGTATAATTTAATTAAATCGCTTGGATTGTGCGAAAAATCAGCATCCATTTCAATTACAAAATCGTAACCTTTATTTATAGCCCATTTAAACCCATGAATATATGCAGTTCCTAATCCGTTTTTACCTGTTCTTTTTTCAATATAAAGTCTGTTAGGATATTCTTTTTGTAGTTGTTCTACTATAGTGGCTGTGCCATCAGGAGAGTTATCATCAACAACTAAAATATCAAACTCTTTTTCTTGCTTAAAGGTTGCTTGTATTATCGCCGCTATGTTTTCTTTTTCGTTATAAGTAGGAATTATAACTAAAGCGTCTGATTTCATGTAATTTTCATCTAAATCTAAGCAAATATACACTAAATTATCACTAATTTTGTGTTAATTAAAAGCATTAAAAAAATACATTTGCAAGCAGTTGAACGCCTTATATCTGACAATAATTGGATTACTTTAGTAATTATATTTGCGGTAATTTTATTAACAATGTTGAAGTCACTTAAACCAACTAAGTTATTAGGGTACACTCTCGCGCCTTTTACACCTAGTTTTCTCAAAAAAAAGATTGAAGAAAACACATCTTTTTACTCGCCTTTTTATTTACTTCTTTTCTTTTTTTCTACAATTGTTATTTCATTGTTTTTATTTTTAATAGTATTTCCTAACACAAACAAACATAGTTTTTTAAGCTATTTTACTTTATTAACATTCACAACTATTTACTTTGTAATAAAGTCTTTTTTAGATTTTATTTTAGCTAACATTTTAGGCCTTTCTAATATAACCAAGTATTTTATTATTACAAAAAAAGGGTATTTAAACAGTCTTAGTTTATGGCTATTTCCTACCTTAATAATATATCTATATGGTTTTAATAACCGCACATTTTTATTAATCGTTTTTGGTATCTTATTTGTTTTCAGGGGGTTTTTAATTATTAAAAACAACAAAAAAATAGTTATACGCAAGTTCTTTTATTTTATTTTGTACTTTTGCACCCTTGAAATAGCACCGCTATTAATTGTTTATAAAATAACAACGACTACGTAAAGAGAAAAATATATGAAAGTGAAAACTATTTTAGTCTCTCAACCTGCTCCTAAGACGGAAACGTCTCCTTATTTTGATTTAGCTGAAAAACAAAAAGTGAAAATTGATTTTCGCTCTTTTATTCACGTTGAAGGTATTGATGGAAAAGAAGTTAGATCTCAAAAAATTGACCTAAACAACTACACTGCAATTATTTTAACAAGTAGAAATGCCGTAGATCATTTTTTTAGAATTGCTGAAGAAATGCGTTTTACAGTTCCAGATTCTATGAAATACTTTTGCCAATCTGAAGCTGTTGCCTATTATTTACAAAAATATGTAGTTTACAGAAAACGTAAAATTTATGTTGGTACTAGAACTTTTCCTGAACTAACTAAATTAATAAAAAAGCATAAAGATGAGAAATTCTTATTGCCTTCTTCGGATAAATTAAAACCCTTAATTCCTGAAGAATTAGATAAATTAGGTATTGATTGGAAACGTGCAGATTTATACAAAACTGTAGTTAGTGATTTATCTGATTTAGAAGATGTTTTTTATGACATCTTAGTATTCTTTAGCCCTTCGGGGATTGACAGTTTATTTGAAAACTTTCCAGATTTCAAACAAAACGAAACAAGAATAGCTGTTTTTGGTAACACAACTATTAAAGCTGTTGAAGACAGAGGTTTACGTGTAGATATTGCTGCACCAACACCAGAAACACCTTCAATGACAATGGCTTTAGACAAGTATATTAAAGATTTTAATAAAAAGTAACAACTACTTTTATTCACATAAAAAAAACCCATCAAACTAAAATTTGATGGGTTTTTTATTTCTAACCGTAAGCACAAAGTAGGCAACACGTCTAAGCAATAGCATTTAAAAATTTAACTCAATGATTTTACTACTTTTGTTTATTGCCGCTTGTTTTTTAGCATATAGTAATGGTGCAAATGATAATTTTAAAGGTGTTGCAACATTATTTGGCTCCGGAACTACGAATTACAAAAAAGCAATTAATTGGGCGACAATCACCACTTTTTCAGGCTCTATTGCTGCTATTTTTTTAGCAGAAGAACTCGTTAAAAACTTCTCAGGAAAAGGTTTAGTTCCTAACGAATTGATACAAACACCTATTTTCGCAATTTCAATTGCTCTAGGAGCTGCTCTAACTGTTTTTTCAGCAACCAAAATTGGTATGCCAATTTCTACGACTCACAGTTTAGTTGGTAGTTTATTTGGTGCTGGTGTAATGGCTGTTGGTACTGAATTCAATTTCAACAAACTCGGTAGTACTTTTTTAATACCTTTAATTGTAAGTCCGCTTATGGCTGCAATTTTAAGCTTACTTGCTTATCTTTTATTTAAGTTTTTAAGAAAAAAAACACCCTTTTTGAACAAAGAAAATCCAACGCTATTCACGATTAACTTTTCTAAACTTTTAGATTCTTTACACTATCTAAGTTCTGGTGTTGTGAGTTTTGCTAGAGGATTAAATGATACACCCAAAATTGTTGGCCTACTAATAATCATTAATACTATTGATATTAAATGGAGTATGATTTCTGTTGCTATTATAATGGCATTAGGGGGGTTATTAAATGCAAAAAAAGTAGGAGAAACAATGAGTAAAAAGATTACAAAAATGAATTCTAGCCAAGGGCTTACAGCCAATATGATTACCGGCCTACTGGTAACTACCGCTAGTGTTCATGGCTTACCTGTTTCTACAACACATGTCTCTGTAGGTTCTTTATTTGGTATTGGTACAATTACCAAAAAAGCAAATTATAAAGTAATCGGGAAAATTATTTTATCTTGGGTACTTACATTACCTATTGCTGCATTTATGAGCGCGATTATTTTTAAAGTATTAGAAACAATAGCGTAAAAATCATTACTTTTATTTCATACATATTATAATAATATTTTTTAAAAATTGATGGATAAATACCTCAACATCATAAAAAACTCTTATTCCGATTATTGGAATTACCTCAAACAATCTGTTTTTATGGAATTGAATTGGGAAAATTATTTTTACGGATTAATTATAATCTCCTTGGTTGTTTGGGGGCTTGAAATAGTTTTTCCTTGGCGTAAAAATCAGGCTATATTTAGAAAAGACTTTTGGCAAGATGTATTCTATATGTTTTTCAATTTTTTCTTATTAAACTTACTTGTATTAATTGCTTTATCTAATTCAGCTGCACAAATTTTTAATGACATCTTGGGTTATTTTGATTTATCGATAATAAGTTTTCAACTTTTTAATATCAACGAATTTCCTTTTTGGTTTAGAATTTTCACCTTTTTTATTATTATAGATTTTGTACAATGGTTTACACATACACTATTACACAAGTATAAGTTTTTATGGAACTTTCATAAAGTACATCATTCTGTAAAAGAAATGGGATTTGCTGCGCACCTAAGATACCACTGGATGGAGCCCGTTGTTTATAACTCTATGAAATATATTCCGTTGGCCATAATGGGTGGATTCACTGCGCAAGATGTTGCCTTGGTCCATTTTTTTAACATTACTATTGGCCATTTAAATCACGCAAATATTAATTGGGATTATGGTTTTTTAAAATATATTCTAAACAATCCAAAAATGCATATTTGGCACCATGCAAAAGAACTTCCTAAAGAAAGATGTAAAGGTGTAAACTTCGGAATTACATTAAGTATTTGGGATTATATTTTTAAAACAAACTACATCCCTCATTCTGGTAGAGATATTGAAATTGGTTTTGATGGAGATGAATTTTTTCCTAAAAGTTTTATTAACCAAGAAATGTATCCGTTAGGAAAGAAAGATTAAAAATATTGCCCAATTCCAAAAACAAATCCTTTAGATGAATTCTGAGTTAAACCTTGTCCGTAATCAATTCTAAACACAGCATTAAATATTTTCTTATTGATAAATCTTAGTCCAATTCCTGAATAAGCTTGAATATTTTTCTCTTTGACAAAATCACTAAAACCTCCTCCAGGAGCTCTCCATGTACCAATATCAATAAATGCATTTCCTTGTATTGCCAACCATTTATTATCATGAATAGTGTATCTATATTCGGTATTCCAAACAATACTACCCGTACCACGATCTACTAAAATACCAACACCTCGTAAATTTATATTATTATCTAATGCAAAAGGAGCAAAAGGACTTTTGGCATTTGATGCTAAACCAAAACGTAATCTATTTGCCCAATTTCCTTTTTCACCTATACGTTTGTAATAAAATAAATCGTTCCAAAAAATTAAAAAATCTTTTTGAGATTTTTTTCCTGACATTACGTACTGACCATAAAATTGACTTTTAAACCCATTTACATATTGGTAATGATAATCAAGATTGTCATACACGTATACAAACTTAAGAAGCTGTTTATTTAAGTTTAAACTGGTAGGAATATCATTAGAAGTATCACCACTTAAATAATTGTATTTTTCTTTAAAAAAATTAACACCAAACTGTAATTGATTTTTAAAGTTGATTTGATACAGCCCTAAAACTTCATAAGAAGTGTTTTGATACTTGTAATTTGCTGTTTTATCATCAAAATATAAAGGCTCTTCACTTACCCATTTTTGATGATGTAAAGCCAAACCCCATTTGTTAGAAAATAATGTTGGAGCTCTAAAATTAATTCCATAAGAATCAAACCCATTATTTTGATAAAATCCACCCAAAGCAATATTCCTTCCTAAAAAATTATAGTCAGAAAGCCCAATTTTATAAGCTGTTTGTTTATTTGTAGTTGTCCAAATATTGAAATCGGGAATTAGGGTAAAGTTCTCTTCAATATTAATAAAAACATTGTATTTATTTTCATGTGAATGAAATATCTGAAAATATGCATGAGAAATTGCTGGCAAACGTTTTAAACGAACAATATCATTTAGCAATAAAACAGAATCTAAAGACTTATTAATTTTTGATTCTATAATACTCTTAACTAGGTTAATTTTTGTTTTTTTAGCGCCTTGAACCTTTATATCAAGAATTGTATTCATTTGAGAAAACGAACAAAAACTAAAAAAACTTATTAAAACAATTAATACTTTATTGCGCATATAATTTTGTTATTAACTCTTCAGTAGGCTTATTTTGAGGTGTAAATCTATTATTCTTATCTCCACCTGCTTCACTGTGTCTATGAAACCACTTCCAAATAAATCCACCAGAAAACCAATCTTCTTTCCAAAATTGATTGTAAATAGCTTGTGTTGCATTTTTTTGAGCTTCTAGATTTACACTTTCTATTACACTATCTGATTTCCAAGGCTCTTTACCGTTAAAATCAACACTTCTATACCCATACTCTGTAAATAGAACAGGTTTATTTACTTCCTCCCTAATTTGTTTAATTTCTTTCTTATGAGGTATCCAACCTTTTTCAAATTCTGAAACTGATGGTGTTTTTTTATCGCTTAAAGGAAAATAAGCATCAATACCTATATAATCTAACTGATTCCAAAATGGCACTCTCTTAAATTCATCCCAATTGGCAGCATAAGTTAATTTTCCTTTATAAACACTTTTTATTTTTTTTATTAATTTCTTCCAGAAAACAGGTCGATTTATAACAAATTTTTCTAACTCAGTACCAATACAAAATACATCAGCACTTAGCTCTTCAGCTATTTTTGCATACGTTAAAATAAATTCTGAATAAGAACCTTCTAATACTTTCCATTTTTCTTCGGATTGCATCTCAATATACCCTGTAAATTCTCCTTTCCAAACCCAAATTTGAGGTTTTATCATTAGTTTAACTTTATTCTTATTAAACTCTTTTCCATATTGAAGAATTCCTTTTTCAGTTTCACCAAACCATTGCCTATCTGTATTGTGAGTTATTTTAGGTGATGCTAAATCTTTAATAAAACCAAAAGGCATCAGCGCAACATAATTGGCTGATACCTTTAGTAGGGGTGAAACATGTTTGTGGTTTATTTTATCAGGGGAAGCCACAAAGCTAATTCCATTTATTTTTTTTGTTTGACTTTCACAAGACAAACATATAAGACACATTAAAAGGAGTTTACATATTTTCATAACTCCGAAGTTACCATTTTTTAAAACAATGCTCGTACACCAATACTATACGTACTTCCTAAACCTTGAAAACTTTCTCCTCTGAATATGTTACTATACAATGCTTCTAAATTCAATATTTTAGACAATTGATATTTACCTCCAAAACCTGCTGAAGTACCATTCTGTTCGAAATCTCCAAATCTTTGATTATGTTGTACAAAACCCAATACTGTTGATTTATCTGATGGAAAATAACTCATAAATACTCCTGGAGCGACCAAAAAAGTATTATTAGCAAAACTCTTTTCATCACCAAAACCATACTCTGTATTTAATTCAGTAAAAAGTTGCCAGTTTCCGCCATCAAAAGTATAATCATAGAAAAATCTATTCTGGAAAGACCAAGCTGTTTGATCTAAAAAACCATCTTTATTGCCTTCATCTCCCTTTTCTAATAACGGAATATGTATAGCACTTTGAATAGAAAAATTACTTACACTTTTAAAAGGCTGAAACTTTACAGACGGTGCAATAGAGCTAATTCCTTTTCTATCTGAATTAGTATCTTCTGTACTAAAAACAGAAAAAGCCTGTCTTCCATTAAATGTATTAGAACGAAACTCGATAATAGTACCAATATTAAATCTAGCATTATCAGAAATACCCGTAAAGAGTTCTAAAGTAGAGGTAAAAAAATTCTCCCTAGTAATATCTGTAGATTTACTTCCTCTGTCTGTTTTTTTAGTTTGAGTATATAACCCGTTAAAAAACTTAATATCCCACTGCCCTTTACTTAAAAGCTTAGAAGGTGTGTATGTTTGAATATTTGATTTCTCTTCTTGGTCCTCTTCTTGAGAAAACGCTTGAGAAAAACTAAACAACGTAATTATTACTATAATATATTTCATTTTTATTCTTATTAAATAATTATATTTTAAGACGAATAAATTTAAAAGGAATTACATATTTATATTATTTAAATTCATTCTAAATTAATTTACCCTATTAAGTTATTAACTTTAACCTCGACCAAACTGCAAATCAACTTTTATGGAACACGTTGTTATTATTGGTAATGGAATTTCTGGTGTTACAGCCGCAAGGCACATTAGAAAATTATCAGATAAAAAAATTACTATTGTTTCTTCTGAAACAACTTACTTTTTTTCTAGAACTGCTTTAATGTATGTATACATGGGGCACATGAAGTTTGAACATACACAACCATATGAGTCTTGGTTTTGGAAAAAAAATAATATTGACCTTAAAAAAGGGCTTATTACAAATATAAATTCAGCTAATAAAGAATTAGAATTTAAAGACGGCGGAAAACTTTCTTATGACAAGTTAATTATAGCCACAGGCTCTAAACCTAATAAATTTGGTTGGCCAGGGCAGGATTTAGATGGTGTTATGGGAATGTATCACAAACAAGATTTAGAGAAACTTGAAAAATATGCTCCCGATAATAAAGCATGCAAAAGAGCTGTAATTGTTGGTGGTGGATTAATTGGTATAGAGCTTGCCGAAATGTTACATAGTAGAAATATACCTGTAACTTTTTTAGTTCGTGAAAAGAGTTTTTGGAACGGTGTTTTACCTGCCGAAGAATCGGAAATGATTAATAAAGAAATTTTAGATAACCATATAGATTTACGCTTAGGTGTAAACTTAAAAGAAATTAAATCTGATGAAAACGGACAAGTAAAATCGATTATAATTGCAGAAACAAATGAAGAAATTGAGTGTAATGTTGTTGGTTTAACCGCAGGTGTTTCTCCTAACGTTGATTTTTTAAAATCCTCTGAAATAGAAATTGATAAAGGCGTAAAAGTTAATCGATTTTTAGAAACCAATATTAAAGATATATATGCAATAGGTGATTGTGCAGAACAACATTTAGCTATTGGCCAACGAAGAGTAATAGAAGCCGTTTGGTATACCGGAAGAATGATGGGCGAAACAGTAGCTCAAACTATTTGTGGTAATAAAACGGCTTACAAACCGGGCCATTGGTTTAACTCTGCTAAATTTATAGACATAGAATACCAAACCTACGGTTGGGTTTGGGCGCAACCAAAAGAAAATGAAGCACGCTTTTATTGGGAACATGAAGATGGCAAAAAATGTATTCATATAAATTATGATAAAAAAACACATAGGTTTATCGGCATTAATAACTTCGGAATTAGAATGCGTCACGAGTTTTTTGATAAAATTTTAAACGAAAAACGCTCTATAGAGTATGTATTAGAGCATTTAGCTGATGCCAATTTCGATCCTGAGTTTTACAAACTACACGAGCCAGCAATAATTGCCAAATTCAATAAAGAAAACAACACTAATATTCAGCTGAAAAAGAAAAGTTGGAAACGAATTTTTAGTAAAGCATAAAAATATGAAAATAGTAAAACAATCAGGTTTAATCATTTTTTTAGTAGGTTTAGCCATCTTTATAGGAACTATTTTCACAGGTTCTTTCAGTTTAAACAAAGGAGAATTAGATATTTTTCTAAAAGAACAAAATTATAAAAGTACCGTTATAAATGACGAATTAACAAAGGCTGTTGTAACCTCAGAAGATTTAAACATCTTTCAGTTTTCTAGTCGTGTTATACAAGCGTATGAAAACTCTAATAATTATTATGATGCCCTTATAGCAAAATACGACGCTGAAAAGAATTGGGACAAAAAAGGGGCCCAATTTCAATATAAAATTTCTGGAAAACCACATAGTTTAAGTTTTACACTTGCTAAAAAATCAGGTAAAGGTTTTGCTGTTGAAAACTCAGGCTTAGCATGGTTTTTAACCTTTGGCTTAGGTATTCTAGGAGCATTACTGTTTATCGTCCCTGATATTATTATACTAGGAAAGCCAGGAATAAAAAACAATGGAATATTTTTAAATGCAGGTACAAATCGTGGTTGGGTGGGCTGGTTTGCTTTTGTCTTTTTGGTTACTTTTTATGTATTGCTTTACTTTTATCCAGATTTTATCGTAAACTGGGTTTATTTGGTAGATCCAATTAGCCAATCTATTAGTAATAATCCGGCAAGTCAATGGTTTCTATATGGTTTCTTATATTGTGTAGTTATGACTGTTATGGCAATAAGAATGTACATAAAATACCGTCATAATAAATATCAAATATTAAGAACAACGTCAGTATTATTCTTTCAAATCGTATTTGCTTTTTTAATTCCTGAGATTTTAGTTCGTTTCGAAAAACCTTGGTATGATTTTAAAAATGCGTTCCCTTTAGATTATGATTTCTTTTTTAAATGGAACTTAGATGAACTACTTTCTAGTGGTGGTTTTGGTTTATTCATTTTAGTCTGGGGAATTGTTTTAACTATTGTAGTGGTACCAGTAATGGTATATTTCTTCGGAAAAAGATGGTATTGCTCTTGGGTATGTGGCTGTGGTGGTTTAGCTGAAACTTTAGGAGATCCCTACAGACAACTTTCAAATAAAACATTACTTTCATGGAAAGTAGAGCGTATTGTAATTCACTCTGTACTTGTTTTTGTTTTAGTAATGACAGGTTTTGCTTTATACACCTTCTTTTATGGTGCAGATCAAGTTTTAGGTATTAAAACACAAACAATTCAAGATATTTATGGCTTTCTTATCGGTTCTATTTTCGCAGGTGTAATTGGAACTGGATTTTATCCGATTTTTGGAAACAGAGTTTGGTGTCGTTTTGGTTGTCCATTAGCAGCATATTTAGGTTTTATACAACGTTTTAAATCTCGTTTTAGAATTACAACAAACGGTGGTCAATGTATTTCTTGTGGAAACTGTTCTACATATTGCGAACAAGGAATTGACGTAAGAGCTTATGCTCAAAAAGGAGAAAACATTGTAAGATCTAGTTGTGTTGGTTGTGGTATTTGTTCTGCAGTTTGCCCACGTGGAGTTTTAAAGTTAGAAAACGGACCAGAAGAAGGAAGAATAAATCCTACAGATGTATTATTAGGTAACGATGTTGATTTAATGGAGTTAGTTAACAAGAAATAACACTTTGTTTTTAATCATTTAATAAAAATATTCAACACTTTCGTTGATTATAATATAAGACATTTTTTAGCCCTTATGAGAGTTCTCATAAGGGCTAAAAAATGTCTTAAAAATTGATTTTCTGTGATAAACTATAATAGAGTGTTATAATAGATAACCTTTCATAAAAAGAATAAAGAATAGATTTATAGGGCTGTATTTAGGAAAAAGAGATTGTTTTTTTGATTCAAACTGTATTTATAGCATCTCTAAAAACAGTTTTACATTTAAGGGTTTAACACAGAATTATATGGTTTTATAGAGTAATAAACATTTAAAGCAGCTGTTACATGAAACTAATAAACGAGGCTTTATAGATAGTAATATAACTCTACTACTTACAACCTAGGTTGATTATCTCAGATAGCTAAGATTATTAGCTTATAAATTACCTTTTCTTCAAGGTTTATATTGATAATTTTATGAATGCATTGCTATTTCAGAAAAAAAGCAAACATCAATTATAGTTATATGGATTAGACTTTATATAAATAAATAAAGCCACAGAAATAAATCTGTGACTTTAAATATCAAACTAACTAACACTAATTTTTTTATAAATTTGGTAATAATACTCTATCAATTACGTGAACAATTCCGTTGGTAGTTTGTACATCTGGAATAACCATGTTTGCTGCATCAGCACCATTTCCTGCTCCAGTAACCGTAAGTATACCATCAGTAAAAGCACCTAAAGTTAATGCGTCTCCACCAAGCGGAGTTACTGCTCCTTGATTTAACTCAGAAGTAAATTTACCATCGTTTGCTATTACGTGATTTAAAAGTACAGCTGTTACAACATCTACTGGTAATTGACGTATATCAGATGGTTGTGTAAAGCTTAATCCTAATATTGCACCTAAATCAATAAATGCTTGATCTGTAGGAGCAAATACTGTAAATGAAGGACTTCCTTCTGATGCCGAAAGTGCACCAACTAAGTTCGTATAAACTACAGCTTCAACTAAGTAAGTTAATTCTGGCGCTGTAAAAACCTGAGCACTTTGAAGTGCTAAAGCTGTTTGTACAATATCTGCACCAGAAGCAATCATAACCTTATCAATTACATGAACAGTACCATTACTTGCCGAGATGTCGGTTGCTAATATTTTAGAACCATTAATATAAGTATCACCATCACGAGTAACAAAACGTCTATCTACACCAAGAGCTGATGTTGATGAAACATCTTCTGAAATATCAGCACCTAATAAGTTTCCGTTAGAAACGTGGTATAATAATGTATTTGTTAAAAATGATTTTTGAAGAGCACCTAATGTTTCACTATTTAAACCTAACCTAGCAAAAGCATCATTAGTTGGCGCAAACACTGTATAATCTCCAGAAGGATCATTTGGGTTAGAATTACTTAAAACACCTGCAACACCTCCAGCAACAGCTGCAGACTCTAAAGTACTAAAAGCTGGGTTTGTTACTGCTATATTAGCAATTGACGGTGCAATATCTTCATAACTAGATGATGATTCACATGAACTTAATGTACCAATGGCAATAGCTGACACTAGCATATATTTAAAAATAGATAAATTTTTCATAATTGTATTTCTTTTATTTATTAAAATGAGTAAACTAATCCACCATAAAAACCTGTAGATTTTCCGATGTTTCTACCAGTAAGGTAGCTATTAACTCCTGCTGTTAAACCTACACCTCCATATAAAGGAGCGTAACCATTAACACCTACTCTTGTGTAATTTACACGTGTTGCAGGGAAAAAACCTACAAAACCTTCGCCTAAAATATCTACACCTTCTTTATCTGATAATTGATTAGCAACAAATGCATCTACATAAAATTTTGATGCTGCATATCCTAACTTTAATTCAGTTATTAAAGCATTTGGCACATTACTAGCTCTAAAGCTATAACCAGCCTGACCTGTTACAAAAATTCCTGAATTCATTTTAAAAGTTGCAATTCCTAAAGCAGTAAATCTAAAAGACTCGTTACCTATAGCAATAATAGACTGTAAACCTTCATTTGCACTGTAATCACCTAAAGGAGTTTCTACACCTACTGATCCAATAAAATCTAATGAACTTTTTTCGAAATCGATAGTATGAAATTTATACTTTGCATAGATTTTTAAATCTTGCAATCCTTTTCTTTCATTCTCAAAACCATTATTTGCTAACTCAGCACTACTTGCATTACCTTCTGATTTAATATAAGGTACATTTAAAACAATGTTAAACTTATCCGTAACACCAATCTCTCCATAAAAAGAAATACTTGTTGTAGTTACATCATTAAATACAGGCACTCCATCAGCCTCATTAGGTACTAAAAAAACCTTATCATAAGACTCGTGAGAGTAAGACAAGACTAAAGCGCCTTCTCCTTTCTTTTTCATAAATCCACTTACTGGGCTCTGAGCCATACAAAAAGTGGTTAACAACATGCATACTACTGCAAGCGTTAAAACTCTGTCATTTTTTTTAATTGTCATAATTATTTTGTTTTATGTGTTAGTGACATCAATATATACGAAAAAAAAGTAATCATGGTTTTCTATTTTTAAAAAAAACTTTAATTTTAAAAATTACGTACATATAATAGGTATGAAAATAAAATGCTTAATAAAAAAATAAAGTACTTTGTTAATTAATGGTTAGCTATTCGACTACCTAATTATAACTCAACAAAAAAACAACATATAAAAACTACATTTTATGATTCTTAAATATGCCTTATCTCTTTTTTTTGCTATAACCTTAGCGCGAGAAGAAAAAGAATTTGTTCGAATTTTTGATGCGCACGAAAATTTACAATCACAAGGTTGGATGTTAAACAACCAAAAGGTAGATTTTTGGACATTTTATCATTCAAATGGTAATATTTCAAAAAAAGGTCATTATAATCACGATAAAAAAACTGGATATTGGTATTTTTACAACGAAAACGAGATGCTATTAAAAGAAGGTGCTTTTACAAATGATAACGCTAATAATTGGTGGATTTTTTATACTGAAAAAGGAAAGAGAAAAATTCAATACAAAAACGGTATCAAGGATGGTTATGCATTAATTTATAAAAACAACTCCCTTGAAAAGGCTGAACGTTACTCTGAAAATGAAAAAACTGGAGAATGGACTTCTTATGTAATATTTAAGAAGGATAATCCAAATATAAAATTTTAATGAATCAATCAATTAAAGTTATTATTCCTGCTTACAACGAGCAAGATTCAATAGCAAATGTTATTAATGATATTCCATCAATTGTAAATGAAATAATTGTTATTAGTAACAACTCTACAGACGCAACAGAACAGAATGCAAAAAATGCAGGAGCAACAGTTTTAAAAGAAAACCGAAAAGGCTATGGCTATGCTTGCTTAAAGGGCATGGATTATATTGCTGAACAAAAAAACAAACCCGATATTATTGTTTTTTTAGATGGTGATTATTCTGATTATCCTGAGCAATTAACCGAATTAATTCATCCTATTATAAACGACAACATCGATTTTGTAATTGGTGCCCGTGTAAAAGAATTAAGAGAAAATGGCTCTATGACTCCTCAACAAATATTTGGGAACTGGTTAGCGACTTTCTTAATGTCTTTATTTTTTGGAGCGAAATTTACAGACCTAGGTCCGTTTAGAGCAATAAAATATGATAAATTATTAGCCTTAAAAATGGAGGATAAAACTTATGGTTGGACGGTAGAAATGCAATTAAAAGCATTGAAACAGAAATTTACCTATACAGAAATCCCTATGAAATACAGAAATAGAATAGGCGTATCTAAAGTTTCAGGCACTGTAAAAGGTAGTATATTAGCGGGCGTTAAAATATTAAGTTGGATATTTAAATACAGTTTTAAATAATGATTGTAGAGTATATTATAATAGTGATTTATGTTATTTCGTTAATTTTAATTTTTATGTATGCTTTGGCGCAATTAAACTTATTGTTTAATTACTTAAAGGCTCAAAAAAAAGAAGATAATTCTCCTAAATTCGATTTCTCTAAATCAGCAGAAATTCCTTTTGTAACGATTCAACTGCCAGTATTTAATGAGTTATATGTAATGGAGCGTTTGTTAACCAACATTGCAAAAATTAAATATCCGAATGAAAAATTAGAAATTCAGGTTTTAGATGATTCTACAGATGAATCGATAATTTCTACGGCTAAGCATATTGCTCAACTTCAAGAAACAGGATTAGACATTGTACACATCCGAAGAGAAAATCGCCAAGGATTTAAAGCAGGAGCTTTAAAAGAAGGTTTGGAAGTTGCTAAAGGAGAATTCATTGTTATTTTTGATGCTGATTTTTTACCACAAGAAGATTGGCTAGAACAAACAATACCATATTTTAAAAACCCTGAAATTGGCGTAGTACAAACTCGCTGGGGACATATTAATAGAAATTATTCAACCTTAACAAAAATTCAAGCATTTGCTTTAGATGCTCATTTTACTTTAGAACAAGTTGGTAGAAATAGTAAAGGTCATTTTATTAACTTTAACGGAACAGCCGGTGCATGGCGTAAAGAATGCATTTTAGATGCCGGAAACTGGGAAGGAGACACCCTAACCGAAGATATTGATTTAAGTTATAGAGCACAGCTTAAAAACTGGAAGTTTAAATACCTAGAGCATGTTGAAACTCCTGCAGAATTGCCAGTCGTTATCAGTGCAGCAAGAACCCAACAATTTCGTTGGAATAAAGGTGGTGCAGAGAATTTTCAGAAAATGGGAAAACGTATTATTTTAAATAAAAACGTTTCGGCCAAAACTAAAATTCATGGACTATTACACTTACTAAACAGCTCTATGTTTACCTGTATTTTTTTAGTTGCTGTTTTAAGTATTCCGATGTTATACATTAAAAATGAATACACCCATTTAAGGCCTTTTTTTTACGTGATGAGTTTTTTCGTTTTAAGCTCTATTATATTTTTTTTCTGTTATTGGTTTATGTATAAAAAAACGAATGGCGGCGGATTTAAAAATTTTATAAAATACATTGGTGCTTTCTTTACATTTTTTACCATTGTAATGGGCTTTTCTTTACACAATACCATTGCTGTTTTAGAAGGTCATTTTGGTAAGAAAAGTGAGTTTGTTCGTACGCCAAAATTTAATATAAAAACACTTAAAGATGGTTGGAAAAACAACAAATATGTTAAAACCAGGGTTTCCTTAAATGTTATTATCGAAGGATTATTAACACTATATTTTATTTTCGGTATGTATAGTGCTTTTGTTGTTGGTAACCAAGATGGAGATTTCGGTTTATTTCCTTTTCATTTGATGTTAACTATCGGATTTGGCTACGTTTTCTTTAAATCACTTTTTTCTAAAGCCTAATGCTTTTCTGGAAAAAATATAGCTCGCTACTACTAACTCTTATTGGTAGTGTCCTTTATTTTTTCTTTGCTTATTTTTTAGAAAGAACTGAATTTTCGAAGTTACTTTTTTTGTGGTTTTCTTTATTTTTGACCACCTACTTTTTATGGAAAAAAAATAAAAACAACTTTATACTTTTAGCAAGTATTTCAATTGTATTTCGATTGATTTTTCTTATTGCTACTCCAAATTTATCACAAGATTTTTATAGATTTATTTGGGATGGAAGAATGATTTTAGAAGGATTAAATCCGTATTTATCATTACCCAAAACATTTATAGAACAACAAACATACCCAGTAAACCAAGCTATTGATTTATACAAAGGAATGGGTACAATGAACGGAAGTCATTACACTAATTATCCGCCTATAAATCAGTTATGTTTTTTAATCGCGGCTATTTTCGCTAAAAAAAGCATTTTAGGAAGTGTGCTTGTAATGCGAATTATTATAATTTTGGCAGATATAGGAATACTTTGCTTCGGAAAAAAACTACTCGAGAAACTCAATTTACCAGTTCAGAATATCTTTTTTTATGCTTTAAATCCGTTTATAATAATCGAGATGACTGGCAACCTACATTTTGAACCTGTAATGTTGTTCTTTTTAGTGTGGAGTTTGTACAAATTACAACAGCGAAAATGGATTTGGGCTGCAATACTGTTAGCTTGTTCGGTCTCTGTAAAATTAGTTCCTTTACTGTTTTTACCATTGTTTTTACAATGGTTTATAAAACCTTTAAACACAAATAACAAAAAAATTATTAGATGGATTGGCTTTAAATTTCATCCAAAAGAATTACTAAAACTAATCTCTTTTTATCTATTAGTTATAATAGTTACACTCTTATTATTTCTTCCTTTTTACTCACCAGAATTAATTGCCAACTATTCTAACTCAGTTGGATTATGGTTTAGAAATTTCGAATTTAATGCTAGTTTTTACTACGTTGCTAGAGAAATAGGTTATTTATTTAGAGGCTATAATGAAATTGCTGTAATCGGTAAAATAATCCCGTTTTTAACCATTCTATTTTTAATTTTCATCACTTTCATCAGAAATAATAAATCGTTTACACAATTACTAACAGCCATGTTATTAGGCTTGTCTTTTTATTATTTTACAGCAACAACTATGCATCCTTGGTATATTGCTACTCTTTTAGTTTTATCTTTATTTACAAAATATCGATTTCCTGTAATTTGGAGTATCATAATTATTTTTAGTTATCAAGCATACGCTAATCAACCTTGGAAAGAAAATCTTTGGTTTGTTGCTTTAGAATATATCGTTGTTTACGGCTTTTTGTACTGGGAATTGTTCATAAAAAAACCCACTCAATAAATTGAGTGGGAAAAATTGCTATGAAAAAGAAAAAGTAGTGGTTTTAAAACCACTAATCAAATATAAATAACTTCTTTCTTTTAAACAAATACTTTTTAATGAAAATTAACCTTTTATTTACGTTTAAGTTACACTCTTATTACTTTATTATTTTTTAATTTATATTGCTGTTTACTTTCTATACATATAGCATCACCATTTTCATTAAATTCTAATCGATGCCCATACTCACTAACCCAACCTATTTGTTTTGATGGATTACCAACAACTAATGCATATGGTAACACTTGCTTTGTTACCACCGCTCCTGCACCAACGAATGCATATTCACCAATATCATTACCACAAACTATTGTTGCATTAGCACCAATACTAGCACCTTTTTTAACGGTAGTTTTTAAATACTGATCTTGCCTTTTAATAGCACTTCTAGGATTAATAACATTTGTAAAAACCATTGATGGACCCAAAAAAACATCATCTTCACAAATAACACCTGTGTAAATAGATACATTATTCTGAACCTTTACATTGTTTCCTAAGATTACCTTTGGTGAAACTACCACATTTTGACCTATATTACACTTACTACCAATTTCACAGTTTGGCATAATATGGCTAAAATGCCAAATTTTGGTTTCTGAACCTATACGACAGTTATCGTCTATTACCGCTGTTTTATGCGCAAAAAAGTTTTTAGTTGTATTCATACTAACAAAAATAAAAAACTCAACCTAAATAGTTGAGTTTTTAACTTTATTCTACATTAAAAGTAATAGGTAAGGTATATTTTACTTTAACAGGCGTATTATTTTGTTTTCCTGGAGTAAATTTCGGAATTTTACCTACCACCTTATTTGTTTCTTTTTCTAATCTTTTATGTGGAGCTCTAATTTTCACATCAGATATAACACCTGATTTATCAATTATAAACTGCGTAAATATTTTATACTTTCCTGATCTTAGCCCTACATCTTGCGCTAATTCTACATTAAAATAGCGCTGAACATGTTGTTGAATTTTCTTCTCAAAACATTTTTTGTTTTCTTCTTCGGATAAACCTTCACATCCTTTAAAAACAGGTCTGTTTTGAACGTTATTAATAGACATCGTATTTTCTACTGAAGGAATTACTGCTGGAACTGTTTTTTCAGGAACTACAGCTATCTCTGATTTATCATCAACTGGTATTTTTATTAATGTTTCAACAATCTTTTCTGTATTCTTTACAATTTTTGGTGGAGCAATTGTTTTAACAACCTGTTTCTTTTCTGTTCTCTTTAAGCTCTTTTCAACTTTTTTAATAACAACTGGGCGCGAAAATGTAAATACGGTTTCTAATGTATCATGATTTAAAAACATAGCTACATTTAAATCTTTTTCTGTTTCATGTTCTAACGAGACAAAAACAATAAATAATGTAAGTACTAAACCTAATTGCTTGAAAATTGATGAAAATTTTTCTAATTGTTTTCTTGGGTTCTTTTTTTCTTCTTTCATAGCTCTTAATATTTTAAGTTAATACTATGTTAAAACCAAGAAGTGTGCCAATAAAAAAAGCAATCCAAATTGGATTGCTTTTTTTATTTTTATTTTGTGAGTTAATTTACTCTACATTAAAAGTAATTGGTAATGTATACCCTACTCTTACTGGTCTACCTCTTTGTCTACCTGGTTTCATTTTAGGGATTTTACTTGCTATACGAATAGCTTCCTTTTTTAACCTTGGGTGAGGAGCTCTTGCGTTTATACCTGTTATAGAACCGTCTTTATCAATTTTAAATTGAACATAAATTCTTTTCTTACCTGGTGCTAAACCTAACTCGTTTGCAAGTTCTGCATCGAAATAACGCTGAACGTGTTTTCTTAAATTTTTATTTAAACATTCTTTTTTCTGAGCTTTTGTACCCGTACAACCTGGATAAATTGGCACTTCTTCAATAATAGAAAAAGGTACATCTTCTACGAAAACTTCTTCTTCTACAGCTTCTTGAATATCATCAACTTCTACAGCTTCAGATTCATCAGTTTCAGTAGATTCGATAATAGTTTCTTCAACTTCTTTCTCGTCTTCTACGATTTCAATTTTTTCTGGTGCTGGTGGTGGTGGTGTATTTGGTTTTGGCTTTGGTGGCTCTACAATAAGTTCTATTGTTTCTTCTTCAATTTCAGCAGACATATTAGCCATCCCTAAATCTCCGTATTGCTTATCATATGTTTTGTTTTCAATTGCAACATATGTAATAAATAATGCTAAAACCAAACCTAACTGCATAAACAGTTTACTATAATTCTCTAAGTTTGACTTTGGATTTTTCTTAATTTCCATCGTAAATATTTTTTAATAGTTCGCTAATTTAATTAAATTATTTTAACTTTTACAAGCTAATTCTTTAAATAGCTATATTTTTCTTAAAAAAAGAAAGTAAATAATATAAGCTATTAAAATACCCGTCGTATTTGCTACAATATCCAAAACATCACCTGATCGGTATGTTGTTACTGTAACTTGAAGAGCTTCAATAATTATGCCGTAAATAAAGCAACAAAAAACAATGCTAAATTCATTGATTTTTGTTTTTTTAAAAGCTAGTAAACAAATAAATGTTAAAACAAAATAAGCAAGTGCATGCTCGTATTTATCTAAATTATTTATTTGAATTGGTTGCTTTCCAATGTTTATTAAGCTAAGAATTGCAATACTAATTGCTATTAATATTGCTATTCCTACTAAATTATCCTTTAATAAGTTCTTGATACGCTTCAGCACTTAATAAATTTGCTATTTGTGAATCATCCGATAATTTAACTTTTATCATCCATCCATCACCATAAGGATCAGAATTTACTAATTCTGGTTCGTCTTCTAACGCTTCGTTAAACTCAATTACTTCTCCTGATAAAGGCATAAAAAGATCAGATACTGTTTTAACAGCTTCTACTGAACCAAAAACTTCTTCAATATCTAAAGATTCATCTAAAGTATCAACGTCTACATATACAATATCACCTAGCTCTCCTTGTGCAAAAGAGGTAATACCAATTGTAGCTACACCTTCTTCTATCTTAACCCATTCGTGGTCTTTCGTGTATTTTAATTCTGATGGAATGTTCATTGTACTATTTTTATTGTGTTTGTTTTAATTTCCTAAATTGTATATAATATTTATCCCTGCATTGATAGATTGTCTGGGAAACGTAGTTGACACAGCATATTGAAACGTTTGATGATTGTAATAAAACGATGCTGTTAAACTGCTACTTAAATTATAATCAGCTATAAATTTTAATCCGAATAATTTTTCTCCTCCTGTTATTTGGCTATTTTCTTCATCAACACTGTGTATTAAGGTTAAATTATCTCGCAAAGATACGTCAGCTCTTAGATTAATATCTCCTTTTAATGTTTCTTTTTTTCCTGTAAATCGTGTTACAAATTTAACATCTCTAATTTTATAACCAAAACCTACAACAAATTCTGTTCCTCTAATATCAGTTAAAGTGTTGTTATTAAAGTTTAATGTTAAGCTTCTATCTCTTCTTATTTCTCCTTTAAATGAAAATGAATTTTTCATTCTAAAATCAACTTTCATTAATGGCGAAAACTCATCTATTAAAGTTGCCGACGAAAGTAATAGTTCTGGCTGATAATTACCAGAAGTATTTGTATTTGTTGCTAAATTTGTTGAATCGTATTGTAAGTTGTTGGTGTAGTTACCAATTGTATAAGACGATTTGTATCCATGTGATAATGTGAAAGAAGAAAAAGTCTTTTTAAACCACTTATACTTCATAAAACCATTAAAACGCATTGTCCAATTCGGAATTGGTATATTTTTAAAGATACCTGTACTTACTGAGTTCGCATTGTTACCTGAATATGCTGCTATAAAGGCTGGCAACATTGCTTGCTGACCATTTTCTTTAAATCCGCTTACGGGTTGATTTCCTGTTGCTAATCTATTAGCAATTACACTTCTGTTTGATAAAAAATTTTGATATAACTCTTCACTATCTGTAAAAACAGTACCTAACATAAAGTGACTAATACTGTAATTACCTGTTTCGAAAGCTTTAATATCCGGATCTTGCTCAAAACCTCCATTTCCATCAGAAATAATATCTAACTGTTGATTTAAATTACTTGTTTGAATTCTATTTCCTCTTAAATCTATCGTTAAATCTTTAAAAGGTTTTACAGAAACATTATAATCTAATTTTTTAAATCTTGTTTTACCATAATTCTTACTATAATAAGGATCGTCTACGTCTCTTGTAACCAACCATCCGTTTTCAATGGCTGTATTTAAAATATCTGTTTGACTACCAAATACAAATCCTAATGAAGGTGCTGTACTACCATCATAACTATTTCTTCCTAAAAACCCTACCGATGGTTTATATCCTTGTAATAAAGTTCCGTTGTTTTGAGAATAACTAATTTTTGCTCTCTTTACTGACGTTAACACATCGTACATTCCCTTCATTACTTTATGACCAAAAGAAGCGTTCTTTTTTAATTTAGCCTTTCCTTTAGGTGTTTTATCTGCCCCCAAAGTTGCTTTTCCTTTCTTAACAGGTTTCTTTTTGGTTCCTTTTAGTAATAGCTTATCTAACTTTAACGTTTTATAAAATCGTCCAAAATCTATATTTGTATTTAAATTATGGGTGTTTGCATTCTGAATCATGTTACCAACTTGGTCTACATAACTTTGTGAACTCGCTTTCCAATCAAAATCTGCAGTGTAACCATAATCTGCACTTAAAAAGTTTAAATATGGCAATTTGCTTAGCGGCAATTTATAGGTTGCATTTAATTTCTGATGATAATTATCAGGCCTACCAACGGTAAAAAATTGATCGTAAATCTCTAAATCTTCATCATCACCAAAACTATCGTAAATATAATTGTTAGTTGCATTGAAGTTTAGCTGAAACGATTTTGTTAAATCGAAACCAATCGTATAATCCCAATTAAACAAAAACCTACGCTGTGCTAATTCTGGTTGTGCTGTTAATCCTTCAATTAAATTTCTTGATTGTTGTGAATTATAATTTCTATTAATTCTAGAATTAAGTGCTATTGTTTTTGGCACTGGGTTAAAATTAAGATCTTTTATAAATCGTAAATATCTACTCTTAAATCTTTTTGATTTTTTAAAAGGCTCTATAACAAAAGGTTTAAAGTTAAAATTATAACTTGCTCCTGCCATTACATTTTTATTTTCGAATTTCTCGATATTATAATCCTTATGAAATTCTTCATTGTGCGCATACGATGCTGAAAAATTTTCTACATCATAAAACTTTGGAGTTTTCTTGCTTTTCGGATCTTTATTCTTTTTTACATTGATAAAACTAATACTCTTTCTTCGTGTATAATCTTGTGCATTTTCGCTGTTAGGATTTTTATCTAAAGCATCTTCTAATTCCACATCCTGAAACTGTGGGTCGTATTTAGGATCTCTAAACTCTTCACCATAACTATAACTCATAGGTATTTGCATGTTCCAATCTTGGGGCATCATTTTACCTAACTGAATATTTGTTGCAACGCTATATTGTTTAATTTCTTCTATACTTCTTTGCTGAACTCTATCTTCTACATTACCAAAACCAATGGTAGACATTCTTCCTGCTAACGAAACATCCATTACATCGGCAAGATTTGCATCTGCATTTACAACAGCTGCCCATCCTCCTTTATTATCAAAACCTACCGCACGTAATTCGTTAAACCAAACTTCTACAGTTTTATCTGAATTAGATACATTTTTAACACCAAGCATTACAGTTCTTACTTGCGCTAAAGTTGGATTTCCTTTTACTGATATTTTTAAACCATTAGAACTTGTTGCTGAAAAAACATCTGTAATATTAGTTCCTACACCTGTTGGTCTTTCTAGTTTTAAGTTCGCTAATTCTTGTAACGGTACTTCTAAATTATTTGCTTCAGGCCAAACATCTAAAGAGGTTGCTCTAGAGGTTGATAATGTTAATGGTTTTTCAATTTCGTAGTAATTATCATTTAAGTCGGTTCCTAAACGAATCACAGCAACCATATCTCTATCTTGAGTAGCGGCTGTAGTTGGTTTTTCTGCATGTAAAAACATTCGTAGTTTTTTATACCTACGCATATCTATACTTATATTCTTATAAATAGTTCTTACATCATCGGCTGCTAAATCTGTTACTTTTAAGGTTACCGATTGTTCGTTCTGACGTTGAATTCTGTTTGTTCCTTGTAATTCTTCTCGTTGAATTCCTGGAGGTAATTTATATTTTTCTGAATTTTGCTCTATACTTACCACACCAACTTCAAAATTATTAAGTTCTGTGTTATCTAAATTTACAGGAACGCCAGTATTTGGTAATGTTTTTGTGTACCTACGCCAATCTCCTCTAACCAACTCTAATTCTCCGAATCGTAAAACAACTGGCATTTTAAATTGCGAAAGAAACATTCTAATAAAACGAATACTATTAAAATCGGTAATTCCGTTTATTCGCTGAGCATCTGTTACATTTCTAACCGGAATTCTAAATTGATACCAAGTCGTACTTCTTGTAGATCCGTTTGCTAATGTAATTGGCTCACTTTTAACATCTATAATATTATTTTGACCTAATTGTAAATCGCTTTTATTTAATGAAACCTCGTATTCAAAATAACTGTTTACAGGGTTCATCGTTTGATCTTTATTAATATCTTCAACATCAGGATATGCCGTTGATGAAGTAGGAAAAGATTCGTTTGATTGACTTGCTGTTGGTGAATTACCTTGAGTACCGTTAAAATTTTTATAACGTGATAAAACCGATGCGTTTGTATTTTCTATAGCGCCTCCTCTAAAATATTGGAAGTTATCTCCTGCGGGATCATCTAAGGATGCGAACGCAGGGAACTTTATTCTTTCATCTTCATCTGTTAATCCGTCTAAACCGATATCTTGATTTGCACGAGCTTCGTTGCTAGAATCAAAAGCATATAATATTGATGGATTTATTGGCGTATTTCCCCAGTTGGTTGCATTTACATTCGTTCCATCTACTTTATTTCCATCCGCAGGTAAACCATTTTCATATTGCTTTCTACCGTCTTTTAAAATATCTTCAGAAACGTTTCCTAAGTTTATAAATAATTTTCCGACTTGATTTCCTGGATCTTGTGGATTTACTCCTGCCGATAATCCTTCTGCTTGTGTGATAGAGTAATTTTCATAAGGATCCATTAACCAAAACTGAATATATTCTACATTCGCTTGTTCAAAATTATTGGTTGTTAACGGTCGCATAATTCCTCCCCAACGCTCTTCTGGGGCTACTGAACTTGCATTTTCGTTATAATTATAAGGACCTCTTTCTGAAGGATAATAAGCTAAATCTAATGTTCTAACTAAATTTTGCTGCGTAATATCTAAATCGGTGTTCGGAAATAATTCGTTGTAACGTATCTGACGAACTTCGTTTCTAGACAGTTCATTTTCATCAATATTATTAGGCCTGTTTCCGCTACCATAAAATAGTTGGTCAATATTATACCATGCAATTTTACCTCTTTTATAATTATAAGATAAATCACCTGCACCACCATCAAAACCTTGCGATTCTGGTGTACTTGCTAAAAACCATTGTTGTGGTGAACTTAAGTTAATTGGTATCTGCGAAGCCTCAAAATCGTCTAAATATGAAGTTGCTGTTCCGTCTACATTAATTCCGCTTGGCGAACCTGGCAATAAATAAGCCATGTCTGCTCTTACAGATACATTCGATGGGGCTTCGGTTTCTACAAATGGTAACCTGTTTGCTAATTTTGTTAAGTAAGGAACCTCAGCTGAATAATCTAAATTAAAACCTAACATTACATTATCAATAGGTTCTCCTCCAAAATTTACTTTAGGTGTAATTGGTTTTTCACTTACATTTAAATAAGTTCCTCCTATGGTAAATTTATCAGAAAAACGATGCTCAACATCAATACCAATAAATGTTTTTCGTTGCTGGCTAAATAAGGTATTACTTTCAGTCGTTGCGTTAATAGGTATCCCTGATGCTTCTAAACCTGGATCTAAAATTTGCACACGACCTAATTGATAATCTACCACATAATCTATACCTTCAACTAACTGTCGTCCTCCGGCAGTTACACGTACCGAACCTCTAGGAATATTAAATCCTCCTAAAGAAATACCTCTACTTGTTTCTGACTTAAAATACCCTTTTAAAAAGAATTTATCTTTGTTCTGATACTCGTTTTTTGCTTGAATTTTTGTTGTTAAATACAGCTCTTCGAAAAGGTATTTATCTTGATCTGAAGTATTGGTTAATACATCTCTTAAATCTTCACCAAAAGGTTCTGGTTCTGGAAACAATACATATCCTCTTTCTGAATTCACAGTAATTCCATCTACGTAATCAAAAAAACCATCTCCGTTTGGCACAGCATACTCACTTTGATCTAATTTATCTAAGTTTAAAATACGCAATAACGGTTTATCTGTTATCCCAGGTGTTAAAGCTTTTTGTAATGTATTTTGTAAAGTTCCTGTTTCATCATCACGGTATAGAAGTTCAAAACGAAACCCTTCACGTTGCAAAGGAAAAGCGCCTAAAGCATACACGTTTTTCATCATTAAACGCCATGTAGGAAAACCTTCGTCTTCGTTCGTAACCGTATTCTTTCTTGTGGTATTTAAAATTTCACTACGCAAAAGTTTTACCACTAAGTTGTCTGGTGCAACTACACCATCGTTAGAAAATTCTCCTACTTTAAAAACAGTTTCTCCACCCGATGCTCCAACCGCAGTATATTCATAAGCAACTGCTAAAACCTCGCCATCATTTAACCTTCTGTTTAAAGATATAAACCCTAATTGCGGATGTACTCTAAATTCATTTGCTTGTAGTTTTCTTGCATTCTGAAGGTAAGAATAGTTAAATCCTTGACGTGCTGGCATAATATTATTAATAGCCGCATCTACAGTAGCCACATCTCTAATACCACCTGTTGTGGTTGCTAATAAAGGACTTAAATTATTAACTCCGTTATATGGTAATATTTTAGAGTTTGCTGAAATAGGGCTAGGAACAGTATTTACCTCAGCCGGATTTACTTTGTTTGCATTATTAGATTCTCCTAAATCGGCAAGACCTACAATACTACGATAATCAGTAACGTTTTGAGTTCTATTGGTTATCCAAACCTCTACTCTTGTTATATTTACTGGACTACTTACCAACGGATAATTTGTTAAAGCACCAGTATAACTTTCTCTAAAATATTGTGATAAAAAAAAGTGACGATCATTATCATAATCAGAAGCTCTTAACTCAAATTCTTCTATAGTTGCCCCCCCTTCAGCTATCACTGTTTTAGATTGTGAGTTTTGCTGTGAAAATGCTGCCGTTATATATGTTTTACCAAACTGTAATTCTGTTTTTACACCAAATAATGTTTGTGCCCCGTTTATTAACGAGTTTTTAATTGGCATACTAATATTACCAGCTTCTATATTTCGTATAATATCATCTTCAGTAGGCGTGTACTCTAATTTTATAATATTCTGAAAATCGAATGTAGATTGTGTGTCGTAATTTGCTGTCACTGTTAATCGTTTACCAACTTTTGCTTGTAAACTTGTACTTATTTGTTGATCAAAATCGAATGTAAAACTACTTTGATTTTCTATTGATATCTGCGGATTTTCGTTTTTCTGATAAATCCCTCCTAGCTTTATATTTACCTGACCTGTAGGGTTTACCTCAACGCTGTTACCACCAAAAATAGATTCGAAAAACTTAGAATTCACATAATACTTAGGCAACAGGTTTTTTCTGGCTTTGCTATTTCCTTTTTTTCTAGAATTTGTTGCATCAACTTTTTCTTTAAAATAATCTTTTACATCATTTTTTAATCGATACTTATCATACTCAGCCGGAGTCATAAAAACAGGGGTTCCTATATAATAATCGCCTATTTTTTCAACCAACATAAACTTGTTTAAAGTCTTATCAAAAGTTATGGTTATCTCTGTAGGGTTGCTTAAAAAAAGAGTTCCGTTTTGACTGTTACTAAAATTATATTTTAGTGGTATAACAGTGTCTTTTTTTATAGTATTACTTTTAGTACTCTGAGCGCTTTGTGAAAACGAAACAACACTTACCAATATAGTAAGTGTTGTAAGTAATCTATTAATAATTGCTTTTTTCAACCTGTTTTATAAATTTTTTAACGCCTGTTTTATCAATGCTTCAACACTAGCATCAGGTGTTTCTTTTAATATATTTCCTATAACTTTATCTGCTTGCTTTCTTGCGAAACCAAGAACCTCTAGTGCAGATAACGCTTCTTCCTTGCTTGTATTGTTTTGAGCGATTGAAACTTCATCTAGATCAAATATTTTCAGAATCTTATCTTTCAGATCTACAATAACTCTCTGCGCTGTTTTTACCCCAATACCTTTAACAGACTGTATTGTTTTTACATTTTCTGAAGCAATAGCTTGTTGTATTTCTTCGGATGTCATTGACGATAACATTGTTCTTGCAATACTTGGTCCTACACCTGAAACAGATGTAAGTAATCTAAAAATTTCTCTTTCAACTTTATTAAAAAACCCATACAACGTATGTGCGTCTTCACGTATAGATAAATGTGTATATAATAACACATTTTCATCATCTGGTAACGACGAATAAGTATTTAAAGAAATATGTAATAAGTAGCCTACTCCATTACAGTCTATTACTGCATACGTAGGGTTTTTCTCCACAAGTTTCCCCTTAATTTGTGTGATCATTCAGTTGAATTTCAATTTGTCTAAAGTAGACAAATTATTTAGTTTTAAAAGTATTAGCTTTTATTTTTTAATTCTTTGTTCTGAGCGTCTACAACTGCTACCGCTGCCATGTTTACCATCTCATCTACACTTGCCCCCAATTGTAAAATATGAACTGGCTTACTCATTCCTAATAAAATAGGCCCGATAGATTCAACTCCATCAAGCTGTTTCATTAATTTGTACGTTATGTTTGCCGATTCTAAATTCGGGAATATTAAAATATTTGCTCGTTTACCATTTAATTTAGAAAAAGGGAATTCTTTTGCTAACAACTCAGGATTTAAAGCGAAATCTGCTTGTAATTCACCATCAACAATTACATTCGGATGGTAACGATGTATGTACGATACTGCTTCTCTTATTTTTATTGAACTTTCTGCTTTTGATGATCCAAAATTAGAAAAACCTAGCATAGCAATATGTGGCTTCATTCCAAACATTTTTGCTAAACCTGATGTTAGTTGACTAATTTTTGCTAATTCTTTAGCTGTTGGATTAATATTAATCGTTGTATCAGCTAAAAACATTGGCCCTTGCTTTGTCAACATCATATTTGTTGCTGCCACTCTAGTAACACCTTTTTCTTTTTCTATTAACTCTAACATTGGTTTTACAACCGATGGATATGACCTTGAGTAACCCGTAATTAAGGCATCTGCTTCACCAGTATTCACCATCATTGCTGCAAAATAATTACGCTCTCGCATCCACTTTTGAGCCTCTAAAAAAGAAATACCTTTACGCTGTCTTGTTTTCCAGAAAGTTTCTGCATACCTATTTCTTCTAGTTGTTTCTTCATCCGTTTTAGGATCAATAATAACAACATCTGCGTCGAATCCCAATTCTTCTTTTAATTCTAGAATAATATCTTTTCTTCCTAATAAAATAGGTGTAGCTATTTTCTCGTCATAAACACGTTGTGCTGCTTTTAACACATCTAAATGATCTGCTTCTGCAAAAACTACTCGTTTAGGCGCCTTTTTTGCTCTGTTATGTAGTAATCTAATTTCTTTACTTCCTGTACCAGATCTATCCATTAATTCTTCACGGTATGCATCCCAATCTGTAATTGGTTCTTGTGCTACTCCCGATTCCATTGCTGCTTTTGCAATCGCTGGTGGAATTTCATATATTAATCTAGGATCAAAAGGCTTAGGTATAATGTATTCTTTTCCGAATGAAAGACTTACTTCGTCGTATACTATATTTACCTGTTCTGGAACAGACTTCTTAGCTAAATCTGCTAAAGCATGTACTGCGGCCATCTTCATCTCTTCATTAATTTTTGTTGCCCTAACATCTAAAGCTCCTCTAAAAATAAATGGAAATCCAAGTACATTATTTACTTGGTTAGGATGGTCTGATCTTCCTGTAGCCATGATAATATCATCACGAGTATCTACAGCCAACTGGTATTCTATTTCAGGATCTGGATTTGCCATTGCAAAGACAATAGGATCTTTAGCCATCGCTAATAACATCTCTGGTGTAACTACATTTCCTTTTGATAAACCTATAAAAACATCTGCATTATGCATTGCTTCTTCTAAAGTATTGATGTCTTTATCAGTTGCAAACTCTGCTTTTTGTGACGTTAAATTACCCCTATCTTTTCTAATAACACCTTTACTATCGCACATCACTACATTCTCTCTCTTTGCACCTAATTTTAAATACAATCGTGTACAAGAAATTGCTGCTGCCCCAGCTCCGTTTACCACAATCTTAATATCTGATATTTTTTTATCAATAATCTCTATAGCATTTTTTAAGGCTGCTGCCGAAATAATGGCTGTTCCGTGCTGATCGTCGTGCATTACAGGAATATCTAATTCCTCTTTTAATCTTCTTTCTATCTCAAAAGCTTCCGGAGCTTTTATGTCTTCTAAATTTATCCCTCCAAAAGTTGGAGCAATTGCTTTTACAGTTTCAACAAATTTATCTACATCTGTAGCATCTACTTCTATATCAAAAACATCAATATCAGCAAAGATTTTAAATAACAAACCTTTCCCTTCCATTACTGGTTTTGATGCTTCAGGACCTATGTCTCCTAATCCTAAAACAGCGGTTCCGTTTGTAATAACAGCCACTAAATTACCTTTAGCGGTGTATTTATAAACATTGTTTTTGTCTTTCGCAATTTCTAAACAAGGTTCTGCAACTCCAGGAGAGTATGCCAACGACAAATCGTGTTGTGTAGCATATTTTTTAGTTGGTACAACTGCTATTTTTCCTGGTTTTGGCTTTGCATGGTACAACAAAGCTTCGCGCCTTTTTCTAGAATCACTCATAGATTAGTTTTATTTGTTTGAACTCACAAATATACGTTTTTGTTATTTAGTTAAAAACCTAAAAGATGATTTTAGTCATGTTTTACAGATACTTCTATTTATAAATTTGCAAAAATTTTAATTTTACAAGAAACTATGAGAACGCCCCCAATTAAACCAATCAATGAAGAAATAAAATGGGATAAAACCCAAGTAATCGTTAGTAAAACAGATATCAACGGAACAATACTTTACGCAAACAAAGCCTTTACTGACGCTTGCGAATACGATGCAACTGAGTTAATGGGTGAACCACATAATATTATTAGACATCCCGACATGCCTAAGGTAGCTTTTAAAGCTTTATGGAATGCTTTGAAAAAAGGCAAAAATTACCATGCAATTATAAAAAATTTAACCAAAACAGGTAAATATTATTGGGTTATTACCGATTTTACGATTGATAAAAATGAAATAGGCGAAATTACAGGTTATACAGGTAGAAGAAAGGCCATACCTAAAAGTGTTGTTGACAAAATTGAACCTTTATACAAAACACTTTTAGATATTGAAAAACTAAAAGGTGATAATGTTAGTGAATTATATTTTGAGGGATTTTTAAAAGAAGAAATTGGTAAAAGCTACGATGAATTTGTGCTTGATTTATTTAAAGAAGAATCTTTAAAGACTGCTAAAAACCATACAGAAGTTAAAGAAAGAAATAAAATTAAAAAAGGGCTGAACTGGTTTTTCTTTGGTGATTTTGTTTAAACATTTTATATAAAGTTATTTACAATCACAAAAGTAAATAACTTTATATTTTTAATGACAAACCATCACTATTAAACCTAATAATTACTACGAAGCTTATTTTATGTTTTATTTCACTTTATTTAATAGATAATTCATGAACTTTGTGTTTTATTACACTTAAACACAAAACCTCTTTACTTCATGAAAAAAACATATAAAATACTCCTAACCATAATATTAACATTATTTGCTTTACTAATTTTAGCTCCGTTTTTATTTCAAGGTAAAATTATTAATCTCGTAAAGAAAACTGTAAACAATAATATTACCGCTCAGTTAGATTTTACAGACGCTAATCTTAGTTTATTAAGAGATTTCCCAAACGCTTCTTTGCAACTTTCTAATGTTTCTATTATTAATGGCAAACCTTTTAAAGGCGACACCTTGTTATTTTCTAAAGAAATTAATTTAGAATTAAGACTTACTGAATTACTTAAAAACACTTCAGAACAATTAAACATCCAATCTTTTTCTATTAAAGATTCTAAAGTAAATGTTTTAGTAAACGAAATTGGTATTGCCAATTACGACATCACAAAACCGTCTGATGTAAAAATTGATAGTACAAATGTGCCGGTATCTAATTTTGGCCTTTCTATAAATTCTTATGAAATTAATAACGCTATAATAAAATATATTGATAAAAAAAGTAAAATAAATCTTACTTTATCTGATTTTAATCATAGCGGTAGCGGAGATTTCTCTCAAACTAATTCTGAATTAAATACCAAAACAACTACATTAGTTTCTTTCGAAATGGATAGCACTTCGTACTTAAAAAATCAAAAGATAGAATTAGATGCTGTCTTAGGAATGGATTTAGTAAACATGAAGTTTTCGTTTCTAAAAAACGAAGCAAAACTTAATAATTTACCTTTAATTTTTAATGGGTATGTTCAAATAAACGAAAACAACCAAGATGTTGATATTAGCTTTAAAACTCCGTCATCAGACTTTAAAAACTTTTTAGGCTTAATACCTGAAGCTTATACCAAAAGTATTGAAAACGTACAAACAACTGGTGACTTTAGTCTTTCAGGAACCCTTAAAGGTTTAGTTACTAACAATACAATTCCGTTGTTAGACATTAACTTAAAATCTAAAAACGCTTCTTTTAAATATCCTGATTTACCAAAAAGTGTTCGTAACATTAATATCGATGCACAATTAAAAAACACTACAGGTTACCTTGATAAAACTTTTGTAGTTATTAACGGCTTATCTTTTAAAATAGATGAAGATACTTTTTCAGGTAGCGGAAGTGTTGCTAATATTGTTAACAACCCAACTATAAACGCTAAATTAAAAGGAACCTTAAATTTAGCCAACATAAACAAAGCCTATCCCGTTGATTTAAAAAGTGAATTAAGTGGTATTTTAAAAGCCAACTTAACTACTGAATTTGATTTAAAAGCAATTAAAAACAGCAACTTAAATCGTATTAAAAACAACGGTGAAATAACAATAAGTAATTTTATTTTTTCTTCGGATGATATTGCTAGTCCGCTTAATATAAAAAACGCCAAAATAAATTTCAAACCAACAACCATTACCTTAAACGAGTTTGATGCTAAAACAGGTAAAAGTGATTTAAATGCTACAGGAGAAATTAAAAATTTATTAGGTTTTTTACTTTCTGATAAAAAACTACAAGGAACTTTTAATGTAAAATCGAATTCTTTATACATGAGTGATTTCATGCAAGAAACGACTACTACAGATAAAAAAGACACGAATAAAACAGAAAAACCTACAGAATCTTTAAAAATCCCTGCTTTTTTAGATTGTAAAATTATAGCGGATGCAAAAACTGTTTATTACGATAATTTAGCTTTAAAAAACGTAAAAGGCACATTATTGATAAAGGACGAAAAAGCGACTTTACAAAATGTAAATGTTAACATATTTAAAGGTACTATTGCTTTAAACGGTGAAGTAAATACACAACAAAAAACGCCTTCTTTTAATATGGATTTAGGCATAAAATCGTTTGATATTTCAGAATCTTTTAACGGCTTAGATTTACTTAAATCAATCAGCCCGATTGCTGCTGCAATGAGCGGTAAATTAAATTCTGACATTAATTTATCTGGTAATTTAAACAACGATTTTACACCTAATTTAACCTCTTTAACTGGTAAAGCATTAGCGGAATTATTAACCACAAAAATAAACCCTAAAAAGACCAAAGCTTTAAGCTTATTAAGCGAAAAACTATCGTTTATTGATTTAGACAAATTAGATTTATCTGATATAAAAGCAAACTTATCTTTCGATAACGGTAAAGTATCAGTAAAACCATTTAAATTAAAATACAAAGACATCGGTATTAACATTGGTGGTAGTCATAGTTTCGATCAAAACATGAATTATGATTTAACTTTAGATGTACCTGCTAAGTACTTAGGTAGTAAAGTAGAAGGATTATTATCTAAATTAAGTGAAAAAGATCAGAATATTACCGTACCAATTACCGCAAATATTACCGGTAACATGTCTAACCCGTCAGTAAAAACAGATTTATCTTCTTCTGTTACAAAGTTGAGTCAAAAATTAATTGAACAACAAAAAGACAAACTAATAAAAAACACACTTGGTAATTTATTAGGTGATAAAAAGAAAGATTCAACTAAAACAAGCGATACCAAAAAGAAGGTAAAAGATGTTTTAGGAGGTTTATTTGGAAAAAAGAAGAAAAAAGAGGGGAATTAATTCTCAGGCAACCTTTTTGTAAATTTACAAGTCTTATATTTAAGATTTCATTGTAAATTATTTAACAGCTTTTAAACATAGCCGAAAAATTACTTCGGCTATGTTTGTTTTTTATTTCAACAAAACCAACTATGAAAAAAAACTACACACTATTTCTTTTATTCCTTACTGCTATTTCTTTTGCTCAAATCAAAGGAAATGTAACAGATACAAACAACAAGCCTTTATCTTTTGTTAGCGTATATTTAGAAAACTCTATTACAGGAACTACCACAAACGATAATGGAGATTATGAATTAGCCATAACAAAAAAAGGAGAGCACACTTTCATTTATCAAATCTTAGGATACAAAACAGTGAAGAAAAAAATTACTATTTCTTCTTTTCCTTTAGTTTTAAACGTTATTCTTTCTGAAGAAGAAGTTGCCTTAGATGAAATTTTAATTTCTTCGAATGAAAATCCTGCTGATAAAATTATTAGAAATGTAATTGCTAATAAAAATAAAAACACCGATAAGTTTTCTGAATATAAAGCCGACTTTTACTCTCGCGGATTATTTAAAGTAAAAGATTTACCAAAAAAGTTTTTAGGGCAAGAAATTGGCGATATGGGTGGCGGATTAGACTCTACAAGAAGTGGAATCGTATATCTATCTGAAACAATTTCTAAAATTTCTTTTCAAAAAAAACCTGCTAATTTTAAAGAGCGTATAGTTGCCTCAAAAGTTTCGGGTAGCGATAACGGAATTAGCTTTAACCAAGCTAAAGAAGTAAATTTTAATTTTTATGAAAACTCTTTTAAATTAGCAGACGCAGAAATGATTTCACCCATTTCTAACGGTGCTTTTGGCTATTACAACTATAAATTAGTAGGAACGCTTTATGATAAAAACAATAAATTAATTAGTAAAATAAAATTACTTCCAAAAAGAAAAAACGATCGTGTTTTTAGTGGTTTCATTTATATTGTAGAAGATGATTGGGCTATTTACGGTACCGATGTTGTGACTACAGGTGCGCAAATAAGCATGCCAATGATAGATTCTTTAAAGATTAAACAAAACTATAATTACTCTCTTAAAAACAATGCTTGGGTACCGGTTACGCAAACAATCGATTTTAAAGCAGGTATGTTTGGCTTTAATTTTAATGGTCGTTTTTCGGCAGCTTATTCAAACTATAATTTTACACCTAACTACAACAATAAATCATTTGGGAACGAAATTTTATCTTTTGCTGAAAATGCAACTAAAAAAGACAGTTTATATTGGGCCAAAATTCGCCCTGTTGCTTTAACTACTGAAGAAGTTTCTGATTACAAATTAAAAGACAGTATTAAAACCATACGAAAGTCTAAAAAATATTTAGATTCTATAGATACCAAACAAAATAAGTTTAACCTTTTAGATGTTATAACCGGCTATTCTTATAACGACACTTATAATAAATGGGGTTTAGGTTTTTCATCTCCTATTTTCGACTTAAACTTTAATACCGTACAAGGTTGGAACTCTTCAGTTGGATTAAATTATTATAAATCGATAAATGAAAAAGGAGAAAGGTTTAATATTGGTGGTAAATTAAATTATGGGCTTTCAGATAAAAAACTAAGACCTACCGGTTATTTTTCTTACAAATGGAATAATACAACCAAACCAATTTTAACACTTTCAGGAGGTGTTACAACCGCTCAATTTAATGCAAAACAACCTATTTCAAAATTATGGAATACCATTAGTTCTGTTTTATTTGAAAGAAATTATTTAAAAATATACGAGAAATCATTTGCTAAAGTATCTTTTTCAAGAGAAGTAATTAATGGTGTTAGTATGTCTTCTTCTTTAGAATACGCAGATAGAAAACCATTATTTAACACCACAGATTATGTAATGTTTCCTAAAAGCGATGTTGATTATACGTCAAATAATCCGCAAGAACCCGCTAATTTTAACACGTCTTTTACACCTAATAAAATATGGTCGTTTGCTTTAGGAACTACTATTAATTTTGGTCAAAAATACGTGTCTTATCCTGATGGAAAATACAATGTGAGTAGTAATAAATACCCTTCTTTATTTATCGGTTATAATAAAAAATTTGGCGCTGATAATGCAGAATGGAATTCTGATGTAGTTTACTCACAAATAACTCAAAATATATCTTTAGGCAATTGGGGGCAATTTAAGTACAAGGCCAAAGGAGGAGTCTTTTTAGAGAAAAAAGATATTCAGTTTATAGACTATGCTCATTTTAACGGAAACCGATTGTTAATTGCACCTAACGACAATTATTTAAACAACTTTTACATGTTACCTTACTATCAGCTAAGCACAAATGATAAATATGGTGAGTTGCATGGGGAATATAATTTTAAAGGTGCTTTGCTTAGTAAAGTTCCGTTATTAAATAAATTAAATTTCCACTTGGTAACCAGTGCTAAAGGATTGTTTACAGCAGGCAACAACCCTTATTCTGAATTTTCAGTTGGGTTAGATAATGTTGGTATTGGAAAATGGCGTTTTTTACGTGTAGATTTTGCCCGCTCTAACTTTAACGGAAAGAATGAAAACAGAGTGCTATTCGGAATTAAATTGTAATTTTACTTTATCAAAACCATATTAAGGGATTCATCAAAAAATACTCGTGTGAAAATAACTGTATTACTTTTTGGTATTGCAACAGATTTAATAGGAAGTACTTCTATAGAAGTTGTACTTCCTGTTAATTGCAATGTTACTTCTTTTAAAGAATTCCTT
Source organism: Tenacibaculum sp. M1.3A (assembly GCF_057732375.1). Taxonomy (NCBI): domain Bacteria; kingdom Pseudomonadati; phylum Bacteroidota; class Flavobacteriia; order Flavobacteriales; family Flavobacteriaceae; genus Tenacibaculum; species Tenacibaculum sp. M1.3A. The sequence continues at coordinate 102,392 of NZ_JBYJEF010000002.1, read as the reverse complement.
GTAAAACAACATCCGAAATTAAAAAACACGAGTGCTTATGCAGTTGCCATCAACGAAAGTTATGCATCAGACGAAACAATTATTAATGAAAATGATGTAATTGCTATTATTCCTCCAGTAAGTGGTGGCTAAAGAGATTACTTCGTCCTTCTTACTCGTAACGATAGGTGTAAATTTTTTACGTCATTGCGAAGAATGAAGTAATCTGTAAAATGGTAGTTCTAAACAAAGAGATTACTTCGTCGTGCCTCCTCGTAATGACATTATTGTTTTAAATACTTCCCTACAAAGAAAGTTCCGAAAGGTAAAATAGACAATAAGCAAACAATTCCGAATGTTTTACCGTTCCAGTTCAATTCGAATTTTAGCATAATTGCTATGATTATATAGGCAACAAATAGAATACCATGCGGCATTCCAAAAAGTTTTACAAAATAAGGATCGTTTCCTAAAGCCTCTAAATACTTATAAGGCATGCCTAAAAACATTAATAATAAATAAGAAATTCCTTCTAATAAACTTACAATCTTAAATAGATTTATCATTTGTATATTTTAAAAATTGGTTAGTAGCGATACTGAAACATTGCGCCCTGGTGCAGAAACACCACTTGCAAACTCTTTGTAATGGGCATCTAATAAATTAGTAAGCTGTGTTTGTATTGTTATATTATTATTTACTGTGTACTTGGCAAATAAGCCAACGGTCATCCAACTTGGTGTACCGTAATATTTATTAATATCTTGAGTAGCAGCCGAGTTAACAATTGGTGTTTCTTGATGATTATCTATTCCTTCGTCTAAATTATAATCAGCGATGTCTTTTTTTGCGTTAAAAACAAAATTAGCGCCTCCTTCAAACTTATTATTAGCGTAATTTAATTCAAAACGACCAAATAATGGCGGAATTGAAGACATTGGTAAATTCGTGTCATACGCTTTACCTTTTGTATAGGTTAAAAACCCTGAAGTACTCCAATTATTAAATATTTTCCCTTGGTAACTCACCGTTGCTCCTGTAATATAAGCAGTACCTTTATTTACATTTGCTACAATATTACCCTCTTCACCATCGTAAGAAACAGTACTACTTCCGTTTAACTGAAAGTTTTCACGATAAATATAATTGTTTAACAACGTATAATACACATTGGCACCGATTCTAAATTTTCGGTTATTAAAATACTTCTGAAATCCAACTTCGGCATTGTAAGCATGTTCCGGTTTTAAAGTGATATTTGGCACAGTTACATCTCCGTTTTTTTCTCTTACTTTACCTACATCATCAATATTTGGCGATCTAAAACCTGATGACAATACTGCGTTCAACTGCAATGTTTTAACTGGTTTAAACACATAACCAATAGTAGCCGTAAGTGCTGTATTGTTTAAACTAATATCATTACTTGGTAGCTGTATAAATGTTTCATCAATCCATTTTGCATCTAGTAATGTATTTGTTAATCGAATACCTGTATTTAAGATTGATTTTGGCGTAATATCTTGGCGATAATCTAAATACATTGCAGAACTAAAATAACTACTTCCGCCATCAGGATATCGAGATTGCACTGCAAAATCTGCATCAAAACCAATAATTTCATTATTATTTATTCTTAATGTTTTACCGTAAGAATTAGATTTAACATCGTTGTAAGCTGCCTCAAAACCATAACCTAAATCACGATTTTCTGCTAACGGAACTGTAAAATCTCCATTTATACTAAAAACATTTACATTTTCTTCTCTGTAAGATCTTTCTAAACTTTCGAATTTTCTTTGAATACGACTTTCTTCAATATTCTGATAAGCAGCCGTAATCGTACCTTTATCTAACCATTTTTTATTCGGATTGATTTCTAATTGAGATGAAACTAATAACCTGTTTTGCGGACCATATTGCCATTCTGCAAACTTTAAATCACCACTACCTTTAAGCTCACTTAATTTATCAAACCTTGGCACATCTGATGATGTAGAATATTGAATATTTACCTTTAAATCGGTCTTTTTTGATAAGGGGATAAAAAATTTCTGTAAAAAATCAGTTTGACTAAAACCTGTATTTTTCTGTAAATTCACATCTTCGTTTGCTATTGGATTCTCTGCATAATTCCCATTTAAATTATCAGAATAAAAAAACGTTTTTCCCCAATCATCAAAACCATGAGAACGATTTTTACCCATTTTTAAATCACCAAAATTACTATGTGTTATGCTCGTAAGCGATGCCCATTTTTTAAATTGTAATTCTGCCGATACCGAATTGGTAACTTCATTATTTACCGAACTGTAACGTAAAAAACTACTTCCTTTAATTTGATTTTCTTCAGATAATTTTGGCGTTTTTGTATAATAATGAATTACACCTCCAAGCGCATCAGAACCATAAATAACAGATGAAGGCCCGAAAATAACTTCTGTTCTATCTAATAAAGTAGGGTTTACAGTTATTGAACTTTGTAAATGCCCTTTTCTATAAATTGCATTGTTCATTCTAACACCATCAACAACCAATAAAACACGGTTACTTTCCATCCCTCTTAAAACAGGACTTCCACCACCAAATTGTGATTTCTGAACTTTAATTCCGGGAATTGTAGCTAATAAATCTGCTGATGTTTGTGGAGATACTTTTTGAATATCTTTTAAAGAAACAACTGCTATTTGCTCTGCAATACGATTCGCTTTTTCTTTATTCTTAAATACAGATACAACTATTTCATCTAATTGCTCTGATTGTTTTGATAAGAAAACTTGGTACTTATTTTGTTTTAAAACCGATTTTTTCTCTTGAAATTTTGCGTACGATACGTGTGAAAAAACAAGAATTTCATTATTTTTAAACTTCGCAACATCTACAACTCCGTTAATGTTACTAATTGCAGATATTGTTTTATTTTTATTAAAAACAGCAACCTCATCAATTTTTTTGCCAGTTTCGGCATCAATTATGGTAAGGTTTTGCGAAAAAATAGTGGTAATTGTCAGTAAAAAAAATAGGGTAATAGCTTGCTTCATCTGTTAACTAAACACGGTTTCTAAAATATTTAATGATCTTGGCTCCTTAAAACCCTCCAAATGTAATTCAAAATATCGAACTATAATTCTGAGAATTATTTGCCTTTCGTATTTATTGTACGAAATTGTATTTATCCTATCAAAATTTATGCCCAATAGCTTTTTAAAAAGAATTAATTCGTTGCCTTTTATCACTAATTTTTCGTAGGATGCATCAGTAAATCTTCCGTCTAGTAAATTAAAAGTCATTTTATTGGGTTCTGAAACGTCTGGGTAAAACCCTAAAAATCGAGATAAATTCAACAAAAAGAGCAAATGAAAATTAGCAATCGCGTCATGAGTATCTAGCCAAATTAGGCTTGTTTCGATAAACTCATATAGCACTTCATTTTTTTCTTCCTCTTTAATAATATTCGAAAGTATTTCTGATAAAAACAACACAATCGATTGCTTTATTACTGAAGTATAAATACTCTCATAAGGCTGAATAACCTGGGCTTCTCTTATAGAATTTAAGGAGTTTTTATTATTGTGATTTGCTTCAATTATTAATTGCGTTAATGGCTGAAAATAGGCTTTTTTCAATTTTCCTTTTCTCGATTTTAATACACCTCTTATCATGTAAGATCGAATACCATCTTCTAACGTAAAACACTTAACAATTAAACTTGTATCGCTGTACTTAATAGCACTAATAACAATTGCTTTTGTTGTAATTAACGCCATTAAATTAAAGTTTTTTATAATTAATAGCATCAAAGATATTTAATAATAACAACAAAAATGATACATTCGTACAAATTTGATTTAACTTCTTATGACTTTTGAAATAGAACGAAAATTCTTGGTAATTTCTGATCAATACAAACAAGTAGCTTATAAAAAAAGTTACATAAAACAAGGCTTCTTAAGCTCTAAAAAAGAGCGTGTAGTAAGAGTTCGCATAAAAGATGATGCCGGTTTTTTAACCATTAAAGGTGCTTCTAACAAAAGCGGAACTACCAGATTTGAATGGGAAAAAGAAATAGATTTAAAGGAAGCTCAAGATTTATTTAATTTATGCGAGGAAGGAATTATTGAAAAACACCGTTATTTAGTAAAGGAAAACAACCATATTTATGAGGTTGATGATTTTTTAGGTGAAAACAAAGGCTTGGTTGTTGCCGAAATTGAATTAGAAAATGAAAACGAACAATTTTCTAAGCCAAATTGGTTAGGCAAAGAAGTAACCGGAACCGTTAAATATTACAATTCAAACTTAAGTAAACTTCCGTTTTCTAAATGGTAAAAACTATATGTATTTATAGATTGCCCAAAAATGACTAAAGCTTCCTAAAAGTACAAAAACGTGAAAAATAGCGTGATTGTATGGCACTTTTTTAATTGAATATAAGATTGCGCCAATTGTGTAAAAAACACCGCCAGCTATTAAATAAAATAATCCGTCGTACGACAAATTATTCATTAAAGGTTTTATTAAAAAAACAACTTGCCATCCCATTATTAAATACAAAGCCGTTGATAATTTATCAAACCTACCGGTAAAAAATAACTTTAATATAACACCAGTTAGTGCAAACAGCCAAACAAAAATAAACATATACCAACCTGTTTGTCCTGGTAAAACTACTAAACAAAAGGGCGTGTAACTTCCTGCTATTAAAACATAAATAGCAGCATGATCAAAAATATTAAGTTTTCTACGAAGTTTAGGACTTTTGGCTGCGTGGTAAAAAGTAGATGCAGCATATAAGATGATTAAACTTAATGCGTAAATGACAAAACTAATTGTTTGCCAAAACCCTTGATACTCTAATGATTTTAAAACTAAAAAAGGTAAAACTATAATAGCTAGTAATAGCCCAAAACCATGTGTTAACACATTTAGCTTTTCTTCAGTATTACTATAACGGTGATTTAAATTCTCGCTCATTGTTTGGTCGGTTTGTGTCTTTCATATACAACTTATCATTAACTAATTCATTATATAATAAATCAAAAGATTGTTGTTTTAAAGTATCTTTATTTTCTATTGTCAAGCCTTCTGTCTCTATAAATCTTAATTGTTTTACTCTAAACGTGCCTGGACGTCCTTTAAAGAAATCCCAAGAAAAATAGCGTTTTGCATCAAAATATAATTGTGGTACAATTGGCATTTGATATTGTATTGCTAAACTAAAAGCGCCGTTATTAAAAGGCGCTAAAACTACATTTTCTGTTGGTACTAATCCTTCAGGAAATATTGCAATACTTAATCCTTCTTCTAGTCGTTTTTTTATACGAGCGTATACTTTTTTTCTACTTTTAGGATCTTTTCTATCAACCATAACAACCGCTTTTTTATAGAAAAACCCAAACAGTGGTAATTTTACTAACTCCTTTTTCCCTACAAATAAAATCGGATTTTTACTAGATGCTATCATAATCCATGGATCTAATAAAGAAGCGTGATTCGCAATAAATACATAACTTTTTTTACAATCAAGCTCTTCTTCTCTTTCAATTTTCAATCTAAAACCCATTCCGTAAATTAAAAAAAACGACCATCCTCTCATCAGTTTCCAAAAAGTATCGTAATATTTTTCATCAGATAACAATACCAATATAAAAGGAGACATTGCAATTACCGATACTATTATTAACAGGTAAAACCAAATTCGCCAAATTAATCGAAAAGGAAAAAGTATATATTTCATATATGCGAATGTAGTAATTTCTTTTGTTTGAACAATTTTAAGCTTATTTTTGCTATACTAAAGTAGTCGTAGGCGTTGCTTATATAATTTTTTCAAAACAGACATATGTCAAGAATTTTAACAGGAGTACAAAGTACAGGAACTCCACATTTAGGTAATTTATTAGGAGCTATTTTACCTGCCATTGAAATGGCAAATGACTCTAAAAATGAAGCTTTTATCTTTATTGCAGATATGCATTCTTTAACACAAATTAAAGATGGTAACGAATTAAGAGAAAACACCTACAGCGTTGCTGCTACTTGGCTTGCATGTGGAATTGACATTAACAAAACTGTTTTTTATCGCCAAAGCGATATTCCTCAAGTGGCGGAATTATCATGGTATTTAAGCTGTTATTTTCCGTACCAACGTTTAACCTTAGCACACGGATTTAAAGACAAAGCCGACCGTTTAGCAGATGTTAATAGCGGATTATTTAGCTACCCAATGTTAATGGCTGCCGATATTTTATTATACGACGCCGAAATTGTTCCGGTTGGTAAAGACCAATTACAACACCTAGAAATGGCTCGTGATGTAGCAAGTAGATTAAATAATGTGGTAGGAGAAACGTTAATTTTACCACAAGCTAAGATTAGCGAAAACACAAAATTAGTTCCTGGAACTGATGGTGAAAAAATGAGTAAGTCTAGAAACAATTTTATTAATATTTTCTTGCCTGACAAAAAATTACGCAAGCAAATCATGGGGATTCAAACGGATAGCAAAGCGCTAGAAGATCCTAAAAACCCAGATACCGATAATGTTTTTGCGCTTTATAAATTATTAGCTTCGGATATTCAGATTACTGAAATGCGTGCAAATTACGAAGGCGGAAATTATGGTTACGGTCATGCTAAACAAGCTTTATACGAGCTAATAATCGACAAGTTTGCTCATATTCGTACAAAGTACAATCATTATATGGAGAATCGTACTGAAATTGACGAAGCACTTGCAGTTGGAGCCGAAAAAGCGAGTACGGTTGCTACGGATGTTTTACAAAGAGTTCGTAAAAAAATAGGATACTAATCTCAAAATTTAAAAAATCAGATGAAAAATTTACTTTTTATATTTTTATTCGGAATAATAGCTTGCTCACAACCAAAAGAAAAAACGTTTATAGCCTATGCTTCTTGTGGTCAATGTAAATTTGGCTTAGAAAGTCAAAACGGATGTGATTTAGCCATTAAAATTGATGATAAAGCCTATTTTGTTGATGGCGCTCATATTGATGATTTCGGTGATGCGCACGACAAGAAAATTGGTTTTTGTAATGTTGTTAGAAAAGTAGCAATAACTGGTAAATTAGAAAATGATAGATTTAAAGCTACCGCACTTAAAATAGTTGAGTAGTTTTCACAGATAATTAGCACAAAAAAATCCGAAGTAAATAGTACTTCGGATTTTTTTTTATTTTGATACACTACACTGTTAAATTTATGGTGCAGGATTCGGAATTAAATTATGAACCGCTTCTATTTCTGCTAAAATTTCTTCTGACAAATCAATATTAATAGAGTTGATATTTTCTTTTAACTGACTCATTTTTGTAGCTCCAATAATATTACTAGTTACAAATGGCAACTGATTTATGTATGCCAATGATAACTCGGCCAATGATAAGCCATGCTTCTCTGCTATTTTTAAATATTCTCTAACAGCTTTTAAAGAAGTCTCACTCATATAACGAGCTATAAACCTTGGAAACAATGTTCCTCTTGCTCCTTCTGGTGTATTTCCATCTAAATATTTACCTGATAATACACCTTGTGCTAAAGGCGAATATGCCAACAAACCAATATTTTCTCTCATAGAAACTTCGCTCATTCCTACCTCATAGCCTCTATGGATTAATGAATATGAGTTTTGAATCGTACTCATTCTTGGCAAATTATGCTGTTCAGCAGTTTGCAAATACTTCATCGTTCCCCAAGGCGTTTCGTTTGATAAACCTATGTGTTTTACCTTTCCTTGTTTTACTAAATCATTCATCGTTTCTAAAATCTCTAAATGATTTTCTGCTTCTTTAGTTGCTGTTTTGTAAGGATAATCACGAACACCAAAACAATTTACACCACGAGAAGGCCAATGAAACTGATATAAATCGATATAATCGGTTTGTAAGCGTTTTAAACTACCTTCAACCGCGTCAATAATATTTTGTTTTGTAAAGCCACCCTTACGAATGTGTTTTGTATAATCGCCACCACCAGCAATTTTACTTGCCAATACTACTTTATCTCGATTTCCAGTTTTTTTAAACCAAGAACCAATTATTTCTTCTGTTGCTCCGTAAGTTTCTGGCGTTGCAGGAACTGAATACAACTCGGCTGTATCCCAAAAATTTACGCCTTGCTCTAAAGCATAATCCATTTGTTCATGTCCATCCACTTCAGTATTCTGATTTCCCCAAGTCATGGTTCCTAAACAAATTTTAGAAACTTTTATATCTGTATTTGGTAGTTTTGTGTATTTCATTTTATAAATTTAATTAACAACTATTTCTCGATTGTCTTCGAAATAACAATTTATTTCAAAACAGCTTCGATACCTGGTAATGTTTTTCCTTCTAACATTTCTAACATTGCTCCACCACCTGTAGAAACATAACTTACTTTTTCACCAAAACCAAATTGCTTTACTGCTGCTACAGAATCTCCTCCTCCGACTAAAGAAAATGCTCCGCTTTCAGTTGCTTTTGCAATAGCATTTCCTAATTCGATAGTACCGGTTGAGAATTTTTCTAATTCAAAAACTCCTAAGGGTCCGTTCCATAAAATAGTTTTAGATTTTGCTATTACTGCTGCAAATTTCTCTGATGTTTTTGGTCCGCAATCAAGCCCCATCCATCCATCAGGAATTTTAGTTGTATCAACTATTTGCGTGTTTGCATCGTTTGAAAAAGCATCTGAAATAACTGCATCTACAGGTAAATGTATTTCTGTATTTTGCTCTTTTGCTAATTTTAAAATTGACAGTGCCAACTCTAATTTATCATCTTCTACTAATGAATTACCTATCGTTCCGCCTAAAGCTTTAATAAAAGTAAAGGTCATTCCTCCACCAACAATAATATGATCTACTTTTTCAATAATATTTTCTATCACTCCGATTTTAGACGATACTTTTGCACCTCCTAAAATTGCGGTTACTGGTTTTTCAGAATCATTTAACACCTTATTGATACTTTCAATTTCGGTTGCCAATAAATTTCCGAAACATTTATTTTCAGCAAAAAATTGTGCAATAACCGCTGTAGAAGCGTGCGCTCTGTGTGCAGTTCCAAATGCATCATTTACATATATATCACCAAATTCTGATAATTGTTTTGCAAAAGAAACGTCTCCTGCTTTTTCTTCTGGATAAAAACGTAAGTTCTCTAATAATAAAATCTCTCCGCTTTTTAAATTTGCAATCGCTTCGGTAACTTTATCACCAATACAATCTTCAACAAACTTAACCTGAACTCCTATAACTTCTGTTACTTTAGCTATAATATGACGCAATGAAAATTGATCTTCTTTTCCTTTCGGACGACCTAAATGCGACATTAACACACAACTACCGCCATCTTCTAATACTTTTATTATTGTTGACTTTGCTGCCTGAATCCTGGTAGCATCTGTAACCTCAAATTTATCATTTAAAGGCACATTAAAATCTACACGGATTAATGCTTTTTTATTATCAAAATTAAAATCGTTGATTGTTTTCATATGTTTTGTTAAAAGATGTCTTTTTCTATGTTACTTACAAAAATAAATATTTAAATCTGATTCGTTTACACTATTTGCATTTTCAAACTTATATCTTTGTTAAAGTTTATTATTTAACATGAAAACAACTTCGATAAAAGTAACTTCAGAAAAGCTAAACTTACAGGAATGCTATGACTTTGTAGTTGATCCTTCTTGTGGCGGAATTTCCGTTTTTGTTGGCACTGTAAGAGATGCTACTCAAAATAAAAGTGTTACTCAATTAGATTTTTCTACTTACAAACCAATGGCCATTAAAGAAATGCAAAAAATTGCTGAATTGGCTTTAGAGAAATTCCCTATAAAAAAAATAGCGATTCATCATGCTGAAGGTTTACTGCAAATAAAAGATGTTCCTGTAATTATTACAGTTTCTTCTCCCCACAGAAAAGCGGCTTTTGATGCTTGCCAATTTGCAATTGATACTTTAAAGGAAACTGTTCCTATCTGGAAAAAAGAACATTTTGAAGACGGTGAAGTTTGGGTAAATGCACACCCTTAAACTTTAGCCTGTATTCTTTCTGAGCCTCTGCTAATAGAAATTCTGCTAATTATTATGAGAACCTGAAACAAGTTCAGGTTAACAAATCAAAAACCGATAATATACTTTTTAATAAGGTAAATCTGCTGGTTCAATAAAATCAATTTCAGGATTGTACAGTTCTTTTAAAAACACTTTTATTTCATCCATAAAATCATTCAGTTTTTCTTCTGTCACTTCATTATCTGGAGTACGATAATTAGATGAAAAATTCATTTTTAAGAACCCGCTTTTTAAATTTTTAAACGAAATGATACCTGCTTCCAAATTATTAGAGAAATCAAATTTATTGTTTTGAGTATACAAAAAAGCGTACAGCATAACCTGAATTGCTTTATGGTGTTTTAAATCTCTAATATTTTCAAAATCTACCACTTTTAGTTTATTTGCATCTACCATTCCGGTTTTATAATCTATAATTCTTACAACACCATTTAGCTCATCAATTCTATCAACTTGTCCGTGAATTTTTATCGGAAAATCGATACCTTCAACTGTAATTTCAGCGGCTAAATTTTGTTCTGTTCCAATTATTTTTAATTGATTATTTTCATCTTTTAACAACTGTTTTTCATTTGCTAAAAAATTTTCTACAAATCGATTAGCAACTTCAAAAACTAGCCTATTTTTCCCCGTAGCAATGTCTCCGTTTTTAAAATGTTCTGAGAAATAAAAAGTAACCAGTTCTTTTGTTTTCTGTTGCATATCAATAATATCATCAACAGATAAAAACTTACCTATAAAAGGTTTATATAACGCCTCTAAAGTATCGTGAACCACAGTTCCCATAGTATTTGCGGCAACGGTTTCTTCTACATTTTCGAACTCATTAATTTTTAAAATTTTCTGTTTGTAAAAAGCAATCGGATTGTATAAGTAATTGGTTAATGCTGATGGTGAAATTCCTTTTTTAGCGAGTTCTTTTAATCGTTCTAAAACCTTTTCGTCTTTCTGAATTTCTTTTAATTTAGCTGATGATGTTACTACTTTCGGGCTAATTACTTTTTCAGTAATATCATCTCGCATCATTTCTAACTGCGTAACAAAACGACTTTTTTCTCCGCTTCCAAAAACGTCATGCTCTGTATTATATAAAATAAAAATATTTTTAGCTCTTTGTAATAATCTAAAAAAATGATATGAAAAAAGGGCATCTTTTTCTTTATATGTAGGCAAACCAAACTCAATTTTAACATCAAACGGAATAAAGGTGTTTTGCTGGCTACTAGCCGGTAAAACACCTTCATTTACAGATGTGATAATTACGTTTTCAAAATCTAACATTCGTGTTTCTAAAACACCCATTAACTGTAATCCTTGCAACGGTTCTCCTTGAAAAGACAAACTTTCTGACTGTATTAATTGCCTAAAAAACTGATGTAATGTTTTTAAATTTTGCACATAATTAAACTCAATATGTAAGTTTTGTAATTGTGTAAATGCCGTGTAAAAACGGAATAAATATTCCTTTTCTAAATCGTTGGCTTTGTCTTTTAAAACATTAATTAACTTTAGTATTCTTGATAAAAATTCTGCTATTGTAGAAAACGGATTAAAAATCAAACAAACAACTTCTTTAATTCCCTGGTCTAAAGGAGCAAGAAACTCAGCGATTTTTGTTTGATTGATAAAAGTAGTATTCTCTTTAACAATCGTTGCCGAAATAATATCTGCAACATTTGTTTCAGCATCAATTTGTAATAACTTATAGATTGATGCATCTTTTACAAACCGAACAACATCTTTATGATAAAACTGTTTATCTTTTTGTTTTTGCAGTTTTTCTTGATTGTTAAACAACTGAAAAACAGCAAAAATTAAACTCGTTGTAGGAATATCTTTTAATGGATATCCCATGGTAATGTTTATTGCTTCTACGCTTTTAGGTAATGAATTTAAGGTTATTGGCAACAATGTTTCATCGGCCAATACCAAGGCTGTATTATTATGATTTGGTAATTTTGATAAAATTTCTCCCGCATGTTTTATTTGCGTGATATTTTTTGAAGCTCCTATTACCTGAATGTTTTTAGGTTCTGAAAAATAATCTTTTATTGTTTCAATCGAATTCTTTTCGTAGTATTTCCATTGTTTTTTATATTTTCTAAGAAAACTACCTGCTTGATGATTCCCTTCATAAAAAGTTTTATCAATATCCCAATAAACCTCACTATTTCCTGCTGATAAAAACTCTTGAAATAAAAATTCTTCCGCTGTATTTAAAGCATTAAATCCGATGAAAAAATATTTTTTATGTTGATTTTTACTGATAAATTTTTCAACATTCTTAGTTGCTTCACGGTATAAAACCCCTTGATATCCTATTTTATTTGAAATCAAAAATTGATAAAAAACAGCATAAAACTCTTCTAATTTCTCCATAAAAGAGAAATGATCTTTCATTAGTTCCGTTTCCTTAAACTCCCCTTTTACAGACCATTTTTGCAAACGGTGAATATCTCGTAAATACACAAAAATATCCTTTGGTTTTATTAGATGTTGGTCTATTTCGTTAAAATCTTGTAAAACAGTAAAGGCCCATGTAGAGAAAACATCAAACGTATCTGGATTTTCTTCAATATCTTTATAAATTGTATAAAAATGAAATAGCAGTTGTACTGAATCTGCTTTGTTAATTTCAGAAATTTCTTCAACAAAATCGCCAATATTTAAAATCTGAGGTAAAAAACCTGCCAAAATTTTATTTTTAAATGTTTGCTTTACAAACACTCCTGCTCTTTGTGATGGTAAGACAAATACTACATTTTCAAACGATTTGGTGGTTTGTAAAATAGTATCTAAAGTTTCTGAAATAAAAGAATTCATAGCGGATTTTTAATCAACCCAAAGTACAATATTTATCTTATTTTTGAGAAGATTAATAACTTCATTTCTTTACTAATGAATGCAACAAACAAACTTAAAACTGCACTTATTCAGGCTGATTTAATTTGGGAAAATCCGACTGAAAACAGAAATTATTTTAAAGAAAAAATAAACAAACTTCCTTTAGGTATCGGTTTAATTATTTTGCCCGAAATGTTTACCACTGGTTTTACTATGAACGCGCAGCATTTAGCAGAAACGATGACTGGTGATACTATTATTTGGATGCAAGATGTAGCTAACAAAAAGCAAGCAGCAATTGTTGGAAGTATTATTATTAAAGAACCGTGTTTAAATACTTATAAAGAATACAATTATTACAATCGATTACTTTTTGTACATCCTTCTGGTAAAATTGATTTTTACGACAAGAAACATTTATTTACATTGGCGGGAGAACACAAGGTGTTTTCTGCAGGAAAAGACATTGCTTTAATACAGTATAAAGGGTGGGAGATTTGTCCGTTAATTTGTTATGATTTACGCTTTCCTGTTTGGGCTAGAAATACTCTTAATTATGATTTACTATTGTATGTAGCTAATTGGCCTACACCAAGAATTGAAGCTTGGAATGCACTCTTAAAAGCACGCGCTATAGAAAACATGAGCTATACAATTGGTGTAAATAGAGTTGGTACTGATGCTAACGGTTATGAATACAGCGGTGATTCTGCTGCATATGATATGTTAGGGAAGTGTTTAGCTAAAAATACAGCAAAAGAAATTTCTTTAATTATTGAGTTAGACAAAGAAACGCAGTGCAAAACTCGCGATAAGTTTCGGTTTTTAGATGATAAAGACGAATTTACTTTTCAGTAAAAAAAAACGTCATTGCGATTAATAGAAGATTACTTCTGTTTATCGTAATGACGTTTCTTAATTATCTTTCTAAGATGGAATCATCCATTTAAAACTGAATTTGGTATCAGGAACTACAATACGTTCTGTAATACGATACATTCTGTCTGGCAATTTCATTAAGTAATCACGTGCTTTTTCAGCCTCTGGTGTTAAACCCGTAATTTTATCTATTTCCCAAGTTGTATTTAATTTTTTAAGAATATCTACATAGTCAAAACCTGTGTATACACCAACTCTTTGCGCTACTGTAGAGAAATCATCAAACAAAGTTCCTTTTGCCCCAAAAGACTCTCTTAAATGCATTGCAGGCATTACTATTTTGTATTTCATCATGTATTGAAACGCTAACATCATTTCGCTAGGATCTATCTTAAAAATCTCTTTTACAAAATGTGTATATGCCTGATGATGACGCATTTCGTCTCCTGCAATAATTCGAGACATTTTAGCCAACGCTTTGTGCCCTTTTTTCTTTGCAATTTTAGCTACGTTTAAATGCGAAACATAGGTTGCTAATTCTTGAAAACTCGTGTATATAAAGTTTTTATAAGGATCACTTGCGGTACCAATATCAAAACCATCAGTAATTAAATGCTGCGTGGTAATTTCTACCTCACGCATATTTACACGTCCTGAAAGGTATAAATACTTGTTTAAAGTATCTCCATGACGGTTTTCTTCCGCCGTCCAAGCACGAATCCATTTTGCCCAACCATTATCTGGGTGCTGTGTAATTCCGTCTAAATCCAGCAACCAAGACTCGTAAGTTGGTAGCGCTTCTTCGGTAATTGTATCTCCTACCAATACCACCCAAAAATCATCATCTAATTCTTTTGATAATTCTCTTATTTCTTCAATCTCAGAAATAAAAGTATCCTTTTGTGAGTTTGGTAAAAAATCTGTTGGTTGCCAAATTTTTTCTGCGGGTATTAAAAATTTTTCTACGAAACTATCGATATTCTTCTCGAGCGTTTTCATTACTTCCTTTCGGATATTTTGTACTGACATAATTTTTATAATTTATAAGTGATTATAAAATTGATTCTTTAATCGTATTTTCTACTGTTGTCACCAATTCATTAAACGGTAAGCTGTTTACCTTTATTGGAGCGTGGGTCTTAATTTTTATTGGACTTCCCAAACCTAACGGAAATTTACCATACTTAAATACTTTCCATGAATTATTTATGGTTAGTGGAACAATATAAGCTTCTGGATTGTATTTTGTAATCATTTTTAAGCCATTTACCGAGAATGACTTTGGTTTGCCTGTTCTACTTCTTGTTCCTTCCGGAAAAATAACCGCAGACCATTTGTTTTTATTTATTTTTTTTGAAAAACTTCCCAATTCAGTTAATGCTTGCCTGGCATCTTTTCTATCAATTAAAGCTGCACCACCGTGTCTTAAATTAAAAGAGATACTTGGTATTCCTTTTGCTAGTTCCTTTTTAGATACAAATTTCGGAAAATGTTTTCTAAAATGCCAAATAATTGGTGGAATATCAAAAGTACTTTGATGATTTGAAACGAATATTAAAGTGGTGTTTTCTGGTAAATCTTGTTCGTTTTCAACCTGAACACGAACTCCTAAAATTAAAAGTGATTTGATTAGTACCCAATTCATAATATCTACTACCTTCTGATGACCATTTTGACCAAACAATTTTAAACCCAACCACTGTAAAGGTTGAAAGATAATTAGTAGTAAAAAAAACACCAATGCAAATATTGATGATACTATGTAGCTTATGAATTTCATTATTATATATTTAATACTCAACAAAAATAAAAAATCCCGCGAGAGCGGGACTATATTTTATAATTAAAACCAATTACTCCAAGGAATTCTTGATAATATTAGTAGTAATGCGATTCCGTAAAAAATTGCAAAGGTTTTAAACTTAGCTTCACTTTTTACTTGTTTCTTATGTTTAGACCATCCGATGGTTATTAAAACAATCGCTAAGATCATCATTAATGGATGCTCTAAAGCTAAAAGTCTTACTGGAGCATCTTTCATATCTCCCAGTCCTTTTTGAAAACCACCTATGAAATACACCAAAAAACCTAATAATAACTGAATATGAGTTGTTATTAAACTAAACAACCCTAAACGGAATTCTTTATGGGTAAATTCTTTTTTTTGTACTAAACCGATAATTGCATTTATTACTGTAAAAATTAATACAGCTACCACAATATATGCCCAATAAGAGTGCAATGTTTTCATCATAATTTGTTCGTTTTTAATAACAGTAAATGTACTAATTTTTGCGCATAAAAAAACCACCTCGTTTGAGGTGGTTTTTAATATTATAGATTAGTTTCAAAATTATTTATTTTCAATCCACTCTCCATTCTCTTTTATTAAGCTAAATGATTCAAAACCTGCAGATCCGTTATAAATACTAACAGTTACCACATATTTCTGACCATCTAATGCATCAGGGTTCAATTTATTTAAAGCAATTGGTAATGCTCTAAACATCATTAGATTGTTCCATCTTGAATCTCCTGAAGCCTCGGTAGCATTTAAATCAGATTCATTAGTTGGTCTACCAAAGTTACCATACTGATCTAAGTTAGCTGCAGCTGCTTCATAACCAACTACATCTTTTAATCCATTGTACACTGACGAATAATCTTCAGCAGTAAATGAATGTTTAATTGTATTATCAGGTAACCATGAGTTACCATCATGTCCAAATTGTAAAACTAAGTTAATTGTGTTTTCATATTTTTCCCAATTAGCTCCGTCAAAGATGTAGTAAACAATATAACTTTCAGTTACACCACCACCTACATATTGCTTCCACATAATTCCTTCGATATCACCAGCTTCTTTTCCTTCAAACTTATATTTATCTAATAAAAATAATGGAATTTTAGTTAATGCTTCTTCTTCATTAGTGAAGTTTGGGAAACTTTCACCCATTTGGTTGTACTCGTCATTAGTAAAACCTTCTATCTTCTCCCAAGCTCCATTGTTAAATAAAAATCCATTATTTAAGGTAGAAACAGTTCCGTCATAGTATTTATAAGTTAAAGAAACCAATAATCTATTTGCTGGTGAAGGGTACTTTAAATCTAAGAAATCAGTTATATGTGATGATCTACTAAAATTCCCAAAAGAATGACCTCCTGCTGCATAATCTGCAGAAGTTACTTTGTAAACAATTAAACTTTTCTCATCATTTTTTTTGTTAAACAACTTATAAGTTACTCCCACTGTAGAACCTTTACCCCAAGCTGGATATTTACTTGACAAAAAAGCAGGTAATTCTTCTTTTGCTTGATCTTCAGAATTGAAATTAGCGAAACTAAAACCTAATCCTCCGTCTTCCACTTTATCAGTATAATCCTCATCTACAAGAGTATAATCTGCATCTCCTACAATTGCAGCATTTTCTTGTGCATCAATGATTGCATTCATATCTTCCAATGGGTCACATGATGTAAAGACCATTGCAAAAACTGTTAATAATAAAAATATTTTTTTCATGATTATATTTTTTAAAATTTAATTTTTAATCCTAAACTAAAGGTTCTACCAGCACCATAATATACTTGGTCACCTCTTTCAAATCCATCAGATAGATATTCTGTATCAAAAATATTATTTAATTTTCCTGAAATAGTAGAATCTAAATCTCCAATTTCAAATCCATGTCTAAATCCTAAATCAAATAAGTGGTAATTTGGTAATTTAAAAGTGTTTTCTCTAAAGTTAGGATCACTGTTTCTTCTATCTAAATCCATTTGCGCATAAATATCACCCGCATAATTGTAATCTACAAAAAACGAAGTACTCTTTACAGGACTGTAACTCGCACCTAATGCCCATGTTGTTTGAGCTGAATCAGAAACTTTTACTCCTTTAGCATAAATATTTTTCACACCTCCAGAAACACCTGCATCAGTAAATCTTTCTCCTGATCCATCACTTGCCCATTCCCAATCTCCTAAAGAAATCATACCTGTAAACTTAAACTTATCAGATGGTTTATACGTGAAATCTAATTCAATACCTTGGTGTAATGCATCTAATCCAGAGATATTTGTTGCAGCAATATCTCCATTAATATCAGGCCTTTCAGTAACAACAATAGCTTTATCTATCCATGAAGTCCTATAAATATTAACATTAGCTGCTAATTTCTCACTTCTATAACCATAACCTAACTCTGCAGAGAATATTTTCTCGTTTATAGCTTCTTCATTTAGAGATACAGATTCTTTATTAGTAAATACATTACCTGCTAAAAATGGTGCTCTAGAAAAATACCCAATATTACCAAAAACATTATGATTTTCATCAATATTATAGTTTGCCCCTCCTTTAGTACTGTAACCTAAAAAAGTTGCTTTCTCAGAAGCTGTTCCATTAGGATTTACTATATCATCTATAAAACTAGATTTGCTATATTCCGTATTAGATAAAGCTGTA
This sequence comes from Tenacibaculum sp. M1.3A, assembly GCF_057732375.1. Classification (NCBI taxonomy): domain Bacteria; kingdom Pseudomonadati; phylum Bacteroidota; class Flavobacteriia; order Flavobacteriales; family Flavobacteriaceae; genus Tenacibaculum; species Tenacibaculum sp. M1.3A. The sequence continues at coordinate 84,141 of NZ_JBYJEF010000002.1, read as the reverse complement.
GCTAAGAAAACTGACAAATCATTATGTGCATATTCTAGTTGACCAAAAACACCATATCTTATAACATCTCCTGTATAATCTCTATTTAAACGATCACCAACTTGTAATGCTTGATTAGCATTATTATCATTACTGTAATTGTTTAAAAAATACTGTCCTCCTAATAAATCATCAACTTCATAATAATGAATTCCTTCATAGTATCTTCCATCTATACCTCCAGAAAAAGTTAACTCATCTGTTAAATCGGTTTTTAAAGTAGATAATACTCCATACCATTTATGCTTGTTTCTTGACGACAAGAACACATCAGTAGAACCTGAAGCTCCGTTTGCTTTATTCTCAGCTACAATTTTATCAAAATCTATTGGTTGATCTGAATTACCTAGCCTATATTCATCTAATTGAAATTTAGAATCACCACCACTTGTTCTTGTTCTTCTTCCACCACCATTACCAAAAGAAGCGTATAATACTGTAGTTAAAAAAGTATCATCAGAAATTGTCCAATCATGATTTAAAGATATCTGAGGCTTATGATAAAAGTTTAAAGCAGTATTTTCAATTTTACCATTTCTATAACCCCAGTCTGGGTTAAATCTTTTACCTCCTTGTTCAGTTGCTCTATTTTCTGCAACTGTTCTTCTACTAAATCTCTGTCCGTGCTCTTGTTTAGCTCCGAAAGCTGTAAATGATAATTTATGGCTATCATTTATTTTTTTTGCTATATTAAAGAAATAATTAAATCCCTTAAACCAAAGTCCATCCACGTAACCATCTCCAGATGTTTTTGAAGCTGAAGCTGTTACTGCAAAACCATTATCTAATAAACCAGTCGAATATGTCATACCATATTTTTGATACCCATCATTACCAGTAGAAGCTGAAACACTTCCTCCTTGTTTAGCATCAGTAGATTTAGTAATGATATTTATTGTACCACCAACAGAAGGAACAGCTACTTTAGAAGCACCTAATCCTCTTTGTACTTGCATAGCAGATGTTACATCTCCTAAACCTGCCCAGTTAGACCAGTATACAGCTCCATTTTCCATATCGTTTACTGGCACTCCATTTATTAAAACACCAATATTTTCAGATCTGAATCCACGTAAATTAATTCTCCCGTCTCCAAAACCACCACCGGCTTTTGTAGCATACACCCCTGGAGTTGATTTTAAAATTTCAGGAAATTCTTGTGTTCCTAGTTTAGCTTCAATTTCAGATGCTTTAATTGTAGATACTGCTACTGGAGTTTTTCTATCAACTGCAAAAGATGTTGCTGTTACTACTATTTCACTTAAAACATTTGAAGGCTCTAACTCAACAGTACCTAAATTTGTTTTTGAAACTGAATAAGCTACTTCTTTATTGTTGTATCCTATAAAAGATAATACAACAGTACCTGAAGTAGATTTAGCGTTTAACATAAACTTTCCGTCAAAATCTGTTGCCGTTCCGTTTGATGTTCCTTTAACTACAACTCCAGCTCCCGGTAATGGCTCTCCCATTTCGTCAACAACTGTACCTGTAAGTTTAGTTTGCCCTAAAACAGTAGCTGTTACAATGAACAGTGCTACTAGTAAAACATTTTTAAAATTTTTCATTTTTAATCTAATTGTTATTAAATGCGGCGCAAAGGTCTTGCTTTTATATCTTGCTAATATTAATTTAATGTTAAGCTTTTAACATTACCTTAACAACAAACACTCACTTAAAATATTAAAAAAAGGAAAAAAATCTATTTATTTAACATTTTTTTTGCGAGTTCCTTACCCAACTCTACCCCAAACTGATCAAAAGAGTAAATATTCCATATAACACCTTGTGTAAATATTTTATGCTCATAAGTAGCTATTAACATCCCTAAAGATTTTGGTGTAAGTTTTTTTAAGAGCAGCGAATTCGTTGGTCGATTTCCTTTAAAGGTTTTATAAGGTAGTAATAAATTTATTTGATCTAATCTATTTTCAATTTTTAACTCTAAATGTATTTCTTCTTTTGTTTTACCATAAGCTAAGGCATCCATTTGAGCATAATAATTAGCCATTAATTTTTTATGTGAATCTACCAAACCATATAATGACTCTTCAAAACCAATAAAATCAGCCGGAATTAGTTTTGTTCCTTGATGCACTAATTGCATAAAAGCATGTTGCATATCTGTACCTGCTGCTCCCCAAATAATATTTCCTGTTTGATAGTTTACTGGTTTACCATTTCTATCAACACTTTTACCATTGCTTTCCATAACAGATTGCTGCAAATAAGAAGGGAACATAGACAGATTGAAGCTATATGGTAAAACTGCTTCTGTTTCGCATTTAAAAAAATTATTCATCCAAATACTTAACAAAGCTAGTATTACAGGAATATTCTCTTTAAAGTCAGCATCTTTGTAATGTTCATCAGCTTCTTCTGCTCCGTTTAATAATTCTTTGAAATTATCATACCCAATAGACAAACTAATAGACAACCCCACGGTTGACCATAATGAAAATCGTCCTCCAACCCAATTCCACATTGGGAAAATATTTTTTTTGTCAATTCCGAAATTAACTGCTTCTTCAATATTAGAAGATACGGCTACAAAATGTTTCGCTACATCAAAAACGATGGCCGATTTTAAAAACCAATTTCTAATGATATTTGCATTCGTTATAGTTTCATCTGTAGTAAATGATTTTGATACAATTACAAATAACGTGGTTTCGGGGTCTAACTTACTTAATATTTCAGATACATGATCTCCGTCTATATTAGAAACAAAATGTGTGGTTAATTTGTTTTTATAAAACTGTAATGCCTCAACAACCATACGCGGACCTAGATCAGAACCTCCTACACCAATGTTCACAACATCTGTAATTGGCTTACCTGTAAAACCTTTCCATTTTCCTGAAATAACTTTATTGCTAAAGCTTTTCATTTTTCTAAGAGCGGTTTGTATTTTGGGTCTTATATCTTTTCCATCAATTAAAAGAGGGCTATTTGAATTACTCCTTAAAGCTGTATGCAAAACAGCTCTATTTTCTGTAACATTAATTTTATCTCCTGAAAAATATTTATCAATAGCTTCTTTTAACTTCGTTTCTTCTGCTAATGAAACTAATAAATCAATTGTTTCTTGAGTTATGTGGTTTTTTGAGTAATCAACTTTTAAATCACCTAAAGAAATAGAAAATCGTTCTTTTCTGTTTTTATCTTTACGGAAAAGTTCTTTTAACTCATATTTTTGTGCTTCACTAAAGTGGTCGACTAATTTTTTCCACGCTTCGGTTTGAATTGGATTTATATTTTCTAAAGGCATAGTTTAATGTGTCAGTAATAGTTCTTTTTCAATTAAAGGCTTAGAAACTGTATCCTTTTTAGTCAACTTAATTTTATCTAGTTGTTTTTTGAATGGTTTTATAAATTCAAAATACGCTGGTTTCATGTTAGGGTCTAAAGGTTCTGCTGAAGGCAATTTTTCTCTAAAAGGATCTACTTCTCTTCCGTATTTCCAAAAACGATAACAAACATGCGGTCCACTTGTATTTCCTGTCATACCTACATACCCTATAATATCTCCTTGCTTAACATAATCCCCCACTTTAACATTTCTGCGTTTCATGTGTAAATACTGAGTGCTATAAGTGCTATTGTGCTTTACTTTTACATAATTTCCGTTACCACCACGTCTTGCTGATTTCACTACGGTTCCGCTAGCCGTTGTCATAATAGGCGTTCCGTATCTTGCTGCAAAATCGGTTCCTCTATGCGCACGCACTCTGCCATAAAGTGCTATTTTCCTCCTTAAATTATAACGCGATGAAATACGATATTGAAATTTAATTGGTGATTTTAAAAATGCTCTTCGCAACATATTCCCTTTTTCGTCATAAAATTCTGAGATCTTATTTATCGTGTCTCCTACAAATTTATAGGCATGTAAATCATCTCCTTTATGATTAAAAACCGCTGCTTTTACTTCACCGTACCCTACAAAAACAGAATCGTTAATAAATTTCTCTTCATAAATTAATTTAAAACTATCGCCTTTTTGTAAACCATAAAAATCTAAAGTCCATGCATAAATATCAGCAACAGTATTTGTTAAGGTTGGTTTTAAGCCCAAACTATCCATAGTAACTGATAAGCTAGAAAAAATTTCTCCAGCAATTTCTTTTTCTACTGTTTTAATTTTTTTCTTAACGCTATATGCAGATATAATAGAGTCTTTAAAATTGATTACTGTAGCATCAACCTTATTATGTTTATATATAAAAACCTGTGCTTTTTCTAAAGAGTCTTTAGAGGTAAGTATCGTGTATGCTTTACCAGATCTAACTCGTCTTACATCAAAAGTATCTTTAATTACTGTTGCTATTTCGTTTATTTTAGGATACATAACATGATACCTATCTAAAATAACACCAAAACTTTCTCCACTTTTTATGGTATCGTTTACTAAATTGTAGTTATCTAAATTAAAACCGAAGACAAAAATAGGCTTTGGTTTTTCTATTTTAATAGGGATTTTTATAGCATCTTTCTTTTCTTCTTTACAGGATAGAAACAAGTAAAAAACAAGAAGTGGTAAAATAAATTTTTTCAAAAAAAGTGATTTAAAATTGAGTTTATCCGCAAAAATACAAATAAAAACTATTGTTTATGACACTTTAACGATAAGTAAACGACTTATCTTATTTTTAATCAAAAACTATTTCAAAAGGATTTGCTAATCCTTTATACGACTCTAACTCTGCACGAAGAGAACCCACAGATAAAGAAGCGTTCATTTTTATTGGTATTTTATTATCGTCTGCAGTGATCCAAATAGTTACACTTTCTTCTGCTTTAAACACTCTACCTGACTGAACGATTGGTCTGAATTTTTGTGTTTTAACTTTTCCGAACTTTGTTTTTAGAGTTTCATTACCTAAAAAACGCAATTTAAAAGGATAGCTTTTGTTATCAAAAAACATATCTATACTTATCTCCTCACCTTTTTTCATTGCCTTAGTATCATAACTCCTTAAAAAATAGAAAGTCGAAATCATATCTTGCGGACCATTTACAGAAATAAGTGTATCCGTTTTTTTTCTAAAATCTTCTACGTGCGCAGTGTTTTTATTTTGATTAAATGTTATTTGTTTGTTTTTTTTATAACCTCCTTCATCAATTTTTCTTTTAAACAAATAAGGTTTTCCTGTTTGTTTATCAAAATATGATTGATAATTATCATTTACCTTAAAAAACCACTTAATCATTCCTGTTGTTTTTCCTTTTCCTGTAGCGTGTAATATTTTTTTACCATTTAAAACTTCTTCTTTTAATGATAATGTAGCTTCACCAGCTTTTAAAAACCCGCTATAACTCATTTTAAACTTAAGCCATTCGCCATCTTTAAAAGCCACTGGTTTTTGTTGACCAAAAGTAATTGTGGTAAAAAATAATACGGAAATAAAAATTAGCTGTTTCTTCATAGTATTCAAACTTATGAAAAAAGTAAGACAATTACTGTTCCAAACTAAAAAAAGCTGTTTGATTTTAAAATCAAGCAGCTTTTTTAGTATTGTTAATCAGGATTAAAATGTTCCCCAATTTTTTAGTTCTTCTTCACTCCACAAATACGGAAAAAATATTCTGCGTTGGTATTTTGGATGCATATATTTACGCCAATTACTTCCGCCTGTAGCTTCTAAATCTTTATCTCCGCCACCTAAATACTTTCCTGCAGCGTTATAATGTGCCATTACCCATTTTACATTTACGGTATAATCGTAATGACGCATCGCTTTAACTAATTCTTCATTTTTTTGAACATCTGCTGGAAGTTGTTTAAACTTTGTAGATAAATTACAGTCGTTATAATCTTCCATAAAATCGATAAAATCTCCCATATACTTTTTCTCGAAAAGTTTAATTAAGATTGATTTATTACCTGTTTGATGATTTTTACCTGCTGCTTGCCAATACAAATGCTCGAAAGCATTTTTAAAAGACGAATTTCTATCAATCGTATCTCTATATCGTGCATCAATTAAATTAATCAGTTCTGTTGATGCGAATTCAATTTTTCGATATTGCGCACTTTGAAATCCGCTTGCAGGCGCCAACGTGTTTCTAAACTTTAAATACTGCTCTACATCCATTCCGTCTTGCATTACAGTAAACGAATTACACAACATATCAAAGTATCTGCTGATACGCATTAAATGCTTTGAAAACTTATCGGCTGCAATAGCCTCTTCAGAAAGTGAAATCTGATCAATTTCCCATAATACCATTTTAAATAACAACTCATTTACTTGATGATACATGATAAAAACCATTTCATCAGGCTCTGTTGTTCTTGGTATTTGCAATCCTAATAGTGCATCGGTTTGAATATAATCCCAATATGTTATTGGTGTGCTATGCAACAAACCTTCTAACATTGTTTCTAACGGAACACCTAACTTTTCGTACTTATTTTCTATTGCCTTTAGCAATTCGTCTTTATTCATTCTTTTATGAGAATACAGAAAAGAGACAAATTAAACTCGTCTCTTTTCTTTAGTCTATTTTCTAATTTCTTTTATAAAGTTCCTCTTTTTTCTTGTTCTCTTTCGATAGATTCGAACAATGCTTTAAAGTTACCTGCTCCGAATCCACGAGCCCCCATTCTTTGAATAATTTCAAAAAATAACGTTGGTCTGTCTTCAATTGGTTTTGTGAAAATTTGTAATAAATACCCTTCTTCATCAGCATCAATCATGATACCCAAACCTTTTAATTTTTCGATATCTTCTCTTAATTCATGGCTAAATTCTTCTAATCTTCCAGGAACTGATCTATAATATTCTTCTGGTGGCGTTGATAAAAACTCTACTCCGTTTGCTTTTAATTGAGATACTGTTTTAATAATATCATCTGTTGCAACTGCAATATGCTGCACACCTGCTCCTTCGTAAAAATCTAAATACTCTTCTATCTGAGAACGTTTTGCTGCTTTCGCTGGCTCGTTTATTGGAAATTTAATACGACCATTTCCGTTAGACATTACTTTACTCATTAAAGCGGAATATTCTGTGTGAATTTGCTTGTCATCAAAAGATAAAAAGTTTTCAAACCCCATAACATCTTCATACCATTTTACCCAAACATCCATTTGGTTCCATCCAACATTACCAACCATATGATCGATAAATTTTAAACCTGCACTTGGCGGATTATAGTCTGATTCCCATTTTTGAAAACCTGGTAAAAATGCACCGTTGTAGTTTTTACGCTCTACAAACATGTGTACCGTTTCTCCATAAGTATAAATTCCTGCTCTTACAACTTCACCGTGTTCATCTGTTTCTACAGTAGGTTCCATATAAGATTTCGCACCTCTTGATGTTGTTTCTTCGTATGCTTTTCTTGCATCTTCTACCCAAAGTGCCACAATTTTTACACCGTCACCATGTTTTACAATATGGTCGTTTATTGGCGATTTGCTATTTAACGGAGTTGTTAGCATCAACTTAATTTTATCTTGTGTTAGTACATAACTCACAGAGTCTTTAGAACCTGTTTCTAATCCGCGATATGCATGTGATTGAAATCCGAATGCTGTTTTATAAAAATGTGCTGCCTGTTTTGCGTTACCCACGTAAAACTCAACGTAATCTGTACCTAGTAATGGAAGAAAATCTTGTGCTCCTTCAAATATTTTTTCTAAACCGTAGTTTACTGATTTTATATCTTTTGCCATCTTTTGATGATTTTAATAGTTTGTTTATGCAATTTACTTGCAAGTATGTTTAGCCCTGATTGGAGTGACATCCTTTTTGGATTTCACAAAAAGGTATAACAAAAAGCAGGAAATAGCTTCTAATCGTTATTTTACTCTATCCAAGATTTATAATAGTCTTCATCGGCAATTTTCATTGCTTCTTCGGTAACTTGTAACGGCTTAAATGTATCTACCATTACAGCTAATTCTTCAGTTTTTGTATGCCCAATACTGCGCTCGGTTGCTCCTGGGTGCGGACCATGAGGTATACCTGCCGGATGCAATGAAATATGGCCTTGATCAATATCGTTTCTACTCATAAAATCGCCATCAACATAATATAAAACTTCATCAGAATCGATATTACTGTGATTGTATGGAGCTGGAATAGAATCTGGATGATAGTCGTACAAACGAGGCACAAAACTACAAATTACAAATGCGTTTGTTTCGAATGTTTGGTGCACTGGTGGCGGTTGATGAATACGACCTGTTATTGGCTCGAAATCGTGAATTGAAAATGCATACGGAAAATTATACCCATCGTAACCAACCACATCAAAAGGATGTGAAGCATAGACCATTTCTATAATTTCTCCTTGCTTTTTTACTTTGATTAAGAAATCACCTAACTCATTATAAGTTTCTAATTCTTGTGGTCTACGTAAATCGCGTTCGCAAAATGGCGAATGTTCTAATAGTTGACCAAAGTAGTTTCTGTAACGTTTTGGAGTATACACTGGCGAGTATGACTCAACGATAAAAAGGCGGTTGTTTTCATCATCAAAATCTAATTTATAAATAATTCCACGTGGAATTACTAAGTAATCTCCGTATTTAAAATCGATATTTCCAAGGTGTGTTCTTAGTTTACCGGTTCCTTTATGTATAAAAATTACCTCATCAGCATCGGTGTTTTTATAAAAATAATCGGTTTTAGATTTTTTTGGCGCCGATAAAATTATATTACAATCTGAATTCGTTAAAACAACTTTTCTGCTTTCTAAATAATCGTTTTCTGGTTTTACTTGAAATCCACGAAAACGATACGACTGAATATTATTTGCTTTCGCTATTTTCGGAGCAACAGAGTATTGCTTGCGAATTTCTTTGACCATAGTAGGCCTGTGTTCGTGATATGAATTGGTAGACATTCCGTCGAAACCAATCGTACCAAACAATTGTTCGTAATACAAACTTCCGTCTTCTTTACGAAACTGTGTGTGTCTTTTGGGTGGAATATTTCCTAACTTATGATAAAAAGGCATATTGCTTAATAGTTTAATAAATTAATATAACAATGTAACAAATAAGTATTGCTACATTTTAACATTGATAGATTATTCCATTAATTATTCAGGATTGCGTTTTATCAAAAATTTTAAATGTGATAGTAAGTCTAAATACATCTTTTAGCCTTTTTTAGTTGCTTGCTCCACAAATATACAGAAAGTTTCAGTTAATATTTAACTTTCAGGAGCTAGTTCAACTTCTAAACCATCAAGCGCTGGAGTTATTGCTAGTTGACAGCCTAAACGGCTATTATCTTCTACATAAAAAGCCTCCGCTAACATTGCGTCTTCATCGTCTCCCATTTCTGGTAATTCATGCGCTGATTTTATATAACATTGGCAAGAAGCGCACATTGCCATACCACCACAAATACCAATTGTACCCTCTGGCGCTAATTCGTAAGAACGCACAACCTCCATTAAATTCATTGCCATATCTGTTGGTGCTTGAATTTCGTGTAAAACACCTTCTCTGTCTGTTATTTTTAGGGTGATGTCTTGTTCCATATTACAAATTCATTTTTTTACGTAATGTTTTTGCTCGTTTATCTTCTCCGTCATGCGTCCAACCGGGTGAGTTGAAAATATAATTTAGCTTATCAGAAAATTTACGAGCTCTTTTTACATCTTTTAAAATTGCCGAATATTCGTGTGTTGCAACTTTTATAGGGTTATACGTTTCAATATTTACTGTTAAACCGTAAACGGGATGTTCGATATCTTTTAATTCTTCAGAAAAAGTACCAAAAATACGATCCCAAATAATTAAAATACCCGCATGATTACAATCTAAATAACGAATGTTTGATGCATGGTGTACTCTATGATGCGAAGGTGTATTAAAAATAAACTCAATTGGTTTTGGCAGCTTATCTACCAATTCTGTATGAACAAAAAATTGATAAATTAAACTTACAGACATCATTACAAACATCATTAATGGATCGATACCCAATAAAGGAATCCATATCCAAAAGAAAAATTTATGAATACGCTCACCAACTCCTTGACGTAAAGCTGTACCTAAATTCATGTGAATTGATGAATGATGCGGCACGTGACCTGCCCAAAACAAACGAACTTCATGATTTAAACGATGAAACCAGTAATAGGCAAAATCATCTGCAAAAAACAGCAATATCCACACCCACCATTGTCGCCCTACAATATCTTTTAACGGACTAAACTCGTGTAAATAGAAGAAAACAATAAAGGCTATTACCTTAGGAAAAAACTCAACAATTGCAGAAAAAATCATCATTAAGATTGATATCCCCGTGTCTTTTGCATTGTATTTTTCTTTTGATATTTGATACTCTACCAACATCGAAATTAAAAATATTGGCAATGCAAAGTACAAGAGTTTATCTTGTGATAATTGTTCTATGTAGTCTATTAATGTCAAATTTTATATGTTTATAACCAACCTAAAATCGATTAAAATATTATTCGATTTTTTTAACCACTGCTTTCGGAGCTTCTTTACGCGTACCATCAAAACCATCTATTCCACCAACTGTGGTATATTTCATTACATATTTTTTATCTGGAAAAATACGCTGAAAAGCACTTTGACACATTAACGTTGCTTCATGAAAACCACAGAGAATCAACTTTAATTTTCCTGGATAAGTGTTTACATCTCCAATCGCATAAATACCCGGAATATTTGTTTGATAATCTAACGCATTATTTACTTTAATAGCGTTTTTTTCAATTTCTAATCCCCAGTTTGCAATAGGTCCTAATTTTGGAGACAATCCAAAAAGCGGAATAAAATGATCACACTTTAATGCATATTGCTCTTTATCTTTTTGTTCGATTAAAACACCTTCAACACTATTTTCACCAACGATTCCTTTAACCTCAGCCGGTGTAACTAAATTAATTTTACCGGCATCTTTTAATTCCTGTACTTTATCAACAGAATCTAACGCTCCGCGGAATTCATTTCTACGGTGTACTAAAGTTACAGATTTAGCTATATCTGTTAAGAAAATAGACCAATCTAAAGCAGAATCTCCACCTCCTGCAATAACCACATCTTTATCTCGGTAAAGCTCTGGCTCTTTAATCATGTACTCAACACCTTTATCTTCATAATCTGCAATACCAGGAATTGGAGGCTTACGTGGCTCAAAACTTCCTAAACCACCTGCAATTGCCACTATAGGCGCCTTGTGTTTTGTACCTTTATTAGTGGTTACTATAAAATTACCATCTTCTTGTTTTTCTATTGTCTCAGCGCGTTCAGCTAAAGTAAATCCTGGTTCAAATTGTTTAATTTGTTCCATTAATTTATCGGTTAAATCGCCTGCTAAAATTTCTGGATACGCTGGTATATCGTAAATAGGTTTTTTAGGGTAAATTTCTGAACATTGCCCTCCTTGTTGTGGCAATGCATCAATTAAATGACAGCGTAGTTTTAATAATCCTGCTTCAAATACGGTAAACAATCCTGTTGGACCTGCTCCTATAATTAGTATATCTGTTTGTATCATTTTAATGACAAATATTTTCTTTTTTATACTGATATTCCTGTCTTCAAAAAAAGACAGGAATATATGCGTTAGTGATTGAGCGGCTTGTTTGAGCTCTTTTTAAAATATTTTTCTATTTTTAAAAAAGCGAGTAGCGAAAGCGCGCTCGAACGCCCAAAAATAATAAGTTTGCAGTTATTAAAACCTGATAAAAATCAAGTTTTAAGCTACATTAATTACTTCTTCTATTGATGGAACATATTTTTTTATGGTTGCCTCAACGCCATTTTTTAGCGTCATTTGATTTACTGTACAACCACTACAAGCTCCTTCTAACTGAACTTTTACTTTATTATTTTCAATAGATAATAACTTTATGTTTCCTCCATCACTTATTAAAAAGGGACGAATTTCTTCTAAAGCTTTTTCTACGTTATCTTTTATTTCTGTTGCTGTCATAATTTTTTAATTATTTGGTACTACAACCACTCATCGTAGTAATACGAACTACTTCGGTAGCTGGCAAATTAGCATTTCTTTTTAATAATTGAGAAACCATTTCTTTGGTTACATCTGTAAATGCTTTTTGTAAAGGAGTGTTTTCTTGTAATGCCACTGGATGACCTACATCACCTGCTTCACGAATACTTTGCACTAATGGTATTTCACCTAAAAAACTAGTTTCGATATCTTTAGCTAAATTCTTAGCACCACCTTTACCAAAAATGTAATATTTATTTTCTGGTAATTCTTCTGGTGTAAAATACGCCATGTTTTCTACGATACCTAATACTGGTACATTAATACTTTCTTGCTTAAACATTGCAACACCTTTTTTAGCATCGGCTAAAGCAATGTTTTGCGGTGTACTTACCACTACGGCTCCGTTAATTGGCACTGCTTGTACGATTGATAAATGTACATCTCCTGTTCCTGGAGGTAAATCTATTAGTAAGAAATCTAATTCTCCCCAATCTGCATCAAAAATTAATTGATTTAATGCTTTTGAAGCCATTGGCCCACGCCAAATTACTGCTTGATTAGGATCTGTAAAAAATCCTAGAGATAATAATTTTACACCGTAATTTTCAACAGGTCTCATTTTAGAACGCCCGTCTACCTTTACTGCTAAAGGCTTTTCTTTTTCAACATCAAACATTATGTGTTGAGATGGCCCATAAACATCAGCATCTAAAACACCAACTTTAAAGCCCATTTTAGCTAAAGATACTGCCATGTTAGAGGTAATGGTAGATTTACCTACACCTCCTTTACCCGACGCTATTGCTATAATATTTTGAATATTAGGAATTGATTTTCCTTTTATTTCATTCGGATTTTCCTTTTCCTTTACCTCAACTTTTACATTCACCTTTACATCGATTGCTTTATCAACATTTTCGTGAATTGCTTTCGTAATTTCTACTTCTGCCTTCTTTTTAGCTTGTAAAGATGGGTTAGAAATTGTTACATCAACAATAACTTCGTTACCAAAAGTAACGATGTTTTTTATGTTTTCGTTTTCAACTAAACTCTTACCTTCTCCTGGTGCTGTTATAGTTTCTAACGCTTTGTATATATCTTGTTTTTTAAAACTCATTAGAGTGTTTAATTAAATTAATTAATACCTAGTTGCAAAGATACGTTTTAGGCGTCAGAAAATAAAGGGAGTTAGATTGTGATTCTTTATGAAGTGATAATTCTATTTTATGAAGTGTTTTTAATCAAAAAACCGAGATAAACGCCCTTATTTACAAGCTAAAGCTCTTCTTCAGGTGGCAGTTCGTTTAACGGACTCCAAAAAACAATTTTAAAATCTTGTATTTGACTTTCAATTACAACAATGCCTTCATTTTCTAAAAGCTGTTGCATTAAGTTTGTGCCATCGAAATGTTGCTTTCCCGTGAGTAGGCCAATTCGGTTTACTACTCTATGAGCCGGTATATTTTTAGAATGAGAATTATTCATTGCCCAACCAACCATTCTTGCAGATCTTGCAGCACCTAGATAAGTTGCAATAGCACCATAACTAGTTACTCGTCCGTACGGAATTAGCTTTGCTACTTCGTAAACTCTTTCGAAAAAATTTTGATTTTTACTCACCGAGTAAAATTAGTAATTTAATTTAAATCGGATATAGGTAATTGGCTTTCCTACTTCTAAATATTGTTTTTCGTAGAAAGTTTGGGTAGAAGTTACTTCTTCTGGCGCGCCTTCGTTTTTATACACGTTATGATTTGCGTGTATAATCTCATGACCTTCACCGTGTAACAAACCTAAAGTATAACCGTGCATAAATTCGCTATCGGTTTTTAGGTTCATGATTCCGTCTTCTTTTAAAATATGATCATACCTTTTTAAGAATGCTGTATTGGTCATTCTATGCTTTGTACGTTGGTATTTTATTTGTGGATCTGGGAATGTTATCCAAATTTCATCAACTTCATTTTCAGCAAAAATGTAATCTACCAATTCTATTTGTGTTCTAATAAAGGCAACATTTTGCATATCGTTTTCTATTGCAGTTTTTGCACCACGCCAAAAACGAGCTCCTTTAATATCAATACCAATAAAATTTTTACCTGGATTTTTCTCTGCCAAAGCAATCGTATACTCTCCTTTACCACATCCCAACTCTAAAACAATTGGATTGTCGTTTTTAAAAAAAGTATGCCATTTTCCTTTTAAAGAAAAATCACCAACTACTTCTTCTCTTGTAGGCTGAAGTACGTTAGCAAACGTTTCATTTTCTTTGAAACGTTTTAATTTATTTTTGCTTCCCAATGTGTATCTAAATTAAGCTTTATCTTCAGTTCCTTCTTTTAAGAAAGTTGCCGATTGCCACATCCAATACCCAAATAAAACGATTAACACCAATACAAATAGCCAGTTTACAGCATTTGATGTCCACCATCCTAAATCTCCTTTTGCAACTTCTAGTCGCAACCATTTGAATGGGATTAAAATGTACTGAAATAATTCTCCAATTAATCTAAAAATATTTAATCCTAACATAACTTGATTATCTTTACGCTTGCAAAAGTATAAAAAGAAACCATGTTAGCCAATTTTTTCGGTAAATCAAAACCTGTAAATTTTATAGTGCTGTTTGCACTGTTTTTAATTTACTTTTCTTTCAGCTTATTTTCTAAAGAATTATCTCTTAATCTCTTTAAAGAATTACTTGGATTTATTGTTGTTTTTTCTATTTTCAACTTTATTCTTGCTAAAAATCAATTAACTTTTGATAATTCTTTTGCTTTTTTATTTTTTGTAATACTTATTGGTTTTTTTCCTGATGTAATAATTATTAATAGTACTTTTTATGCTTGCTTAACTGTTTTACTTTTTTTACGTAAAGTATATAGCTTACAGTCTCAAAAAAACACTCTTCATAAATTATTTGATGGTGGGTTATGGCTAGGTATTTCTTTCTTAATAGAACCATATACTGCCTTATTTGCCGTATTATTATATATTTCTATATATCTACATCAACAATACACTTATCAAACACTTTTAACGCCTTTAATCGGTTTTGGAAGCGTAGTTTTTTTATTTTTTACCTATTGTTTTTGGTATAATAAGGTGAGTGATTTTTACCTTCTTTTCAACTGGAGTTTTCACTACGATTTTAATCTGTACCTGAGTCCCAAGTATTTATTTCAGAATATATTTATTGCTGTTTTAGTTATTGCTGCAATTGTTTTAAAAAGTCCTAAGGCACTGGCAGTACTTAATGCTTTTAGAAAAAACTGGATTTTAACTCTTATTCACCTAATAATTTCTTTACTAATTATCCTCTTAATGAGTAACAAAGCTAGTAGCGAATTATTATTCGTGTTTTTTCCTGTAGCGGTAATATTAGCAAACGGGCTAGAATTATATCAACACAAATGGATTGGAAATGTATTATTGTTACTATTTTTAGCTATATCGATTATAACAAATTTTATATAAGGCTACATTTTAGCGCCAAAAGCCAAATCACCTGCATCTCCTAAACCAGGAACTATATATCCTTTATCATTTAACCCTTCGTCAATATCTGCTATCCATAAATTGGTGTCTTTAGGAAAAAAATCCTCGATATATCTTACGCCTTCTGCTGAACCGATTACTGATACTATTTCAATTTTTTTTGGTGTCCCGTATTTTTTAATTGCATCATAAACCGCAACTATAGATCTACCTGTAGCTAACATAGGATCAACTAATAATAATGTTTTATCATCTATTGACGGTGAGGCGAAATACTCAACAACAATCTCAAATTCTTCATCGTTATTTGGATGATGACGATATGCTGAAATAAAGGCATTTTCCGCATCATCAAAGTAATTTAACAATCCGTTATGCAATGGCAATCCTGCTCTAAGAATTGAACATAAAATTACATCGTTAACTGGGTTTTCTATAGATTTTGTACCTAAAGGTGTTTTAATCTCTTTGTTTTCAAAAGATAATTTTTTACTTAATTCATACCCTAAAATCTCACCTATTCGCTCAATATTTCTACGAAAACGCATAGAATCTTTCTGAATATCTACATTTCTTATTTCTGCTAAAAATTTATTTAAAATAGATTTTTTGGTCGCTAGTTGATGAATTTTCATAAGTATCTTTTTTTTACACTGCAAAGAAACAGAAAATATTTAGCCTTTAATAAATTTCTTTAGACTAGCTATTAATTCATCCCTATCTTCTACATGACTCATATGCCCTCCTGATAATCTTATTAAAGGTGTTTTTGTTCGCTTTGCCTCATTAACAATCGAATTAAAACTTATTACAGGGTCATTTTCACCTGCAATTATCAATCTTTTAGCAACAGTTTGTAAAACAGCTTCTTTATTTTCTCTTAATTGCATTCCTTTTGTTGCTGCAATATATCCCTGAACAGAAGTTTGTAAGGCTTCTTTTTTTATCTGTGCTATTTCTGAAGTAAAAACTGCTTTAGTTTCGGTTACAAATAAATTTGAGATAGACATTTTTACTAAATTACTATAATTCGTTTTCGCCATTTCACTTACTCTCGTACGTAACTCTTTTCGCGCTTCAGAATCTGCTTGTGCAGATGAATTTAACAAACACAATCCCTTTATATTTTCTAAATATTTTTCTGCAAACGCTAGGGAAACATAGCCTCCCATTGAATGACTAATTATATAAAATTTTCTAAGTCGTAAAAAAGTTAAAACTTCTTTCACTGCTTCTGCCATATCGTTCATCGTATGAACATACCCTATACAGTCTGATTTTCCATGACCCAAAAGATCAATACAAATTACTCTATTTGTTTTAGATAGCTCTTTTACTACGCTACTCCACATAGTCGCGTTTTCTAAAAAACCATGAAGCAAAACTATCGTAGTTCCTTTTCCAACATCTAAATATGCTATTTTACTATTTTTGTAACTGATAAAGTTCTGCATCCTGCAAAAATATGTATCTTTCGCTTGTATTTTTATAAAATTATGTTAACCTCCCCTTTTTATTTATTAGATAGTAAAACCGAAAAAAAAGTTACTATTTTTTTAGCCATTATGACTTTTTGTATTGGATATGCGATGCTAAGCATTGATTATTTTTTAATTAATGATGTTTGTGAAAACGGAATTATATCTTTTGAGTTAGCTAAAGATATTCGCATATCTCAAGCTATTCTTAATTCTTGGGATGCAAATGCAAAAATTAATGCAGGTATAAGCTTAGGTATTGATTTTTTATTTTTAACTATTTATCTAGTCTTAATAGCGTTGTTAATTCACAAACTCAATAAAATACTTTGGCGCGGAAAACCATTTTATATAGTTGGACTTGTCTTATTGTTTTCTCAATTTTTTACCGCCTGTTTTGATGCTATTGAAAACATAGGATTGATACATATATTATTAGGCAGTACTGATAAAAATTTAGCTTTAATGGCTTACTACCTTGCTTTTATGAAATTTACATTAATTGCTATTGCTCTTTTTTATCTATTTATAAATTTCATCATTTATATAATTACAAACACGAATAAGAATGAATAAGACTAAGGATATATACATTACAGGATTTGCTTTGTTTTCTATGTTTTTTGGAGCAGGAAACTTAATTTTACCTCCTTTTTTAGGTAAAAATGCTGGTGATTTATGGAGTTGGGTTACAATTGGTTTTTTTATTACCGCAGTATTCATTCCTATATTAGGAATTATAGCACACGCCAAATTACAAGGTACCATGTACGACTTTGCTAAAAAAGTATCCCCTACTTTTAGCCTTATATATTGTTTTGTTATTTACGCAATTTGTATTGCGTTACCAGCACCAAGAACAGCTTCGGTCACTCATGAAATGGCTATTGCACCTTATTTTAGTGCTATTAGTTCTTTAATTACAAGTAGTATTTACTTCGGATTTGTTTTTTTGTTTGCCATGAACCGATCTAAAATACTAAATCTTATAGGTAAGTTCTTAACTCCTCTTATAATATGCATGCTACTTTCTATTATTTTTATTGGGATTTTTACCGCTCCAGATGCCATAAACACAAGCACACTTAAAACACCTTTTGTTGATGGTTTATTAGAGGGGTATCAAACTTTCGATGCCATTGCTTCGATAGTAGTAGGTGGTGTTTTGGTGATCTCTATGAATTTTAACAAAAAAGCATCTTTTAACTACAAAAAAGAACTGATTACTAAAGCTGGATTTATTGCTGGTTTAGGGCTGTTAATTATTTATGCAGGCCTTATTTATAATGGTGTTTTGTTTAGCTCAACTTTTACTGAAGGGTCTAATAGAACAGAGATTTTAAAGTCATTAAGCAACCAAACTTTAGGAAATATAGGTAGTGTTTTCTTAAGTATTTTAGTTGCCTTAGCTTGTTTTACTACTGCTGTAGGAATTATTACTGGTACTGCTGATTATTTTAAAGGAATTAGTAACAACTCTCAAAAAGTGTTTACAATTACCGCGGTAATTGGATGTATTCTTGGGGTTTTAGTTGGTCAGTTTGATGTAACTTATATTATAAACATTGCACTACCAATATTAATGTTTATTTACCCAATAACAATTATTTTAATTATTTTAAATGTACTTTCAAACAAGTACACATCTAACATCGTTTTTAAAATAGTGGTACTCGTTACATTTATATTCAGTATCCCTGATTTTTTAGGATTCATTATTCCTGGTGCATACTTAACAACTATTAAAAACTTTATTCCCTTAGCCAATTATAGTTTAGGTTGGGTTATACCAGCCTGTATAAGTTTTATTTTAGCTAATGTTATACAAACAAAAAAGCTTGCATAATGCAAGCTTTCTAATCATTTCATTTCAGTTTTACACTAAAATCTATATCCTACATTAACACCAACTCTTGGCACTACAGAGCGCGATTCTGAAGAAAACATATTTCTTCCTAAACCTGCATAAACATCAATAACAAAACCTCCTGATGATACGTATTTAGAACCGATAGCAATACCTAAAGCTCCATCTGTATATTCTTTATACTGTTTTGTTTCACTTCCTTCTATTTTAATTTCTTTTTCACCTGTATTAATCCCCATAAAAACTTCACCAAAATAATTCCAGTTACTATTATTTGTAAAGTAATGACGAAAATAAGGTGTAATCATTAGCTCTTCATTGTATCTAAAATCCGATGATTTTTTCTCGAAATTAAACAAGGCCGAAATACCTATAGATGATTGCTCACTAGTATAATATTCGTAAGAAACCTCTACTGTTTTTAATGCCAGGGCATCTAATATATCTACTTTTACCTCTTGTTGCGCTTGTGCAAATGAACTGATAAAAATAACAGCTATTAAAAATACTTTTTTCATATTTAAATTTTATATCAATTATAGATGCAGATTAAACATCAATTATAATACCACAAACATACATTAATTACATAAAGTGTTACAAACAAAAATATATTATTTTGTTCTTAAGAACAGTTACAGTCTGTACTACAACCTTTGTTGCTTTTTTTAATAAAAAACTTTTTTACTAAAAAAAACACTGCTAAACCGACTATGATATACGTAATAATTTCTTGCATTAACTTAAAATTTGATATGCTATAAATGCCGTTAAATATGCCAATGCTCCCATACCTATAAGTTGTATTATTGGCCATTTCCAACTTTTTGTTTCTCTTTTTACGATAGCTAAAGTTGCCATACACTGCATTGCAAAGGCATAAAACAATAACAATGATGTTCCGGTAGCAAAATTGTATCGTTTTTCACCCGTTTCACGGTTTATTTCGGCCGCCATCTTTTGTTTAATTGTCGAAATATTTTCATCATCATTTTCAACACTATAAATTGTTGCTAACGTACCAATAAACACTTCTCTTGCTGCAAATGAAGCTATTAAACCAACTCCTATTTTCCAATCGTAACCTAATGGTTTCACGGCAGGTTCTATTGCTTTACCTGCTATACCGATATAAGAGTTTTCTAATTTAGCGGATGCGATTTTTTGTGATAATTCAGCTGCTGATAATTGTTGATTTGCAACATTCTCTATTACATTCTTCTCTGCATTCTCAAAGGCTGATGGCCCGTTCGAAGCTAAAAACCATAATACAATTGAGATGGCTAAAATTATTTTCCCAGCTCCGAAAACAAAGGCTTTTGTTTTTTCTAACACATCAAAAAATACGTTTTTGGCCGAAGGAAGCTTGTAATTAGGCATTTCTACTACGAAAAACGAAGTGTTATTTACTTTTAATGTTTTATGTAAAATGTAAGCACCTATTATTGCTGCTGCAAATCCTATAAAATATAACCCTAATAGGGTTAATCCTTGTAAACTTAATATTCCGAATATTTTGGTGTTAGGAATAATCAAGGCTATTAAAATAGCATATACAGGTAAACGTGCCGAGCAGGTTGTAAAAGGTGTTACTAAAATGGTTATTAATCGTTCCTTCCAGCTAGAAATAGTTCGTGTTGCCATTATTGCGGGTATTGCACATGCAGTACCAGAAATTAACGGAATTACACTTTTACCGCTCATTCCAAAACGACGCATAATTTTATCCATCAAAAAAACGACTCTGCTCATATAACCAGTTTCTTCTAGAATGGCTATAAATAAAAACAGAATGGCTATTTGCGGAATAAAAATAACAACACCACCTATTCCCGGAATAATTCCCTCCGTTAATAAATCTGTAAACATACCAGCAGGTAAGTTTGTTTTGGTAAAATCAGCAATGTTTGCAAATAAGTCATCTATTAAATCCATTGGTGTTGACGCCCAATCGAAAACGGATTGAAAAATCAACAATAATAATCCGAAGAAAATAATATAACCGAATATTTTGTGTGTAAAAACACGATCTAACTTTGCACGTAAATCCGTTGCTTTAGAGGCGTCAACTTTATATGTTTTATTTAAAATCGAATTTATTTTCTGATAACGATAAATTGTTTCTTTATGCTGATATTTTTTTTGCTTAACACCTGAGTCGTTAAAAAACAGTAACTGTTCTTTTTCTTTATCAGAAAGCAAAGAAATATGCTGCTTTGTAAGCATCATCCATAATTCATATGATGAAAAACTTGGACTTATTTTTTCTAGCTTACTAAAATAATCTTTATCTATTTTAGTAGAAATCTCATTAAAATTAGAGTGGGGTTTTAATAGGCTATAATTCTCAATTTCTTTTTTTACGTCGTTTATTCCTTCGTTTTTTCTAGCAGATATTAAAACTACTTTTGTGTGTAGTTCTTTTTCTAAACTCTCTATATCTATTAAAATACCTTTACGCAGCATTTGATCTGCCATATTTAAGGCTAAAATCGTGGGTATTTCTAAATCTTGAATTTGAGAAAAGAGTAATAAATTTCGCTTTAAATTCTCTACATCTGCAACCACTACAATTACATCTGGCTTTTCATCTTCCCGAGAACTTAAAAGGGTTTTTAAAACAATACTTTCATCAATAGAGGTTGGATTGATACTGTATGTTCCTGGTAAATCGGTAATAATTGCAGTGTTTATACCTGACAACTTACAGGTTCCTTGCTTTTTATCGACCGTTACACCAGGGTAATTACCAACTTTTTGGTTTAAACCCGTTAATTGGTTAAATAATGATGTTTTTCCCGTGTTTGGGTTTCCAACCAAAGCTACTTTAATACGCTTATCCATCAATTATATTTTGGTAATTACAATTTTACTTGCCGTTTCTTTGCGTATCGCCAAGTGACTGCCGTTTACACAAATGTATAACGGATCTTTAAAGGGAGCTATTTGTAATAACTCTACTTCTGTTCCTGGTAAGCAACCCATTTCTAATAGTTTTAAAGGAATAACATCTAAACACTGTTCTGATATAATTCCCCTTTCTCCGAGCTGTAAATTTGCGATTGAATTCAAATGACACGTATAAATTGGGTCACAAATATACTAAAATAGAACCATTCTAAACAATTAGCCCTAAACAATCTGTTGTTTCTTTTTATTGGTTGTTCTCTGTATTTGAAATCTTATATTTGTTGCATGACTTTCGATAAAATTATAGGACAGGAACATATTAAAAAGCATTTACAGCAATCGGCTGAGAATAACCGAATTCCGCATGCGCAACTTTTTGTTGGTAAAGAAGGTTCTGGTACTTTGCCTATGGCGATTGCTTATGCTCAATATTTATTATGTAAATCATCAAGCAACGAAGAGGCCTGTAATATAAAATGTAATAAATTACAACATCCCGATTTACATTTTGCCTTTCCTGTAACCACAAACGATGCTGTAAAAAAACATCCTGTTAGTAATTTATTTTTAAATGATTGGAGAAGTTTTATAGAAACGCAACCTTACGGAAGCATTTTCGACTGGTCTAAACATATTGGTGTAGAAAATAAACAAGGTCAAATAGGTGTTGATGAAGCCTTAGATATTGTTAAAAAACTACAATTAAAATCTTACGAAGGCGGTTTTAAAATAATGATTATTTGGATGGCTGAAAAAATGAACATTGCAGCTTCTAATAAATTACTAAAATTGATTGAAGAGCCGCCAAACAAAACCATTTTCTTATTAATTACTGAAGATGAAGAGCAAATTATAAACACCATAAAATCTCGCTGTCAAGCATTAAATTTCCCTTCTTTAAGTGATGCCGATATTGCAAACACTTTAGTTAAAAACGAGAATGTTGCAGAAAATGAAGCTATAAAAATAGCGCATCAATCTGAAGGAAATTACAACAAAGCATTGCATATATTAAACAACAACTCTAATGATTTAATTTTTGAAGAATGGTTTATTACATGGATTCGTGCCGCCTTTAAAGCCAAAGGAAACGCTGCTGTAATTCAGGATTTAATAAAATGGTCTGAAGCTATTGCTAAATCTGGAAGAGAAACACAAAAACAGTTTTTACAATACTGTTTGCAGTTTTTTAGGCAAGCGTTGCTATTAAATTACGGAACACCAGATTTAGTTTTCCTAGAAACAAAATCTGCTAATTTTCAATTAGAAAAATTTGCCCCTTTTATACACAGTACAAATATTTTAGTTATTGAAAAGGAAGTAAGTGAAGCTCAATACCATATTGAAAGAAATGGGAATGCTAAAATAATCTTATTAGATTTATCAATTAAATTAACTCGTCTTTTGCACACGAAGGAAGAAAAAATAGCACTATAAATTTGCCATACATTAAAAACATATCGCTACGGATTAGAATTTTTTTATCAATGATACTACTCGTATTGTTGGCTTCTATTTTAATTTTAATAGTCACCATATTTCAATACGGTGAACAAACAGATGATTATAATGTTTTACGATTCAATAGAAAAGAAAATGCTACAAAACACGATATAGAAATCGAGTTAAAACGCAAAACAACATACCCTATTACCACTAATAATTTAGCTAAAATATTTCAAGATCGTATTTATGATATTGCATATGTTCATAAACTTACGGTATCTATGTACGATATGGATGGAAATCTTTTAAAATCATCTATCCCCTATAATTTTGATAAAAAAGAAGGCGCTAATTTAGCCTTAGATATTATAAAAGAACTTGCTAATAATTCCGACCATAAAGTTATAAAAGACAGAGATGAAAACGGAATCACCTATCAATCGTCTTATACCTATATAAATGATACCAGGTTTAAACGAATTGGTATTTTAAAATTACAAATAGCACAAGATAATGAAGAGCAAGAAAAAGAGTTACGTGAATTTATATCGCGACTTTTATTAGTTTACCTCTTAATGTTTATTACTGCTATTTCATTGGCGTATTTTTTATCGAGTTATATTACGCGTTCTATTAAAACAATTTCAGAAAAAATTAAAGAAACTCGTTTAAATCAGCGAAATGAAAAAATTACGTTGAACTCTGCTAGTTCAGAAATAAATTCTTTGATTGATTCTTATAACAATATGATTGATCAATTAGAAGAAAGTGCTGTAAAACTTGCTAAAAGTGAACGTGAACAGGCCTGGAGAGAAATGGCCAAACAAGTAGCACATGAAATAAAAAATCCACTTACACCAATGCGTCTTTCCGTTCAAAGCTTCGAAAGAAGATTTAACCCAGAAGACCCGACCATAAAAGAAAAGTTATCTGAATACAGTGAAACATTAATTCAGCAAATTGATGTAATGAGCTCTATTGCTTCTGCTTTTTCAGACTTTGCAAAAATGCCAACACAACGTCGTGAAAGGTTAGATGTAGTTGATATTGTTAAACATTCTTTAGATATTTTCTCTGAAGATTACATACATTACATTCCGCAAGAAACCGAGCTATTTGCTAATTTAGATAAAACTCAATTAATTAGAATTTTAACTAATTTAATAAAAAATGCCACGCAAGCAATTGCAGAAAATGAAACTACTCCTAGAATTGAAGTAAAAGTAACTTCTGAAGGGAATAACGTTATTATTATAGTGTCTGATAACGGAAAAGGAATTACAGAACAAAATAAAGAATTAATTTTCGAACCTAAATTTACCACCAAAACAAGTGGAATGGGATTAGGTTTACCAATGATAAAAAATATAATTGAAGCATATGACGGCTCTATCAGTTTCACATCAACAGAAAACATAGGAACCGTTTTTACTGTTATTTTGCCTAAAACTTAAAAATTTACGCCTAGAGAATTTTCGACAGGCCTTAAAAACTTAAATCAAATGAATTTCGAAAACATCTTAGTGTCTATCACTAACCAATTAGCAACAATTACCATTAACAGACCAAAAAAGTTAAATGCTTTAAATAGCGCTACAATTGAAGAGTTAAGCACAGCTTTTGAAGACTTAGAAAATGATACAAATGTAAAAACAATTATTATTACCGGAAGTGGTGAAAAAGCATTTGTAGCTGGTGCTGATATTTCTGAATTTGCAAACTTCTCTGTAGAAGAAGGTGGTAGATTAGCTAGATTAGGACAAGAATCGTTATTTAATCTAGTAGAAAACTTATCAACTCCTGTAATTGCAGCTATAAATGGTTTTGCTCTTGGTGGCGGATTAGAATTAGCAATGGCTTGTCATTTTAGAGTAGCATCAGACAATGCTAAAATGGGTTTACCTGAAGTATCTTTAGGTGTAATTCCTGGTTATGGTGGTACACAACGCTTACCTCAATTAGTTGGTAAAGGAAAAGCGATGGAATTAATTATGACAGCAGGAATGATATCTGCCGAAGATGCTAAACAATGGGGATTAGTAAACCATGTAGTTTCTTTAGAAGAATTAATACCTTTAGCAGAAAAGTTAGCTAGTAAAATAATGCGCAATTCTTCTGTAGCGATTAGCGCAGCAATTAGAGCCGTAAATGACAATTTTAAAGACGGTGTAAATGGTTATGAAACCGAAATAGCTGAGTTTGGTGATTCTTTTAGTACAGACGATTTTAAAGAAGGAACAACCGCTTTTTTAGAAAAAAGAAAACCAAATTTTCCTGGATAACAAAAAAACAAGAGCAATAAAAAAGCATCTAGATCTCTAGATGCTTTTTTAACAATTTAGGGGATTGTTGTAATTAATAAAGGGGAATTATTAACTCTTAAGACAAATATATATTATTTTTAAAGACTCGCAACTTATATTGCGGTTTTTTTATTTAAAATAAAAATTAAATAAATTATTCTTAAAAAAAATACTATTTAACCCCATTAAATTCATCATAAAATTGCTGTAAAAAACCTTTCATATAAATGTGTCTTTTGTTCGCAATTTTTTTACCTGTTTTGGTATTCATCTTATCTTTTAAAAGTAATAACTTTTCATAAAAATGATTAATTGTTGGAGCTGTAGATTTTTTATACTCTTCTTTTGTCATACTCAAATTCGGAGCTATCTCAGGGTCATACAAAGCTCTATTTTTAAATCCTCCATAATTAAAGCAACGAGCAATTCCGATCGCACCAATCGCATCTAACCTATCTGCATCCTGAATCACACTTAGTTCTGGTGAGCTAAATTTTTCTCCACTTGCCAAACTTATTTTAAATGAAATAAATTGAATAATATTTTCAATATTTATAATAACCTCTTCGGTAACTTGCTCGCTTTCTAAAAACTCACGTGCCAACTTTGGCCCCACAGTTTCATCGCCATCATAAAACTTAGCATCAGCAATATCATGTAATAACGCACCTAGCGATACTATAAATTCATCAACATCTTCATCTTTGGCAATTAATAAAGCATTTTTATATACACGCTCTATATGAAACCAATCATGTCCACCCTCTGCACCTTGTAGTGTTTCTTTTACGAATGCTATGGTATTTGTAATTATTAGTTCTTTATTCATTTTCCAAAAATAAAAATCCTGTACTAATTAGCACAGGATTATATACATATAAAATTACATTTTAAACTGCAATCGATTTTTTAATCAAGTTATTAGCGACTAAATACTCAGCTATTTGTACCGTATTAGTTGCGGCTCCCTTACGAAGATTATCTGAAACAACCCAAAGATTTAAGGTGTTGTCTTGAGATTCATCTCTACGAATTCTACCTACAAAAACTTCATCTTTATTGTGTGCTGTTATTGGCATTGGATATAAATTATTAGCTACATCATCTTGCACTATAATTCCGGCAGTATTATTTAAGATTTCACGAACTTCTTTTAAATCGAAATCATTTTTAAACTGCACATTCACTGCTTCTGAATGTCCGCCTGCAGTAGGAATTCTAACCGCAGTGGCAGTAATAGAAAAAGAATCATCACGTAAAATTTTCTTTGGCTCTTTTACCAATTTCATTTCTTCCTTAGTGTATCCGTTTTCTAAAAAAACGTCACAATGTGGCAAAGCATTTCTTCCTATTTTATGAGGATAAGCCATTTCGCCTTCAATGCCAGCCTCTTCGTTATCTAATTGCTGAACAGCTTTTATACCGGTTCCTGAAACAGATTGATAGGTAGAAATTACCACACGCTTCATCATATATTTTTTATGCAAAGGCGCTAATGCCATTACTAACTGAATCGTAGAACAGTTAGGATTTGCTATAATTTTATCTTCTGATGTTAACACATCTCCGTTAATTTCAGGAACAACTAATTTTTTGGTCGGATCCATTCTCCAAGTAGAAGAATTATCAATTACCGTTGTACCAACTTCAGCAAACTTCGGAGCCCAAATTAAAGAAGTTTCACCTCCCGCAGAAAACAATGCCAAATCTGGCTTCATTTTAACGGCGGTCTCTAAACCAACAACAGTATATTCAGTTCCTTTAAAATCAATTTTATTACCTACTGAACGTTCAGAAGCAACAGGTATTAATTCTGTTACGCGAAAATTACGTTCTGCTAATATTTGTAACATTACATTACCTACCATTCCGGTGGCGCCAACAACTGCTACTCTCATTTTTTATTATTTAGTTGTGTTAATCAATAATACTACAAAGGTTTAAAAAAATTGAATTAGTTGTATCTGTTTTTATTGATATTTTTAGTTAAAGTTCAAAAAACATCAAATTGCAGTAAAAAGTGTGGTTTTAAACATTAAAAATCAAAAAAGGACTACATTTGCAAAGATTTTATAGAAATCACCACATATTTTGACTAACTAAAAAAAGTATAGCATGCAACTGTACAATAAGTTAAGCGCAAAAGAACGCGCTGCATTAATTGACGAAGCCGGTAAGGATCGTTTAACAATTTCTTTCTATCAATATTTTAAGATAGAAAATCCACAATTATTTAGAGATAAATTATTCCTAGAATGGAATGAATTAGAAGTTCTTGGTAGAATATACGTTTCTTACGAAGGAATTAACGCCCAAATGTCTGTTCCTGCGGATAATTTCTTACAACTGAAAGAGCAATTAGATGCTATTTCTTTTTTAAAAGATATTCGGTTAAATGTTGCGGTTGAACACGATAACAAATCATTTTTAAAGTTAAAAGTAAAGGTTCGTAACAAGATTGTAGCCGATGGTTTAAATGATGATACTTTTGATGTTACCGATAAAGGTGTGCATTTAAATGCTAAAGAATTTAATGAAATGTTAGCCAACCCAAACACTGTTTGTGTGGATATGCGTAATCATTACGAAAGTGAAATTGGGCATTTTGGTGGCGCAATTACTCCCGATGTAGATACTTTTCGAGATTCTTTAGATATTATTGAAGAAGATTTAAAAGACAACAAAGAAGATAAAAATTTATTGATGTATTGTACTGGCGGAATTCGTTGCGAAAAGGCTTCTGCATATTACAAACACAAAGGTTTTAAAAACGTTTTTCAGTTAGAAGGCGGAATTATAGAATACACACGTCAGGTAAAAGATGAAGGTGTTGAAAATAAATTTATTGGTAAAAATTTTGTTTTTGATCACAGAAGAGCAGAGCGCATTACAGATGATGTAGTTTCTAATTGTCATCAATGTGGCGAATCATCTGATGAGCATGTAAATTGTGAGAATCAAGCGTGTCACTTATTATTTATTCAATGTAAATCTTGTTCAGAGAAAATGAATACTTGTTGTTCTGACGAATGTAAAGAAATTGCTGCATTGCCTTTTGAAGAGCAAAAAGAACTTCGTAGAGGAAAAGGAAATAGTAATAAAATTTTCAAAAAAGGAAGATCTGAAGTCCTAAAGTTTAAGAAATAAATCAATTTAAAAGCGCTCTTTCGAGTGCTTTTTCTTTTTAAATGAGTAATTTCATCTTCTAATTTAGCTTCAAAAAATGTCTCTTCAACCGCCATATCGTAAAATTATTCATGTAGACATGGATGCCTTTTATGCTTCGGTTGAGCAATTAGACAATCCTGACTTAAGAAATAAACCTCTTGCTGTTGGCGGTAATGAAATACGTGGTGTAGTTTCAGCTGCTAGCTACGAAGCTCGAAAATTTGGCGTTAGATCAGCCATGAGTGGTATGTTAGCTAAAAAAAAATGCCCTCATTTAATATTTGTTCCTCCTAGGTTTGATCGTTACAAAGAAATTTCCTCAAAAATTAGAGCAATTTTTTACGATTATACCGATTTGGTAGAACCACTGTCTTTAGATGAAGCTTATTTAGATGTTACCGATAACAAAAAAAGTAATTTATCAGCTAGTTTAATTGCCGAAGAAATTCGTGAACGCATTTGGAACGAACTCGAATTAAGAGCATCCGCAGGAATATCTATCAATAAATTTGTAGCTAAAATTGCTTCTGATATTAATAAACCTAACGGTCAGAAAACCATTAATCCTGATGAAGTTGTTCCGTTTTTAGAAGAACTGTCTGTCAATAAATTTTACGGTGTCGGTAAGGTTACCGCTGCCAAAATGCATAATTTAGGTATTTTTAAAGGGTTAGATTTAAAGAAAAAAACACTAGAAGAGCTTACTATTTTATTTGGCAAATCTGGGTTGCATTATTACAATATTGTAAGAGGGATTCATAATAGCGAGGTAAAACCGAATAGAATTAGAAAGTCTGTTGCTGCCGAAACTACTTTTAATGAAAATTTATCTTCTGAAATTTTTATGTTACAACGTCTTGAAAAAATAGCAGATGAGTTAGAACGCAGAATGAAAAAATCAAATACCAAGGGAAAAACCGTTACTCTAAAGATAAAATACAGCGATTTTACACAACAAACTAGAAGTAAAACTATTGATAATTATATTCAAGATAAAAAAGATTTTTATCCGATTATAAAAGAGCTATTATATCAAGAATCCTTAAAAAACTCTGTTCGTTTACTTGGTATTTCTTTTAGCAATTTAAACACCGAAATAAAAGAAACAACATGGGTGCAGTTAAAATTTAACTTTTAAATTAAAGGTAGTTTTAAAGATACTTTTGTTCCTTTAATTTCACCTTTTTCATCTATTAAATCAACATAAACCAATGAATAATCATTTTCAAATTGAGAAGAAAAATTCATCAATCTTTCTTTAGTCAAATCAATACCTATCGATTTTCTATTTAATGTTTTATTGCTTTTAATTCTAAAAGCTTCTTTACGTCCAACTCCGTTATCTTCTATATCAATTTGAACAAATTTATTTGAGATTTTATCAACAGATAATACTACTTTTTTATTTCCTTTCTTTGAAGACAAACCATGCCAAATAGAATTTTCTAAAAAAGGTTGTAAAATTAATGGTGGTATTTTAATAACTTCCATATTTACATTTGAATTTATTTTTTCTTCATATATTATTTCATTTGAAAAACGAATATTTTCAATACTCATATATAAATTCATTGTTTTAAGCTCTTCTGCAAGACTCACTTCTTTTACCGTACTAGACTCTAGAATGTTTCTGATTAACTTTGAAAATTTATTTAAATAACGAACTGCATTTTTTTGTTCGTTATTAATAATATACAACTTAATAGAATTTAATGCATTAAACACAAAATGAGGGTTCATTTGAATTCTTAAAGCATCTTGTTCTAAAAGTAATATTTGTTTATCATTTTTTAACAAACGCTGTCTGTATATTGAGTATAATAAAACTCCAAATAAAGCTATTGATACCAGTGCTATAATTAAAATATTACGGTTTCTTAATAATTTTAGTTTAGCTATTTCATTTTCTTTTGCTAAGCCTTTAATTTTATTAGTATTTACCTCACTATCATACCTATCAATAAGGCTGTTTACATATCTAATATTTTTATTATTATACGTTTTTCTCTCTACATCTATAGATTTGTGATAGTAATCTAAAGCCTTTTTATAATCTCCTTTTTTTTGATTTAATTCAGATAAGTGTGCATATGATAATGTTAAACTAGAAAGAATATTATTTTCTAAGCCTATTTTAAGTGATCTTTCTAAATAATCTTTAGCATCTTTATCTTTATTTAACTTTATAGATATCCAACCAAACGTATTGTATACTTCTGCTAAATAATATCTATTACCTATTTCTTCTGCTACGGTAATAACTTCTATAATATATTCGTATGCTTCATTGTATTTTCCTTTTTGAATTAAAACATCAGCAATACTATTATGGCAAATTACTTTTCCTAATTTGTCATTATTTAAAGTATTATATCTTAATGATTTTTGATAATTTTCTAACGCTAAATCTAAATCTCCAATGTTTTTATAGGCAAACCCAATATTTTGATGGTTAATTGCTAAACCTTTTCTATCATTTAAGTTATCCTGAATAAGTATAGATTGGTTAAATTTTTCTAAAGCTCTTCCGTATTGTTTTAGTGCCAAATAAATGTTTCCAATACTATTTATAGTAATACTATTGCTCTTTTTAATATCCTCATTTGGGTTTTGTATTTTAGAAACAATTTCTAAAGCTGCTTGATGATGGTTTAAGGCTGATTTAATTTCATCTTGACGCCTATAAACAACTCCTAATTGATTTAATATTACAATCTCTGCTTCTTTACTGTTTATTCGTTTTGCTAACTGTAATGCCTCGTTATACTTTTCTACTGCCTTGCTATACTCTGTTGTATTTCTAAATAAACGCCCTTCAACCTTTTTTGCAAATATTTCTCCTATCACATAATCACTCTCAGTACTTTCTTTTAAAAGTCTTTTTATCTGTGCTTCAGTAAATATCGCTCTTTTAAAATGTTGTTGAACTTTAAAATAATTGGTTTCTTTTTTATCTAAAAAACTTGTAATCAAGCTATCAACTTTGTTCTGTGATAGACAAATACTAGTAGTTAAAAAAAATAAGAATACTATATGGAAGGATTTCATTTTTAAAATTTTTCTAGAAAGTCAGACTTCCTTTGGCGTGAAACAGGTATTTTATGATTATCTTCTAAAATCACATAACCATCCGACCTTAAAAATTCTTTAATCTTATTTAAATTGATAACAAATGAATTATGAATTCTAAAAAAATGTTCTTCTGGGAGTAATAAATTAATTTCTTTTAACTTTTTTGTTACTACAATTTTTTTATTGTTGGTGGTATGAATAGAACAATAATTCCCATCAGATTCAACAAATAAAATTTCTGATTCTTCTAAGAAAATTAATTTTCCATCAGTATTTATTGTTATTTTTCTTTTTTTAAATTTCTTGTTAAAGTTTGAAAGTATTTGCTCGAATTTTTCGTGGCTATTATTTTTAACGTAATGACTTTTAATTCTATTTAATGTTTCTTCCAAATCATCAGAATCTACAGGTTTAAGCAAATAATCGATTGCTTCATTTTTTAGAGCCTTTATAGCATACTCATTATAAGCTGTTGTAATTACAATTGCAAAATCTTTTTTATCTAATTTTTCAAGCAATTGAAAACCATCCATTGTTGGCATTTCAATATCTAAAAACAAACAATCTATAGAGTTACTATTAATATATTTTATAGCTTCCTCTGCATCAGTAAATGTTTCTATAACTTCTAAATCAGTGTCAAAATTAGACAATTCCCAAGTAAGCCCTTGTATAGCCTTAGGCTCGTCATCAACAATTATAGCTTTTAACATATAGTAGTATTTCTACCAAATGTAACTGATATTAATGTAATAATAAAACGTAAAAAATGAAGAAACTGTCTAAAAAACATAAAAACTTACCTAAAAAAACAATACAAAAACCATTTATACACAAATTAATGCCGTTTACACATTAGTGGCTTTATAAAATATATTTACATTATATATTTGCGTCATAATACACAAGGGAATCATATTGATAAATTGGGGGATTAATCAATAAGAAATTAAAAAAACAAGCATTACTTTATAGTAGTGTTTTTTTTTGCACTAAATTTAATTTCGTTTTAAAACACAAAAAAGCTCAAACAACATGTGTTTGAGCTTTAATTTATTAAATCAAAAATTTCTTAAGCCTCGAAAGGAACTATAGAAACGTATGATCTGTTGTTTCTTTTCTTTCTGAATTCAACTACACCATCAACTCTAGCATGTAAAGTATGATCTTTTCCCATGTAAACATTTTCACCTGGGTTGTGAGTTGTTCCTCTTTGACGAACAATAATGTTTCCTGCAATTGCAGCTTGTCCTCCAAAAATCTTTACTCCTAGTCGTTTCGATTCTGATTCTCTACCGTTCTTCGAACTACCGACACCTTTTTTATGAGCCATCTCTCTAAGTTTTTAAAGTTAATTATTTGCTTAACGCTTCAATTAATTCTGCTTTCTTTAAAGAAGTATATCCTGAGATACCATTTTCTTTAGCTAAAGCTTTTAATTCAGCAACAGTCATTGAACTTAAGTCCTTAGATTCCGCTTTCACTTCTTCCTTAGAAGCTGCTGCTTTAGTTACTGTTTTTTTAGCACCAGATGCAGCAATTCCTTCGATTTGAATCTCAGTTAAATACTGTCTGTGTCCGTTTTTCTTCTTGTAACCTTTTCTTCTTTTCTTCTTGAAAACGATTACTTTATCACCTTTTAAGTGACGTAATACCTTTGCAGTTACTCCTGCACCTGTTATAGCTGGGGCGCCAATAGTTACGTTCCCTTTGTCTTCAATTAGCATTACATTATCAAAAATTACTTCTGATCCTTCTGCGTCTTGTAAACGGTGTACGAATACCTTTTGGTCTTTTGCTACTTTAAATTGCTGCCCTGCTATCTCTACGATTGCGTACATACTTTTTGTTTTGCGTTATACTTATTTTACACTTTCTTAGTGAAAATGCGGATGCAAATATACATTTTTTACAACAAACAAGCTTTAATTCAGTAAATTAATCTTCAGTTTATAAAAAATAATTTATTCTGCCTTTTTTAGTGTAACGAATATCTTAATTTCACGTCACATATATTAAAATCAGTTAAAACTAAAATTTTATCAATGAAAAAAAGTATTATAACTCTTAGTGCTGTTTTGTTTATTGGCTTTGCTGCTAATGCACAAAAAGTAGCCTTTGAAGAGTACGATTTAAGTAATGGAATGCATGTAATTTTGCATCAAGATAAATCTGCACCAGTAGTAACAACAGCTGTAATGTACCATGTTGGTGCTAAAGATGAACAGCCAGACAGAACAGGAATGGCTCATTTTTTCGAACATTTACTGTTTGAAGGAACCAAAAACATTAAAAAAGGAGATTGGTTTAAAATTGTTTCTTCTAACGGAGGTAAAAACAATGCAAATACAACCGACGACAGAACATATTATTACGAAGTATTTCCTTCTAACAACTTAGAATTAGGTTTATGGATGGAATCTGAGCGTTTATTACACCCCGTTATTAACCAAGGTGGAGTTGATACTCAGAATGAAGTTGTAAAAGAAGAAAAAAGATTACGTGTAGATAATCAACCTTACGGTAGCTTTTTAGAGAACGTTAAAAAGAACGTTTTTAAAAAACACCCTTATAAAGGAACTACTATTGGAAAAATGAAACATTTAGATGATGCTACTTTAGCTGAATTCTTAGCGTTCAATAAAAAATTCTACGTTCCTAATAACGCAACTTTAGTTGTTGCTGGTGATATTGATATTAAAACAACTAAGAAAATGGTACAAGATTATTTTGGCCCAATTCCTAGAGGTGCAGAAATAACTAGAACTTTCTTAAAAGAAGACCCTATTACCAAGCAAATAAATGCAAAGGCATACGATGCTAACATTCAAATACCTGCAATAGTTAATGCCTACAGAACTCCATCTATGAAAACAAGAGATGCTAGAGTTTTAGATATGATTTCTACTTATTTAAGCGATGGTAAAAGTTCTGTTTTATATAAAAAATTAGTAGATACTAAAAAAATGGCATTACAAGTTGGTGCTTTTAGTTCTAATCAAG
Source organism: Tenacibaculum sp. M1.3A (assembly GCF_057732375.1). Taxonomy (NCBI): domain Bacteria; kingdom Pseudomonadati; phylum Bacteroidota; class Flavobacteriia; order Flavobacteriales; family Flavobacteriaceae; genus Tenacibaculum; species Tenacibaculum sp. M1.3A. Next base: position 49,397 of record NZ_JBYJEF010000002.1, on the reverse strand, counting down.
AAGATTACGGAACGTATATTGTTTACGGTCTTCCTTTAGGAAAAACACCCTTAACTGATTTAACTAAAGAAATTGATGAAGAGATTGTAAAAATTCAAACCAATTTGATTTCTGAAAAGGCATATCAAAAATTACAAAACAAATTCGAAAACAATTTTGTAAACGCTAACGCTAGTGTTGAAGGAATTGCAAATTCATTAGCTCGTTACAATGTTTTATATGGAGATACTAATTTAATTAATACAGAAATTGATATTTACCGTTCAATTACTCGTGAAGAAATTAAAGAGGTTGCTAAAAAATATTTAAACCCTAATCAACGATTAGTTTTAGAATATTTACCAAAAAAGAAATAAATCAAAAGACAATAATATATTATGAAGACAAAAATAGTATCACTTATCGCAATCTTAGCAATGTCTTTTGCTACAACTGCACAGATAGATAGAAGCGTACAACCCAAGCCAGGACCAGCACCAAAAGTGCAATTAGGTAAAGTTGATAAATTTACATTGCCAAACGGGCTACAGGTTATAATGGTTGAAAACCATAAATTACCAAGAGCCTCTGCAAGTTTAACTATTGATAACAAAGCTGTTATTGAAGGGAACAAAGCAGGTGTATCTAGTATGATGGGAAGTTTATTAGGCCGCGGAACAGTAAATATTACAAAAGATGAGTTTAACGAAAAGGTAGATTATCTTGGTGCTCGTGTTAACTTTTTTAGTTCTGGAGCTGCTGCTGCATCATTAAAAAAATACTTTCCTGAAGTATTAGGGTTAATGGCAGACGGAGTTAAGAACTCTCAGTTTACTCAAGAAGAATTCGACAAAGAGGTTAAAGTTACTTTAGACGGATTAAAATCTGAAGAAAAAAGTGTAACAGCTATCGCTAGAAGAGTTGAAGGTGCTTTAATCTATGGTAAAAATCACCCTTTTGGTGAGTTTACCACCAAAGAATCTATCGGTAACATTTCACTTACAGATGTTCAGAATAATTTTAACACCTATTACAAACCAAATAATGCTTACTTAGTAATTGTTGGAGATATTGATCCTTCAGAAACTAAAAAAATGGTAACAAAGTTGTTTGGTGACTGGAAAAAAGGAAATGTACCTGCGGTTGCTTTTTCTAAGCCAGAAAACGTAAATACTACCGAAATTAACTTTATCAACATGTCTAATGCAGTACAATCAGAAATTGTAGTTGCAAATAACATTGATTTAAAATTAGGTGATAAAGATTATTATGCTGCTTTATTAGCAAACAGTATTTTGGGTGGTGGCGGAACTGCTCGTTTATTCATGAATTTACGTGAAGATAAAGGGTACACTTATGGTTCTTACTCTAGTGTTAGGCAAAGCAGAGATGCTGCTACATTTAGGGCTACAGCAAGTGTTCGTAATGCTGTAACTGATAGTTCTGTTGTAGAAATTCTAAAAGAAATCAACAAAATTCGTTATCAAAAAGTATCTGCTGAAGAATTAAAAAATGCCAAAGCTAAATATGTTGGTGATTTTGTAATGGAGGTTCAAAAGCCAGCAACTGCTGCACGTTATGCTTTAAACATTGCACTTTATAACTTGCCTGCAGATTTTTATGAAAACTACTTAAAAAATATTAACGCTGTAACTTTAGACGATGTTCAAAATGCAGCAATTAAATATTTTAGAGGTGATAAAGCTCGTATTATAATTACTGGTAAAGGAATTGAGGTTTTAAAGAATTTAGAAAAAAATTCTGATTATAAAATCAACTACTTCGATACTGAAGGAAATCCTACTACTAAGCCTGCAATGACACTACCTGTTCCTGCAGGAATGACTTCTGCTAATGTTGTAGATAAATATTTTACTGCAATTGGAGGTAAAGACAAAGTTGCAGCTGTAAAATCATTAATGATTTCTTCTGATGCCAAAATACAAGGAATGCAATTGAATTTAGTTCAAAAAAATGTAGCTCCTAATAAATCATTAGTATTAGTTTCTATGATGGGTAATGTAATGCAAAAAGTAGTTTTTAATGGAGATAAAGGCTATCAAGAAGCTCAAGGTCAGAAAAAAGAAATGGCTGGTGAAGAGTTGGATGAAGCAAAATCTACAGCAGCTCCTTTTACAGATTTAGCTTACAAAAAGGGTGAATTATTAAGAGTAGAACCTATTGATGGTAAAAATGCTTATGTCATTAAATATGGTAAATCTGAAATATTTTATGACGTGGCTTCTGGACTAAAGATAAAAGAAGTGAAAACGGCAAAAGGCCCTCAAGGAGAAATGAAAGTTCCAACAACTTTTTCTGATTATAAAGAATTCAAAGGGATTAAGTTCGCGCACAAAGTTACCCGAACAAACGGACCTATGAAAATGGAATTCATTGTAAAAGAAATAAAAATTAACGAAGGTGTTTCTGATGCCGATTTTCAGTAAATAGAAAAATGTTAAAATAAATAAGAGAGCCGAAGCGAAAGTTTTGGCTCTCTTTTATTTTGATCTATTTGTAATCCAAACTCCAAATAAGATAACTCCACCAGCAAGCAATTGAATTACACTTAATTGCTCACCGTCAATAATTCCCCACATTACTGCTATAATCGGAATTAAATAAGTTACAGACGAAGCAAAAATTGGCGAAGAAATATGTACTAAATCATTAAAAATAACCTTTGCCATTGCCGTTCCTAAAAGCGCTAAAACAATTATATATAATAACGCTGGCTTAGTTTCAGAATTTAATTCGAACTCAGTAAAAAAGCCTGTACAACCTAATATTATTAACACAGGAATTATCACTATTAAAAAGTGCCCAGTAGTAATAGTAAGTCCATCTAAATCATGTAAATATTTCTTTATAATATTTACATTAAACGCATAACCCACTGAAGAAATAATAGGTAACAAAGCATACCAATAATTCTGATTTGGATTTAAGTCTGCTCCTTTTAAAATTAAAATTAGCGTTCCTACCAAACCTATAAAAATTCCTATAAACTGCCTTTTCTTAAAAGCAAAACCAAACACTAAAGCACCAATAATAAAAGTATTAAATGGTGTTAGTGAATTTAATATTGATGCTATTGAGCTATCGATTCCTTTAATTGCGTATGCAAACAAAAATGCTGGAAAAAAAGTACCTACTAAAGTACTTATGAAAACATATTTCCAATGTCTTTTTTTTATTTTTCGTAAACTTTTAAAACCAACTATAATCACAAAAATAGCAGCAAAAAAAGTTCGTAAAGCAGCCACATGAATAGGCGATATACTTATTAATGCTTTTTTCATTAAAATAAAAGAACTTCCCCAAACTAGTGAAAGAACTACTAAATAGAACCATTTTCGTTGTTGATTATTCATTTTCAATTCATTTAAGCACAAAATTCGTTTATTAATATCTATAAATTTGATTTTATTAATAACTTTGCTAAATAACTCAATAAATTAAAATAATGAAAATTCAAAAAATAATATTCGTTTTAACTCTTGTTAGTTTTTTGTCCGTTGGATGCAAAAACGAAGCAAAGAAAGATGACGCTACTAAAGGTGAAAAAACTGAAGTTGCTGCAAATACAAAAGAGCTTTCTTTAAATATTTCAGGAATGACCTGCGAAATAGGATGTGCTAAAAAAATAGCATCTGATTTATCTAAAAAAGAAGGAGTATTAGAAGCTAACGTGGTATTTAACGATAGTATTGCCAATGTAAAATATGATGCAAACATTACAAACAAAGCCGATTTAATTGCTTTTGTGGAAGGAATTGGTAGTGGCGACATGTACAAAGCTTCAGAAACAAGTAAAAAAGAATGCAAAGAAGGTTGCACCATGGCTTGTTGTGCGAAAAAAAACATAGAAAAGAAAACCTGTGATGCCGACTGTAAAAAAGAATGTTGCACAAAAGGTGATGCTAAGAAAAAAGCATAAATTTGGTCTTAAAAATAAAAATCAAGCTCCTCTTTTGAGGGGCTTTTTTTATGCGATTATCTTATCTTTGTAAAAACTTTTCTTCTGATGAAAAAACATTTTCCGCTCATAGTCAAAATTTCATTGATTGCTGTATACCTTATTTTTTTAGCAGGTTCTGTAGTTCGTATGACAGGATCTGGAATGGGCTGCCCAGATTGGCCAAAATGTTTCGGGTATTACATTCCACCAACCTCAGAAGAGCAAATTACTTGGCAACCCAACACTTCATATAAACAAGGAATGATAATCGTTAAAAACGAGGTTTTATTCGTTGCTGAGAGTGATGTGAAAACAACAGTAGAGTTTAACAATAATAATTGGATTAAATACACCAAGCACAGCTACGCAAAATTTAATAAATTTCATACTTGGACAGAGTACATCAACCGGTTAGCTTCTGCTTTGGCTGGAATTCCGTTTTTGTTTTTAATTTTCGTTTCCACTAAATTTTGGAGAGAAAAGAAAATCATTACACTTTTATCTTTCGGAGCTTTCTTTTTAATGCTTTTTGAAGCTTGGCTAGGTAAAACTGTGGTAGATTCTAACTTAAAACCTACTATTATTACCATTCACATGGTTGGTGGTTTAGTTATTGTTGGCTTGCTATTATGGTTGCTATTTATAGTTTCTAAAGCTAAAAATATATCAGCTACGCACGAAGAGACAAATAAAAGTAAATACAATTCGCTTTTTAATAAATTGTTAATCGTTTCTGTAGTATTTTCTTTAGTTCAAATTGCACTCGGAACTCAAGTTCGTCAATTTATTGATGAGCAAGTAAAATTATTCGGATTCGACAACAAACAGTATAGTTTACTAAATCCCAGTTTTAAGTTTTACTTTCACCGTTCGTTTACCATTGCAATCGTATTGGTAAATATGGGAATATTTTACTTAAATCAAATTAAAAACTTAGGGTACAAATTAGTAAACTGGATTGTGTTCTTGATTTTTTTAGAAACCATGACTGGTATTTTAATGTATTATGCTGATTTTCCTATCGGAACGCAAGCAATACACTTACTTTCTGGAGCTATTTTATTCGGATTACAATTTTACTTATTACTACAAAATAGGAGTGTGAAAGAATAAGTTCGAAGTAACGAAACTTTATGAAATTTCTAGCCCCGATTGTAGCATTTGTTTGAGCTCCTCGCAGAGAGCGAGTGCGGAAAGCGGGAAATAGCTTCAACAAAAATTAATCCTCCCACTCTAAGGTTTCCAACATATGAATCATATCTTTTTTGATATATTCAACTGCTGGTAAAATAGAATCGTAATTAGGTTTTGTGTAAAAAAACAGCGATCCTTTTAAAAAATGATTTGTGCTGTCGGTAACATGAAATTGAATTTGAGAGGCCGCATTTCCTGATATTTCACACATTTTACCATATATTTTTTTATCTGCATCTGCATAATCTCTCCAAGAAATATGGTCGGCTTTTACGGTATGCTCTAAAACCAATTTTTCAGCTTCAACTAGCAATTCTTTTAAATTATTATTTACAGGTCGGTACGTAATATCTACCGAAGCCTTTAATTTAGGGTATTGTATTTTTAACCAATTTTGCGGTAAATTTGTAACCGTCGCGTTTTTTGCAACATCAAAACGGTAAGGTCTTGTTTTATTTAACTTATTATATGCTGTTTCTGGATACTCAAGACTTAAATAACCTTTAGGTTTTGGCAAAATTTCTTCACCACAACTTAATAATAACATTACTGAGATCAACAATAAAAATTTATGCATTTCGTGTTGCTTTTACTTGTTTTATACGCTTCTTATCTAATGCTTCTATAGTAAACGTATAAATATTAAAGATTATTTTCTCCCCCTTTTTAGGAAACTTACCAGATACCTCTAAAATAAAACCTGCTAAAGTTTCACTTTCTCCTTTTAACTCTTCAAACTTCTCTTCATCATTATCATCTAATACACGACAAAAATCTTTAATAGTTGTTTTACCTTCAAAAATATAATTGTTTTCATCAATTTTAGAATATGTTAAATCATCATCATCAAATTCATCATTTATATCTCCTACAATTTCTTCGATAACATCTTCTAGCGTTACAATTCCGCTTGTTCCGCCATATTCATCTACAACAATTGCTAAGTGTTTTTTCATCTCCTGAAACTCACTTAATAAATCATCTAATTTCTTATTCTCTGGTATAAAAAAAGCTTCGCGCAATAATTCCTGCCACTGAAAACTCTTTTTATTTAAATATGCCAATAGATCTTTTGCATATAAAACACCTCTAATATTATCTATATTTTCGTGATAAACAGGGATTCTTGAATAACCATTTTTTAAAATCATTTTTAAAACCTCTTCATACGAAGTATCGTCTGCAATTGCACAAACATCAGTTCTCGGTTTCATAATCTGTACCGTTTCAGTATTACCAAAACTTACAATACCTTCTAAAATTTTTTGCTCTTCTTTTGTTGTTGCTCCGCTTGATGTTAACTCTAAAGCCTGTGACAAGCGCTCTACAGAAAGATTGTTATTTTTGTTACCTAGCTTATTTTCTACAATACTAGTTAACTTTATAAGTGGCGTGCTTAACGGAGTTAAAAGAATATTTAAAACCTGAATAGGCTTAGCCATAAAACTAGCAAATTTCATTGATTTTCTGGTCGCATATACTTTTGGCAATACTTCACCAAACAATAAAATTAAAAAAGTTACTAAAACAACTTCTATTAAAAATTTTATTCCGCTAGAAAGTCCACTAAAAAAAACCTCCCCTAAGGAAGCAAATATTAGTACAATAAGAATATTTATGAAATTGTTTGTTATTAAGATTGTTCCTAATAATTTCTTCGGATTTTCAAGAAGCAATACAACGGTGCTTTTTCCTTTTAATGAAGATGAAAGCTCATCTAATTGAGTTTGTGATATTGAAAAAAAAGCTACTTCGGTTCCTGAAACCAAAGCTGAGCAAACTAATAAAAAAAGTAATGCAAAACAGTTTATTGTTGTTAACCAATTAATGGCTGACAAGACTAAAAACAAGGAGTTGGGTTCTGTATCCAATTTTTATAATTTAAGTAAACTAGAATGGTAAATCATCATTATTTCGTGGTGCTACATTAGGTGCAGCATTATTTTTTTGTACTATTTCGGTATTAGAACCTCCGTTAGTTAAGTCTTTTTTTGTTGTTAGAAAAGTCATTTCTTGTATCTGAATTTCTGTAGCATAACGTTTTTGACCGTCTGCTTCGTACTGACGTGTTTTAATTCGTCCTTCACAATACACTTTATCTCCTTTTGTTAAATATTTCTCACAAATTTCTGCCAGTTTATTGCGTACAACAATATTATGCCACTCTACATTGGTTACTTTCTCGCCTGTTTGACGATTTGTGTACGTTTCGTTTGTTGCCAAAGGGAAACGACCAATAGCGCTACCGCCTTCAAAATAATGCATTTTTACAGCATCACCTAAATGACCTATCAAAATAACTTTATTAATTGTACCTGCCATAATTTACTGTATAAAATCAAATATACAAAATTTACTATTTGTTCTCTGTAAATTCGTTCAAAAACTTATCTATCAAAACAGGCACAGGATACTGCTTAATATCTTGCCATAAAATAGTTTTTTCTTCGGTATTTGAAATTTTAACAATCCAAAATTTTGTAAATAAATGCTGATGTGATAATTTATGAACAATATCTTCTTTATTAAATAACGACAATAAGGTTTCTTTAGGAAAAAGCAATGAAAATTGCTCGCTAGCAACTAATGCTGTTTCAGATACTGGTTCTTTTGTTTCAATTAACGGAAATTGATACATTCCTTGCCAAATACCTTTACCTATTCTTTGCTCTATAATTGTTTTTTTTTCATCTGTAATAACCACCAAGAAATTAAAATAACGCTTTTTTATTTTGATTTTCTTCTCTTTTACAGGAAGTTCCTTAATTTGTTTTTTAGCTAATGCAATACAACTTTCAGATAACGGACAAGAATCGCATAGCGGATTCTGCGGCTTACACTGCATTGCACCGAAATCCATTATTGCTTGATTGTAAGTTCCTGGTTGAGAAACATCAATTAATGTTTGTGCTAATTCTTTAAACTCCTTTATTCCTTGTGATGAGTTTATTGGCGTACTGATTCCGTAATAACGCGCCAAAACTCGATACACATTTCCATCAACAACCGCCACAGGCTCATCGTAACAAACAGATGCTATTGCAGAAGCTGTATAATCTCCAACTCCTTTTAATTTTATGAGCTCTTTATAGTTTTTCGGAAAAACACCGTTAAGTTCGTTAGCTATATGTTTAGCTGTAAAATGTAGGTTTCTTGCCCTTGAATAATACCCTAAACCTTGCCACAATTTAAGCACTTTACTTTCATCGGCTTTTGCCAAGTCAAACACTGTGTCAAACTCACTTGTAAAGGTCATAAAATACGGTAATCCTTGCGCTACTCTTGTTTGTTGCAACATAATTTCACTTAACCAAACCAAGTAAGGATCTTTAGTTTTACGCCAAGGCAAATCTCTTTTGTTTTTTAAATACCATGTTAAAATTCGTTTATTCATTTTTATCTTTTTTGTTTTTTTTTAAAAAAACTCATAAAAAAAAGTTAAATTGTTATTTTTTCACTACTTTCACAGCCTAATTCATCTTTAATATACTATAAATAAATACAAGACTAAATCATTAATTTTTAAGGTTTTTAATAGAGTGTTTTATTTCTACTCTAATATTTAAATATATTAACCAGCAAAAATAGCAGTAAATATGTTCCATTGCTTTAGATAAAAGGGATATTTTACAAATACTAATTCAAATATTTAATTTTATGCACAAAATTACAAAAACACTGATACTGTTTTTTATTTTAGCTTTTCAACTCACCTATGGACAGGAAGACCTAACCATTAAAGGTGTTGTTTCTGATCAATCTGGGCCATTGCCTGGTGTTACAGTAATAATTAAAGGTACTACACAAGGTACTGAAACAGATTTTGATGGAAATTACTCTATTAAAACAAAATTAAAAAGTGTACTTGTTTTTAGTTTTGTTGGAATGATAACTGTAGAAAAGACAGTTAACTCAGTCGCTCCTATTAGAGTTGTTATGACTGAAGACAGTAATCTTCTTGAGGAAGTTGTTGTTACTGGTATGACAGTTACAGATAAAAGGTTATTTACTGGAGCCTCAACCTCTATAAAAGCAGTAGATGCAAAATTAGATGGTGTTCCAGAAATAAGTAGAGCATTAGAAGGTAGAGCTGCTGGTGTAACTGTACAAAATGTATCGGGAACTTTTGGTGCTGCTCCAAGAATTAGAGTTCGTGGTGCAACATCAATTTATGGTAACTCTAAACCTTTATGGGTTGTTGATGGAATTATTTTAGAAGATGCAATTGACATCTCTGCAGGTGATTTATCTTCTGGAGATGCAACTACGTTAATTAGTTCTTCTATCGCTGGTTTAAACGCTGATGACATTGAAAGTTTTGAAGTTTTAAAGGACGGTTCTGCAACTTCAATTTACGGTGCACGTGCAATGGCAGGGGTTATTGTTATTACCACTAAAAAAGGTAAGGCGGGTGTTAGTAATATAAACTATACAAATGAAACTACCTACAGAATGAGACCTTCTTATAATGATTTTAACATTATGAATTCTCAAGAGCAAATGTCTGTATACGAAGAAATGCGTACTGGTGGATGGTTAAATTATGGAAGTGTCGCTAATGCTAGAGATAGTGGTGTGTACGGTGAAATGTACCAATCATTTAATCAATTAGATTCAAACGGAAATTTCCTTGTTCAAAATACCCCTGAGGGTAGAGCTGCTTTTTTAAGAAAAGCAGAACTTAGAAACACCAATTGGTTCAACGAATTATTTAATGTAAATGCTATGCAAAATCACTCTATTAACATGTCCTCAGGAACTGATAGAGCAACATACTATGCTTCGTTAAGTGCTTTAGTAGATCCAGGATGGACTAAAGCAAGTAGCGTTAACCGTTATACAGCTAATTTTAAATCAATCTTTAAAGTTTCAGATAAATTAACTTTAAATACTATTAGTACAGGTTCTTATAGAAAACAAAAAGCACCAGGTACATTGTCTAGAGATGTTGATGTTGTAAGTGGTACGGTAAAAAGAGATTTTGATATAAATCCATATTCTTTTGCGCTAAACTCTTCAAGAGCATTAGATCCAAATAAGAATTATACAAGAAACTATACTGATTTTAATATAGCTAATGAATTAGAAGAAAACTATATTGATATTAACATTGTGGACTTAAAGTTTCAAGGAGAATTACAGTATAAAGTAAATTCAAAAGTAAATTTAAGTGTATTAGGGGCTTTAAAATACCAAACTTCTTCATTAGAACACAATACAACAGAGTTTTCTAATCAAGCAAATGCTTTCAGAGCTATGGGTAACGAAATAATTAGAGGTTCTAATACATTCTTATACACAGACCCAGATGATCCTTTTGCTGTACCTATAAGTGTTTTACCAGAAGGTGGTATTTATAGAAAAACAGATTATGATATGTTAGGATATGACCTTAGGGGTACTTTTTCATATAAAGATGTTATTAAAGACGATCATACTGTAAACTTTTATGCTGGAGCAGAAATGAATTCAGCTGATAGAAGTACAACTAATTTTACAGGATGGGGACTACAGTACTCATTAGGCGAAGTACCTTTTTATGGATATGAATTATTTAAAAAAGGAGTTGAAGAAAACAACCTTTATTACGGTGTAGGTAATACAAAATATAGAAATTTAGCTTTTTTCGGAAACGCTACTTATTCATGGAAAAGACGTTATACTGTTAATGGTACTTTCCGTTACGAAGGATCAAATAAATTAGGAAAAGCTACTAGTTCTAGATGGCTACCTACTTGGAACGTATCTGGTGCTTGGAATGTTCACGAAGAAGATTTCTTCGAAAACTTAGGTCCTTTGGAAAATCTTACACTAAGAGCTTCTTACAGTTTAACTGCAGATAGGGGGCCAGAAAGTGTGTCTAATTCTTTAGCTGACATTAGAAGTTTTAACCCTTGGAGACCGTCTGCAGGAGTAAAAGAAAGCGCTTTATTTGTAAGTTCTTTAGAAAATAGCGAACTAACCTATGAGAAGAAACATGAATTGAATTTAGGACTTGATGCAGGCTTCTTTAATAACCGTTTAAGTTTAGGTATGGACTGGTATCAAAGGAATAATTTTGATCTTATCGGGCCTATTAATACACAAGGTATAGGTGGTGAAATTACAAAATTTGGTAACGTTGCAGAAATGGAGTCAAGTGGTTTAGAATTAGCTATATCAGGAACTCCTATAAAAACGGATAACTTCTCTTGGCAAACAAGTTTTATCTATTCTAAAACAAAAAACAAAGTAACCAAATTAGAATCTCAACAAAGAGTAATCGATTTAGTTACTGGATATGGTTTTGCTAGAGAAAACTTTCCTGTAAGAGCAATTTTCTCAATTCCTTTTGCTGGGTTAAACGATGAAGGGTTACCTACATTCTTAGATCAAGATGGTAATACCTCTATTTCAGATGTTAATTTTCAAGAAAGAGATAAATTAGATTTTTTAAAATATTCAGGTTCTGCAGATCCTACAGATGTAGGTAGTTTTGGAAATATCTTTAAATATAAAAATTTACGTTTAAATATTTTTACAACGTATTCGTTTGGTAATGTAATAAGATTAAACCCTGTATTTAGTTCATCATATTCAGACTTATCTGCTTTACCAAGAGAATTTGAAAATAGATGGGTGTTACCTGGTGATGAAAACAGAACAGATGTACCTGTTATTGCAACAACAAGACAGGCTCAAGAAATTGGAGCATTTAATTTAAGAACAGCATATAATGCGTATAATTATTCTGATGCTAGAATAGCAAAAGGTGATTTTATCCGTCTTAAAGAAGTTTCTTTAGCTTATAATTTTCCAAATGATCTTGTAGAAAGATTAAGCCTTAAAAGCTTATCACTAAAATTACAAGCTACTAATTTATTACTATTATATTCAGATGATAAATTAAACGGGCAAGATCCAGAATTTTTTAACTCTGGTGGAGTTGCAAGTCCTTTAGCAAAGCAACTTACATTTACATTAAAATTAGGATTATAATTTATAAAAAATAATAAAATGAAAAATAATATAAGCAAATTATTTGCACTACTTTTTCTATCTTTTATTGTTGTTTCTTGTGATGAATTTTTAGATGAATTACCTGATAACAGAACAGAAGTAGATAATAATAATAAAATCCGAAAGATATTAGTTTCAGCATACCCAACAACCAGTTATGGTTTAATTGCTGAATTATCTTCAGATAATATTGATGACTATGGTGAAAACGCACCAGGTTCTACTAGATTTTATGAGCAAACAGCATATTGGGAGGAAATTACAGAAACCGACAACGATGGTCCCTCTTCTGTATGGGGTGCACTTTATAGTGCTATTGCAAATGCCAACCAAGCATTAGACGCAATTGAAAGTCAAGGAAGCCCTGCTACATTATCTGCAGAAAAAGGAGAAGCTTTAATGGCAAGAGCTTACGGACACTTTATACTAGTAAATATGTTTAGTCAGCACTACAATACCCAAACAAGTGCTACTGATTTAGGTGTTCCTTATTTACAAGTTGCAGAAACTACTCTTAACCCACAATATGAAAGAGGTACAGTAAAAGATGTCTATGAAAAAATTAATGAAGATATCGAAAAAGCATTACCACTTATTCGTGATGATATTTATGATGTGCCTCAGTATCATTTTAATGTAAAAGCATCATATGCATTTGCTGCAAGATTTAACTTATATTACGAAAACTGGGCAAAAGCAAAAGAATATGCATCTGTGGTATTAACAACAAACCCAACTAGTGTATTAAAAGATTGGCAGGCGTTAGGGTTAATACCTAATGGTAACAAACCTATTTCTTATACAGAAGCTAATGGTAACTTACTAACACAAGCCACTGGTGGTTCTGCAGGAGTAGTTTTTGGAGCCTATAGAGCTGGTGAACGCTTCAATCATACAAGTACCGTTAATAATAGAGAAACATTAGGTGTTGCCTTGCCTTGGGCTAGCAATGCACGATTATACCCTTATTTCCAACCTCGTTCAATAGTTATTGCTAATCTTGACAAAATTCTATCTTTAAAATTAGCATATCTATTCGAAGTAACAGATGCTGTTTCAGGAATTGGATTTAGTAGATGTGTTAGAAACCCTTTTACTACTGACGAAACATTATTAGTAAGAGCAGAAGCTAATATTATGTTAAAGCAATATGCTGATGGTTTAGAAGACTTAAATATATTTACAAGAAACTATAATCAATTAAGTCCTGAAACAAACATCGCTGAGGTGAATTCTTTTTATGATGGCGTTGCTTATTCTTCTGAGGCTACAGCAACACAGAAGAAAAACTTAAACCCTAAGTTTACGATTGATGCAGGTACACAAGAGAACATGCTACATTACACACTTCAACTAAGAAGAATACTTACCATGCATGAAGGTTTACGTTGGTTTGATAATAAAAGATATGGAATGAGTATACCTAGATACCAAAACGGAACAGGTGTTGTCGATGTATTGGCTGCCGATGATGCTCGTAAGGCAATACAATTACCACAGGATGTTATTTCTGCTGGCTTAACACCTAATCCTAGATAAATTTAAAATATTATAATTATGAAAAATATAAAATATTTAATCTTAGCTTTTGTAATTACTCTTGGTAGTTGTGAAGAAAAAGATTTACCGAACCCGGATAAAAGCGCAATTAACACTGATTTTGGGCCACAAAATCAATTTGATAACTTCTTAAAAAGAGAATTTGTAGCACCTTATAATATTGAAATTTTATATAAGCTACCTGATATTGAAACTGACTATTTATATACGTTAGTGCCAGCTGAGTATGAAAAATCTATTAGGTTAGCAAACCTTATTAAGTACTTATGTCTAGAACCTTATAATATTGTAGCTCCTGCAAACTTTCTAAAACAAACGTTTCCTAAACAACTTGTTTTTGTTGGTTCAGCAGGTTACAATGCCAATTCAAGACTTTTAGGTACTGCTGAAGGTGGTGTAAAAGTTTCTCTATACGACATCAACGCTTTAGATATTAATGATGTTGATGCTTTAAATGAATTATTTTTTAACACCATACATCATGAATTTGGTCACGTGTTGCATCAAAGAATACCTTTCTCTACAGATTTCACTCAAATAACTTTTGATTCTGGTGAGAGATATGTAGCAGGTAGTTGGAATACTGTTGACGGATACGGAAGTGATGCTGCTGCTTTAGAGGCTGGTTTCATTTCATTATATGCGAGTAACCAAGAAAGCGATGATTTCGTTGAGTTAATTGCTCGTTATGTTCTTTCTACAGAGGCAGATTGGGCAACTAAAATTTCAAATGCAGGACCAGGAGGACCAATCATCACTTCTAAAATGGCAATTATTAAAACGTATTTAAAAAGTAATTGGAAAATAGATATTGATGATTTAAGAGATGAGATACAATACAGGTACGATAATTTAAGTTCACAAGATTTAGATAACATAAATTAAGAAAAATGAAAAAATTTATAAACAAAACCTTAGCGATTTTGCTATTTGTTGGTGTCGCTATATCTTGTGATAACAATGAAGATGCGATATTTAATGAACCTTCTTCTGAAAGGATTCAAAACGCTATTAGCGAATATAAAGACCTATTAACTTCATCTGATAATGGATGGATTATGGAATACTACCCAGATGAATCACAATCTTATGGTGGTTTTAATTATGGCGTTAAGTTTAACAATGATTTAAATGCTGAAGTTATAATGGAATTATTTGATTTCTCTTCTAGAGAAACAAATTCTTTTAATATAATTGCTAACGGAGGACCAGTTTTAACTTTTGACACTCATAATGCAATAACGCATTTCTTTGCTACACCTAATCAGTCTAATCCTAATGCTTTAGGAGGAGATTACGAATTCTTCTTAATTTCTAAAACAGAGAGTTCAATTACTTTAAAAGGTGCAAGATCAAGTAATACAATGCGCATGTTTAAGCTTACTGAATCACCAGAAGCGTATTTAACAAAAGTACTTGATGTTAAAGAATATTTAGCTCCTGCTGCATACACTATTGCTATAGACGGTACTGATTTAGATTTACCTAATACAGGTAGTAAGTTGGTTTTTCCTCAAGGAGATGAAGAATCTATTCCTATGGCATATAATTATACTGACAAAGGTATAAAGCTATACCAACCCGTTACAATAGGTGGTGTTGAAGTGTTAGAATTTATTTTAGATAAAGATGCAAATGAGTTAGTTTCTTTAGATGGTAGCGTGGTTATCTCAATTATTTTGATACCAGATGCACCAATAAATATGGAACAGGATTGGCAAGTGCTTCCTACAAATCCAGTTGCTGCTTCACCTGCAATTATAGACATGTTTGCTCAAGTAGATGCAGCAAATACAGCTCGTTGGGGAGAAACTTTAAGAACTTTCTTTCTTATTGGTAATACTGACCCAACAGGTAGTGCTGTTAGCCCTGGAGTTATGTTTATTTCTGACCCTGGACCTTATGCAGCCCAATACTTATTAGCTTTTAAAGGAGTTATTGGAGCACCAGATCAACTTAATATTACGAAAGTTGAGGGTGGTTTTAATTGGACTTTTTATAACCAAATTGAACCACTGGTTGATTTAATTGCTAACAATGCACCGTACACAGTAGATACTACTGACCCTGCTGCAACGCAAATAAAATTAACTAGTGCTGCTGATCCTACAATTTGGTTTTTTATATTAAGATAAGGTATAAATGTTATTTTAAAAAATGTAACAAAAAAGCTCTAAGATTTAATATCTTAGAGCTTTTTATCTTTAATATTATTATTTTTAATTTTAACTTTTTGGAATAGATATAATTATCTTATATTTGCAGCCTCATTTCAAAAAATAAATTCAAAATATATATAGAATGACAAAAGCAGATATCGTATCTAAAATTTCAGAGAAGAGTGGAATTGAAAAAGCAGATGTTTTAGCAACTGTTGAAGCGTTTATGGACGAGGTAAAGGATGCATTAGAGAGCGGTGATAATGTATATTTAAGAGGTTTTGGTAGTTTTATCATCAAGACTAGAGCAGAAAAAACTGGTAGAAATATTTCAAAAAATACAACTATTAAGATTCCTGCACACAACATACCTGCTTTTAAACCATCAAAAGTGTTTACAGAGGGTGTAAAAACTAAAGTTTCTGTAAAAGAATAAAATCATTAATCAAAGGTCTTTATTTCTAAAGACTTTATAAAACATTTAAAATTATGCCAAGCGGTAAAAAAAGAAAAAGAGCTAAGATCTCTACACACAAAAGAAAGAAAAGAGCAAGAGCAAATCGTCACAAGAAAAAGTAAGCTAACGCTTACTTTTTCGTTGCTTTTATAAGCTTATTTAAGTTCATTGACATTAAGGTTTAAACACCTTAAAACGGTATAAAAATTATACCTGTTTACAAATTTTAATCCGTCTTCGTAAAATTATTACGTTGGCACAAAACTATATTCAGAATGAAAACAGAATTAATAATTCGTTCAAATTCTTCTGATATTGATTTCGCCTTACTAAGAGATGGTAGACTTATTGAATTAAACAAAGAAACAAGCGATAATAAATTTTCAGTCGGAGATGTTTTTCTAGCAAAAATAGGAAAAGTGATGACTGGTTTAAACGCCGCTTTTGTAAATGTTGGTTACCCTAAAGATGGTTTTTTACATTATCATGATTTAGGACCACAAGTACAATCTTTAAACAAATTCATTAAGAAGGTAAGCACAGGTAATTATAAAGAATTCACTTTAAAAAACTTTCGCTCTGAGAATGATATCAATAAAGACGGGAGTATTAATGATGTACTAAAATCAGGTCAAAATTTATTAGTACAAATTGTAAAAGAACCAATATCTACCAAAGGTCCGCGTATTAGCTCGGAACTATCAATAGCTGGTAGATTTTTAGTTTTAGTTCCTTTTTCTAACAGAGTATCTGTATCTCAGAAAATAGCAGACCCAAAAGAAAAAGAACGTTTAAAAAAATTAGCAAAAAGCATAAAACCAAAAGGTTTTGGGCTTATTTTACGTACTGTTGCCCAAGACAAAAAGGTAGCAGAACTAGATAAAGATTTACAAAATTCACTGGAACGTTGGGAGAAAATGTGTAATAGCATCGCTAACAAAAACACGCCAACAAAAATATTAAGTGAGTTAAACAGAGCATCTTCTATTTTAAGAGATGTAATGAATGATTCTTTTACAAGTATTGTAACAAACGATGAAGATTTAATGATTGAAATTAAAGAATATTTACAAGAGATATCACCTGAAAAGGAAAGTATTGTAAAACTTCATAAATCTGACACTCCAATTTTTGAAAAATTTGGTATTGAGCGTCAGATAAAAACATCGTTTGGTAAAACAGTTTCTATGAGTAAAGGTGCGTATTTAGTTATTGAACACACCGAAGCTTTACATGTTATTGATGTAAATAGTGGTAATCGCTCAAACAAAGCTTTAAGCCAAGAAGAAACTGCATTAGAAGTTAACTTAATTTCTGCTACTGAAATAGCACGACAGTTACAACTGCGTGATATGGGTGGAATTATAGTAGTTGACTTTATTGATATGAAGAGTACTGAAAACAGACAGAAATTATATCAGCATTTAAAAGATGCAATGTCATTAGATCGTACAAAGCACAAAATTTTACCTCCGAGTAAATTTGGTTTAGTACAGATTACAAGACAACGTGTACGACCTGAATTAGAAATAAAAACACGTGAACCAAACCCGAATAAAAACGGAGAAGTTGAGGCTCCTATTGTTTTAATAGACAAAATAGAAGCTGAATTAGAACGCATATTAAATAGCGGTAGAGATTACAAGGAAATTACCTTAAATACACATCCTTTTATAGCTGCTTATTTAACTAAAGGCGTAAACTCTATTCGTTTTAAATGGTATGTTCAACACAAAAAGTGGATTAAAATATTACCTAGAGATGCATACCAATACTTACAATATAAATTCTTTTTGAAAAAAAAAGGAAGTAAGTAAGGCAATCTTATTATGAAATAAAAACCCGTTTCTTTCGAAACGGGTTTTTTTGTACTCTAGAACCAAAAACCTAAATTAAACAACCAGTATTTTTCATTATGATCTGGCGACCATGTGTATTTTAATTCTACCGGACCTAAAAAAGTTTCAACACTATAACCCAAAGCATAACCTGATTTGGTGTTTTTAAATAGATTAGCGTCAGAAAAGACATCTTCATCTACTCTAGCGTAATTAGCAATAAAAGAAGCGTAATGCTTCTCTATAACCTGATACCTAAAATTAAACTCTGATTTTAAAAAAGATTGATTATTTAAAGCTCCTGTTTCATATCCATAAAAGGGTTTGAAATTATTAATATAGTTTTGGTTATAACCACCCAAACGATAATCAAACATTATAGATGTTTTTTTTCCTAAAGTATATCCTCCTTCTGCAGTGTATTGAAAAGTTAGTTTGTTATAAAAAGTAGTTGCAAAACCTAATGTTCCTCCGGCTTGTGAAAATTGCTGAAAGGGCTCACCTCCTAAAGCAAATTTTGATAGATTACCATTCCTATCTGACCATACAAACCATTTAAAACCTACATCAGCATAAAAACCTTTTGAAGGAAACATCTCTTTATTATAAGTATCTAACTTTAAAAATGAATAAGCATTTATATAATTACTATCATCAAAAAAGGTTTCTTGACCATTGCTTAATACATTGCTCGATTTTATTTCTATCTTCTTTTGTTCAACACCTACGCCTATTGCAAATTTTTTATCCATTGTTGTTTGCAAAAAAAATGAGTTTGTAAAATCGGCATACCGCACATTAATTAAATCAGTAGCATATAAGAAATCATTGTTAAATGTATTATATCTAGATTTTATACCATAGCTAGGTAATAATCCATTATCTACAAAGTACTGAAAATCGTATCTAATTTTATCTCCAATTCCTACATCTAAAGATAATTCATCATTTTGAGTTAGTAATTTTTTATGGTTATAATTTAATAATACAGCTGATTTATATAACAAATCGTAATGCAAACCAAACCTTAAGTAAGAATTAACATCATCTTCTTGCACTACTAATTCTAGTTTTTTTCCTTTAAAGGATTTTTTAAAATGATAATCTATTCTTTTAAAGTTTTTGGAAGCTGTTAGCGTATTTATTTTGTGGGAAATATCGCTGTATGAAATACTATCTCCTTGGTTTAATTGTAGCTTCCCTAAAATATAATTATTCGTGTAATTTTTGTTTCCTTTAATAATGATTCTATCTACTAAAAACTTTTCTTTTTTAACTTTTAATTTTTTGGGTAACTTTTTATTATATTGGAGTTTAGCTATACTATCAAAGACAATTTTAAAAGTTTTTGCTGTTTTTTTTCCCTCCTCAATAATTTCTTCTTTTTTATCAAAAGAAATCACATTATATTCTTCAACATTTGGTTTAATATAAAAATTTAACAACTGAACTTGATTATCTGATTTTTCATACATTTTAAAATTTACAATTTGCATTAATAAAGAAGCAACAGATGATAACTCTTCTCTTTTTAATAACTCGCCCTGAACACTAACTCCAATTATTATGTCCATATTTTTTTTCTTCATAATATCAACCGGAAAGTTATTTACAACGCCTCCATCAATTAGTAATTTCCCATCAATTTCAACAGGGTTTAATAACGACGGAAAAGAACCACTTGCTCTTAATGCTAAAGGCAAAGAACCTTTATCTAAAATAACCTCTGCGCCAGTTTCGATATTTGTTGCAAGGCAATAAAAGGGTATTGGTAGTTGAGAAAAATCACGAATATCATCTATAGGAGCTAATAGTTCTGTTAAGAAGTTTAAGATGTTTTGTCCTTTCGATAATCCCAAAGGGAGTCCTATTTTCCCTTCTTTAATAGGCAAACTAATAGCATATTTTTCGCCATATTCTTTATTAAAAAGAGGTTTTTCTCTACGAGAAATTTTATCTCTTATAATTGTTTCAAAATCGGTATTTAAAATAATCTCTTCAATTTTATCTGCAGAATATCCTGCAGCATATAAACCACCAACGATGGCTCCCATACTTGTACCGCCAATATAATCTACCTGTACTCCTGCCTTTTCTAATTCTTTTAAAACGCCAATATGGGCAAAACCTTTAGCCCCACCTCCACTCAAAACCAAGCCTACTTTAGGTTGGTTTTGTGCCAGTATAATTGCAGGTAAAAACAATATTATTAATAACTTTTTCATTCTTTCTCTTTTTGATAAAACTGATACACTTTTTGAGCTCTTGAGAACCCAACAATTTCTTTTAATTCTTCTAACGTAGCTTCTTTTACCCTTTTCGCTGATTTAAATTTACGTAATAAATTAGTAATCGTTTGTTTACCAATATCCGGAATTTGTTCTAATTCTGATTGGATAGCACTTTTGCTACGCTTATTTCGGTGTAATGTAATTCCGAATCGATGAGCTTCGTTTCGTAAAAACTGAATTATTTTTAAACTTTCTGATTTTTTATCTAGATATAAAGGCACAGAATCTCCTGGGTAATAAATTTCTTCTAATCGTTTTGCAATTCCTATAATAGCTATTTTTCCTCGTAAACCTAAAGCGTCTAAACTTTTTAAGGCTGATGATAACTGTCCTTTTCCTCCATCAATAACAATTAATTGTGGCAACGGTTGCTTTTCTTCTAACAAACGTCTGTAGCGACGAAAAACCACCTCTTCCATCGATGCAAAATCATCGGGTCCTTCAACGGTTTTAATATTGTAATGACGGTATTCTTTTTTACTCGGTTTTCCGTCTTTAAAAACCACACAAGCAGCCACAGGATGCGTTCCTTGAATATTCGAGTTATCAAAACACTCTATATGGCGTGGCTCTTCATGCAAACGTAAATCTTTTTGCATTTGACTCATGATTCGTTTTACATGACGATCTGGATCTACAATTTTTATTTGCTTAAACTGCTCCATGCGATAATACTTCGCATTTCTTTCTGATAAATCTACAATTCGTTTTTTGTCTCCTAATTTCGGTACCGTCACTTTAATTTGCTCTCCTAAATTGACTTTAAAAGGCACATAAACTTCTCTTGATAACGAATTAAATCGGTTGCGAGTTTCTATAATAAACAACTCTAACAATTGCTTGTCGGTTTCTTCTAGTTTCTTTTTTATTTCCGTGGTATAAGATTGTACAATTGCGCCATTCATCACTTTAAAAAAGTTTGCATAACCGTGAGTTTCATCAGAAATAATAGAAAAAACATCTACGTTATTAATAGACGGATTTACAATAGTAGATTTCGCTTGATAATTTTTTAAAGAATCTAATTTATCTTTAATTTTCTGAGCTTCTTCAAACTTCATATCCGAAGCAAAATCGAGCATTATTTGTTGTAATCGCTCTAAAATTTCTTTAAAATTTCCTTTAAGAATATTACGAATTGCCCTAATTTCTTCTAAATAATTATCTTCATGTTGATGTCCTTCACAAGGTCCTTTACAATTACCTAAATGGTATTCTAAACACACTTTATACTTGTAAGAATCTATTTTTTCTTGACTTAAATCGTAAGAACAAGTTCGTAGCGGGTATAACTCTTTAATTAAACTTAAGAGTGATTGCACCATTTTCATGTTGGTGTAAGGTCCAAAATATTCTGAACCATCTTTTACAACTCTTCGAGTAGAAAAAACTCTCGGAAAACGTTCTTTTTTTATACAAAGCCACGGATATGATTTATCATCTTTTAATAAAACATTGTAACGTGGTTTATACTTTTTAATTAAGTTGTTTTCTAGCAATAATGCATCTGTTTCAGTATCAACTACAACATGCTCTATCCGAACAATTTTTTTGACTAAAATTCGCGTTTTACCATTCTCATGAGTCTTCGTAAAATAAGAAGAAACACGTTTTTTTAAGTTTTTAGCCTTACCTACATAAATAATCACCTCATCTTTATCAAAATATTGATAAACTCCTGGTGAAGAAGGTAATGTTTTTAGCTGAAGTTCTAATGAAGTTGGCATACAACGAAAATACAATTTTATAAAGATATGTAAGTTGCTATATGTACATTTACACTAATATTTATTTACTACACAATGCAACAACCAATTCCTTTTTATAAAGAAGAAATCAATAGTTTAAATACCGTTTTAATTGCGTTAAAAAAACGATTACGAATAACTCGTGTTTTACGTCTTTTGGCTTTCTTAACCATTTCTTTTTCAGCCTATATAGCTATTACAAAAAACAACTTATTTTTTATTGCAAGTGTCATCGCTTTAATTGCTTTTGTTTATTTAGTAACAAAACACTTACGTTTAAAACAAATAAAAAGCCTTCTAGAAGCAAAACTGACTATTAATAAAACAGAAATAGCTGTTTTAAATGGTACATTTTCTGATTTAGAGAGTGGAAAAGAATTTACAAATCCCGAGCATTATTTTAGCAATGATATCGATTTGTTTGGCGTTGGTTCTTTCTTTCAATACATAAACAGAACGGCAACCAATGAAGGAAAAAAGTTATTAGCGGCTATTTTAACAAGTAACGATATTAACAGTATTGAAGAAAAACAAAAAGTAGCACAAGAACTTGCGTTAAAAATAAAATGGCGCCAACATTTTACAGCTGTTGCTAGTTTAATAAACACAAAAACGGCAATACCTGTTATTGTAAAATGGGTGCATTCTTATGAGCAGAAACTACCTGCTTTCTTAACACTTTTTTCGTATGTTTTTTCTGCTATTTCAATTATTTTAATTGGCTTATTAAGTTTTGATGTTATTCCGTTTTCTGTACTTTTAATCTGGTTTATAATTGGGTTAATAACTACTGGTTTCTTTTTTAAAAACATTCAAGATTTAGCGACTGAAACTACCAAAGCTAAAGAAACATTTAATCAATACCATCAGTTATTAGCACAAATAGAAAGTGAGGAATTCACCAATTCAACATTAAAAAACAAACAAGCAAAAATTCAACAAGAAAACAAAAAGGCTTCTACCATATTTAAAGAGTTTTCTAAAAAACTAGATGCTTTCGATCAACGTAATAACATTATTATTGCTGTTGTTGGTAACGGACTTTTTCTTTGGGATATTCGCAACACTATTAAAGTAGAAAAATGGATTGCTACCTACAAAAGCACTGTTGAAGAATGGTTTAATGTTGTTTCTTTTTTTGATGCACAAAATTCGTTAGCAAATTTTGTTTTTAATAAACCCCAGTATATATTTCCTACTATAAATAACGAAAAATCAGTTTTAAACGTATTGAATTTAGGACATCCTTTATTGAATGCTACAAAAAGGATAGACAATGATTTTATAATAGATAATGAAGAATTTTTTATTGTTACTGGCGCAAATATGGCAGGAAAAAGTACTTTTTTAAGAGCTGTTTCGTTAGCAATTGTAATGTCTAATACTGGTTTACCAATATGTGCTGAAAAAGTAAAATACAATCCGGTAAAACTAATTACAAGTATGCGAACTTCAGATTCTTTAAGCGATGATGAATCTTACTTTTATGCCGAATTAAAACGTTTAAAGTTTATCGTAAACGAAATTAAAACAGAAAATTATTTTATCATTTTAGATGAAATTTTAAAAGGAACAAATAGCATGGATAAAGCAATCGGTTCTAAAAAATTCATCGAAAAACTAAACAAATCAAACTCTACCGGAATAATAGCCACACACGATGTTAGTTTATGTGAATTATCATCAGAATATACGACCATTAAAAACTATTATTTTGATGCTGAGATTATAAACAACGAGTTACATTTTGATTATAAAATGAAAAACGGCGTGTGTAAAAACATGAACGCTTCCTTTTTATTAAAGAAGATGGAAATTGTTTAATACCTTTACAATATGAGTAAACTTATTGATAATTTCGGCAGACAAATTAGCTATGTTCGATTGGCAGTAACCGATCGTTGCAACCTTCGCTGCCAATATTGTATGCCTGCTCATGGTATTGATATTGTGCCACGAAAAGAACTATTAACTTATAAAGAAATGTATCGCCTTATTCGTGTACTTACCGAATTAGGTGTTAATAAAGTTCGTTTAACAGGTGGTGAGCCTTTTGCTCGTAAAGATTTTATGTCATTTTTAGACATGTTATCTTATAACGATTTGTTAGAAGAAATTAATATTACTACAAACGGAGCATTAGTTGCTAACCATATTCAAACTTTAGAAAAATTAGAGAAAATAAAAAACATCAATTTAAGTATTGATAGTTTAGACACTCATAAATTCGCAAAAATTACACGTCGTGATGTATTTCCTGAAGTATATAAAACTTTCGAATTATTAGAGAACAGCTCTTTAAACTTAAAGTTAAATGTAGTGGTGCAATCTGGTTTTAATACTGATGAAATAAATGATTTTGTTGCTTTAACAAAAGATAAAAATATTGCAGTTCGTTTTATTGAAGAAATGCCGTTTAACGGAAAAGGACAGCGTGACATTAAAGAAAGCTGGAATTATAATAAAATTATAGAAGAAATAAAATCTGAGTATACTGTTGCGCCTATCGTTTCAGAAAAATCATCTACATCACGTAATTTCTCTATCGAAAATCATCAAGGAACTGTAGGGATTATTCCTGCATTTACACGTACTATTTGTAACGATTGTAATCGAATAAGAATTACCTCAACCGGTACTTTTAAAAACTGTTTGTTTGATGATGGTGTTTTTAACTTGCGTGATTTTATTCGTAACGGTGCAAGTAACGACGATTTAAAAGAACTTTTTTTATCTCTGATAAAAGAAAAACCCGAAAATGGATTTATAGCAGAAGCAAACCGTAAAAAAGGAAGTGTTACTGAAAGCATGAGTACTATTGGTGGGTAATAATGTATTATAAAGCCAATATATTCACACAAAAAAGAGATTGTTAGTTGTAAACTAACAATCTCTTTTTTATTAAAAGTAAGTTTAAAAACCGGCTCTTAAATTTTATTTATAAAATAAAGAAGATTATTTCTCTAAATCATCCGCCAATTTATCAAAGCTATTTTCAACATCTTTGTACGCTTTTTCAAAACTACCTTTAACTTCTTCCCAGTTATCTTTGGTACTATTTCCTAATTTATCAAAACTTTCCCCTAATGCAACTCTTTTCGCTTTTAACTCCGCTAACATTTTATTGTTTTGCTCTTTAGTTTCAGCTTTAGCTTCATTAAAATTTTCTTTGATATTTTTCTCAGCTTTTTCAATTTCAGTATCAAGGTATTTTAATTCCTCCTTAACTTTCCCTTCTAAATCTGTCTTTTTATCAAACGCGTAATCACTTAGGTTATCAAAGCTGTCTTCAATATCATCTGCAACATCTTCTAAGCTCTCTTTAGCATCCTCCATTAACTCTTTAGCGTCCTCAGTAATTTGTTCCTTTTTTGTTTTGTTATTATCACAAGACACTAATACCAATGATAAAACTAAAGTTATAGCTGTTAATTTGATTAATTTCATTTTTATATTTTTATGTTAATGCCTACTATTTTAAGGATGTTCGGCTTTAGTCCTAATGATGATACAAAACTAAACATATAAAAAGCTCAAGTATTGCTCAAATAATAATAAAGTTGACTCATTTAAAAAAGTCTTTTAAAGTTCATTGATAATTAAGCACCTATTTGCTTAATATAACAACTACTAAACATATATAAAATCTACAAAAATGTAAACCTTATATTTTCTGACTAAATAAATTCATAACTTTGATTTTTAACAAAAGTGACATCATTATTAGACCTCTGATAACTTAAAATATGATTTCTGTAAAAGAAGCTAAACATATAATTTTACAAAACACTCAAGATTTCGGAACAGAAGAAATTCCGTTTATAACATCTGTAGGCCGAATTTTAAAAGAAGATATTATTGCCGATAGAGAATTCCCCCCTTTTAATCGTGTTGCTATGGACGGAATTGCAATAAACCACTCTTGTTTTAAAAACAACCAACGTAACTTTAAAATTGAAGGAATTCAGCCAGCCGGTAGCAAGCAGTTATCTATGCAAAATTCGGAAAACTGCATAGAAGTAATGACTGGCGCTGTATTACCTAACAACTGCGATACCGTAATTCGTTATGAAGATGTTATTATAGAAAACGGAATTGCAAAAGTTACTGTTGATGTTATAAATGAACATCAAAACATCCATCCGAAAGGAAAAGACAAAGCACAAGGAGTTGTTTTAATTAACAAAAACACTATTATTTCACCTTCCGAAATCGGTGTGATTGCTACTGTAGGTAAATCGACTATTAAGGTAGCCAAACAACCGAAAGTAATGATTATTTCTACAGGTGATGAACTGGTTGATGTGCATGAAACTCCTTTAGATTATCAAATAAGAAGGTCTAATGTATACACGTTGGTTTCTTTATTAAATGAACTAAACATTCCTTCTGAAACAGCACATATTACTGATAATAAAACTATTTTAAAAGAGAAGATTGCTGGCTACCTACAAGAATATGATGTGCTTTTATTTAGCGGAGCGGTAAGCAAGGGTAAGTTCGATTTTTTACCTGAGGTGTTAACTGAATTAGATGTAAATAAGCTGTTTCATAAAGTAGCACAACGCCCCGGAAAACCTTTCTGGTTCGGCATCACAGATGCTTTAGGTATTAATAAGCAGCATGTTTATCAGGGTAAAAAAAACAATAAGACAACTGTCTTTGCTTTTCCTGGAAATCCAGTTTCTACTTTTGTAAACTGTTTGGTTTATTTTTATCCGTGGTACTATGAATCTGCAAGTATAAAACAAAATGAAAAAACAGCTATTTTAGCTCATGACATAAAGTTTAAACCTAATTTAACTTATTTTTTACAAGTAAAATTAAGTTATCGTTTTGGGCATTTAATTGCAACTCCTATAGAAGGAAATGGCTCTGGGGATTTAGCAAGTTTAGTTGCTGCTGATGGTTTTATTGAAATTCCGAAAACAACACAAATTGAATTTAAATCAGGAAGTACTTTTCCTGTAATTAGGTATAAAAAATGAACAAATTCACACACATAAACGAGCAGAATCAACCTAAAATGGTGAATGTTTCTGATAAGAAAATCACCAAACGAACTGCGGTTGCAAAAGCCAGGATGTTTTTAGGATCAGAAATTATTTCTCATTTTAAAAATGAGGACTTAATTACTAAAAAAGGACCTGTTTTTCAAACTGCAATTATTGCTGGTATTCAGGCTGTAAAGAAAACATCCGATATTATTCCTATGTGTCATCCGTTATTAATTAACGGTGTAGATATTGATATTAATATTGTTGATAATGAAAATTTAGAAGTGCTTTGTAAAGTAACTATTGAAGGTAAAACAGGTGTTGAAATGGAAGCTTTAACCGGCGCTTCAGCAACTTGTTTAACTATTTATGATATGTGTAAAGCCATCAACCAAAAAATGGTGATTAAAGAAGTTAAATTAGTTGAAAAAACTGGTGGTAAATCGGATATTAAAAATGGATAAAATAGCAATTATAGGTGCAGGGAAATTAGGTTGTGCAATCGCAGACGGCCTTTTAGAAAGTGGACTACTTCCTTCTTATTTAAGTTTATCAAGAAGAAAAACAAGCTCTCTTAAAAAATATACTGAGGCTGGAGTTTTAGTAACTTCAAATAATAACGAGGCAATTAAAAATGCAACTGTTATTTTATTATGCATAAAACCTCAAAAAACTACGCAAATATTAGAAGAGTTAGCTATAAAATTAACAAATCAGATAATTATTTCTACAGTTACAGGGATAAGTTTATCAGAACTGAAATCTATCATTAAAAAAGAACTTCCTCTGTTTAGAGCAATGCCAAATACAGCAGCTGCGATTAAACAATCAATGACTTGTATATCTACAATTAACAGCACAAATGAGCAAAAAGACCAAGTAGAAACTATTTTTAAAAACTTAGGCAAAACAGTTTTTATTGAAGACGAACTAATGGCTTCTGCAACGGTTTTGGCCGCAAGTGGAATTGCATTTGCTCTCCGATATCTTCGTGCTTCTATGCAAGGCGGTATAGAAATAGGTTTTAGTTCTGAAATGGCACAGAAAATATCAGCTCAAACAATAAAAGGAGCTGCTGAATTAATTTTACAACACGGTAATCACCCAGAAAGTGAAATTGACAAAGTAACCACTCCACAAGGAATTACCATTACAGGGTTAAATAAAATGGAACAAGAAGGTTTTAGTTCTTCCATTGTTCAAGGGATTTTAGCTTCTCAAAATAAGATAGATAATTTATAGATGGCACATCAAAAACACGCAAATATCACCAAAAAACACAATGACAATTATGCTACTAATGAGGTTGCTATTTTAGGAACTAAATGTGGAGTTATTGCCGAAATAGTTACAAAGGTTTCAACTAAATTATCGAACTATAACTTAGCGTATTTCGACGCTTCCCACGCAAAAAATCTTGATGAAAACATAGTAACCGAATATACCTTTCATCATGAAGGTAATTTACACGTAAACACAACATCAACAGTTAATAAGTTTGAGCAACGTTTACAGTTTATAAATCATGATTTTGTATTTATAAACGGAAATCATTATCAAGGTGCCAAACAAATATTGATTTTAGATAATGAAAAAGAAGCATCTATAAAAAAGAGATTAGATCAAATAACAAACATCCAATTTATTGTAAAATTAAATCCTGCTACTAAGATTTTTAATTGCTTGATTGAAAAATTTCCGCTGATAAAAAATACCACCTGCTATACGATTCAAGATATTGATAAAATTACAAATCATATTCATAATTTAATAAAAGAAAATATTGCACCTGTTAAAGGATTAGTACTAACTGGCGGAAAAAGTACCCGAATGGGAGCAGATAAATCTGAATTAGATTATTATGGAAAACCTCAAAAAGAATACGCAAAAGAACTTTTAGAAAACAATGCTTTAGAAACATTTTATTCTGTACAATTACCTTCTAAAAAACCAACTGAAATTCACGACACTTTTTTAAACCTTGGTCCTTTTGGCGGAATTTGTTCTGCTTTTCAAAAAGACCCTAATTCAGCTTGGCTGGTAGTAGCTACAGATCTTCCTTTTGTAAATGATAATTTGATTCAGTTATTATTACAGAAACGAAATCCGAGTAAAACAGCAACAGCAATTAAAGGGGTAAGCAAAGAATTTCCTGAGCCTTTAATTACCATTTACGAACCAAAGGCGTATTCTAAATTGCTACAATATTTAGCACAAGGCTACTCGTGCCCGCGTAAAATGTTAATTAATTCTGATGTTGAAATTATCGAAATAGATGATCGTTTAATTAGAAACATCAATACGCCAGAAGAGTTTAAAATCGCTAAAAAAGAGATTCATGAACATGAATAAATTAGTAATAATAAAAGGTGGCCAAAAACATTTTATCTTTCGGTTTATAGCAGCTATTCTTTATGCTTTTGCTGTTTTTATCTTAGTAAAGTTTTTTATCAATACCTCAATATCAACTATCGAAAATTATACCATTTCCTTTTTACATGTTCTGGAAATGGAAATTTATATTATAACACTTGCGTTATTAGCTTCTGTTGTAAATAATCATCATTTTAACCTTAAAGAAAATGTGTATCGCAAGTATTATGCTGTTGGTCCTTTTGGTTATGGGAGATGGCAAGATATAAGTAAACTTACTTACACATCAATTTATTTAAATAGCAATGATGTTTACGAGGTAATTATTTGGGATGAAAGTAATGATCGTTTTAAAATTTCATTTCATAACGAAGAGAATAATGCCATTGAAACTGCAAAATATATAGCAGATAAGTTAAGTATTGACTATTATGCTAAGAACGCATAATATTATAAATCGCTCATTTAAACAAAATGAGCGATTTATATGAAGTAATTATTTTTTAGTCTTAAGCTTCTTTTCGATAGCTTCAATCATAATATTTGCAATATCTAAACCTGTTGCTCCCTCAATACCTTCTAAACCAGGAGAAGAATTTACCTCTAATAATAACGGACCTTTATTAGAGCGAATAATATCTACACCGGCAACTGGCAGATCTAAAATTTTAGCCGCTTTAATTGCTAATTTTCGTTCATCAGAAGTTATTCTAATTTTAGATGCAGATCCTCCTTGATGAATGTTTGCTCTAAACTCACCTTTTTCGGCTTGCCTTTGCATTGATGCTACTACTTTACCATTTATCACAAAACAACGTATATCTTGTCCGTTAGCTTCTTTGATAAATTCCTGAACAAGAATATTTGTTTTAACACTCTTAAAAGCATTAATTACACTTTCTGCCGCTTTCGTAGTTTCTGCTAAAACTACACCTTTACCTTGGGTACTTTCTAATAACTTAATTATTAATGGCGCTCCGTTTACCATTTTAATTAGGTCTTTTGTATCTAAAGGAGAGTTTGCAAAACCTGTTATAGGAATCTGTATATGATTTTTAGCGAACAGCTGTGTTGCTAACAATTTGTCTCTTGATTGATTAATTGCATCTGCAGAATTTAAACAATAAGTTCCCATTGCATCAAACTGCCTTATTAAAGCACAAGCATAAAAAGTAACAGAAGGCTTAATACGAGGTATAATAGCATCAAACTCATCTATAATATTCCCACCGCGATAACGTATTTGAGGCTCTTTAGCATCAAATTTCATATATGCTTGCTGAACGTTAAGAAACACCATTTCATGACCTCTTAAACGACCCGCTTCCATTATACGCCTGTTGCTAAAAAGATGTGGATTACTAGCTAATAAAGCTATTTTTAATCCTGTTTTTTCTTTCTTAAAAGTGGCATATTTTTCATCTAAATCTTCTTCGCTAAAAGTTCCTGATAAATACGTTTCTGAAGCGTTTACTAAGTAACCGTTTGACAATGCTTCACGCCCCAACAACATCCTAAATTCCATAGAATCTCTATTGGCAAGGGTTAATTCTATCTCAAAAGTTTCATCACCTAAAGTTATAAGTGTTTTTATTACGATACGTGGTTCTGAAATACCTGTTGAGCTTTTTATTGAACGTTTTGAATGAATTTTAGATTCACATGTTATACTAATACTTCTGTTTTCTTGTAGCGGATTAACATCAAATCTCACCCATTCTTCAGTATCTTTTAAAAATCTAGTGATATTATTAGCTTGTATTGATGATGTTTTTGCACCTGAATCTACTCGTGCTTTTATGGCTGGTATACTGAAAGATTTAAATGAACACCATTCTTCGCTTCCTATTATTTTTAAATTATTCAATATTATATTTTTATTTAATGTAAAGGTTAAATTTATTCTTCTGTAAGCTAAACCATTTTATAGCATAAACATTTCATTCTCTTCAATAAAACTTTTAAATTCTATTGTATAACCGTTAGGATCTTTCACAAAAAAAGAAACATGTTCTCCGTTTTTATCTTTTAAGAATGTTTTGGTAATAATGGTTTCTGATGACCAGCGGTTAATTCTGTCATGCATTTTTTCCCATTCCTCAGCGTCTAAAACAACCCCGAAGTGAAAAGAGGGTAAAACATCTTTATCAAACGTGTAATTAGGTGATTCGAAATTAAACTTTTCTACTAAAACGTATGTCAATTGGTTATTAAATAAATTTATATCTAGCCAATCGCTCGTTTCCCTACCAAAGTTTAAACCTAAATCTTCAGTGTAAAATTTTTTAGTTTCCTTAATATTTAAACAAGGAAGCGATAAATGAAATATAGATGCCATGATTTTAAGCTTTTTTAGGGTGTTTTTTTTCTATATAAATATCTTCTTATTTTTAAATATACTAATTTTAACTATGTAATAAGTAGACATCTTTTTAAAAATACAAATTATTTTTGATTTTGTATCAACTCAATACTTTTATAAAGTATTATGGTATTAGGTATTGTTATTTTTCTATTTCCTTCTGGTATATGTAACATCACATAAAAACCAGTAATATTTTTTACTTCACCAGTTAAATCATATTCTTTGTCCATAATTTTTATAGTATCACCAATACGCATTGGATGATAAAAAAACAAAATTACACTAGCCGTTAAGTTAGATAAAATGGACCATTGTGCAAAAAAACCAACACCTAATACTGCTAAAATAGAAGAAGCAAAAACACCTATTTGTTTAAACTCTATTCCTAAAATTATAAGAATTAAAAAAAAAGCAAACACATAGTAAACTAAGTAAAAAAGATTAAGTATTAACTTTCTTCTATGAGGTTCTATAGCATTTTTAATAACATAACTCTTGGTTATTTTTTTAGTAATAATAACCGAAACAGAAAGCACTATTAATAAAATTAATAGTAGAATATATTTGTTAAACAAAAAATTATCCATTGTTATTTTTATTGCAAAATTATGTTTTTAATTTTTTTATAATTGATTTTATTTTAAAAAAAATTATATTTGATAAAATAATTGTAATCAACTTATTATGAAAAATATATTAATTCCATATGATTTTTCTGACACAGCTATTAATGCTTTAAACTATGCTAAAAAACTTTTTAAAGGATTAGATATTTGTATTTATTTATTAGATGTTTATATCGCAGAAAAACCACATTTACTGAGTTCAGAAAAAAGCGAAGAATGGTTTAATGAAATGGATAATGAGATTGAAGAAGAATCTAAATACTTAATTGATATTCTTAACAAAGAAAACGAAAATTTCGAATATCATTTTATTATTAATGCAACTTCATTAATCAGCGCGATTAAAGAAGTTGTTTCTGACAAAAAAATAGATTTAATAATTTCTGGTACAAAAGGAGCCAAAAGCCTAAAAGAAACCTTTATTGGCACCAATACTATGAAAATTATTAACACCGTTCATAATTGCCCTATATTAATGGTGCCAACCGACTATAAATACAAATTGTTGCATCAAATTGTGTTTTCTACAAATTATAAAAGATCTTTTAACAATAAAGAGTTAAAATCGTTACTTCAATTAAGTATTTTAAAAGATTGCCCAATTGAAGTTATAAACCTCTCTGAAGAATATGTCTTAAACAGTAAACAAAAAGCACACAAAATACAATTAAGAGAAATTTTTAAAGATTTAGGTGTTGAATATAAAAAAATAGATTGGGATGACTCTGAAACTAATACCTTAGAAAAGTACATAGAACAAACAGAAAGCGAATTATTAGTTTTAATAAACCATAAACACAATTTTTTTAATCGACTGTTAGAAGAAAATGTCATTAAAAAATCTGCTTTTCACAGTAAAATTCCATTATTAATTTTACCAGAATTATAAATATCTATAATCGTTTAAAAAAACCGACTAAAATACAGTTGTTTTTTACTCTTAAGAGATCCTTTATTTTGTAGAAAAGAGTTTACTTCATTTTTTTTATTTTTATTATGTCTGAATAAGAATTTAAACAACAAGTATTTATAATCATATATTAATATTTTTATACTCAAAAATTTAATTTTAGAGTTCAAGGACTTAAAAAACTACACCTCAAACCCCCTATCAACACTGTATATTTTGCAAAGATTTCGATCATAAATATAATATAGTGCTATAATTTAATATTATTGTTCAATATCTTATTATTACTTATATCATAACTTTGATTTATCTCAATAAATAGAGTAAAAAAATTGGAGCTAGAAAAACTACTAAAAGAAACAAAATCGAAAGCAATTTTCCTTTTAAAAGAAGATGGAGAAACTATTGATTTTTATCCTAAAGAAAATGATTTAGGAGATTTACAAGATAAAATAACAGTGTTTAAGGCTACTATATTTAACATGAGTAATCATTTTTTTAGTAATTATTTTAATGCTAATTTAAAAGAGATTATACTTAAATCTGACAATGAAAATATACTTATTATTAAACACAATGAGTATATATTATGTTTCTTATCAGATAAAAATATAAATATTGGATTGCTAGAACTTATTTTGAAAAAAGAATTTAACTACTAACTATAAAACAAATAAAAAATGCAAGAAATTTTAGACAAATTGGTAACTAATGTAAAAGAGAATATTTCAGGATACATAGGAATTAGCGTTGCGGAAATGGCATCAGGTGAATCACTTATATCAGATTCTGCTTTAGAAGGCTTTGATCCTGCTTTAGCTTGTGCATATAATGTAGAGATCATTAACGCTAAACGTAAAGCAATGAAATCTTTAGGTTTAAACGAACAGTTAACTGATATCCACTTTAACCTAG
The DNA here is from genome assembly GCF_057732375.1 of Tenacibaculum sp. M1.3A. Lineage (NCBI taxonomy): Bacteria > Pseudomonadati > Bacteroidota > Flavobacteriia > Flavobacteriales > Flavobacteriaceae > Tenacibaculum > Tenacibaculum sp. M1.3A. The sequence continues at coordinate 15,025 of NZ_JBYJEF010000002.1, read as the reverse complement.
AAACTCAAATACATATCATAAATATTTCTCCCAGTGGTGAGTATTTTGTTTATTTAGCTGTTGATTCTAAAAAAGCGAATTTAGCGCTTACCAGAACACTTTTAAATAAGTATAAACAAGATTTAAATAATGAACTATAATGAGATTCATTTAACAAATTATAATTTTGAAGACACATTTATTGATTTTATAAATTCTTATCAACAAGCTTATAAAATCAAAGTTCTACAAAATGCACCTGCCCCCCTAGAAGTGCAAAACAATACTTCAGAGAAAAGAGATATTAAAGCAATACTTGAAGATTTCTTTTTTTCTCCAAAATACGACAGCGTTTTAGATGTTATAGGATTTGGAAATAAAAAAACAATAGAAAGTTAAATAAACTAGAAGAAATTCTCGTTTTTTTGTTCAAATTCATGATTAATAAATGTTATTTTTAATCATTAAAAAACCTCAACTATAAATAGTTGAGGTTTTTATTTGTACTCGAGGCGGGAATCGAACCCGCACTTCCGAAAAAACTGGATTTTGAATCCAGCGCGTCTACCAATTCCGCCACTCGAGCATTAAGCAGTGTGCAAATCTATAAAATATTTTAATTAATTCGTTTAAAAATAAGTTTTAAACTCTTAAAATAGTTTTACTTTTGCTCTAACAACAACACTAACTATAAATACAAATTTATAAATGCCTGTAGATCAATTAAGCCCAAAGATTTTTGCATGCTCTCAAAGTACTGATCTTGCTGAAAAAATTGCTAAAGAATACGGAGTAACTCTTGGTAATATAGAAACAACTCATTTTAGTGATGGTGAATTTCAACCTGCTTTCGAAGAATCTGTAAGAGGTCGAAGAGTTTTTCTTATTGGATCAACATTTCCTTCAGCAGACAATTTAATGGAAATGCTATTAATGTGCGACGCTGCTAAGCGTGCTTCTGCAAGACATATTACAGCTGTAATGCCATATTTTGGATGGGCTCGCCAAGACAGAAAAGACAAACCTCGTGTAGCTATTGGTGCTAAATTAGTTGCTAAGCTATTAGAATCAGCGGGAGCTACTAGAATTATGACAATGGACTTACATGCTGATCAAATACAAGGGTTTTTCGAAAAACCTGTAGATCATTTATTTGCTTCTACTATTTTTCTTCCATATGTAAAAAGTTTAAAATTAGATAATCTTACAATTGCTTCTCCTGACATGGGAGGTTCTAAAAGAGCATATGCATACTCTAAATATTTAGAAAGCGATGTAGTTATTTGTTATAAGCAACGTGAAAAAGCCAATGTAATTTCTCATATGGAGTTAATTGGTGATGTAGAAGGTAAAAACGTAATTCTTGTTGATGACATGATTGACACAGGAGGAACACTTACTAAAGCTGCTAATTTAATGATGAAAAGAGGCGCATTAAGCGTTCGTGCAATTTGTACACATCCTATACTTTCGGGAGATGCTTATGAAAAAATTCAGAACTCTAAGCTAACGGAGTTAATTGTTTCAGACACAATTCCTTTAAAAAAGAGTGTATCTAAAATAAAAGTGGTAACTTGCGCCACTTTATTCGCTGATGTGATGCATAAAGTTCATGATAATACATCAATTAGCGGACAATTTTTAATGTAAATAAATTTAATAAATAAGAAGTAATGAAATCAATTACAATCAACGGATCACAAAGAGAAAGCGTAGGTAAAAAAGCAACTAAAGCCTTACGTAATGCTGGAAAGGTTCCTTGCGTATTATACGGAGGAAAAGAGGCAGTACATTTCTCAGCAGCAGAAAAATCATTCAAGCCTTTAGTATTTACTCCAGATGTATTTACTGCTACGATTGAAATAAACGGTACAAAATATAGTGCTGTTTTACAAGATATCCAATTTCACCCAGTTACAGACAGAATTTTACACGTAGATTTCTACCAAATCTTTGAAGACAAAGAAGTAACTATGGAAATTCCTGTACATTTAGTAGGTACTGCTAAAGGTATTATGTTAGGTGGGGCTTTACGTCACAACTTACGTAAGTTAAGAGTAAAGGCTTTACCAGCTAACTTACCTGACTTTATTGAAGCTAACATTACTAGATTAGAGATTGGTAATAAATTATATGTTACCGAATTAAGAAATGATAACTACGCTTTATTACACCCAGATAACACAGTAGTTGCTCAAGTACGTATGTCTCGTAACGCAGCGAAAGCAGCAGCAGAAAGTGCTGATGCTACTGCAGAAGCATAAGAAATTATACTACAATTTTATAAAAGCGTTACCTTTGTGTAACGCTTTTTTTATTTTTACCGCATGGTTTTAAACTCATTATTTAAAAAGTTACTTAACTTTTCTAAAACACATACAACAGATACAGCGCAACATTCGATGAAGAAATTTTTAATTGTAGGTTTAGGTAATATTGGTGATAAATATCACAACACACGTCATAATATAGGCTTTAAAATAGTAGATGCTTTTGTTAAAGAGCACGATGCTAGTTTTGAAACTGAAAAACTAGGGGATATTGCCAAATTAAAAATCAAAGGAAAAACAGTAATCGTTTTAAAACCTAATACTTATATGAATTTAAGTGGCAAAGCGGTAATGTATTGGATGCGACAAGAAAATATTCAGGTTGAAAACTTATTGGTAATTACCGATGATTTAAATATTGATTTCGGAAAACTACGTATAAAACCAAAAGGTAGTTCTGGTGGACATAATGGATTAAAAGATATTCAAGATAAATTTAACACCGGTGCGTACCCTCGTTTTCGTTTTGGTGTTGGTGCTGATTATGGCAGAGGTCGCCAAGTAGATTATGTATTAGGCGAGTGGAACAAAGATGAAGAAAGCGAAATGATTGAACGCATACCAACTTCTGTTAACGCTATTACTTCTTTTATTACAGCCGGAATGGCAAATACGATGAATGAATTTAATGGCAAATAATTCTTTATATAAACATAAAATGCTCAGCGTTAATTTAATGCTGAGCATTTTATGTTTATTCTTTTTCAAATATTAATTATCACTTGCAAACCATTCTGCAAAACTTGTATCCGTTTCTTGTAGTTTTATAGCGTGAAGTTTAATATTTTCTGGAAGTCTGTTTTTAATTTTTTCTGCAAAATCAATCACCATCATTTCACTTGTTGGTTGATAATCTACCAAAATAACATGATGATCTCTATCTTTTAACTCTTTAGCCAACTCAATATGAGGTGTATTTTTATTAAATACGGTAGCATGATCAAAAACATCAACAATCTCTTCTTTTACAATTTTCTTTAAATCTGTAAAATCAATTACCATTCCGTATTTCACATTCGAGTTATCGGTAATAGGCTGACCCATTACAGTTACAGAAAGCTTATAACTATGACCGTGAACATTTTTACATTTACCATCATAACCATATAAAGCATGGCCTGTTTCGAAACTAAATTGCTTTGTGATTCTAATATTACTCACTATCTTTTGTGTTTTTTATTACCTCTGTATTTATTGTAAAAATATACAATTGCTACTCCTGCTGCTAAAATGGCAAATAAATAATCTCCACCCATAATTTACGTTTTTTATTCGCCAAAAGTACGAATTTGTTTTGCAATTTTTGTTAATAACCATACGAAACCTATTGAAATAACAACTCCTACCGCTATTGATACTATTGGGTTATGATAAATCCATCCACCTAATTCATATCCTATTTTATAACTTTTAGTTTCTTCCATCTGTTTACTTTAAAAAGATTTTTATTTTTTGAACTTTGCCAATGCTTTTTTAGTGAAATCAGATAATACTAACTTACCCGATGTTTCGGCCCTTTCTATCAATAATTCTTGCCAGTGTTCAGTTCCTTTCCACAATGCGCTTTTCATTTCTGATAATGCTTCTGGATTATAAGAAGCCAATTTTTCAGTAAAAATAGTTAACTCATTATCTAAATCGGTAATTGAATCAAAAACACGAGCATATAAACCTTTCTCTTTTGCCCAATAAGCATTTTTCCAATTAGATGCATCTAATGTTAATTCCGCCAAACCACTCACGCTAATTTTACGCTCTACGGCAGGCGCAATTACAAACGGACCAATACCTATTGTAAATTCAGATAATTTAATAGAAGCATGCTCTGTTGCCAATACATAATCACAAGCAGCTGCTAAACCAACTCCGCCACCAACAGTTTTTCCCTGCACACGACCTACAATTAATTTAGAGCAACGGCGCATTGCATTTAGCACGTTTGCAAAACCAGAAAAGAATTGTTTTCCATCTTCTAAATTATCAATTGCCACGAGCTCATCAAAAGAAGCACCTGCGCAAAAAGCGCGATCTCCTTCTGATTTTAACACCACAATAGCCACTGCTTCATTGGTTGATAATTTATCGAACTCGTTTGCTAAACGGGCTAATAACTCACTCGGAAACGAATTACTTGCCGGGTGCCCGAATTCAATAGTTGCTATTTTATTATCAATATGCGTATATAAACTTCCGTTTTCTCTTGTTGTGGTCATTTTGTGATTATTTTATCCTCAAAATTACACTTTTTGTGAGCGTGATAAAAACGTATTTCTAAATTTAAAAATTAAAGGAATTCCACGAGCAATTATCCAGGCAAAAAAGGCTATCCAAATAGCATGTAATTTATAATCTATCGAATCAAAAAATAATAAAGTCGGAATAAAAACAAGTCCTGTTGAAAGTAATAGTACATTCCTTAAATATTTCATTTCTCCCATTCCTTTAAACATTCCGTCATAAATAAAGGCTATCGAACAAATTGGCTGCATTACTAAAATAACCCAAAACGTATTGTAAAACTCTATTAACACCTCTTGTTCTTGTGTAAATATATTTCCTATAAAATTATAAAAAACGAATCCTACAACTGCCAAAAAACTACCAAATGCAAAACCATAAATAATTAGTTTATTACCTAATTTAACCAGGTTTGTATAATCTTTTGCTCCTAACAACTTTCCTGATAATATATTTCCTGCGGACGAATAACCATCAATCATAAAGGCACCCATTAACCATAAATTAAGTCCGATTGTATAGGCTGCGATATATTCTTTTCCGTAAGAAGCTGCATAAGAGGTTGCAAAATATAAGGCTGTATTTAACGCAATTGTACGCACAAATAGGTTTAAAATCATATTTATAAACCTCGGAATTTCTTTATTAAAAGGCAATTTTATTTTTAATGAAATATCAGTTTTTGTTACTAATAAATACCCCGAAATAAGTGCCATCACAACTTGTGCAATTACACTTGCATAGGCTGCTCCTGTAATATTCATTGCGGGTATATAACCATCAATACCGTAAACCAAAACGACATCAAATATTATATTTACACCAGTACCTATAATAGCAATTAACATGGGATAATAGGTGTTTTGTAATCCTCTAAAAGTACCGAAAACAGCAATTACAAATAGCGTAAACGGAAAGCCGAAAACACGTATTTTGTAGTAATCAATAGCATATTCTAAAATAGTTCCTGAAGCATTGTAAAACTGGAATATTTCTTTCGTAAACGGATAACTAATTACTAAAATAATCAAACTAGTTATCAATATTATCAAAATTGCTTGTGCAGGTAAATTTTTAACTTCGGCTAATTTATTAGCACCAACATATTGAGAAATGATAGACGAAATACCACTACGAGCTTGTCCGAAAACCCAAATAAGCATCGATAAAAAAGCACCTACAATTCCGATTGCAGCAATACTTTCTGTAGCCTTGAAATCAATATTTCCAACAATAGCTAAATCTGTCGTAGACAATAAAGGCTCTGCAACTCCTGCTATTAAAGCCGGAAAAGCAAGTTTATTAATTCGTTTAAAACTTATATCGTAACTCATACTTTTTTATTATAAGCAAAAGAACAGTTATTATAGTACATTAAGAAGCAAATTACTTAAATTAATGTATTTTAAATATCTTTGTATATTACTAACCACATCAATACCTTAAAATTACTAAAAACATTTTATGAAACATATATTAGTTCCTATTGGCTCAACAGACAACTCTATAAACACCTTGCAATATGCCATTGATTTTGCTGAAGCTATGAATGCAAAAGTATTTGTAATGCGCGCCTACAAAGTATTATCTAAAGCAGGTACGTTTGTGAACCCAGATGATACTATGCAGCGAGAAACAAATTTATATTTACGCACAATGATTAATGCTGTTGACAGAAAAAATGTAACTATAAAAATGATTTCTGCTAAAGGAAATGTGTTAGAAAGTATTACTTCTATAAACAGAGAGTTAAATATCGATTTAATTATTATGGGCCCTAAAAGTAATTCTATTAAAGAAGAAATGTTTTTAGGCAGTACTTCTGGTAGTATTTTAAAACAAACTGATATTCCGATGTTAGTTGTTCCTGATGGTTATAAATTCATCCCTATAAAATCTGTGTTAACAGCTTTTAAATCGGGGGTTATGAATAAAAAAAATGTACTAGATCCTTTACATAAAATTTTAGATACTTTTGTTGCTTCATCTAATTTACTGTTAGTAAAAACACCTAACTATACCGAAGAAGATTTAGTTTTAGATGCTGAATTAAAAAAAGCTCATAGTAATTTAACGGTTACAGAAAACGCAACTACTTTTCTAGGAGTTTTAGAGCATTTTCAATCTCATAATCCTGATTTATTATGTGTTTTTAGAAGAAAAAGAGGTTTTTTTCAAAAACTTTGGGAAAAAAATTCGATTCAAAAAAAGGAGTTTAATTGTAATGTTCCTGTTTTAGTTTTAAGAGGAAAGTTATAAAATATACAAACTGTTTAGAGAGTTTTTAAAACTTCATTCTGAACTTGTTTCAGAATCAAATCATACTGATAACCAATTTGTATGAGAACCTGAAATAAATTCAGGTTGACGGAAATTTATCTTTCTAAACAGTTTTATTTTTTAACCAACATTCGCTTAATTTCATTCAACTTCATTAAGGCTTCAATTGGCGTAAGTGTATCAATATTTGTAGCTAAAATTTCGTCGCGAATGTCTTCTAATAAAGGATCATCTAACTGAAAGAAACTCATTTGCATGTCTTCATGTTGACTATCTTTTAAAACTTCTTTCACTTCTTTATGAGCATTATTTTCTTCTAATTTTTTTAGAATTTTTTGTGCTCTACTAATTACCAAATTCGGCATTCCTGCAAGTTTAGCTACATGAATACCAAAACTATGGTTACTACCACCCGCAACCAGTTTACGTAAGAAAATAATACTATCCTTTAGTTCTTTTACCGATACATTAAAGTTTTTAATTCGCTTAAACGTACTTGTCATTTCATTTAACTCGTGATAATGCGTAGCAAATAACGTTTTTCCTTTTGATGGATGCTCATGTAAATATTCGGCAATAGCCCAAGCGATTGAAATTCCGTCGTAAGTAGAAGTTCCTCTACCAATTTCATCTAACAATACTAAACTACGCTCAGATATATTATTTAAGATCGATGCTGTTTCGTTCATTTCAACCATAAAGGTAGATTCTCCCATCGAAATATTATCACTCGCGCCTACTCTGGTAAAAATTTTATCAACAATACCAATTCGGGCATTCTGAGCTGGAATATAACTTCCCATCTGCGCTAACAAAACTATCAAGGCTGTTTGGCGTAGTATTGCCGATTTACCCGACATGTTGGGCCCTGTAATCATGATTATTTGCTGCTGATTACGATTTAAAACCACATCGTTTGCAATATACTCTTCGCCAATTGGCAACTGTTTTTCTATAACTGGGTGGCGTCCATTTTTAATTTCAATATCTGTACTGTCATCCATCATCGGACGCACATAGTTGTTATCTTTCGCCAATTGTGCAAACGACAATAACACATCTATCTTTGCAATATTTTGAGCATTTTGCTGTACAGGCTTTACAAAACCAATAATAAACTGTACCAGTTTTGTAAAAATATCTACTTCTAATTGCTGAATTTTCTCTTCGGCTCCTAATATTTTTGTTTCGTATTCCTTTAACTCTTCTGTAATATAACGCTCGGCATTTACCAAAGTTTGTTTACGAATCCACTCTTCAGGAACCTGATCTTTATACCTATTTCTAACCTCTATATAATAACCAAAAACGTTATTAAAAGCTATTTTTAAACTCGTAATACCCGTTCGCTCGATTTCTCGAGCCAACATTTTATCTAAATACTCTTTTCCTGAATTAGAAATACTTCGCAATTCATCTAACTCGGCAGAAACACCGTTTGCAATAGCGTTTCCTTTATTAATATTTACAGGTGCTTCTTCTAAAACAGATGCTGTTATTTTATCAATTAATAGTTTACAATCGTGTAATTGCTTTCCTATTTCTTGTACTGTTTTGTTATTCGTTTTTTCTGCGGATGTTTTTATCGGTAGAATAGCTTTTAACGAGTTTTTTAATAAGATAACCTCTCTCGGGGAAACCTTACCCGTGGCTACTTTCGAAATCAACCTTTCGATATCTGAAACCTGATTTAATTGATACGCAACCGTTTCGAAAAAAGTATCGTTATCTATTAAAAACTTTACCAACTCATGGCGCTTTTTAATCTGCTCTAAGTCTTTTAACGGTAATGCTAACCAGCGTTTTAACAAACGCCCTCCCATAGGAGAAACTGTTTTATCAATTACATTTAATAAAGAAACAGCATTTACATCGTTTCCGCCATATAACTCTAGGTTTTTAACGGTAAAACGATCCATCCAAACATAATTATCTTCAGCAATTCTGCTTATCGATTGAATATGTTCTATTTTATTATGCTGTGTTTCTGATAAATAATGCATCGCTGCACCACCAGCAACAATAGCTTGTTCTAACTCTTCAACACCAAATCCTTTTAAATTTTTAACCTTAAAATGATTGCTTAATAATTCGTTTCCGTATTCCTTTTGAAAAACCCAATCTTCTAAATAAAAAGTATGAAAACGATTGGTAAACAATTCTAAAAATCGCTGTTTATTTTTTTTCTCAACCAATACTTCACTTGGCGTGAAGTTTTGCAAAAGCTTATCTATATATTCTTCGTTTCCTTGCGCAATTAAAAACTCCCCCGTAGAAACATCTAAAAAAGAAACACCTACTCGTTTTTTACCAAAATGTATTGCTGCTAAAAAATTATTTGATTTCGATTGTAATACCTCATCATTTAAGGCTACACCTGGTGTAACCAATTCGGTAACACCACGTTTTACAATCGTTTTTGTCATTTTAGGATCTTCTAACTGATCGCAAATAGCAACGCGTAAACCCGATTTTACTAATTTAGGCAAATAGGTATTTAACGAATGATGTGGAAAACCAGCCAAAGCAGTTTCGCTTTCGCTACCGGCACCTCTTTTTGTTAAAATAATTCCTAAAATCTTAGATGCTTTTACAGCGTCTTCACCAAAGGTTTCGTAGAAATCTCCCACTCTAAACAGTAACATTGCATCCGGATATTTAACTTTAATTCCGTTGTACTGCTGCATTAGTGGAGTCACCTTTTTTGCCTTTGTTTTTGCCAACTTTTTAGATTTTTTCAATTAGTTTTGCGAAGATATGAAAAGCGTTATTGTTGTTATATAATTCTATTTAATTATTTGATACAGTGATTCTTTTAAATCAAAAAAAACAACACGTCATTACAAAGAAGAATAACGAAGTAATCCCTCTGTTTAGAACTAAAAAGCTAAAGATTGCTTCGTGCCTCGCAATGACGTAAATTAATTCCCTTTGATCACAATGACAGAAACAATAATAACACGTCATTACGAGGAGAAACGACGAAGTAATCTCTTAATTCAGAATGCACAAGCTAAAGATTGCTTCGTGCCTCGCAATGACGTAGATTAATTCTCTTTGGTCGGAATAATTTAAAAAAACGTCATTACGAGGAGGAACGACGAAGTAATCTGTTTAATTAGAAGCAGAAATATAAGATTGCAGCCTTATAGTAGCAATGACACCATAAAAATTAAAACATTATGAGAAAACTAAAAAATAGTGAGTTAGGTAGAATTACGGTTGATGAGTTTAAACAAACCGAAAAAACACCCATCATTGTCGTGTTAGATAACATTCGTAGTTTAAATAATGTTGGATCTGTTTTTAGAACTTCGGATGCTTTTTTAATTGAAAAAATATACCTCTGCGGTATTACCGCTACCCCACCAAATAAAGAAATTCATAAAACGGCGTTAGGAGCTACCGAATCTGTTGCTTGGGAATATGTTGAAAACACGATTGAATTAGTTACAAAACTTAAACAAGATAACGTTAAAGTATTAGCCATAGAGCAAGCTGAGAACAGTACAAAACTAAATAAATTCACTCCCGAAGCTAACCAGAAATACGCTGTAGTAATGGGTAATGAAGTAAAAGGAGTACAACAAGAAGTTGTTTCTGATGCCGATTTTTGTATTGAAATACCACAATTAGGAACCAAACATTCTTTAAATATCTCTGTTAGTTGCGGCGTTGTACTTTGGGATTTATTTAATAAAATGGCTTCATAACAAGGCTTCTCGAGAGAGGTACGAACGAAGTAATCTCACAGTTCGGAATGCATAAGCTAAAGATTGCTTCGTGCCTCGCAATGACGGAAAAATTACATTCTAAATAACAGAAACACAAAACGCAGCACGTCATTACGAGAGAGGTACGAACAAAGTAATCTCACAGTTCGGAATGCATAAGCTAAAGATTACTTCGTGCCTCGCAATGACGGAAATACAAAATAGCACGTCATTACGAGAGAGGCATAAACGAAGTAACCTCATCATTCAGAACTCAAAAGTTAAAGATTACTTCGTGCCTCGCAATGACCGAAAAATTATGTAAATTGTAAAACATGAAAAACCCTTGTGTTTACTTCTTAACTAATAAAAACAATACCGTTATTTATATTGGAGTGACTTCAAACCTAATTAAAAGAATTCACGAGCATAAAAAAGGAAAGCATAAAGGTTTTTCAACTAAATATAACTGTAACAAATTAGTCTATTTCGAAGAATTTACTTCTATAAACGATGCTATTACTAGAGAAAAACAATTAAAATCAGGCAACAGGAAAAGAAAAGAGGATTTAATTAATCTAGATAATCCTAGCTGGTTAGATTTATCTGAAAACTGGTTATTCACTTTCTAACGTCATTACGAGAGAGGCACGAACGAAGTAATCTCAACATTCAGAATTCTCAAGTTACAGATTGCTTCGTGCCTCGCAATGACGGAAAAATTACATTCGAAATAACACAAACACAAAACGCAGCACGTCATTACGAGAGAGGCACGAACGAAGTAATCTCACAGTTCGGAATGCACAAGTTACAGATTGCTTCGTGCCTCGCAATGACGGAAAAATTACATTCGAAATAACACAAACACAAAACGCAGCACGTCATTACGAGAGAGGCACGAACGAAGTAATCTCACAGTTCGGAATGCACAAGTTACAGATTGCTTCGTGCCTCGCAATGACGTAAGGTTGTTTCATTTTTAGCCTAATGACGTGAGTTGTTTCCCTCTAGCAGCGATGACATAAGCAAAATAGCACGTCATTACGAGAGAGGAACGACGAAGTAATCTCATAATTTGGAACGCATAAGTTACAGATTGCTTCGTGCCTCGCAATGACCAAAGGTTAAAAATGCAATGACGTAAACACAAATAAAACGTCATTACGAGAGAGGTACGAACGAAGTAATCTCTCCATTTAAGACTCGAAAGCCAAAGATTGCTTCGTGCCTCGCAATGACGTACAGAAGGCAACATCATAAAAAACAGTTAATTCTTTGTTATTTAATTTTAAACAAACTAATTTAGTTGCTTTATTTAGTCCCCCACTAAAATTTTTAATTAAAAACTATTACTATGGAAAACAAAAATTTACAAGAAGTGGCAATGACTTTAAGCCCAGACACAGATAACCCTAAAACTGGTGGTACAGGAGGAACAGGAGGTACTGGTGGCGGTACTGGTGGTAGCCAAGGTGGCGATGGTAAATAAACTTATTTATAACACCTTGTTTAAAACAGGGTGTTTTTTTATTTTATGACTAAAAATTTTCTCTTATTTTCTCTCGTTCTCTTTATTAAATTTTCTTTTTCACAAAATAGAGAGATAGATTCTGTTAATTTCTATTTAAAAAAGATAGATAATATTTATGGCCCCAAAAACATTCCTTTACTTAAAAAAGCAGTTTTTTATGCTAATGAATCTGGTCTTGATTCTTTAATAAAAAAAACTAATATTCTATTAGGAACTAATTCTTATTTTAGTAAATCAACAGAAAACCTTCTTTTTGCCAATAAAAATATTCATAAGCTTTTCTTAAAAACCAAAGATTCTACTCTACTAGCAAAACACCTACATTTTAAAGCTCTTGAACAAAAAATTTTATTAAACATTGATAGTGCTTTTTTTTATTATTACCAATCTAAAAACATCTCGAAAAATTTAAAAGACTCTTTAGCCGCAGGAAGGCGTTTATTAAGTTTAGCAAATTTACAAAGAGGAGCTAAAGATTATTTAGGTGGTGAAGTAAGTGCTATAGAAGGCTTACAATATTTAGAGCCTATTAAATCAAATAAATTTTTAGAAAGGAATTACAATATTTTAGGCTTAGCCTCAGATGAACTAAATCAAAAAAAAGAAGCTTTATTTTATTACAATAAAGCATTAACATATAATAAAATAAACAATAACAATATTGGGTATTTATATATTATAAATAACATAGGCCTTCTTTATCAAAATCAAAACAACCACCAAAAAGCTATACCTTATTTTAAAAAAGGATTAGCTTTTGATAGTATTAAAGAGAAATACCCAATACAATACGCTTTACTATCAGAAAACTTAACCTATAGTAATTATCAATTAGGTAAAAAAACAAATGCATTAAAACAGTATAATGAGGTTTTAAAAATTAGAGAGAACAATAATAATCTTAGTAATGCTAGTATCACCCTTATAAACATAGCTAACTATTACAAAGATATTAATCAAAATAAAAAAGCACTCTTTCATTCAAATAAAGCATTAAAATATGCCAAACAAACCCACAATAACAAATATTGGCTAGAAGCTTTAAAAAACCTTTCAGCCTTAACAACAGGTGAGCAATCAAAAAGCTATCTACAACAATACATAAAACTTAATGATAGCTTGTTTACTAAAGAGCGTCAACTAAAAAATCAGTTTGCTAAAATTAGGTACGAAACTGATAAAAAAGAAAAAGAAAACACTGTTTTAAAGTCTGATAACGAAAAGAAGCAAGTAGAAATTACTTATCAAAAACAACAAAAAACTATTGGTTGGTTGGCGGCTGCAAGTGGCTTGTTATTATTTGGTGTGAGCATCTTATTTTACTTCTTTAGAAAAAGAAAACTATTATACTTGGCACAGTTAGAAAGAGTACAAGCTAGGGAACACGAGCGACAGCAAATTGCAAAATCATTACACGATGAGGTTGCGGGAGATTTGCGCTTACTACATCAAAAATTAGAAAAATCTAATTTATTAGAAGAAGCTAAAAAATTAGATGCCGTTAAAGAAAACGTACGTAATTTATCGCATCAATTAAGTAGTATTAGTTTTGGTAAAGTTTCTTTTAAAGACCAAATAATTAACTTAGTAAGTGATTATTTTGAACTAGGTTTTAGAATAACTGTTGCAGGTTTACAAGAAAACGAATGGCATACCATAAATGATGCTATTAAACGCTTATTGTATTTAAGTGTTCGTGAAAGCATTCAAAACAGTAAAAAATACGCACAAGCAAGTAAAATAAGTATCGATTTTACAATACATAAAAAATATGTACATTTGACTATTACTGATAATGGTGTTGGTTTTGATACCGCTATTAGTAAAAAAGGAATTGGTTTACAAAACCTACAAGAACGTGTTGATGAGTTAAATGGAGCCCTAAACATTGAAAGTAAAATAGGTAACGGAACCAAAACTAGCATACAAATACCCTTAAATGTCTGGACAAACAAAAATACTTTTAGTTGATGACCATCAATTAATTATCGAAGGAATCATTTCTTATTTAAAAGATATTGATAATTTAGAAATAGAAACCGCAAACTCTTGCGATGAGGCCTTTTCTAGAATAAAAACAACACTTCATAGCAATCCATTTCATATTGTTTTTACCGATTTAAGTTTCGATAACAATAACGGAAACGTTATTTTAGATGGCGGTGAGGCTTTAATAAAAGCGATTCAGCAAGAAGGAATTGATATAAAAACAGGTGTAATCACTGGTCATTCAGAAACCAATCGTGTTTTTAATGTTATTCATAATTTAAATCCGTCTGCCTATATTTTAAAAGGAAACTGCAGTACAGATGAATTAACCTTTGCTATTCAAAAAATGTTAAAGGGTGAAACATACTATACACATGAAATACATCAAAAACTTTTAAAGAGAGCATTAGTTGAAATTCAAATGGACGAGGTTGCTATTCAAATTTTAAAAGAACTACCAAACCATGCTAAAATTGCCAATTTAGAAGGTGTTGTAAAAAAACCTGATGGTTCTTTAGTTAAAGTTCGCTCTATAGAAAGTAAACTGGCTAAACTTCGTACCGATTTACAAGCACATAATAATACCGATTTAGTATTAAAGGCTAAAGAGTTAGGTATTCTTGATTAATACATTGCGGTAATTCACACTTTTTATTGCGGTAATCCCCTATGTGAAGCAAAATAAGCAGTATATATTTGCTATAGAATTTAACATTCTATGGGAAGATTCTGAAAAAGAAACATTATAAAAAACACCTATCATTGCTATTGATAGGTGTTTTTATTTATAATAATTAACAAAAAAAGCGCTACGGTAATACACACTTTTTTTTGCGGAAATCCCCTTTAAAAAATAAAATAAGCATTATATATTTGCCACATCAAATTTCGTGAATATGGGGATATAACGAAAGATGGTATTTAAGGGAAAAACTAAACCTTCTAGAAAACTCTAGAAGGTT